>CAJXLF010000001.1 GCA_913055805.1 uncultured Salinisphaerales bacterium
CAGGAAGGGTTGCACGTGGGTCAAAATTCGATGCAAATATATGTCTCTAGTGGGTCAGTTTTCGGTGCAATTCAACATCAATACCCTGTACGACGCCTGTGCCATTTATTGAACGTATCCACCAGCGGCTTCTATGCCTGGCAGGGTCGACCCATGAGTCAGCACCGCAGGTATGACATCAAGCTGAAGTCCCTGATCGGCGAATTGCACCAGGGCCACCGGCGCTGCTATGGCGCAGCGAGGATGCATCAGACACTGCGGCAGCAAGGGCATTCCTGCAGTAAACGCCGGGTGAATCGCCTGATGCGGGACATGGGGATAAAGGCCCGCACCACGGGGCTGTATGCCTGGCGGCCCGGACAACATGCGTTTTATTCCAGTGCTGGCAATCAACTCAAGGCCGCTGACAAGCCCACAACTACAGGCAGTCAGTGGGCCGGTGACTTCACCTATATCAAAACGCGTAATGGCTGGCTTTATCATGCTGTGGTTCTGGATTTATACAGCCGCAAGGTCATCGGCTGGTCTTTCAGTCGACAGCGTAATGCCGAGCTGACCAAGAGTGCCCTGCGTATGGCTATCACTCGTGAGCAGCCACAATCTGGCTGTATCTTTCATTCCGACCAGGGTATCGAATATGCCGCCCATGAGTATCGGGAACTGGTCGAGTCAGCTGGCCTGACCCGCAGTATGAGCCGCAAGGGCAATCCGCTGGACAATGCCGTGGTGGAATCCTTCTTCCATACCCTCAAGGCCGAGCTGATTCACCAGAAATTATTCGACAACGAGATACAGGCCACCGCCCATATCGTGGAGTACATCGAGTTTTATAATCGCCAGCGATTACACTCATCTCTTGGCTATCAATCGCCGGAAAATTATGAAAAGCTTTGTGCGTAATGTGTCCACTAAAGTGGTGATAGATCAAGCCCCTTCACTCAGGCGTTATGCGGCATTTGTTGCGTGATGCGCAACATGCTATACTCCTTGAATGATTAAGTCGTTCCGCCATAAAGGGCTGAAGAAGTATTTCGAGACGGGTTCAAAGTCCGGAATTCAGTCAAAACATGCGAAGCGATTGAGGATGCAACTTGTCGCCCTGGATACCGCCTCGGTGATTGAAGACATGGATATCCCCGGCTTCAAGTTTCATCCGCTTAAAGGTTCAGATAAAGGCCGTTGGTCTATCTGGGTAAATGGTAATTGGCGCATTACATTTGAGTTTCGTGATGGCCATGCATACGTACTTGATTACGAGGATTATCACTGATGACTATGCACAATCCTCCGCATCCCGGTGAATTTATCCGGGAAGTCTATCTGGAGCCGTTTGAAATTACGGGCAGGCAGCTTTCTGCCAAGCTTGGTGTATCGCCCTCCACCCTAAATCGTGTATTAAATGGCACTAGCGGTATTAGCTCCGAGATGGCTTTGCGCCTTTCTAAGGCGCTGGGACGCAGCCCTGAGAGTTGGCTGACAATGCAGGATAACTACGATCTTTGGCAGGCACGCAAGTCTATCAATTTGAAGGCGGTGCAGAAAATCGAGTTTCATGCCGCATAACAATTCGCTCAAGCCCGGGACGCCGAAAAGCGCCGCCACTTAACTCAGGCGTTAGAAGCCGCAGAACCATAATTTGAAAATATACTCTATAGGTATATTATTTATACCATGTTTGAATTTGACGAAACCAAGAGCAAGTCCAATCTTAAGAAGCATGGAATTGACTTTGTTCAGGCCCAGGCACTTTGGGAGGATGCAGAGCTCCTGGAAATCCCAGCCAAAACGCTTGATGAATCCCGCTCTTTAGTTATTGGCACTATCAAAGGCAAACACTGGTCCGCAGTTATTACTTATCGCGGGGAAAATATCCGCATCATCTCGGTACGACGCTCACGAGATGAGGAGGTCGCTCTATATGAAAGCTAAAGTATTTGATCGTAAATTCGATGAAGGCGAAGACATTTTGGAGGCTCTCGATTTGTCGAAGGCCAGGCGTCCCATGCAGGAGCAAAAGCGGGTTAATGTCGACTTTCCTAGCTGGATGGTTGCTCGCTTAGACAGAGAGGCTCGTCGCCTTGGTGTAAGCAGACAATCCATCATCAAAGTCTGGCTATCCGAGCGTCTGGAAGAAACGGCTTCTAACAAGTCACTCAACAAGGACGCGCAATAAATTGCTCCGGCGTTAGGCACACGCAATTTATGAATCCAGGGAAACCGACATTTGCACGCTTGGAACATTTCCATGTGCACAGCGCATCACTTCTCCTTGTGCTTCTATTATGTGCTGATCTTGCCTTTATTGTGCTTCATTCAGTAAATGTTCTATCCCCTTTACTAAATAATCCACTGCTTTCGCTGCAAAAGGACAATGGCTACCCTGAGTTTTTTCAGTATATAAAGTGGTCCTGGATAATAGCTCTGCTGACATATGTTTCTATAACACGGCGGTCGTTGAACTTCAGTGCATGGGGGGTATTTTTCACATACCTGCTTTTCGATGACGCATTGGCAATCCACGAGAAGGTGGGAGAGCGTATAGCTCGCAATCTTACAATGATTCCTCCTCTTGGATTGAGGCTTCAAGATATTGGAGAATTGGCAGTTACGGGCGTAGCTGGAGCGTTTTTATTGTCCTTTGTTTTAGTGTCTTATAGATATGGACCGAAAACATTCAGGAAAATGTCACATGATTTGTTTCCGCTAATTTTTGCCTTGGCCTTCTTCGGTGTTTTCGTCGACATGCTACATATTTCTATTCAGCCAGGCTGGAAAACAAATCAAGTGTTGACGGTTATTGAAGACGGCGGCGAAATGATTATCGCAAGCATTATCTGTTGGTATATCTTTCTGCTGTCCGTGCGAGATGAAAATGTCACTACATATCTTTTTGATTTCATACACTCAGTCCTAGCAAGGCGCTCACCTGCTGCTGTTCCGCTACGCTCCATAGCAGCAGGTGAACTCAGGCGTTTTCCTGAATGAACAACTCCCGACTACGGGATCTCAAAGGACTGGGTCCGAAGTCCGAGCAGTGTTTGATGGATGTGGGCATCCATACCGCCGATGATTTGAGAAACCTGGGGCCGGTGAGGGCGTATCTTTTGATGCAGCAGGCGTCCGCCGCCAGGCCCAGCCTGAATTTTCTTTATGCGATGGTGGGTGCCCTGGAAAACAGGCACTGGACCGAGATTGCTCAATCGGAAAGGGGGCGTCTGTTGTTGGAGCTGGAGGGCTATTCCGAATTGGAGGCATTGATACGGACCGGCGAGGCCTTTTCGGAATGATTGCGGGTGATATCAGCCAGCAAGATGTACCGGTGATTCGCGCGCATGCCGCCGGCGACTATCAAACGCTCGGGGAAATTTACCACCAGACACGCCTCAGGGCATTTCATTGGCTGCCGCCAGACTCAATCAGTATTGAGGATTTCGCACGTGATACCGAGGGCGAAAGAATCTGGGTGGCCGAGGTAAATGCTCAGGTTATCGGCTTTATTTCAGTCTGGGAGCCCGAGAATTTCATTCATCATTTATATGTGTTGCCGGCGTTTGCCGGGCGCAATGTTGGATCGCAGCTTCTCCAGACGTGTCTTGCTTATATCGGGTATCCGGCCCGGTTGAAGTGTGTTTCGGCGAATACCCGGGCGTTACAGTTCTATCGGGCCAGGGGCTGGCAAACCCTATCCGTGGACATGGGGCCGGAAGGCGAATATCAGCTGATGCAAATCAATGCATAACTATGTGAGTCTGGCCGTGGCCGGGTTCTTTGATGCGTTCGTGGAAGCCTTCAAGACCTTCGACGGCGCTGTCATCGCTGCGCGGTATGCTTCGCCTTATACCGCGATAAAGTCGGATGGCGGACATATACACCTGGGCTCACCGGCCGAAACGGCCGGGTACTTCCAGGAATTTCTCGATGACTATTATGCAAAGGGTTGCCGCGCCTGTGGCTACAAGTGGCTGGAGGTTGCGCCTTTGAACGAAGGCGCCTTTATGGCCACAGTAACCTGGGAGCTGTACAACAGCGCCGGTGGTGTCATCAGCTCATGGCGAGAGTCCTATCAGCTTGCATATGCGGGCGAGCGGTTGGTGGTTTTTGCCTCTATTGATCATGCTGCATGACATCGAGTGAAGGGACATCCTTTGCAAGGAGTGCTTACTTGTTCCGGTCGAATATGCACATGGTTGATGGACAGGCAGCCCGCACATGCACATTGAATTCAGACGACTGACGGAAGTCACCCAATCAGATCTCATCGCCTTGATGACGCATCCGCGGGTGCGGCAGCAGATGCCGCTGTTACAGGCCGGCTTTACAGAAGAAGACTGCGAGGCCTTTGTCGCCGTCAAGGAGCGGCTGTGGTCCGAACATGGTTACGGACCCTGGGCGTTCTTTATTGACGGCACGTTTGCCGGTTGGGGTGGATTACAACCTGAGAATGGTGAGGCGGATCTGGGGTTGGTGTTGCATCCGCATTACTGGGGCGTGGGCAAGACCCTCTATAACAAAATTATTGAGCGGGCATTTGAAGACATGGGGTTGGAGACTTTTACGGTATTGCTGCCGCCAACCCGTACGCGTATCAAGGGCCTGTTGCGCCTGGGGTTTGTGGAAGATGGTGAGCTAATGGTGGAAGGTGAGCGTTTTATGCGTTTTCGCCTGAACCGGGCAGATTAGAGGGTGGTATTCATCAATGATTCTGGAAGTGGCGATTCTGAATGTGCGGCCGGGCCAGGCGTCCGAGTTCGAGGCCGGTTTTGCCAAAGCGCAGAGGATTATTGCCTCCATGCCGGGTTACCTGTCGCATGAACTGCGGCGTTGTCTGGAAGTGGAGAATCGTTATCTGCTGCTGGTCCGTTGGGTGTCGGTCGAGGCGCATGAGGTGGGATTCCGCCAATCTCCCGAATATCAGGAATGGAAGCGGTTACTGCATCATTTCTATGACCCCTTTCCCGAGGTTCATCATTATGAAGCGATTGAGTAAATGAGTGAGGCTGCCATGTATGCCGTGATTTTTACTGCTGAAATCAAGCAGCTGGATGACGACTACAGCGCTACGGCTCAGCGTATGCGTGACCTGGCGCTAAGTGAGTTCGGATGCCTCGACTTCACATCCGCCTGTGAGGGCGGTCAGGAGATCGCCATTTCCTACTGGCCCAGCCTGGAAGCGATTCAGGCCTGGAAACAGCACCCGGAGCACAAGGCCGCGCAGGCCAAAGGGCGGTCCGTCTGGTATGCCCGTTATGACGTGAAGGTGGTCGAAGTGCTGCGCGCCTATGCCAGCCCCGGCGAAACCGGGCAGTAACATTTTTCATATGTTTGACTAATCAAGCATATGTATTTATATTTGCGCGATCAATTATCAGTCAAGGTATTGCCCGATGGCCGCCACCTCTTCGAGCGAGCTGGTTCTGCAGCTTGCACAAGTCCATACGAAGTTCCAGAAACAGCTCAGCGGTCCGTTCTCGCAGCATGGCATCAGCTTTACCGAATACCTGGTGCTGAGGGAACTGGCCAATGCCGCCAATAACAGAATGCGCCGCATTGATCTGGCCCAGGCCGTTGGCCTGAGTGCTTCCGGTGTGACCCGCTTGCTTAACCCGATGGAAAAAATTGGCCTCATTACAAAGGAAGAAGCTCCCCGTGATGCCAGGGTAAGCCTGGTGGCGTTGACCAGCGCAGGCGAGAGTGTTTTTCAGGATGCCAGCGTGACTTTCGGGCAGACAGTGGAATGGCTACTTGAGCCGATTGCGGCAAAAGAGCGAGCCGTTCTTTCGAAACTGTTTTCGATCCTGCTTTAGCTGCTTAAGGCAGGCTTTCCCTGAGCCGCAGCCAACCTGTGAGGCTAAAGCGCTCACGGGTGGCCGGCAGCACCTCGTGTTCTATCAGGTTGCTGAGAAAAACCACCAATGTGCCGCCACGGGGCAGTACGTCCTTGTAATCATCGCTTCCGGGCATGTACATACGCAGTTGGCCGCCGTGTCCGGATTGCCAGTCGTCATTGAGATACAGCACGCAGGAAACGATGCGGTGACGGGTGTCGCGAAACTGATCCAGATGGCGATGATAGAAACTGCCGGGCGGGTAGACGGTGAGATGAGCCTCGAAGTTGAACAGGCCCAGGTACAGGGCCTGGTTGAGCTCCAGCCGTAGCTGTTCGATACGCCGGTAATAGTCGGCCAACGCCGGACTGAGCGTGTATTCGTTCAGCCAGTGCACATAATCGCTACGAACTTCAGGGCGCAACTGAAGCTGATCGCCGACGCCTACACGGGCGTGACGAAAGGCGCCGTCTTCCCAAAGGGCGCGGGCTTCGGCAGCCAGGCTGGTCAGGGCAGCGGGTTTGATGAAGTCGGGGCATACCGCCCAGCCGGGTCCGGCGAGGCGTTCCATGATCCAGGCATGATCCTGGGGCAGTGCGTACAGCAAGGCGGTTAATGTCTCCAAAAACCGGGTGGGAACGGCTGCCCGGCGGCGTAGTTTCGGGCGGTTTTGGCGGGGACGCAATTATTATCTTTAATGATCAGGCAGTGCTGCAGGCAAAGTCTCTATACTGCGGGTTCGTATAAAACCTGTCCGGATTGAAAAAGTGATTGAATATCGCAGAGATGCCGAACTGACTCTTGAAAAATTTATTCATATTTATCAATCATCTACCCTGGGTGAGCGGCGGCCGACAGGGGATCGTGATGTGATGCGTCAGATGATGGAAAATGCCGATCTTACGGTTACGGCCTGGGATGGCGATCAACTGGTCGGCATTTCCAGAACGCTGACGGATTTCGGTTATGTGGCCTATCTGTCGGATCTGGCGGTGGCGCAATCTCATCAACGCCTGGGTATCGGCAAGCATCTGATCGAGCAAACCCGTGCCGCGCTGGGTGAAAAATGCATGCTGGTGTTGCTGGCGGCGCCGGCTGCCAGTGAGTATTACCCGCATATCGGTTTTACCCATCATCCCAGGGCCTGGATTCTTGAAGCGGACCAGCCCTTGGGGACAGCATCATAAAACGCGGCCAGTGCCGCGAGTCTCTGAAACGGTTGCATCAGGAGGGGATATGACACCGTTACGACAACGCCCGTTCGACCTGTTTCTGGTGTTCTGGTTTTGCGTGTTTTCCGTGTCTTCGTTTATCTACGAGCAATACATCATCTTCGATGTGGACCTGGCCTCCGCCACGGATATCTTCGGCCGTTCCTGGTATTGGTATGCCAGCTCCTTTGATCCGGTGTTTCTGGATACACCGCTATGGCTGCGCATCATGTGCGGCATCGACGGCTATCTTTTCGGGGCCTGTTATCCGGCTTTTATTTACGCCTTTATCAAGGGCTGTAACTGGGTGCGGGTGCCGGCGCTGGTTTATGGCTCTGCGATTATCTATTCAACGCTGGTGTATTTCGGCTGGGAGTTTCTGGATCCGACGAACCGTGAGGAGGCCAATCTGCTGGCCGTGTTCATCGTGAATATTCCCTACACCATAGTGCCGTTACTGTTGATGTGGCGGGTACGCAACCCGGCCCCGTTCTCTGCTTGAACTGTTCGCTCGCTATACTGGTGGGGCGAGCCAAAATCCAAATTGCGAGGAGTTGTCATGACGGATAGTCCCGACATCGCCGAACTGGCGGAGGAAATGGAGACACAGACGGCGCCGTCCGGCCTGGAGAAGACTGTTGGTGAGCTGATGTCGCCTGCGCCTGCGATTCTGCCGGCCAGCAGCACGGCAGCCGAAGCGCTGGCCTTCCTGGTCAAGACCAAGGATGTCTCTGACGTTACCTATATCTATGCCACCCGGGAAGAGAAGCTGGCAGGGGTGGTGGGCATGCGAGATCTGATTCTGGCCAAGCCGTCACAGACACTCGAAGACATCATGCTGCAGCAACCCTTCGCCTTTACGCGGGACACCCGCATTGGCGAAGCGATTTCCGAGGCGCTGGGCCGTCACTATCCCATGTATCCGGTGGTGGATGATGACCAGCAGGTGATCGGAGTGGTGCGTGGCTGGAAGCTGTATGAACGCATCGCCACGGAGATGAGTGGCCAGGCCGGCGCCCAGGTGGGTGTGGCGCGCGAAGAGCAGGTCACAACCGGGGTGTTCGCCGCCTTTCGCATGCGCCATCCCTGGCTGCAGGTGAATCTGCTGACAGCTTTTGCCGCTGCCTTCGTGGTGGGTATGTTCGAAGATACGATCATGCGTGTGGTGGCGCTGGCGGCTTTTCTGCCGGTGCTGGCCGGACAGAGCGGCAACACCGGTTGTCAGGCGCTGGCCATTACCCTGCGCGGTCTGACGCTGGGCAAGTTGCGTAATTATCCGATACGCAAGTTGCTGCAAAAGGAGATATTGCTCGGTGCCCTGAATGGACTGCTGGTGGGCATTGTGGCGGGTGTGGCCATGAGTGTGTACGCCAGCATGACCGGGGCTGCGCAGCCGGTCATGCTCGGGGTAGTGATTCTGGTGGCCATGGTCGGCGCCTGTGTCGGCAGTGGCATATTCGGTGTCATGGTGCCGCTTACCCTGAAGCGTTTCGGTGCGGACCCCGCCACTGCCAGCAGCATCTTCCTGACCACTTTCACCGACATTATCGGTATGGGGTTGATGCTGTTTCTGGCGACGACGCTGATTCTGTAGTGCAGCCGAAGGGTGTTTGAGTTAGCCATGACTGTGGCCAAAGAGGTGGCTATGTTCACGATCAGGAAATCACCTTGCGCAGCTGCTGTTCTGGCTTTGTTGCTCTGCCTGTCAGCAACGACCGGCATGGCCCGGGACGGGGAAGTCCATCCCTACCTGATTCTGCTGCCGGGTAATTATGCGGTTATCGGCCAGATGCCGGACGGAGGTGTCTCTTACGCCGGGACCGCGGAGATACGCGAAGCGGGCGGCAAGCTGGAACTGATCAAGACCATTGGCGAGCAGTCTATTCATGCCACTGTGGAAATCGACAAACCATCGCCGGGTGAAGGCGAGGTGTTGCGCATACGCTGGCCTAAATACGAACAAAGCTGTCTGGTGAGTGCCGACCTGGATAATTTCGGCCGCCTCACCTGTTACTGGATGCGGGACGACCAGCTGCACAGCGCGCCCGGACTGGAGGCTTACTTCTCCACCGGCGCCTGGCCGAAGGAACCGGCGCCATTGAACGCCGCCGGGTTCTGAGCCCGGCGGCAGGTCGGCAGGATCTAGAAGAAGTTGTACTTCAGCGTGACGCCGATGTTGTCACGGTCGGCCAGCGGACGGTCCAGGAAGTGGGCGTCGCCGCCGGTGAAGACGCTGTAGTTGATGCCTACCGTGAATTTCTGCAGACGCGTCATTTCCACACCCACGCCGACGCGGATGTCGTCTTCACCGAACAATGAACCAAAGCCGCCGGAGATGGCGCTACGGCCCTTGATCTGCTGCTGGTAGGAAACGGGGATGCGCAGATCCCAGCCATCAAGGATGGCCTGTTTGTCGAAGAACATCAGCAGCGCCGCGGCATAGGATTCTTCGTCGAAGGTGAGTTCGTCGAAGTACTCGCCTTCGCGCGGGCCTTCGATACTCTGCTTCGGCTCGACTTCGTCCACTTTCTGATAACCGATTTCGCTGACAATGGTGATGGCGTCAAACAGCCAGGGTGGGCGGCTGGTATAGATGCCGTTGAGCAGTACCTGGTAGGTATTGGCGCGGGTGGGGGTGGGCACCGGGCCGTTGATGCCGTTGTCCACATCCACCAGTACGTCCACACCTTCGCGGTAGAGGAATTCGCCGCCGAAGTTGATGCCGAACAGATTGGTGGAGAAGCTCAGGGCCTGCAGTTCAATGTCATCAAAGTACTTGATGTTATAGGTCACCGGCACTTTGGCGCCCAGCAGGTCAGTGGTGATGGGTGGCAGGAGGCCGGGCAGCGGATCGGCGATTTCCAGTCCGCCGTAATTGAAGACCACCGCCGGCGTGGTGCTGTGATAACGCAGATAGTAGTAGCCCAGGGTGGTGGTGTAGTTCAGGGCATATTCAATGCCCGCACCCCACTGGCCTTTGTCGTCGGGCTTGATGTCAGGGCCGCGCTGCGGATTGAGGCCTTCCTCGGCATTCAGGGGATTGAGCCCGGTTTGCGGCAACTGCAGCAGCTGCAGTTCCGGCGGCAGCAGATCAGGAATGTCGAGCTGGTCGTTGAGCAGCAGCAGGTCGATCAGTTCCAGGATTTCCACCAGGTCGTTGGAAATGATGTGGAACTCCGACAGCGTGTCCAGGAACAGAGGGTTCTTGATGCCATAGGCGAATTCGGCGCCGGGACCCACGATATCCGCCACCGAGAAGAACTCGCCTGTGGGGTTGAGTTCGGTTTCCTTGAATTCCAGCTTGTACTGGCCCAGCAGGGTGATCTTGTCGGTCAGGGTGAAACGGGCCGACAACTGATTCACCGGCAGCAGAATGCTCTTTACGTCTGCGCCCGGGATGGTGGCGCGGGTGGCGTCCGCCGGCGACTGCGCTAGTGCAACGCCGGAGAAGAACAGGCTCTGGCCCCAGGCGGCAATGTGCTGGCCGGCGCGAAGCTGCAGCGCCATGGTATCGCCGAAGTAGAAGGTGCCGTAGGCATAGGCGTCGAGCAGGCGGGCCCGCTGACCGCTGAATTCCTGCGCATCCTCGGTGAAGGTATTGAAGGGTTGTTGCGAGGTGTTGATGCGATCGGGTTCAGTATGGGCGTTGTCGTTATCGCTCTGGTAAACGTCGTCGTAGAAAGCGTCGCCGCGCACCAGGAAGCCGTAATCGCCCCAGTTGAATTCGATATCGCCCAGCAGGGTGACGCGATTATTGATCACATCGTATTTGTCGAAGTTGCGGTCGCCGTCGTCGTGGTTGTTCGATTCGGGGAACTTGAATTCTTCGGGAATCGGGACCGAGGGCCGGCCAGGCGCATTGATGATGCCGTCGCTGGGATCTTCCAGGCGCCAGGCGGCGGAGTAGGTTCCGACCAAGGTAGTTTTGACATCCGCGCCGAGGAAGTCGAATTCCATTGCCTGCGCAGTGACGGCAAACAGCAAGCTGCCGCAGAGCGAGGCGTTCCGGGCCTGCTTCAGAATAAAAGAAGTTCTACCTGCCAATGCTGGTTGCATGCGTCTCTCCCTGTCGCCAAACCCGTCGTCCGGGTTTGAGATTCATTCTTGAATCTTCAGCGTCTCTGCACCTAAGAAGGTCTGTTGTTGGTAAATAAGGTGGTTTAGGGAGTGATATTAGGTGCCCTTCGGCAAAAAAATATCACCCATTTGTACTAATTTCGCTGTGCCAGATCAGTTGGGCTCGTATTCCCACATTTCGGCAGCCTCGGGGTCGAGGGTGTCGAGCAGCTTGTTGAGCAGTGATTTCAGTACCGCTCCTTCTTCGTAGCCCATGCGTTCGGTCACCGTGGACTCCACCGCCTTGGCCGAGGTGATCAGGCGAATGGCCGTGCGGCTGCCCTCATCGGTGAGATGAAATACTTCGTCTTTCTGGGATACATAGCCCCGCTTGCAGAGCGAGTCCAGCGCTTCGTGGCCGGCTTCGTCCAGAACGTCGCGCATGGCCTTGTCCATATCCTCGGCGCTCATTTCATGCTTGAGCGTGAGAGTGGAGAGTACGTAGAACTCTTCATCGCTGAGTTCCTCGGCTTTCAGCAGTGGTTTGATGCGGCCATAGAACTTGAAGTGACTGCGGCCCAGCAGATAACCCAGAAAGTCATCGTTGAAGCTGCCGCCCAGATAAGGCCGACGCGGCTTGCCTTCGCGTTCCGTGCGGGGAGTGGCGTGGGCATATTTGCCGCCGTGAAAAACCAGCGGTGCCACGTCACTGCGGTCGAAGGATACGACCTCGCCGACGAAGATGACATGGTCGCCGCCGTCGTATTGAAAAGCCGTCTTGCACTGGAAGCGGGCGGTGCAATCCTTCAACAGCGGCACTTCGCCAACACCGGCGTCTACGTCCAGGCCGGCGAACTTGTCTTCACCGCGCATGGCGAAACGGGTGGACAGTTCAGACTGCCCGGAACTCAGCACATGTACAGCCCAGTGCTCGGCTTCCCGGAATACGGGCAGGCTCAGAGCGCTTTTGGCCAAGCTCCAGAGCACCAGCGGCGGGTCCAGCGAAACCGAGTTAAAGCTGTTGACGGTCAGGCCCAGAGGTTCGCCCTTGCTGTCACGGGTGGTGATGATGGTGACGCCGGTTGCGAAGCTGCCAAGGGCCTGACGAAATGCCGTAGTGTCGAAGTTGGTCGATTCCATTGTGCTCTTGAATGATCCTTGTCTAATTAGAAGAACGTGTATTTCACGCTGAGGCCGACGGTGTCGCGGTCGGCCAGGGGGCGGTCGAAGAAGTCGGGTTCGCCGCCGGTAAAGCCGCTGTAGTTGATGCCCAGGGTGAGCTTGTTCAGGCGGGTGAATTCGAAGCCCACGCCGACACGCACGTCGTCTTCGCCAAACAGGGAGCCAAAGGCGCCGTTCAGGGGTGCGCGTCCTTTCAGGGCTTTCTGGTAGGAAAGAGGGATCTTCATATCCCAGCCGGCGAAGATGTTGCGTTTTTCCAGGAAGGACAGCAGGGCAATGGCCCAGGCTTCCTCGTCAAACGTCAGGTCGTCATAGAAGGCGCCGGCATTGGCCCCTTCCACACTTTGCTGAGGTTCAACATCCATGATCTCAATCCAGCCGACTTCACCCACGAATACCACCGAGTCGAAGTAGAACTGCGGGCGATAAGTGTAGATGGCGTTGAGCAGTACCTGGTTGGTGTTGGCGCGGGTCGGTGTGGGTACGGGCCCGTTCACGCCGTTGTCCACGTCTACCAGCGTATCGATGCCTTCGCGGCGGATGATCTCACCGCCCACGTTCCAGCCGAACAGCAGGGTCGAGAAGCTCAGGGCGTAAAGGTCGACATTGTCGTAGTAAACGATGTTGTAGGTTTCGGGCACGATGATGCCGAGGTCGGCGGTGGTGATTTCAGGCAGGGCTACGCCGGGCGCGATTTCCTGTTCCGGGATCACCGTCAGTTCACCGTAGTTCAGGCGAACCGCCGGGGTCTTCTGGTGATAGCGCAGGTAGTAGGCGCCCAGGGTGGTGGTATAGGTCAGGGCGTATTCAATGCCGAAACCATATTGCTTGTCGTCATCATCCGGTTCGATATCACCTGCATAGCTGGGGCCCAGGTTCACCGGCACGTTGAGAGGGTTGGAGCCGGGGTCGGGAATGCCGAGGCTGGGCAGGAATTCGATGGGCAGGTTGGCCACCAGCTGCTGCAACTGGGCGCTGTTAAGCTGGCCGTCAAAAACCTCGTCGATGGTCATCAGCACTTCGGCCAGAGTGTTGGCATCGGTGATGTCAAAGGAGGCGAGTACCGAGGGGTCAAAGGGGTTGCGGATGCCGAAAGCGAATTCCCGGCCCGGTCCGACCACGTCTGCCGGCGAATAGAATTCGCCGACCGGATTCAGTTCGAAGGGTTTGAATTCGAACTGGTACTGCCCCAGCAGGGTGATTTTCTCGTTAAGCGTGAAGCGCAGTGAGGCCTGGTTGATCGGCAGCAGAATACTCTTCACTTCCGCACCGGGAATGGTCGCGCGGGTGGCGTCGGCCGTGGCCTGCGACAGCGCCAGGCCGTTGAAGAACAGGCTCTGGCCCCAGGCGGCGATGTGCTTGCCCACACGCAGTTGCAGACTCATGGTGTCGCCGAAATAGAAAGTGCCGTAAGCGTAGGCATCCAGCAGACGGGCGCGCGTACCGCTGAATTCGTCGGCCGCGTCGGTAAAGCTGTTGAAGGGTTCCTGCGTCGTGTTGATGCGATCCGGTGCGGTGTGGGCATTGTCATTGTTGTCGACGTAGACGTCGTCGTAGAAGACGTCGCCGCGCAGCAGTACGCCGTAGTCGCCCCAGCTGAATTCGATATCGCCGAGCAGTGAGGCGCGGTTGTTCACCAGGTCGTATTTATCGAAGTTGCGGTCGCCGTCATCGAAGTTATTCGATTCCGGGAACTTCAGTTCCTCGGCAATCGGTACTGAAGGCCGGCCCGGTGCATCGATAATGCGGTTGCTGGGGTCCTCGATACGCCAGGCTGCGGCATAGTTGCCGAGTAGCGTGTACTTGGCGTTTATACCCCAGAATTCAAATGTACCGGCGTTGGCGGTTTGTGCAGCCAATGCTGCCATAATCACCCAGAAACCCTTGTATGCTTTATTCATCGACTTCCCCTCCCAAAGTCAGTCTCGCACCTGTATGAAAACGTATGGCCTGCAGGTATATACGGGTAGATTTTTATATATGGCCCCGTCGCGTACACAGGTTAATATTTTCTATATACGCAATATGCCCTAATACAGCGCACCAGAGTAGGTGCAGGGCCCTTTGGGAGCTTCATCCGAACGGAGTAAGGGGGTTCGCCGCCGAACTGGCAGACTGTGCGCCAATTCGAAAAATAACTGAAAATACATAGAAATTCTCGCCTGACTGTATTAACTCCGATAAAGTGACCGGAGTGTAAGGCTGCGGTTGAGGCGCGATTCCCATGCCAGCTGAAAAACAGAATTCCCAAGGGGAAATGATGAAACGTTTGAGTCCGATTGACGCCTCCTTCCTGTACATGGAGTCCACGCGTACGCCAATGCACGTGGGGTCATTGCTTATTTTCCAGTTGCCGAAAAATCCGCCGGAAGATTACTTCAAGACGCTGGTCGATATGATGCGCTCGGAGCCTTTCATGCCGTCGCCGTTCGACTGCAAGCTCGCAGACACGCGGTTCTCCAGAGTGCGCCCGGCCTGGGTCAAGGCGGAGCTGGATATGGAATACCACGTGCGTCACTCGGCCCTGCCGAGGCCCGGTGGTGAGCGTGAGCTGGGCAGTCTGGTACAGCGACTGCACTCCAATCCCATGGATCTGGACCGGCCGCTGTGGGAGGCGCACCTGATCGAGGGGCTGGAAAACAACCGCTTCGCCTTCTATTTCAAGGCGCATCACTGCGCCATTGACGGTATGGGCGCCATGAACATGGTGCGCAAGTGGCTCAAGCGTGATCCCGGGGATATGTCGGCGCCGGGCGTGATGAGCTTTGCCAAACCCACGGTCAAAGCAAGCCGCAAAACCACCGAAATGATCAAGGGCGTGTTGTCCAAGGCAACATCGTCGGCCAAGGGTCTGGGCGAACTTGGCGTCAATCTGCTGGAGTTGCGCAAGGGCGACGACAGCATGATCAAGGCTTCCCTGCATACGCCGCGCAGCCTTTTCAATGCGCCGGTTTCGCAGCAGCGGCGTCTGGGTACCCAGCTGATCAAGCTGGAGCGTTTCAAGCGTTTGTCCAGGGCTCTGGATGTGACGGTGAATGACGTTACCCTGGCGGTGGTAGGCGCCACCACCCGCCGCTATCTGCTGGAACAGGGGGCGCTGCCCGGGAAGTCGCTGACGGCCTCGGTGCCGATCGGACTGGACCGCGCTGAAGGCGAGGGCGGTAATGCCGTTGCCGGGTTCGTCTGTTCACTGCATACCGACATTGATGATCCACTGGAACGCGCCCGCAGAATTCACCATGCCACGCTGCGTGCCAAGGCCGACCTGAAAAAAATGTCACGCCCGGCGCTGGATAATCTGGCTTTGAGTGGCCTGGCGCCGCTGCTGATCGGTCAGATGACCGGCACGCTGGCCAAGATGTCGCCCATGTTCAACTTCGTGGTCTCCAATGTGGTCCTGACCAAGGAGAAGCTCTATCTCATGGGCGCCGAACTGGAGGCGATGTACCCCATCTCCTTCCTGTTCGATGGTTATGCGCTGAATGTGACTGTGATCGGCTATTCGGAAAATGTGGCGATCGGCTTTGTGGGTTGCCGTGATGCCATCCCCAAGCTGCAGTCGTTGGCGGTGTATGCCGGTGAGGCGGTTACGGAGCTGGAGAAGGCGGCTGGCCTCAAGCCCCTGCCGGTAGCCAAAGCGTCGGCCAGCAAAGCCGTGACGAAGAAAACGGTAACGAAGAAACCTGTAACGAAGAAAACCGCCGTCCGCAAAGCGCCGGCGAGCAAAGCAACGCCCAAGGCGACGGCGGGTAAACCAGCGACCAGAAAACCGGCAGGCAAGTCCGCGGTCAGGAAAACTTCAGCACCCAAACGTAAAGTAGTGGCGGTGAGAAAGAAGTAGCTGCAAACCAAAAGCCTGGTTATTCCCGCCAAAGCGGGAATCTGGATTCCGCACAGGCTTTGCGGCCTGCCGTCATGACGAAATACGGTTATTCCGGCAGGCAGCCGCATTGCGCCAGTTTTTTCAGCACGGCATCCACTTCCTCTTCCAGACTCAGCTGGTGACTCGGCAGCACCAGTTCGGGTGATTCCGGCGCCTCGTAAGGATCGTCGATGCCGGTGAAATTCCTGATTTCGCCGGCACGGGCCTTCTTGTACAGACCCTTGGGGTCGCGCAGTTCGGCTTCGGCCAGCGGCACGTCCACGAAGCATTCGATGAAATTCATGCCTGCGTCTTCGTGCAGCTTGCGCACGAGTTGCCGGTCGGAACGGTAGGGGCTGATGAAGCTGGACAGTACGATCAGTCCGGCGTCAACGAACAGCTTGGCGATTTCGCCGATGCGGCGGATGTTCTCGGTGCGGTCTTCTGCAGAGAAGCCCAAGTTACGGTTGATGCCCATGCGAATGTTGTCGCCGTCCAGGCGATAGACCAGGTGGCCGCGCTTATGCAGTTCCTTTTCCACGGCGACGGCAATGGTGCTCTTGCCGGCACCGGACAGGCCGGTGAACCACACGGTGGCACCCAGCTGGCCGAGCAGGGTCTGGCGTTCCAGGCGGCTGACTTCGCCGTCGTGCCAGGTCACATTGGTGGCTTTCTGCGTCGTGTTTTCCATGTCTTTGCGCTCCTCTTGCATTCCTTCCGTGCCCGGCCGATAGTCGTCTGGACAATGCTTCAAAAAAATGAGACGATGTCTCAATTGAGACAGAGTATCGTATTATTTTGAGGAGGCTGTCAATGGCCCAATCCGCACAACCCTCGTTAAGGGAGCAGAAAAAGCAGCAGGTGCGCGAGAACATCGTGGCTGCCGCCATGGGGTTGCTCAAGAGCAAGGGGCTGGATGGTTTTTCTGCCAATGACATTGCCCTGAAGGCCGGTGTGGGGCGTGCCACGTTCTTCCGTTATTTCGAATCCAAGGAAGCCGCGCTGGTGGTGGGCTTCTACGAAGACCGTCTGCAGGCCATGGTCAAGGCGCTGGAACTGGCGCCGCCCGAACTGAGCCCCATGGACACCATCATCTGGCTGTTCCATCTGCTGGAACAGGGGCAGGGGCAGGACGAAACGCGTCTGCTGATGCAGGGCACGGTGCTGACTTCATTTCCCTCGTTGCGCGCCAAGGCCCTGGAATTCCAGATCAGTTACGAGTCGGCCATTTCCAGTGCCATTGCGCATCGTTTTAAAGAGACGCGCGAGAACGATACCCGGCCCGGTCTGCTGGCCGCTGCCGTGCTGGCGGTGGTGCGTTCGCTGGTGGACCAGTGGATTGAGCAGGGTGCTGAAGGCGATGTAAACGCCATGCTGCATGAGGCGCTGGAAGAACTGAAGGCCGGCTTCCCGGCCTGAGGGTTTCATACGTAAGGGTGATGACGTCCCGTCAACAGGGGCGCAATCTTTTGAATGCGAATGAGGAGAGAGCCATTAAGAAGCTATTGATCAAGCTCCTGGCGGGCTTCAAGAAGTTCCGGCTGTTGATGTTGAAACTGCGTGGCAGGACCGAGGCGGATGTGTCGGCGCAGCGCATCGTCACCGGCAAGGCCTGGGAGGAATACTGCGACACGCTCAAGGCCGCCGGCAGCGCGCTGGTCTTTCCAGGCGCGCCCACCGATGCCTTCAACCAGGCCGAGGGTGTGCGTTATCTCAGCCGTCTGGTGCGGGCGGGCCTGGAGGCGTTTATTGAATATGCCGATCCCAAGGCGCCGGTGCTCAAGCGCATGGTCCACGAGACTGTGAAAATGGGCTCGGACAATCCCGACAACAACTACCAGAACGCCACCATCAGCGGCCAGTACGAGTATCGGATTTCCGGTACCCGGGGCACGGTTCACTATCTGGGTTTTGGCGTGCAGTCCGGCAGCTATGGCAAGGGTGGTGGTCTGAAAACCACAAGCTATGTCGAAGCGGCCGACCTGGAGGTAGGCGAAGACGGTCGTTTCGAGCTGATTCTGAGCTGTAACCGGCATGAAGGTAACTGGCTGGAAATGGAACCGGACACCAGTCTGGTTATCGTGCGTCAGACGTTCATGGATCGTGATACCGAAGTGCCTGCGGATCTGTCCATTGAGCGCATTGGTGGCGATGGTCTGCCCACCTTGCTGACGCCTCAGGCAATAGACGAAGGTCTGAACACGGCCGGCACGCTGGTGGCGGGGGCTTCCATGCTGTTCGCCAAATGGGCCCGTGACTGGCAGAAATTCCCCAACGAATTGCCGCTGTTTGATCCCGAGGTATCGGCGGCCGCCGGTGGCGATCCCAACATCACCTATTACCACGGCTACTGGCGTCTGGCGCCGGATGAGGCGTTGGTGATCGAAGCGACGCCCCCCGAATGCGAAGCCTGGAACTTCCAGCTGGACAATCACTGGCTGGAGTCGCTGGACTATCGCTACTTCAAAATCCATGTGAACAAGCACACCGCCGAGTATCGCGAGGACGGGTCAGTTCAGATCGTGGTGGCGCATAGCGATCCGGGTGTGCCGAACTGGATCAATACCGTGGGCCATGACTGCGGCGCCATGAGCTTCCGCTGGATTCGGGCCGACGAGCATCCACAGCCGCAGTGCCGGGTGGTGAAATTCTCGGAGATCAAGAGATGAAAACGACGTCTCACGCAAAGCCTGCCCCGGACACTGATTCGGGGGCGCAGAGGCGCAAAGTACTTCTGAAACACCCTCTTTCTGAGCTTCCACCGTCAACAGGGAAGGGAGTCTTTTCCCTCTCCCCTGGCGGGAGAGGGTCAGGGAGAGGGGGAATGACGGATCCGCAATCATGAAACGTAATCTTCAAATTCCCTTTAAACCCTACCGGCCCTTCGCCATCAGGCTGTTTAACATCCTGGGCGGGCTGTTTGCTGTGCTGGGGTTGCGCAGCAGTCTCAAGCCCGAGTCCATGCTGAAGGCGGCCCGACGTCGTACCGGACTCAGCGATTTCGGTGACGAATCCTTCATGGAAGGGCTGCAGGTGCTGGCCAGATCGCTTGACGAGGAAGCCAGCCTGCATCCCTTTGGCCGTTTCGTGGCGCGTGATCGTCTGGTGGGTTTTCTCAGTGTGCGTCTGAAAGTACAGGCACTGGTGAAACAGCATCCGGAAATTCTGCAGGAACAGATCAAGGCGCCGCTGGTGATTGCCGGCCTGCAACGTACCGGCACCACCATGCTGCATCGTTTGCTGGCGGCGGACCCGGATACTCGCGCCATGCTGTCCTGGGAGTCGATTGATCCGACGCCCGTGGATCTGAAGCCGGGGCAGGTGGATCCGCGATTCAAGAAGGCTCAGCTTGCAGAGAAGGCGCTGAAGTATATGGCGCCGGAGTTTTTCTCCATTCACCCGGTGGAAGCGAGCGCACCGGAGGAGGACATCCTGCTGCTGGAATACAGCTTCAGCAGTGACGTGCCGGAATCCATGTACTACGTGCCCAGCTATGGTGAATGGCTCAAGCAACAGGACATGACCGGCGCCTATGAATACCTGAAATTGCTGCTGCAACTGCTGCAGTGGCAGCGTGGAGCCGAGCGCTGGGTACTGAAGACGCCGTCGCATCTGGGCAAGCTGGATGTGTTGCTCAAGGTGTTCCCTGACGCAAAGATCATCCAGACGCATCGTGATCCTTCCAAAACCACCGCTTCGTTCTCATCGATGGTGACGCACGGTTCGGGCGTGTTCAGTGACGTGGTTGATGCGCATGAACGGGGCCTGCTGTGGCTGAACAAGAACGCCGACATGTTGCGTAGCGCACAGCGGGTGCGTCAGCAGCAGCCAGCCGCTTTCATCGATGTTTATTACGCCGACCTGATGCGTGACCCCATGACAGAAGTGCAGCGTATCTACGACTTTGCCGGTATTCCGCTGACGGATGCCGCCCGCAGGGCCATGGACGAGTCGCGCCGGGTCAACAAGAAGGACCGTCACGGCAAGCACAAATACACCCTGGAGGAGTTCGGCCTGACGCCGGAGCTGGTGGACGAGAAGTACGCCGGCTACCGCCAGGCATTCAATATTCCTTCGGAAGATAAACAGACACAGCAGGAGACGAGGGCCGCCGCATGAGCAAGAGCGCAGCAGACACAAGTGACTATAACAACCCGGTATCCGCCACCCTGAACGGTGTGGCCGACCTGTTCCGCAAGAAGGAACGTATCGGCACCCTGACCGAGGACGAACGCCTGGACGGCAAGACCTGCCTGGTGACCGGCGCCAACTCCGGCCTGGGCAAGGCTACCGCCACCGAACTGGCGCGGCGTGGTGCGCATGTACTCATGGGTTGCCGCAGTGATGCGAGCGCCGCGATGAAGGAGATCAAGGCCGCCAGCGGCAGTGACGCCGTTGAGGTCGTACATCTGGATCTGGCTGATCTGGAATCGGTGAAAACCTGTTGTGCCGAACTCAAGCAGCGCGGTATTACGCTGGACCGTGTGGTGCTGAATGCCGGCGTGGTGCCCAAGAAGCCGCTGAAGACCCGGCAGGGATTCGAGATGATGTTCGGCGTGCATTTCGTCGGCAATATGCTGCTGCTGAAACAGCTGTTGGCCGACGGCACTATTCCCAACAACACCTATGCCGGAACACCCAACGGCCGCAGTGCCGACAAGCCGCGTATTGTATTCGTATCCTCCGAAACCCATCGCTCCGGCACGCCGATTGACTTCAATACGCTAGGCGATCCGGTGGAATACTCCGCCATGGGCAGTATCGCCCAGTACGGCCACAGCAAGCTGGTGATGACCGCCTGGCTGCAGGAACTGGCGCGCCGCCTGCAGTCGGACAAGGGCGTCGATGTGTCCGTGCATTGCCTGTGTCCGGGACCGATCAACTCCAATATCGCCCGCGATGCACCGGCTGCGTTCAAGCCGGTGCTCAAGGTGGTTATGGGCATCCTGTTCGCCAGCCCCGAAAAGGCCTGCGAGCCGGTGGTTTATCTAACGGCAGCCAAATCACTGGAAAACCAGACCGCGCTTTACCTGCACTTGATGACGCAGAAAAAACCGGCGGCGCAGGCGCTGGACGCGGAAGTCAGCAAACGGGTCTGGGAAGAAGGCGAGAAGTTTCTGAAACGTTGATCATCCACAGATTACACGGATTACACAGATTAGGATTTATATGGTCATTCCCGCGGAAGCGGGAATGACGGGTAGGCGAAAAAGGGGATCAGAGTAAATTTACTCCGACCCCTTTTCTTTCTTTGCACTTTTCTTTCTTTGCGTGAGAAATAACATTATCCACAGCCCGTTTCTGTTTTCTGCAGGCCGGGAATAGAAACAAGAAATCTGTGTAATCCGTGTAATCTGTGGATAGATAAACTAGGCCACGACCGGCTTGCATTCCTTGTTGATGGCGCCAAGCACGCCGAACAGGCGTAACAGCCCGGGCAGGGCCATGGACTTGCCGGTGTTGAGGAAGCAGGCGGAGATGCCACGGCGCGGGTCTGCCCAGCCCAGCAGGTTGAGGAAGCCGAGGTGGCCGAAGGCGTCGCCACAGAAGGGGCCATAGAGGCCGAAGGGGTCCTGCCCCAGCATGAAGGCAGGTGAGAAACGCATGGGCAACAGGATGGTGCGATCCAGTTTGGCGCCGCTCACGGGCCGGATGGCGGCCTGCACGCTTTGCTCTGAAAGCACGCGCCGGCCTTCCCACTGCCCGCCATTCAGCAGCATTTCATAGACACGACAGAGGTCATCGGCCGAGGCGTAGATATTGCCCGCCGGCACGATGGACGACATGAACAGCTCGCCATTGGATTCTTCCACCGCCTCTTCGAAAGGTACGGCGACGATGCGTTCCATGTACTTGTTCAGCGGCCATAGCAATGCCTGGCCAGTGGCGGCATTGATGGGCACCTGATCGCGTATTTCAGGCGCGGCGCCATAGGTCAGATACTGGCATCCCAGCGGTTCGGCCAGCCAGTCATGCAGGGCGTCCTGCAGTTCGATGTCACCGATGCGGCGAATCAGTTCACCAATAATGAAGCCGCCGGTGAGGGCGTGATAGGACTGGATGCGGCGGCCACCGTCCTGTGATTCGGCGGCGCAGATCAATTGCACGGCGCGGTCGAAGTCACGCAGGATTTCCGGATCCTTGTGTTCGGGCGGAATAAAGGGCACGCCGGCGCGATGTGTCAGCAGGTCCAGCACCGTGATGTGACCCTTGCCGCCCTGGGCGAATTCCGGAATGTACTGGCTGACGCGATCATCCAGACTGAGCTTGCCGTCATCGATCAGCTTGAAAACCAGCAGGGCGGTGACCGCCTTTGAGGCGGAAAACAGGCACTGGGGCGCATCCGGGTGCAAGGGGTGTTGAGGGCCGGGATGGCCCGGTTCGTTGCCGCGTACGCAACCGACCGCGCGCTTGATAACGATCTTGCCCTGCCGCCGGACCACCAGTGTGATGCCGGGATGCACCGCTGTGCGATACAGCTTCTCCACCTGTTGCCAGATGCGATCGACCCCGGCCGAGGTCAATTCAACTTCAGCCGGGTTGCATTCGGCGTCGGTATCGATGGTGGTGACCGGGGCCAGGTCGTCCGCGACCTGTACGCGGCGTTTGCCGACGAACAACATGACCCGGTCTCCTTATTCAGCAGCGGGCAAAAACGATTTCAGCTCGACGTTCTCATCGGCCAGTGCCTCCTTGTCGGGCTGCACGCGTTCGGCAATCAGCTTCTTGGACATCATGAAGTCCTTGGGCCGGCTGATGGCGTCCATGGCAATGATGGCGCCATCTTTCAGATAGAACACCGAGAAGCTTTTTTCATCGGGGTTGCCACGCACAACAGCGTCGTCATAGCCCTGCGAAATGCCGACCATCTGCAGCTTCAGGTCGTACTGATCGGACCAGAACCAGGGCTGGGCGTCATACACAGCTTCGATGCCCATCAGGTTGTCGGCGGCGGTACGGGCCTGGTCCATGGCGTTCTGTACGGATTCCAGGCGCATGCGGCGGCCGTAGAAATGGTCATGATGGTTGGCGCAGTCGCCGGCCGCGTAGATGTCGGGGTCGGAGCTGCGGCAGTGATCGTCGATGACAATGCCGTTATCCACTTTCAGTCCGGCGGCTTCGGCCAGTTCCACATTCGGCACAATGCCAATGCCGATGACCACGAGGTCGGCTTCAATTTTAGAGCCGTCTCCGAGCACTACATGAGTGACTTCTGGGTCGCCTTCCAGGCCGGTAACGGCAGCGCCGGTACGCAGATCCACACCGGCATCGCGATGGACCTTTTCATAAAATTCGGAAGTGTAAGGCGCGGTCACGCGAGCCAGGACCCGCTCCAGACCCTCCAGCACGGTGACTTTCATGCCGAGCTTCACAGCCACGGCTGCAGCTTCCAGGCCGATGAAGCCGCCGCCAATAATGACAATACGCTTGCCTTCACCGCAGCGTTCGCGGATGGCATCCACATCGGCGATGTTACGCAGCATGAATACGTTCGGCCGGTCGGCGCCGTCCACCGGCAGCGGACGGGCACGGCTGCCGGTGGTGATGACCAGCTTGTCGTAGTTGAGTGTTTCGCCGCTGGACAGCGCCAGCGCCTTGTTGTCCCGGTCGATGCTGTCCACGCGCACACCGGTCATGCATTCGATGCCGGCGGCATCCAGCTTGGCTTGCTGCATGACGTAGAGGCTTTCCAGCGAGGCTTCGCCGGCGAAATAGGTCTTGGATAGCGGTGGACGTTTGTAGGGAATGTAATCCTCGTCCGCCACGATGAGTATGCGGCCCTCGAAGCCCTTCTTGTGCAGCTCCATGCCGCAGGTGCCGCCGGCCTGTCCGGCGCCGATAATCACAACAGTCTGATCAGCAGTTAATCCAGTCATAGTCTCTTTCTCTTATGTGAACCCCGGTTGTATTTCACTTCCTCTCTGACACTTTCCCTTCAACAAGGAGAGGCATGCTTTCCCCTCTCCCCTCGCGGGAGAGGGTCAGGGAGAGGGGGGCTTATTGTACCGCTCCGGCCGCATAGGGTTTCAGCGGGGGCTCTTCGTTGGCCAGATGCGGGTCCAGCAGGCCATTGTCGATTTCCATCGGCAGGAGTCCGGCCATATCCAGCAGGAATGTGGGCGGAAGCGTCACACCCGGCACAATCGCAGGCGCTGTGCAGAGGGTAGCCGCACCACCGGCACGCTCGATGTCTGCAGGGCCGTCATTGAGTATGGCGTCCAGGGTAAGCAAGAAGGTGGTGGTGTCGGTCAGGCCGATGGTCACATGGTCCACGATCAGCAGCGGACAGACATCCTGCAGCAGGATATTGCTCACCCGCGGATTATCCATGCCCCAGTCCAGCGCTGCGGTCGGCACGGGCGTGACGGGCTGCACCAGCTCGTCGAACTGGGTGTAGAGGCTGGTGTAATCCACATCGCCGGGAGTTTCGTCATCGGCATTCAGCGCTTCTTCGAACTCTGAGTCCGTACCCATTTGGTAGAAGGCGGCGGGAATGCCGGTAATACCCTGCAATACGGAAAACAGCGGATTGGTCCCGCCCTGGGAAGTGCCGTGATTGGGGCCGGCCTGCAGCACGAAGTCTTCGACCAGGTCGCGTGCCGAGGGCCACCATTTCAGGGCCCAGCGTGGCATGAGCGCACCCTGGCTGTGACCGATCATGGCGACCTTGCGGCCACTTTGGGCATGCATGTAGTGAATGGCGTTGGCGACATATTCGGCGGAAATCTGCAGATCGCCAAGGCCGCGATCCGGATAGGTAACAGTGCAAACGTCAAAGCCCATGGACTCCAGTACCGGACCATAAGACCAGTCGTACTGTTCCCAACCGGCGGTAAAGGTGCCGTGCACCAGGAGCACCGGGGGTTTGTCTGTATTCTCGAAGCCGGAGCATATGATGGCGTTGTCGAGTGTGGCCTGGTCTGTTTCATAGGCCGGCTCCACAAAACTGCCCGAGTTGCTGCCGCCGCCGTTCAGGCTGCCGTTGTTGTTTCCGTCACTGCCGCAGGCGGTTAATGCCCAGGCAGCCGCGATAGTCAGCAGGATTGACCTGATGGTATATGCCCGTTCGCCCTGAGCCCGTCGAAGGGCGTAATCGTGGCTCGACGAGCTCACCACGAACGTAAAGATGGGGGTTTTCTTCCACATGGTTATCCCCTCGGATAGCCGAGGCTGTTCAGGCTTTCGGTGATTTCTTCAAGGATTAGCGGGTCATCAATCGTTGCCGGCACCGTGTAATCCTCGCCATTGGCAATGGAGCGCATGGTCTTGCGCAGGACTTTGCCTGATCTTGTCTTGGGCAGGCGCTTGACGATGGCCGCCAGCTTGAAGGCAGCCACGGCGCCGATTTGTTCGCGGACGAGGGCGACGAGTTCGCCCACGATGGTTTCAGGTTCACGATCGACCCCGGCCTTGAGCACTACCAGGCCGACCGGCAGTTGTCCCTTCAGTTCGTCCGCCACACCAATAACGGCGCATTCGGCCACGTCGGGATGCGAGGCCAGCACTTCTTCCATGGCGCCGGTGGACAGGCGGTGGCCGGCGACATTAATGATGTCGTCGATGCGCGACATGATGGAGACGTAACCGTCTTCATCAATGAAACCGGCGTCACCCGTCAGATAGTAGCCGGGGTAGCGGGTCAGATAGTTTTCGACGTAGCCGGCCTCGTTGTTCCACATGGTAGGCAGCGAGCCAGGCGCCAGTGGTAGCTTGATCACGAGGTTGCCGATCTGGCCGCGCGGCACTTCATTGCCGGCCTCGTCCAGCACCTGCAGGTTGAAGCCGGGTACCGGTACCGATGAAGAGCCGGGTTTGATCGGCATGGGTTCGATGCCCTGGCAGTTGGCAATGGCCGGCCAGCCGAGTTCTGTCTGCCACCAGTGATCTACCACGGGTACGCCCAGCATGTCGGCCGCCCAGTTGATGGTGTCCGGGTCCGAGCGTTCGCCGGCCAGGAACAGGGTCTTGAGGGTGGAGAGGTCGTATTTCTGCAGCAGTTCGCCGCGCGGGTCTTCCTTCTTGATGGCGCGGAAGGCGGTGGGCGCGGTGAACAGGGCTTTCACGCCGTGATCTGCGATCACCCGCCAGAAAGCGCCGGCGTCAGGCGTGCCCACGGGTTTGCCTTCGTACATGATGGTGGTGCAGCCATGCAGCAGCGGCCCGTAAACGATATAGGAGTGACCCACCACCCAGCCGACATCCGAGGCGGCCCAGAACACATCGCCGGGCTCGATGTTGTAGACGGCTTTCATGGAGTAGGTCATGGCGACGGCATGGCTGCCGTGGTCGCGCACCACGCCTTTCGGTTTGCCGGTAGTTCCGGAGGTATAGAGTACGTAGAGCGGGTCGGTGGCTTCCAGAGTGACGCATTCCGCCGGCTCGGCGCCGGCCATGGCCTCATTCCAGTCAAGATCACGACCCTCTATGAGTGAGGCCTGACATTCGGGGCGCTGCAGGAGGATGCAGCTGTCGACCTTGTGGCTGGCCAGTTCCAGCGCCTCATCAAGCAGAGGTTTGTATTCCACGATGCGGCCCGGCTCGATACCGCAGGAGGCGGAGACCACCGCCCTGGGCTGGGCGTCGTCGATACGCTTGGCCAGTTCCCTGGCGGCAAAACCACCGAATACCACCGAGTGAATGGCGCCGATGCGGGCGCAGGCGAGCATGGCGATGGCGGCTTCCGGCACCATGGGCATGTAGATCACCACACGGTCGCCGCGGGTCACGCCCTGGGCGGTCAGCACGCCGGCGAACTTCGCCACTTCATCACGCAGTTCACGGTAGCTGTATTTTCGTAGCTGTCCGGTCAGCGGGCTGTCGTAGATCAGGGCTGTCTGCTCGGCGCGGCCGCTCTCGACATGGCGGTCCAGTGCATTGAAGCAGGTGTTGAACTGGCCACCGGCAAACCAGCGGTACAGGGGAGCATCACTGTCGTCCAGCACCCGGTCCCAGGTTTTGTCCCAGTGCAGCGCCTGGGCGTGTTGCGCCCAGTAACCCTGCGGGTTATCGACTGACTTCTGATATTCCGTCTGATAGTTCGATGTGCTCATGTCTCAACCGTTTCGCTTGTTGCCCCGGCTCCGGTGGCCGGGGTTGTGATTTGGTGACTCAGGCAAGGTGTTGTCTCGCAAATCCCATCATGTCGTCGCGGGCAATACGCGCCTCCGGGAACAGGGCGGCGAACAGCGGGAAGGCATGCGGCAATACCGGCCACACATCCAGTTGTACCGGTACGCCTGCGTCCTGTGCCCGTTGGGCGCAGAACACCGAGTCATCGCGCAGGACTTCGGTATCGCCGACGACATAGTGCATCGGCGGCATGCCGCTGTAGTCGGCATAGATCGGCGATAACTCCGGGTCGGAGGCATCCCAGTCATGGGTATAAAGGTCATCCAGATTGCCCATGCTGCCTATTGGAATGAGCGGGTCGCGGTGCGGGGCATAGGATCTGGATTGCGGCATGTGAATGCGGCCCATCTCTGTTACCGGCGAGACCAGGGCGGCGCAGGCGGGCATGGGCGCGCCTGCCTTGCGGATGCGTTGCAGCATGCCGAGGGTAAGATTGCCGCCGGCGGAATCGCCGCCGACCATGATTTTACGTGGATCGTAGCCGGCCTCCAGCAGCCCCATATAGGCACGCTCGCAATCGTCCAGAGAATGTGGAAACTGGTTGTAGGGGCCGAGCCGGTAATCGGGCAAAAAGCCGCTGGCGCCCAGACCCTTGCACAGCAGGGCGAGCATGCGCAGGTGCGCCGGATTGGAAGCGGGAATGATGAAACCGCCGCCATGCAGCCACAGAATCACACGGCCGCTGGTATCCAGAAAGTCACCCACGGTCGGGCCGGGCACGCCGTTCACAATACGGAAATGCTGCGTCAGTCCGGCGGTGTTCTTGCACTGCGAGCGGGCGATAAAAATATGCGCCTTGCCCAGGCGGCTTTTCTTATCGCCTTTCACGAACCAGGCCATCATGGGCTTGAGCGTCCACTTCAGGAATTTGGTAAAGAAGCGGCTGCGCAGGCTGATCTTGACGTCTTTCACCACCACCTCGGGGAAGGTGGTGATCAGATTTGCGGGTGGTGCGGTCATGGTTTTCCTCACAATAGCCGAGCAGTTTTGCGGATTAGGGTGCGGCATGCCTCATCCGTTGTGGTTAGCAGGCGCTTATGCGGGGGTTGAATAAAGCGTTTTAACGTCATGATGTTATAATGCTATTCGAGGTGATTCCATGAGTGAAATGAGCAAGCGTTCGACGATCTATTTCGAACCCGAAATCCATCAGGCTTTGCGGTTGAAGGCGGTGTCCACCCACAGGTCCGTGTCTGATCTGGTGAATGACGCAGTGCGCCAGGCGCTGCGTGAAGACCAGGAGGACCTGGCGGCTTTTGAAAATCGTGTAGCCGAACCCACCATGAGTTACGAGGCGTTGCTGGAAGATCTCAAGGCGCATGGCAAACTTTGAGATTCGTTTCAGGAAATCTGTCGCCAAGGATTTTCGAAGCATTCCAAATACTGATGTAAAGCGTATCCTCAAGCGCATAGAGGGCTTGCGTGACAATCCGCGTCCCGTCGGTTGCGAGAAACTCTCTGCACAGGAGCGTTACCGTATTCGACAGGGTGTTTACCGCATCATTTACGAAATCCAGGATCAGGCCCTCGTTATCGTAGTCGTCAAAATCGGTCATCGCCGCGGCGTATATCGCCAGCTTTAGGTGGCGGCTGAGTCTATAACCTGAATATCCCGTAACGCGGGTCGCCGATCGGGGTGTTCAGGGCCGCCGACAGCGAAATGCCCAGGGCGTTGCGGGTATCCACCGGGTCGAGGATGCCGTCGTCCCAGATTTCGGAGGTCGACCAGTAGGCGCTGGACTTGCGCTTGAATTCGGCCAGCACCGGCTGGCGGATGGCCTCGATATCTTCCTTCGACAATTCCTTGCCCTCGCGCTGCAACTGCCGCACCTTCACTTCGGCCAGGGTATTGGCCGCCTGTTCGGCGCCCATCACGGAAATCTCGTGCTGTGGCCAGGTGAACAGGAAGCGCGAGTCAAAGGCGCGGCCGCTCATGCCGTAGTTACCGGCGCCAAACGATCCGTGACACATCACGGTGAACTTGGGCACCTCGCAGCCGGTCATGGCCATGATCATCTTGGCGCCATCCTTGGTGATGCCGCGTTCCTCGTAGGCCTTGCCGACCATGAAGCCGGTGATGTTCTGCAGGAAGATGATCGGTGTGCGGTTCTGGTTGCACAGCTGGATGAAGTGCGCGCCCTTCAGCGAGGAATCGTTGAACAGCACGCCGTTGTTGGCCAGGATGCCGACTTTGTAACCCCACAGGTGCGCATAGCCGCAGACCAGCGAGGTGCCGTATTTCGGCTGGTATTCATGAAAGCGGGAGCCGTCCACCAGGCGGGCAATGACCTCGCGCATGTCGAACTGCTGTTTGATGTCGCGCGGCAGGATGCCATACAGCTCGCTGGGGTCGTAGTAGGGGTCTTCCGGCGTCTGCCACTCGATGCGGGTTTTGTCCGGCGTCTTGAACTGCGCAACGATGTCGCGGCAGATGGCCAGTGCCTCTTCTTCGCTGGCGGCTGGATAATCGGCCGTGCCCGAGGTGGTGGTGTGCATGTCGCAGCCACCCAGTTCTTCCACGCCCACATCCTCACCGGTGGCGGCTTTCACCAGCGGCGGGCCGGCCAGGAAGATGGCGCCGGTGCCACGCACGATCACGTTATAGTCAGACAGCCCCGGCACGTAGGCGCCGCCAGCCGTGCAATGGCCGAGTACCACCGACACCTGCTGGATGCCCATCTTCGACAGCATGCACTGGTTGCGGAAGATGCGGCCGGCGTAGTACTTGTCGGCGAATAGTTCCGCCTGCAGCGGCAGGAAGCCACCCGCCGAGTCACAGAGATGCACCACCGGCAGGCGGTTCTCGATGGCGATATCCAGTGCGCGCACGGCCTTCTTTACCGTGAGCGGATACCAGGCGCCGCCTTTCACGCTGCCGTCGCCGGCATTGATCATCACCTCGCGACCGGAAACGATGCCGATGCCGGTGACCACGCCTGCCCCTGGCGCTTCCCCGCCGTAGGCCTCACCCGCGGCCAGACTGGAAAGTTCCAGGAACGGGGTGCCGGGATCCAGCAGGCGCTTGAGGCGTTCGCGCACTGTCATCTTGTCCTGCTTGGCCAGACGGTCGAGGTCGCGCTGCGCGCGGTCAAAGCGGGCCGCATGCTGTTTTTCTCTGAATTTTTCGGCGTTCTTCAGGTTATGCGCGTAGTTGGCCCTGAAGTCTTCGGATTGGGTGTTCAGGCTTGAGACGATTCTCTTCATGACTGCTCTCTCAGGCGTAAAGTGCCGTCAATCCGGATAAGCGCCCTGCGTTTTCCGGAATGGGCGTTTTCAAATCTGTGTGTATCTGTGCGCATCTGTGGTTTCTCTTTTTTATTCTTCTGCTTCGGGTTCCAGCGTGATCAGCACGGCGTCCTTGTCGAAGGTCTGGCCGGGGGTGAACTGGATGCTCTGCACCACGCCATCGCGTGGCGACACAATCGTGGTTTCCATCTTCATGCTTTCCATCACCAGCAGGGTCTGTCCGGTCTTGACGTGATCACCCTCGGCGACCGCCACCGACACGAGGCTGCCGGGCATGGTGGCCTTGACGTTGTCGGCCGCGGCGCCGGCGCTCATCTCGGCCAGGCGTTGCAGGGCATGCTCGAAGGTCAGCTGGTAGACCTCGCCGTCGAGGTGAATGAAGACATCGTCGCCGTCCAGGGCGAGGCTGATGTGGTCCACCTCGCCATTCACGTTCAGTACCCAGTCACCTTCCTCGCCCTGGATGAGGGAGACGGGGATTTCGATGCGTTCGTCGCCCTGGTTCAGGTGCAGGCGATAGCCCTCGCGTGCGCGGGACAGGCCGATGTCGTGTTCGGCGTCGAGGAGTTTGAATCCGTGTTGCATTAGAAAGAATCCTCGTGTTTTTCTCCCTCTCCCTCCGGGAGAGGGTTGGGGTGAGGGCTATTTCCTTCAAGATTTCGCAGAATCTCGGCTAGCACCTCTTCCGTCTGGGTCAGTACCTGGTCATTCCAGAAGCGAATGACCTTGTAACCTGCGGCTTCGAGCCGAGCCGTGCGAACTGAGTCAGCGGCGAATTGATCAGCGTGTTGTCCGCCGTCGAGTTCGACTATCAACATGGCATCAATGCAGAGAAAATCCGCGATAGCAGAACCGACAGGTAGCTGGCGGCGGAATTTGTACCCGCCAAGTTGGCGATTACGAAGATGCTTCCATAAAAGCAGTTCAGCGTCTGTTGAATTCGCTCTGAGTTCACGTGCTATGCCAGTTAAACGGTGTTTGTGGGTTTTCATTAGAGTTCTCCATTTACCCCTCATCCTAACTTTCTCCCCTGGGGGGAGAAGGGACTGGATAGTCCGAGCGTTCATCTGATGATCCCTCAGTTGTTCCAGTGGCCGATCGCAGCATGCAGATCCGGTGTGAGATCGGCGTTGTCGCGCATGGGGCGGTTGGTCAGGGCGGCGGTGGCCAGCAGTTTGTGTAACGTTGCTTCGCTGAGTTCAGGTTCGGCGGCGATATCCGGGTTGGCATCGAGGAAGCCGGTATGTACGTCACCGGCAATGAAGGCCGGGTGGTTCAGCAGCCGGCGCAGGAAGGCTGTATTGGTCTTGCAGCCGAGCAGGGCCAGATCACGCAGGGCGGCATCGGCGCGGGCACGGGCCTCCTCGCGATCCGCGCCGCGGATGACCAGCTTGGCCAGCATGGGGTCGAAGGCTGCTGTCACGGCGCCGCCTTCCACAATACCGTCATCCATGCGGATGCCTTCGCCGGTGGGCACCTTCCAGCGCAGCACCGGGCCGGTGGTCGGGGTGAAGCCGGCGGCCGCATCCTCGGCGTAGATGCGGAATTCGATGGCGTGGCCGCTGGCGGTGATGTCCTGCTGCTCGTAGCCCAGTTTCTCTCCGGCCGCGATACGTAGCTGCTCTGCCACCAGATCCTTGCCGGTGATTTCCTCGGTGACCGGATGCTCCACCTGCAGGCGTGTGTTGGTTTCCAGGAAGTAGAACTCGGCCTCGCCGCCCGACTCACCAAAGATAAATTCCACGGTGCCGGCGTTGCGGTAGCCGGCGCTGCGGGCAATACCGGCGGCGGTTTCACAGATTTCGTTGCGTAGTTTTTCGTCCAGCGCGGGCGAGGGGGTTTCCTCGACAATCTTCTGGAAGCGGCGCTGCACCGAGCATTCGCGTTCGAACAGGTGTACGACGTTGCCGTGGGCGTCGCCCAGCACCTGCACCTCGATATGGCGCGGGTTCTCGATGAATTTTTCCACGTACAGACGGCCATCGCCGAAGTAGCGCTGGCCTTCACTGCGGGCGCGTTCGATTTCAGATTCCAGTTGATCCGCTTCGCGAACCACGCGCATGCCCTTGCCGCCGCCGCCGGCCGCCGGCTTGATCAGCAGGGGCAGCGGCAGCGCCCTGGCGCGTTCCAGGAAGGTTGCCGGGTCGTCATCTTCAATGGCCGAGGGGGCGACCGGGAAGCCGGCTTTTTCAACAAAGGCGCGGGCGCGCACCTTGTCGCCCATGAGTTCGATCTGTTCCGGGGTAGGGCCGACGAAAGCAATGCCGGCGTCTGTGACGGCGCGGCAGAAGTCGGCGTTCTCGGACAGGAAGCCATAACCGGGGTGGATGGCGCCGGCGCCTACCTGTCTGGCTGCTGCCAGGATCTGCGCGGCGTCCAGGTAGGCGGCCACCGGTGTCTCGCCGGTGATTTCCACGGCCTGGTCGGCGATGGCCAGTGCCGGGGTCTTGCGGTCGGCGCTGTGGTAGACCACGGCGCCTTTCAGGCCGAGCGCCTTGATCGTGCGCAGGATGCGCGCCGCAATCTCGCCGCGGTTGGCGACCAGTACGGTGTCGAAAGGCCAGCTGCTTGTGTCGATGGTGGTCATGTGACTGCTCATCAGGATGTTCCCAGTTTCTGTTCCAGCCGCTCTGCCAGTTCCGACAGGCGGCGTGTTTCCTGTTCAAAATTGCGTTGGTAGTTCTGCTCATCGGCTTTGCCGATGCCCTGCCACAGCAGGCTGCAAACCTGGTCGGTAATGCTGTCGATCTCGAGTTCGCCATGGCCGCAGAGGTAGGGCCAGATGTAATGCTCGATGCCGCCGAAGATCATGTCGCGCAGCAAGGTGACCGGCAGGTCATCACGCAGAGCGCCCGCGGCGATGCCGGCCTGCAGGGCTTCCACCAGCAGTTCGGTGTAGGCGCGGTTGAGTTTCTGCAGGGGTGAGCCGTGATAACCCTGTTCGGCGCGGAACTCATTGAAGGTGAGGCGGCAGAGGTCCGGGTTGTCGCGCATGGTGCGCAGATGACGCCAGATCAGCAGGCGCATGCGGGCATGGGTGTCGCGCACGCCTTCCAGGTCCTGCTCGTAGCCTTCGAACAGGCTTTCGTACCACTGCGTCAGCACAAGCAGCAGCAGCTCGCGCTTGCTCTCGAAATACTTGTAGACCGTGCCCTCGACAACACCCACGCGCGCCGCCACCTCGGCCATGGATGTGGCCTCGTAGCCGCGTTCGCTGAACAGCTCGCGCGCCGTCTGCAGAATCTCTGCAACGCGCTGTTCTTTTGTGCCGCGTGTGCTGCTCATGACTTTCGCGGGCCTCCGGGCGTCCGTTCTCCCTGAGCTGGTCGAAGGGCGCTTGCGGTATGTCCAGGGGCTTCGACAGCGCCTGTCCTGAGCTTGTCGAAGGGCTCAGCCCGAACGGTCTGCATCAGATTCGCATCCTCAGTTGCCGGTGAATTTCGGCGCACGCTTTTCCTGGAAAGCCGCCAGGCCCTCGGCGGCGTCCTGCGTGCTGGACATCACCGGCACCATGCTCTGGGCATATTCCAGCGCCTGCGGCAGGCTCATGTCGCGCATGGCGGCAAAAGCCTGCTTGCCCAGGCGGATAGCGGTGGGGGATTTGTCGACGACGCGCGACAGCAACCAGTCGGTTTTTTCATCGAGCTCGGCGCGCGGCGCCAGGTAGTTGAACAGGCCCCACTCCAGGCCGTCGGCCGCGGTGAACTGCTCGCCGGTGATGCACATTTCCTGCAGCTTGCGCGGCGGCAGACTGCGGATCATGTAGGGCAGGATCATCATCGGCGTGAGGCCGATTTTTGATTCCGTGGTGCCAATGCGGATGTCGTCGGCGGCAATAGCCATGTCACAGGCACAGAGCAGGCCGAAGCCACCGGCCATGACATGCCCGTTCACCCGGGCAATGACCGGAAGGGGACAATCCAGCAGTTGCTTGAACAACTGCACGATGTAGTGTCGTGGGCGCGAAAAGTCGACATCAAAAGCGAAGCCCTTCACGCCCTTGGTCAGGTCAGCGCCGGCACAGAAGGCCTTGTCGCCCGCGCCGGTAAGCACAATGGCGCGTACTTCGCCGCTGTCGACCGCCTCCGAAATGCCCTGTGATATGCGCGCGATGACGTCCGCATTCATGGCGTTGCGGCGTTCTTCACGGTTGATGATGATCCATTGCACCGCCTGTCCGTTGTGCTGGCGGCGCTCGATCAGGACGTCTTCAGACATGTCGTCTCCCGGTCTCGTTGACTGGTAATCTGAGATAAAGGTGAGTTAGACTCACTTTTTGCTTTTTACTATCCTGCTCTCATCATTATCGAAATGCAATGCGTCATTTGGATGAGGTGTTGCAAGTTAGTAAGAGTGAAAGTGAGTTCAACTCACTCAAAGGCATGAGGAGCGCGGGCAGCAGGGGTGCTAACGTGCGCGCTGTACAGGGCGGGGTGCCGACGGAGACAGAATGACAGACCGGCTCATGCTTTCGGTGGATGAACTCGGCGCACTGGCGCAGGCGGGGCCTGCGCCAGTGGATTATTCGCCCATGGGCAGGCGGCAGGCGTTGGTGCTGAACACAGCCAGCGATGCCGAGGCCCTGGATCACCTGGGTGAATGGTTGCGCAGCCTGGTCTGTCCGGTGATTGGCGTAGGGCAGGCGGATGACGCATTGGCGACAGCCTGTGATGTGCTCTTTGCCAGCGAGGATGAGGCGGCAGCGCTGTTGCCGCGTATCGAAGCCAATCCGGTGGCGGCCACGGTGCTGGTGCAGGTGCTGCGTACTACCGAGGACATGCCGGTGGCGCAGGCGCTGACCGTCGAGTCGATGGCCTACGCCACCTTGCAGACGGGCCGCGAATACAGCGCCTGGTTGGCGCGCATGCGGCCGCAGCTGGAAATGAACAGCGACAGTGGTCCGGCGGTGGTGGTCGAGCGTGATGGCGACCGCCTGCAGATGGAGCTGAACCGTCCGGGCAACCGCAACGGCATGTCGGTGGAAATGCGTGACGCGCTGAATGAGGCGCTGCAGCTGGTGCTGGTCGATGACAGCATTGAAGAAGTGCACATCAGTGGCCGTGGCAAGTGCTTTTCTACCGGCGGTGATCTGAACGAGTTCGGTAGCGTGCCGGATGCGGCCACCGGGCACATCGTGCGCGGGCTGAGCGTGCCGGGCAGTTTGCTGGCGCGCTGCGCGCCGCGGGTGACAGCGCATCTGCATGGTGCCTGCATTGGTTCGGGTATCGAGTTTCCGGCCTTTGCCGGCCGGGTGGTGGCGCGCAGCAGTACGCATTTTCTGCTGCCCGAAGTCGGCATGGGGCTGATTCCCGGCGCCGGCGGCTGCATCAGTATCGCGCGGCGCATGGGGCGCCAGCGCTGCGCCAGGCTGTGCCTGTCGGGCCAGAGAATCAAGGCATCGCAGGCCCTGGAATGGGGTCTGGTGGATGCCATTGAAGATTGAAACAACCTTAGCGAAACAGTTAACGAACAGGATCAGTTATGTCAGAGCAACCGGGTGTGATGCAGGCTTTTACCGGCCTGTCCGATCAGGAAGCCGAAATTCTTTACCAGGCGGACCGCTTCGCCAAGGCGGAGTTGTACCCCATCGCCCAGCGCATGGACGACGAGGAATGGTGGGATGACACGATCTTTCCGAAGATCGGCGAGACCGGCTATTTCGGCGTGACCGCGCCGGAGCAGTACGGCGGCTCCAACATGGACATCATGACCAGCGGCCTGATCCTGCAGGCCTTCTCGCGCTGGAATCATGCGCTGGGGCTGGCCTGGGTGGCGCATGAGAATCTCTGTCTGCACAACATTCTGCGCAATGCCAGCGAGGAGCAGAAAGCCAAGTACGTGCCGGGCCTGGTCAGCGGCAAGCTGATCGGTGCGCTGGGCCTGACCGAGCCGGGCGCCGGTTCCGATGCGCTGGGCTCGATGGGCACCACGGCGCGCCGCGAGGGCGACGAGTATGTGCTCAACGGCCGCAAGATCTACATCACCAACGGTCCGGTGGCCGATGTGCTGCTGGTCTACGCCAAGACCGACAAGGACAAGGGCGCGCAGGGTATTTCCGCCTTTATCGTGGAGAAGGACGCCCCCGGTTTCTCCGTGGCGCAAAAGCTGATCAAGATGGGCTTCCGTGGCAGCCAGACCGCGGAACTGGTGTTCGACAATTGCCGCATTCCGGCCGCCAATCTGGTGGGCGAGGAAAACCGTGGCGTGAAAGTGGTCATGAGCGGCCTGGACCTGGAGCGCGCCATGATTTCGCCGATCTGCCTGGGCATTGCCGAGCGCGCCCTGCAGTTGTCCATCGACTACGCCAGCCAGCGCAAGCAGTTCGGTCAGCCGATCGGCAACTTCCAGATGATCCGCGGCAAACTGGCGGACATGTATGTGTGGGTGGAGGCCATGCGCCTGTTCACCTACCAGACGCTGCGTGCCGCAAACACGGTGGGTGAGAACGACGGCGGCCGCGGCGACATTCACAAGATCACCGCTGCTGGCGTGATGTTCGTGGCGGAAACACTGAACAAGGTGCTGAACGAAGCGGTGCAGGTGCATGGCGGCACCGGTTATATCTGGGAATCGGAAATCAACCGTCTGTATCGCTCCATCAAATTGCTGGAAATCGGCGCGGGTACCACTGAGGTGCGCAAGATCATCATCAGTGATGACTTGTTGCGGGGTTGAGAAATTACGCACAGCCGTAAAGACGGGTGAATCCACAGATTACACAGATTGCACAGATTAGTTCCCTCTCCCCTGGCGGGAGAGCCTCATCCGCGGTGAAGGCGGAAAATATGCAAGAAAGCGTCCTAAAAGAACTCGAAGCCCTCTGGGCGGAACCCACTGTCTATCGCCCCGATCTGTTCGCCGGCAAGGTGGCGCTGGTCAGCGGTGGCGGCAGCGGTATCGGTCGTGCGGTGGCCATGCTGTTTGCCCGGCTCGGTGCGAAAGTCGCCATCTGTGGCCGCACAGCGGAAAAGCTGGAAGCGGTGGCGGAATTCGTGAACAGCCGTGGCGGAGAAATGCTGGCGGTGCCCACCGACATCCGCGAGCCGGAGCAGATTGATGCCCTTTATAAAAAGGTCGAGGAAACCTATGGCGGTCTCGATTATCTGGTGAACAACGCGGGTGGCCAGTTTCCGGCCAACGCCATCGATTTCACGCCCAAGGGCTGGAACGCGGTCATCAACAACAACCTCAATTCCAGCTGGTACATGATGCAGCGCGCTGCCCAGGTCTGGCGTGATGCCGGGCGCGAGGGTTCAATCGTAAACGTGGTGGTCGTGACCGAGCGCGGCATGCCGGGGGTGGCGCATACCGTGGCCGCGCGGGCCGGTGTGATCGGTGCCTGCCGCACGGTGGCGGTGGAATGGGCGCCGCTGAATATCCGCGTCAACTGTGTGGCGCCCGGCCTGACCGCGACCAAGGGGCTGGATGTCTATCCGCCCGAAGCGGTGAAGGAATTCCCCAAGGCGAATCCCATGCGGCGTCCCGGTACGGCCATGGAAATCGCCGAAGCCTGTATCTATCTGAGTGCGCCTTCTGGTAATTTTATTACCGGCGAAGTGCTCACGGTGGACGGCGGGGGACGTCTATGGGGCGAGCTGTGGACCGCGGGCCGGCCGGAATATTACACAGACTAGGCGTGCTAAGCTGACTTCAGGTCAATCGGCCTGCTTTCAAAGTAGAACGCTAATACCGAGGAGTCAGTCTTGAAAAAGCTATTTTTCTTTTCGCTGGGCGTAATCGCGCTAGGCGCCAACAGCATTGTTTTTGCCCAGACAAAACTCAGTGAAGTCGGGTCTTTGTACGTGAATTACGCAGCTGACCAGGAGATTGAAGGCTGCGGTGCGCGGGTGGTTTCTTCGCTTACATCGGAAGGCCTGCATGCTGTACCCGATGAGGCCAGGGCTGACGCCACGCTCAATGTGAAGGTAAAAACGGATCGGGGCGGATTGAGACCCAACCTGGAATGGGCTGCGGTGCTGGTCGCAAGGGATGGTACCCGTCTTTTTTCTGAAAGCGGTTCAGAATCGGGGTGGTCATTGCCGATGGCTTGTGACGATGTTGCCTCGAACCTCGCCGAAGAACTTGCGGATGCCATGAAGGAAGCGCGTCAGGCAGGTTTCTAGCATTGCAGGCGGTATTCCCCCGTGAATCCCGCATGATGCTTGCGACGGAGTAGTTCGATGAGATCCATCTTTCTTGTGTTGCTCTTTCTCTCACAGACCGCGAACGCGGCGGATGACCTCGCCAGCTTCCAGGCCAACGTCAACAAGCGCCTGACCAGCAAGCCGCAGGGTTACGCCACGCCGTTCAGCGGTATCTTTTCCATCACTTCCGCCGAGGCCGCCAATGTCACTACGCCGGTGCTGATGGACACCGAGCTGACCATGGTCGCCAACAGCTATGGCGACAAATGGGTCTACATGAACAAGCAGCGATCCGATGTGGAGCGTGACAAGGTACTGGCGATCCGCAAGAAGGCTATCGAAGATCTGCCATGGCATGCTTCGATAACGTTCCGTCATGGCGACAAGCCGGTCGGTATGGTGCTGTACTCGGCGGTCGATTGTGGCTTTTGCCGTCGCCTGGAAGCCTTTCTGGCCAAACACGAGTTCAGCTACACCGTGTTTCCTTCCAGTTTGAGTCCGCAGAATTTTTCCCTGGCCCAGGACGTCTGGTGCAACGCCAATCCCGGCCAGGCCTGGATGACGGTGATGCGCGAGGAGGGCGAGATTCCGCATGTCGCCAGTTGCCCGAGCTACCCCATTGCCGATATCCGCTACATGGGTGCGTTGTTTGTTTACGGCAACACCCCCGGCATTATCTTTGCCGACGGTACCGTGTTCATGCGTCTGCCTGAAGGGCCGGAAGAAGAGGCGCAGTTCGTCGAGGAAGTTCAGGCGAAGATCGACCAGGGCATCGTTTTCAATATTCCGCAATAAGTAAAACTGCTTGACAGCCGTTGTGTCGGCCGTTAGATTAACAGTGTATATTTAACAGTGTTAATCATTATGCCGCGTCCAGCCTTGTCCGTTGATGAAGTCGAAAGCATGCGCCAGCGCATGATCGATGCCGCGTTGCAGTTGTATATAAAGGAAGGTTACGAGGCGGTGAGTTTTCGTCGCCTGGCCGCGGTCATGGGCATCAGTCACACGCTGCCCTACCGCTATTTCGAGAGCAAGGAAGATCTTTTCGCCCAGGTGCGGGTGGATTGTTTTCGTCGTTTTTTCGAGCTGTTACGCGAGAGCGATCCACTGGACAAGGGGCCGATACAGCGTATCTATCTGTTGTCGCGGGCCGTGATCGATTATCTGCAAAAGCGGCCGGAGGAATTCCGGCTGATGTTTGCCATGCGGCAGCCGCCGCTGGAGCGATATCCCGAATTGCTGCATATACGTCAGCAGGCCTTTGATTATCTGGTGGGCATTGTGGAGCAGGCGCACAAGGCCGGGCTGGTGGAACGCGATCCGCGCACGGTCATGCATATTGCCTGGGCCACGACACACGGCCTGCTATCCCTGCACGCGGCCGACCAGTTGGTGCATGGCCGCAAACTCAATCAACTCACCGAACCCATGGTGGAAATCGTGCTGGGGCCGATATTCGGCAGCGAACCCGGCCTGGAGGCAACATGAATCCTGCAGGTGAAATTCTCCGGCAGCAGACACCGGAGGTGCTGGCCGCTGCCAAACGTCTGAGCCGCGCGCCGAAGATCGCCTGGCGCACCATTGGCATCCTTATCTACTGCATCGCCAGTTTTGTCGTGGTCGATACGTTGGCCGTGCTGGGCTATCTGCCTCTATGGGCCGGTATGCTCATCAATGGCGTGACCGCCTATTACCTTTTCAGTGTGGTGCATGATGCCATTCACGGTGCCGTGTCCAGCAACGCCCGCATCAACGACTGGGTAGGGCGCATCGCACTGCTGAGTTTTCTGCCACAGGTTACGCTGGAGCTGTTTCGCTGGGGGCATATCCGCCATCACCGACTGGCCAGCGGCGCGCTGGATCCCGACCGCTGGATGCATGTCGGGCCCTGGTGGCAGCTGCCATTGCGCTGGGTGACGGTGGATTTCTATTACCTGTATTACGTGCTCAAGCACGGCGATACGAAAGCGCATCGTTATCTGAGGCAGTCGATGGTTACAGTGGCCGGCACGGTTCTGGCGGCGAGCACTATCATTGCTGCCGGTTACGGTTGGGAACTGCTGTTTCTGTGGTTCATCCCGGCGCGGATTACCAAGCTGCTGGTGGGCTTTTCATTCTTCTGGCTGCCGCATGTACCGCATGACGTGAGCCAGGAAGAGAACTACACGCGGGCCACTACCGTGCGTCTGGGTAACGAGTGGCTGATGTCGCCGTTACTGCAGTGGCAGAATTTTCATCTGATGCATCACATGTTTCCGTCCGCGCCGTTCTACAACAACGCGCGGTTATGGCATCTGCTGGAACCGTCTTTGCGGCGGTACGATCTGGCGATTCAGAGCGGCTGGCGTATCCACCCGGAGATTCATGTGGCGGAGAAGGACTCAGCCCTTGTAGCGCATCAGTAGCGACTCGATACCATTGTCGCGCAGCGTCTTGAGCATGCCGTTGACCTTTTCCAGGTTCTTCTCCGGCCCTACGCGCACGCGGTACCAGGTGGTGGCGCCATCGATGGTGACTTTCTCGATCTCGGACTCCACGCCCAGCATCGCCATCTTGGCCTTGCGCTTGTCGGCGTCTTCATAGGTCTTGAAGGAGCCCGCCTGAATGATATAGCGGCCCGGTTCTTCCACCTGCTTCGGGGTCTGGGCGGCCGCCGGCTTGTTCTGCTGTGCCGGGCCTTCCTGCTGTATCACGATTTCGTAATTGGGCAGCATTTCGTAAAACGCGAAACGGCTGGGTTCCTTGGGCGGCAGGCCATTGGCGTCCCGCGCAGGTTTGTCGCTGCCCTGCTGGGCAGCTGGCGGTACGCTGTTCTCGCTGTCACCGCTCAGGGGCTTGTAGTAGATGTACACGCCCGCAGCAATGGCCAGGCCCAGGCTGAGACCGGCGAACATGGATATCCAGCCCGGCAGACCTCCCGGTTTCTTGCTGCTGCTGCCGCGGCGGGGCTTGGCGGCGGCGCGCCTGCGTTGGGGCGCGTTGCCGCGTCGGTGTGAATAGTCGCGTGCCATTACATTCTTTCCGGGGCGCTTACGCCCAGTAGGGTCAGTCCATTGTAGATCACCTGCCGCACAGCCGAGATGAGGCACAGCCGGGCATTACGCAGGTCAGCGTCGTCCACCAGAAACTGATGAGCGTTGTAGTAGCTGTGAAAGCCGTCCGCCAGATCACGCAGGTAATGCGCCAGCGTGTGGGGGGCAGTCTGCGTTGCGGCCTGTTGCAGCAGTTCCGGGTAGCGGGTGAGCTGGGTAAGCAGCGCTTCCTCATGCGACTCGGCCAGACGCGGCAAAGCAGCTTCGCCGTTGGCCTGGTCAAAGCTGAAACCCTTTTCCTGCATCTGTTCGAACACCCGGCAGACACGGGCATGCGCATACTGGATGTAGTACACCGGATTGTCATTGCTCTGCGACTTGGCCAGTTCCAGGTCGAAATCCAGCGGTACGTCATTGGAGCGCATCACGTAGAAAAAGCGGGCCGCATCGTTACCCACTTCCTCGCGCAGTTCGCGCAGGGTGATGAATTCACCGGAACGGGTCGACATCTGCTGTTTCTCGCCGCCGCGGAACAGGCTGACAAATTGCACCAGCCGCACATCCAGTACGTCATCATGGCCTGTCAGCGCTTGCACCGCGCCGGCCACGCGTTTGATGTAGCCGTGATGGTCGGCGCCCCAGATGTCGACCAGGTGGCTATAACCCCGGTCCAGCTTGTTGACGTGATAGGCCACGTCCGAAGCGAAGTAGGTGTGTTCGCCATTGCTGCGGATCAGCACGCGGTCTTTTTCGTCACCGTAATCCGTGGACTTGAACCAGAGCGCGCCTTCTTCGGTCTTGGTGTGACCGCTGGCCTTGAGCCGTTCGATGCCGGTGTCGCGGGCATCATTGACGACCAGCGAGCGCTCCGAAAACCACTCGTCGTAGTTCACGCCGAATTCGGCCAGGTCGTCGCGGATGTCATCCAGGATACGGGTCAGGCCCTTCTGGAATACCGTTTCGTAGTCGTCAGGACCCAGCAGACGTTTGGCGCTGGCGATCAGGCCATCGATATGGGCTTCCTTGTCGCCGCCGTCAGCTTCATCGGCGGGGACGGCCTCGAATACTTCTGAGGCATTGCGACGGAAAGCCTCGCCGTGTTCACTGATCAGTTCAGCCGCATAGTCGCCGATGTAGTCGCCCTGATAACCGTTTTTCGGAAAGCTGAATGTCTCGCCGCAGGCCTGCAGATAGCGCAACCAGACACTGGTGCCGAGGATGTCCATCTGGCGGCCGGCGTCATTGACATAGTATTCGCGATGAACGTCATGGCCGGCAGCTTCCAGAAGATTGGCCACCGTGGCGCCGAAGGCGGCGCCACGGCCATGACCGACGTGCAGCGGTCCTGTGGGATTGGCGGAAACAAATTCGACCAGGGTTTTGGGGCCGCTGCCTGTCGCGGCGCGGCCATAGGTTTCACCTTCAGCCAGGATCCTGCCGATGACAGCAGTCTGGGCATGCTTGGTGAGGTAAAAGTTAATGAAGCCGGGGCCGGCGATTTCAACTTTTTCCACTTCCCCGGAAGCGGGCAGGGTATCCACAATGGCCTGGGCCAGGTCGCGGGGTGGTTTGCCGGCTTTCTTGGCCAGCGTCAGCGCCACGTTGCAGGCGTAGTCGCCATGTGCTGCATCACGGGTGCGTTCTATCTGTACCGCGTCCGGCAGATCTATATCAGCCAGGGGGCCGGACTGGAGTGAGTCCAGGGCCTGAAGTACGAGCTGCTGCAGTAAATCTTTCATGAATACGGATTCGAGGCTGGAAACGGGGCGGGCCAAAGGCGCGCATTTTACACCAGCGGCGCCCCCGAACTGAATGCGGGCCCGGCTTTGGGTGGTGGCTACAGCATATCTGCAGGATCCACATCAACCGACCAGCGCACCTTGCGTGCAAGGCGGGCTTTGCTCAGGGCCGGCACCAGCTGGTCCAGAAGTTTGTGCAAGGCGGGTCTTTGCTGTGCCTGGATGAGTAACTGGGCCCGGTAACGGCCCGCCCGGCGTTCCATCGGCGCTGGCACTGCCTCCCAGATATCCAGGCCGTTGCTGCCGAAGCTGCGGGCGGTAGCGGCAGCCTGCTGCAGGAATTGCAGGGGGACCTGGCTGTCAGTTGCCTCGGCGCGGAGCAGGCAGAGATGGCCGAAAGGTGGATAGCCGGCGGCCTCACGTTCCGCCAGCGCCTGGCGGGCAAATGCGGCGTAACCGTCACGCAGCAGCCCCAGCAGAAGTGGATGGTCAGGATGATGTGTCTGTATGAAAACTTCCCCGGGCCGTTTGCCGCGGCCGGCGCGTCCCGCTACCTGGGTGATGAGCTGGGCCATGCGTTCCGGCGCGCGGAAGTCGATGCCGAACAGGCCACCGTCGGCATTAAGAATCCCGACCAGGGAAATCTGGTGAAAATCATGACCCTTGGCCAGCATCTGCGTGCCAATGAGTATGCGCGCCCTTTGGCTGCCAACGTCGTCCAGCATTTCCTGCAGGGCATTCTTGCGCCGCGTGGTATCCCGGTCGATGCGGACCAGGCCGGTATCGGGATAGCGTTCCTTCAGAAATGCCTCGACGCGTTCCGTACCCACGCCCTGGGCCTGGAATTCCCTGCCGCCGCATTCCGGGCAGGTGGGAGGCACCGGCCGGTCGCTGCCGCAATGATGACAGCGCAAGCGGGCATGATTGCGATGATAGGTGAGCTGAATATCGCAGCGCCGGCAATCGGCCACCCAGCCACAGTCGTGACAGGTGAGCGTGGGGGCGAAACCGCGCCGGTTGAGAAACAGCATGACCTGGCCGTTTTCGGCCAGATGGCGATCCATGTGCTTGAGCAGGCTTGCCGAGAGCCCTTCGGACATGGGTTGCCGGCGCAGGTCGATGACTTCACTGTGCGGGGCCGCGGCGTTGCCGGCCCGTTCGGGCAGTCTGGCGTGTTGGTAGCGTCCGCTGCGGGCGTTATGCAGGCTTTCCAGCGACGGCGTTGCGCTGCCCAGCGTTACCGGCACATTGAGCAACTGCGCCCGGCGCACGGCGACATCCCGCGCGGAATAACGCAGGCCGTCCTGCTGTTTATAGGAAGCATCGTGCTCTTCGTCGACAATGATTGCCCCGGGCCTTGCCAGAGGCGTGAAAACGGCTGAGCGGGTACCGATAACCACTTCGGCATGACCGCGGGCGGCTCGCTGCCAGGCGTGCAGGCGTTCACCCTCGGCCAGGCCTGAGTGCAGAACTGCGGGTTCGCTGCCAAGGCGTTCGGCAAAGCGTGCAATGAGTGCCGGGGTCAGGCCGATTTCGGGCACCAGTATCAGAGTCTGGCGACCGGCTTTCGCCTGACTGCGGGCAATGGCCAGATAGACCTCGGTTTTACCGCTGCCAGTCACCCCTTCCAGCAGTCCGGGGTGGAAGCCATGTTTGTCCGGCAACAAACTGCTTATGGCGGATTGCTGTGCCGTATTCAATGCCGGGCCGGGGTGACAACTACGGGCAGGCTCGGCCCCGAGTGTTGTGGCCTTGATCCAGCCTCTGTCGCTCAAGGTTCTCAGCTGAGCCGCAGTGGTGCCGGTATCCGCCTTCAGGCTTTCCTCGCGGGTCTCGCCCCGGTCATTGAGGAAACGCAGTATGGATTGCTGGCGTATGGCCCTGGCCAGGCGTTTGTCCTCATTCAGGGCCTTGCTGCCCTCCTGCGTAATGCGCCAGCCCCGCGCCAGCTGGTTTTTCGCCGCCTGCCCCTTGCGTAGCGCGCCTGGCAGTGCCGTGGCAATCACTTCGCCGAGCGGATGGTGGTAGTAATCAGCCACCCAGTGGCAGAGTGTCAGCCAGTCCCGGGAAACAACGGCCTTGTGGTCAAGAATCTGCTCTACCGGTTTGAGCGCGGAGGAGTCCAGATCACTGTTCCCTGGCAGATCTACCACCATGCCGGTGAGTTTGCGCCGGCCGAAAGAGACCTGCACACGCGCACCCACCTCAACGTTTTCACGGGCGGGTGCAAGGTAGTCAAAGCATTGATACAACGGCGTGGGGACAGCCACGCGCAGAATCCGATCAGTATCCGGCATGGGCGTACTTTAGCAGTTCCTTTGCCCAAATCCGGATAGACGATTCAGCCACAGCTTATCCACAGGTTTTTCATGGTCTCAAAATGCGTGGAACCGTGAAACCACTTGTGGATAACTATGGGGATAGCTTTTCCGGGGCAGCATTGCCCCCTGTGCAGGTTGGTTTTTTTGACACCTGTCAATATGCGGATAGTGCTTTATTTTATAAATAAATCAAAAAGTTAAAAGTGATACATAAGACGTATCTGTAATTTTCCTACATGCGAGTAAGAATTTTCTGACATCGGTGACATATGTGCATAAGTGGTGCGAAAAAATTGACGATTGGGGCCGGCTAAACCACAAGGCAGGGGTGCAGTCAAGAGCGGGAAAAGACCCAGAAACGGCAATAACTTACAAAATTGCAAGACCTCGGGGAAATGTTTTTCAGGCAGGATTTTGCTTGCCGGAAATGGTCACTTGGGGTAGAAGATGGCGATGTCCTGGGGAATAACAATCGCTTTACTGGCCGCGCTGGTCTATCTGATCTGGCTGTACAACCGTCTGGTGCATGATAGCAATACGGTGTTGGCCGCCTGGAGTGACATTGACGTGCAGTTGAAGCGCAGGCACGACCTGATTCCGAAGCTGGTGGAAGCCGTCAGGGCCTATGCGGATTACGAGCAGGCGACTTTCAGCCGGGTCACCGAATTGCGTCGCAGCAGCGCAATGGCCAGGGCTTCCTCGCGGTCTGCAGGAGAGATTGGACAACTGGAACAACGGCTTGGTGATGCCATGCAGGGTTTGCTGGCCATTGCCGAGGCTTATCCTGACCTCAAGACTTCCGAGCAGTTTACCGGTCTGCAAGACGAGATCTCCGAAGTTGAGCAGGCCATCCAGTATGCGCGCCGTTATTACAACGGTGCGGTCAAGGCGTATAACGTCATGGTCGAGTCCTTCCCCAGTAATCTGGTGGCCGGCGTGTTTCGTTTCCGCCCGGCCGAGTACTTCGATTGGGAACCCGCGTGAGAAAGATTTTTCTGATCCTGTTGCTGGCCTGGCCGCTGGCGGGTCAGGCCGATGAGCGCATTCTGTCTTTCGACAGTGAAATCGTCGTGCATGCCGATGGTTCACAGACCGTAACCGAGACCATACGTGTAAGGGCCGAGGGCAAGAAGATAAAGCGCGGCATTTACCGTGATTTTCCCACCACTTATAAAGGTCATGGCCGGCAATACAAGGTCGACTTCCAGGTCGTGGAGGTGCTCAGGGATGGCGGCAAGGAGGGCTGGCATACCCAGCGCCTTTCCAACGGTATCCGGGTTTATATGGGGCGCAAGAATGTGTTGCTTGAGCCGGGGGACTACAGCTACCGTCTGACATACATTACGGATCGTCAGTTGGGGTTCTTTGATGAGCATGACGAGTTGTACTGGAATGTCACCGGCAATGGCTGGGATTTCGCCATAGACCGGGTCAGCGCAAGCCTGTTTTTGCCGCCGGCGGTGCCACTGACGCAAGTGAGGCCGATGGGCTATACCGGCAAGCAGGGCAGCCGCGGGCAGGATTATCGCGCCGGCCGGACCGATGCGGCGATGGTGTACGAGACGCTGCGGCCACTGGGTCCCCGCGAGGGCCTGACCATTGTGGCGAGCTGGCCGAAGGGCTTCATACGCGAGCCCGCCTGGCAGGACGAACTGGCCTGGCGCTGGCGTGACGAGCCCGGCATTTTCATTGTCTGGGGCGGGGCGCTGTTACTGCTGTTTTATTACTGGCTTGCCTGGTTGCGGGTCGGGCGCGATCCGGCTGCGGGTGTCATCGTGCCTGAATATGAACCTCCCGAGGGTTATTCGCCGGCTGCCGTGCGCCTGATCTACCGCATGGGTTACGACAACAAGATTGCTTCTGCGGCGTTGGTGGGCCTGGCAGTAAAGGGTGCGGTTACGCTCGAAGAGAATGATTCGGTCTATACCGTGAAACCCACGGGCGAAAGCCAGGCAGCGCTGGGCGAAGACGAGGCCACCTTGCTGGCCGGTATCGGCGCTTTGGGCATGACTTTCAGCAAGAGCCGGCATGAAAGGATTCGCCAGCTGCTCAAGTCGCATCGCGAAAAGCTGGACGATATGTATCGCAAACGCTACTACTACGCGAATCGCGGCTGGGTGATTCCGGGTTGGGTCCTGTCGGTGCTGGTGCTGGCCGTGGCAGGCTGGCAGTCAATCAACAGTTATGGTCCCGAAGCCCTGTTCTTTCTGTTCATGGCGGCGTTCTGTATCGGTTTCACGAGCCCGTTCCTGGTACAGCTGTGGCGTATGCGTCACCGCTACCACCGGGGCGTCGGTGACTGGCTGCGGTTGGTCATGACCGCTACGCCGGCCTTCTTTCTTATCGGCATGCTCAATGTCAGTGATCTGGCAGGCTTTCTTGGCGTCGTGCCCTGGCAGCTGCTGGCCGGCATGATCGCGATTATTCTGATTAATCTGCTGTATCACTATCTGATCAAGGCGCCGACGTTGCGAGGGCGCCGCCTTCTGGACCGGATCGAGGGCTTCAAGCGTTATCTCACCCTGGCTGAAGGCGATGAACTGAAGCTGCGTTATGCCAGTGCCGTGACGCCCGAGAAATTCGAGGCTTGTCTGCCCTACGCCATTGCCCTGGATGTGGAGACGGAATGGGCGGACCGCTTTGCCGCTGATCTACGCGAGGCGGGCAAAGATCCTTCAAATTATCGTAGCCGCTGGTATAGCGGCTCGGATTTTCGCGGAGTACGCGGGCTCTCCAGCTCCGTGGGCAGTGCCCTGGCCAGTTCCGTGGCTTCCGCCAGTACGCCCCCGGGTTCTTCTTCTGGCGGCGGGGGTGGTGGTTTCTCCGGCGGCGGCGGCGGAGGTGGCGGCGGCGGCGGCTGGTAAGCCTGCAAGTCGGTCGCCAAACAGCTATTATCCTTTTGCATAAAGGCCTGGAAGCAAAACCCATAAAGAGGAGACCGTTATGAAGAACTTGTTTACGGTACTTTTGCTGGGTCTCGGACTGACGGGAGCCGCGCTCGCCGGAGAACTGCTGGCCAGAACCTCGGAAACCGGCATCAGGTATTACGTGGGTGGTGTGGGTATCGATCAGCGAGAGGCCCTGGCCGAGCAATTTGGTGGTTATTCACTGCGCGTGGAAGTGGCCGAAAAGGGCGGCGCCTATACGGCTGATGTATTGATGCGGATATATGCCGCCGATGGATCCAAGCAACTCGATGTGCTGCAGAATGGGCCCATATTGGTGGCAGACCTTCCGCCGGGACAATACCGTCTGGAAGCTGAACAGTTCGGTCAGCAGCAAACGAAAAAAGTCACCGTCAAAGGCGATCGTCAGACCAGGATAACCTTCCTCTGGGCGCCGCCGGGGAACGGACTGTAAAAGAGACAGTGAAAATAATCAGGGAGTGACATGACGCAATCACTGGAACAGGCCCTGGGTCTCGAGCCCGGGACACTGGCATTTCTGGAATATTTTTCTGAAGAGGAGCAGGCGCGGTTGCTGTCCTTGTTCGAGACGGCGCAGACCGGGCAGCGCCAGCGGGTGGACGAGGCGATTGAGTCAGGCCTTCAGATTGTCCCCGGCTTTTTGCGCAAGACCCTGCGCAAGATACTGGGTAGTCGATGAGGGTTGCGCATGCAGGATTTTGATACTCAGGCCGAGCTGATCAAGCTTGGGCGCTTGCTGAATGCTGCCGAGCAGGATATCGCTTTTCTGGCCGAAGCACGGGCGCAGGATTTGCGGCTGCTGCGCAAGGCCATGAGCCACAGCCTGTTTAACCAGGGCCGCAAGGTATTTCATAAAATGGCCATGGGCGCGAAGCTGCTGCCACACAAACTGCTCGTGCGGACTACGGCCATTTACGGTCCGGTGCTGTGCGCGCGCGTGGCCAGCGAAATGGATCCGGAGCGGGCGATTGCTCTGGCCGTGAGCCTGGAAACGGAGTTTCTGGCCGATGTGAGCATCGCTCTGGACCCGGAAAGTACCCGTGACATTATCCGCGGCATTCCGGTGGAGCAGGTGATTGCGGTAGCCCACCAGCTGCTGGCCCGTGACGATCACATCACCATGGCCCGTTTTGTGGATTCATTGAGTGATGAGGTGTTGTCGCAGACCCTGGACTCTATCGATGACGATGCCGCGTTGCTGCATATCGGCTTCTTTGTTGAAGACAAGGAGCACCTCAACAAGGCTATCGTACATGTCAGCGATGAGCGTTTGGCCGGCATGGTTCAGGTCTGTGAAGCCCAGGGGCTGTGGGCCGAAATTCTGTCTCTGATGGAGCATATGGATCAGCCGACGCGCATGCGCCTGGCCAATGTTGCCGGGCAGCAGGACGAAAAGATTCACTTATCCCTGCTCAAGGCTATCGAGGCTCAGGACATGTGGCCGCTGGTGCTGGATATGGTGGATGCCATGGACGAGCAATACCGGCCAGCCATCGCCAATCTGGCCGCCGAGCAGGATGATGCCTTGCTGATCCGCTTGTTCGAAGTGGCCAAGTCCTATGAAATGTGGCCGCTGGTGCTCAAGGTGCTGGCAGCCATGAGTGAGCAGCACCAGCAACACATGGCGCATCTGGCCCACAAAGTGGGCGAAAATCCGGAGCAGCGGCGCCTGCTGGCCAAGAAGCTGGGACTTCTCGATGCCCTGAATCCGTTTCTGGAGACCTACGAAGAGGCCTGAGGGAATTCGGGGGCCTTCATGCGGACGTAACAATACGGGGGTAAGACTGGACACTCTTTATTACATGGAAGTGTCCGTCATGAATGAGCAAGTACAAGCGCGCCCGGACAGTCAGTCCGCGGCTGCTAGTCCTGCCACCTGGCTTGCCATTGTTGCCCTGATCTACCTTATTCTGCTGGCCGTTGGAATGATTGGCAGCGGGTTCAAGACAGCGACCGGCGGCCATGCCGAGCAGTTGTTCGAATTCGCCTCCAATCCGTTTCTGGCATTGATGATCGGCACCATGTGTACGGCGTTGATCCAGTCCTCCAGCACGGTGACCTCGATTATCGTGGGACTTGTCGCTGGTGGTCTGCCAGTGGCTACGGCGGTCCCCATGATCATGGGCGCCAATATTGGTACCACCATCACGAATACCCTGGTCAGCCTGGGCCATGTGCGTAACAAGGAAGAGTTCAGGCGAGCCTTTTCTGCGGCCACAGTGCATGACTTCTTCAATCTCATCAGTGTGCTGATTTTCCTGCCGTTGGAGATCATGTTCGGATTCCTCGAGAAGGCAGGCGGCTGGTTGGCCGGCTTGATGGTGGGTGGAGACTCCATGAGCATGAAGGGTCTGAATTTCATCAAGCCGATTACCAAGCCGGTGATTGGCGCCTTCAAGGATCTGGTGGATTTCCTGCCCGGCGTGTTTCCGGGGGTGGCCATGATCATTATCGGCATCGCCATAATCTTTCTGGCCATTACCCTGATCGGGCGCTTGCTGAAAATGGTCATGGTGGGGCGTGCCAAGAAAATTCTGCATGCCAGTATCGGCCGTGGGCCGCTCAGCGGTATCGGGTCCGGCACGGTGGTCACGGTGCTGGTGCAGTCTTCCTCCACCACCACATCGCTGATGGTGCCTCTGGTAGGCTCCGGTGTTTTCCGCACCCGCGATATCTATCCCTTCACGCTGGGCGCCAACATCGGCACCTGTATTACAGCATTGTTGGCGGCGACGGCGATCTCGGGACCAACGGCGGTCTTTGCCCTGCAGATCGCCCTGGTGCACCTGTGCTACAACGTGCTGGGTGTGGTCGTGATCTACGGCATCCCGCTGTTACGCGAAATACCGCTGCGCATGGCTGACTGGATGGCCAATATCGCCAGCGAGCAGAAACTCTATGCCTTGAGCTATATCCTGGGTGTGTTCTTTGTCATACCCGGTGCACTCGTTTTCGTGGGGAACTAGCAATGAATATTCAGCAAGACACCCTGGACGCCAAGATCGACGAAATGCGCGAGTTGCTGGCGCAACTGGAGCGTGCGGCCGGGGCCGCGCGCGAAGACCGGCAGCACGACGAGATCGAGCGTCTGGAAGCACATCTGGAAAACGCCGAATTGTCGCTGGACAAGCTCGGTGATTTTCGTGAGGACATTCTGGATGAATTCCATGAAGTGCTGGAGCGTTTGCGCGAGCTGCTGCAGCGATTGCTGGGGCAGCAGGCGCATTAGCCGACAGTTATACCCGCCATAAAAAAAGGCCGCCCATCGGGCGGCCTTTTTGCGTTGGCTTTCTTCAGCTGACGGATTTCACGCCGGCAATGAACGCCGCGCAAACCTTCTGAGCGTCCCCGTAAACCATACGGGTATTTTCACCGAAAAACAGCTCGTTCTGGATGCCGGAGAAGCCGGTACCCTGGCCACGCTTGATGACGTAAACCTGTTCGGCCTGGTCGGCGTTGAGAATCGGCATGCCGTAGATCGGGCTGGACTTGTTGGTGCGTGCGGCCGGGTTCACGACGTCGTTGGCGCCAATCACGATGGCGGCACTGGCGGTGCCGAACTCCTCGTTGATGTCTTCCAGATCGTAGATGATGTCGTAGGGCACGCCCGCTTCGGCCAGCAGCACATTCATGTGGCCCGGCATGCGGCCGGCCACCGGGTGGATGGCGAAGGCCACTTCAATGCCACGGTTCTGCAGTAGCTGTACGAATTCCCACAGCTTGTGCTGGGCCTGGGCTACGGCCATGCCGTAGCCTGGCACGATGATGACCTTTTCCCCATAGGCCATGGAAATCGCCGCGTCTTCTGCGCCAATTTCCTTCATTTCGCCTTCAATGCCATCGCCGCCTTCCGCGTCACCCGTGCCCATGCCCGAGAACATGACATTGGCAATTGAGCGGTTCATGGCCTTGGCCATGAGCAACGTCAGCAGTGTACCGGCCGCACCCACCACCATGCCGGCGATGATCATGGCCGGGTTTTGCAGTACGTAACCTTCGAAGGATACGGCCAGGCCGGTCAGGGCGTTGTACAGGGAGATGATGACCGGCATGTCGGCGCCGCCGATCGGCAGGGTCATCATCACGCCGAACAGCAGGGCACTACCGAAGAAGGTCGCCAGCAGCAGGCCGGAGGGATGATCACTGAACATCACCATCAGGCCGGAAATCACGGCGATGCCGAGCACGACGAAGTTGGTCCAGTGGCCACCGGGGATGCGTGGTGCCTTGTTCAGACGACCATCCAGCTTGGCCCATGCAACGACTGAACCTGTCAGAGAAACGGCGCCAATGAGGCCGCCGATCACGGCCAGCGCGACGGTAATGCCGTCATGATGGCCGCCGGTGCCCTTGGACATCTTGATCAGTTCGATCGCGGCAATGGTGCCGGCAGCGCCGCCGCCCATGCCGTTGTAGATGGCTACCATCTGCGGCATGTCGGTCATGGCGACCGACTTGCCCCATTTCCAGGCGACCACGGTACCCAGGGCCACACCGAAGGCGATCAGTGCAATGCGCCCGATGCCGGCCTCGAGAATCTGCGGATACAGGAATGTGACCACCGTAGCCACCACCATGCCGGCGCCGGCCCAGATGATGCCGGAGCGCGCCGTCTTCGGGGACGACATGCGCTTGAGGCCAAAGATGAACAGAAAGGCAGCGGCCAGATAGCTGATTTGAATCAAAGTACTCGTCATGGCTTAGTCCTTGCTGCTCTTGAACATTTCGAGCATGCGCTCGGTCACCACGTAACCGCCGGCCGCATTCACCGCGGCCATCACGGTGCCGAAGAAGCCGATGGAGATTTCCAACCAGCCGTCGGCGGTGCCCAGCGCCACCATGGCGCCCACCAGCACGATGCCGTGCACGAAGTTCGAGCCGGACATCAGCGGGGTGTGCAGAATGGCCGGGACGCGGCCGATGATCTCGTAGCCGGTGAAGGCTGCGAGCATGAAGATATAAAGTGCTACAAAACCTGTAAGCATGGTTTTCTCCCTTATCCTTCCACGGCCTGCTTGCTGGGCTCGTGCTTGATCTCGCCTGCATGCGTCAGCACGGCGCCGGCCACGATGTCGTCTTCCCAGTTCAGGTTGAGTTCGCCTTCATTGACGATCAGCTGCAGGAAGTTCTGCAGGTTCTTGGCATAGAGTTCACTGGCGTGCTCGGCCAGACGGCTGGGCACGTTCAATGGTGCGTCGATCAGCACATTGCCGAGATCGACGACCTCGCCCGGTTGGGACTTGGTGGTATTGCCACCGCCCTCCGCGGCCAGATCGATAATGACGCTGCCGTTCTTCATGCCGGCGATCTGTTCGTCGTCAATCAGTTTAGGTGACGGGCGGCCAGGGATGGCGGCGGTGGTGATGACGATGTCGGCCTGCTGGATGTGCTTGGTGATGACCTCGCGCACTTTGGCCTTTTCCTCATCCGTCAGTTCACGGGCGTAACCACCTTCGCCTTCGGCCTTCACGCCGGTGTCGACGAACTTGGCGCCCAGCGACTGGACCTGCTCGGCCACCGCCGAACGTACGTCATAGCCTTCCACCATGGCGCCCAGGCGCTTGGCCGTGGCAATCGCCTGCAGGCCAGCCACGCCGGCACCCATGACCAGCACCTTGGCCGGGCGAATGGAGCCCACCGCGGTGGTCATCATGGGCAGGATACGGGCCAGGTGGCCGGAGCCCATCAGCACGCCGTAATAACCGGCTAGTGCCGCCTGCGAGGACAGGGCGTCCATGGCCTGGGCGCGCGTGGTGCGTGGCACCAGTTCCATGGCGAAGCAGGTGATCTTGCGGTCGCGCAGCGCCTTGACCACGTCCGGGTTGCGGTTGGCATACACGAAAGTGAACAACACCGTGCCTTCGGGCAGGGCATTGATCTCTTCAACCGTCGGCGGGCCCACGCGCAGCACAATGGCGGCGTCGCTGGCGATGCCGTCCGTCAGTGTTGCCCCTTCAAAGGCATCGTCCGGAATGCGGCTGGCAAGACCGGCGCCTTTTTCAATATGGGTTTCGATGCCCAGCTTCTCCAGCTTGGGCAACACCGCGGGGACCATCGCCACACGCTTTTCGCCGGGCGCGTTTTCCTTGGGTACAGCAATCTTGACTGCCATAGGTGTTTCTCGAATGGGTGTATGGGTAAGAATTCAGGGAGCCGTCGGAATGGCTTCCTCTTTGTAACCGGTAGGTAGATCAAACATGGTGTCGGCCAGTTTCTTGTGGCTGACGTCAGCCAGTACGTGATGGCCAGTGTCATCACCGCGACTTTCGATGGCGACCCCGTTCATCTCTCCGGGGTCGGGGAATTCACGGTTGAAGAAGCTGCCGGCGGCTTTGCGCAGTTCGCTCATCAACTCAAACATTCCGGTCATTACATCGTATTCATTCTTTGAGACACCAACCGTTTTGGGGTCGGCGACACAGAGTTCAATTTCAACCGAGCCATCAGTCAGCATCTGGCCCACTTCGCATTTCTTGCCGGCAACGGTGCGGGTTTCACCGGTTTTCTTGTAGGTGGTCTTGGGCTTGCTGTCGGCCGAGGGCAGTTTGCGGCCCATGGCCTGTTCCATCATGGCGCGTTGTTCCGGCGTCATGTTCTTCATCATTTGCTGCATCTGCTGTTCGGCCGCGCTGACCATGCCGCCCATCATCGCCGCACGTTCGCGATTGATGCGAGTGTAGGATTTGCGGCCCGGATCAACCGCGAACAGGGTGTCGATGCTGCCGTCGTAGAGCATCCACATGCCGCCAGCTTCGTTCATGCGCAGCTTGGGCGGCTTGATGTTGATCTCGAAGGCCTGTGTAGTATTGCCTTTTGCCGATTCGCTCGTGGTTTCCTTGTAGCTCAGGGTGACGTCTGCGAAAGAGGTGCTCGCCGCGCCCAGTAACAGGGCGGCCAGCAGGCCGTTCCGTACCCGGTGCCGGGAGCGGTGTGAGGCACAGTTGTCTGGGGATGGATCCCGTAATTGCATGGTTCTAAAGATGCCCAAGCCAGAAAATCAAAACGCGCAAGATAACGCAGTCTATCTGATTGATGCCAGTGTTTACATATTCCGGGGGTATTTTGCGCTACCGTCTTCCATTACCGACGAGCAGGACCGGCCGGTCAATGCGGTGCATGGTTTTACCGATTTTCTCTGCGGTTTTCTGGCCGGCACGCAGCCACGACAACTGGCTGTGGCTTTCGATGAAAGCCTGACAAGTTCTTTCCGCAACGAGCTGTATCCGGACTACAAGGCCAACCGCGACCCGGCGCCCGAGGACCTTAAGTACCAGTTCCAGGTTTGCCGGGCCATGGTCGAGGCGCTGGGGCTGGTGGGTCTGGCCAGTGATCGCTATGAGGCGGACGACATTATCGCGACGCTGGCAACTCGCGCCCAGGCGCAGGGAAAGCCAGTGGTAATCCTGAGCCGGGACAAGGATCTGGCGCAGCTGCTGCAACCGGCCGACCGCTTATGGGACTACGCCGGCGATGTGTGGATGGATGCCGAGGCAGTGGCCGCCAAGTTTGGCGTGGGTCCGGCGCAGATGCTGGATTACCAGGCGCTGGTCGGCGACGCGGTCGACAACATCCCCGGTATTCGCGGTATCGGGCCGAAAGCGGCCGCCGCGCTGCTGGCGCACTTTGGTGACCTGGACAGGCTTTATGAACGGTTGGATGAAGTGCCGGGGCTCACCTTGCGTGGCGCGAAACGTCTGCATCTCCTGTTGGGCGAGGGCCGCGACATGGCCTACCTTTCGCGCGAACTCTGCCGCATGGTGACCGATGCGGAGTTGCCACCGGCGGCGGCCAACCTGGTAATGAAACCGTTTGCCGCGGCGAAAATCGAGGCCTTCTGCGATGAGTGGGCCCTGGGCGGGCGCCTGCGCGGCCGTTTACTTTCCCTGGTTGAATAGTCCCTTGCGAAACGGGTATAGAAGCTGGGGAATAAAGCCTTCCGGCATGGGTTCGCTGATGCCAAACCGCTGCGGCCGAGCTCCTTTGGGCAGATAGAAGGTGCCGAACAGAATATCCCAGAGTGGCAGGCCGCCGGCGAAATTCCGGTCCCGGCCTTCTTCCTGGGACGTGTGGTGCCAGCGGTGAAAGCGGGGGCTGGCGATAACGTATCGCAGGGGGCCGAAATCCCAGTCCAGATTGGCATGCAGTAGAACGGCATAGGCGCCAGTGAAGGGTGCCAGCAGCAGGAAAGCCAGCGGGCTTATGCCCATCAGCATCAGTGGTGTGACGCAGACCAGTTGCACGGCAAGTTCATTCAGAGGATGGAAGCGTGTGGCGCTGAGCCAGTCGAGCTCCGTGGAACTGTGGTGTACAGCGTGAATATTCCAGAAAGCCGGGGTGTGGAACAGGCGGTGCTGCCAGTAACTGCAGAAATCATAGACCACGTAAACGATCGCGGCTTGCCAGCCCAAGTGCAGTTCGCCCAGCGGTCCGAATCCGTACCAGTACTGGCTTAACGGGATACCGGCCATGAGGAAGAAGGGCACCACGATGGCGAGGATCACAACCCAGGGCGCCAGGATGCGCTGCACGAACACTTGAACGAAATACCAGACCACGTCGGCGCCGAAACCGGGCCGAAACACGGCCTGTGCACGGATCGAGGGCCACAGGCGTTCAAGCAGGATGCAGCCCAGCGGCAGCAGGATGAAGCCGAACAGCAGGCCGAACAGGGGGTTCATTTCATAGTTGATCATGCCGGCTCGCCCCGTGATGGATGGCTGCTGACAATGCTGCCTACGAGCAGGCCGGCTACGGCTGCTTCAAACAGGTATTCGGCCAACCAGCCTGCCGCCAGCGTGGTGGTGATGGGCATCACGGCATAACTGCCGATCCCGGCGGCCAGTCCCCCGCCCAGGCCGGTAATCAGGCCATAGGCAAGTCCGACAGCCAGGCTCTTGGGCTGGATCAGCCAGGCGTAGACACTGACAAAGCAGATGGCGGCAACCAGCGTAACCAGGTAGAGAAGCCCCAGCTTCATGTCATCCGGTGATCGCCACAGTTCTGCCGAGTCCTGGTAGGACGACGCCAGCAGCACGCCATGTACAAGGAAATCGAGCACTATCCAGGTGATGAAAACGGCTATGACAGCCAAGCTGGCCTGCTTCATGACTACGCTCCTTCAGAATATGAGCAATTACTCATATTCATGATAGGATAACCGACATAGACTTTCTACTCGCATTCATGACATGTCCGAGCAACCTGCGCTGAAACCCCGTAAAACCCCGCGTCACGCGCGGTCACGGGCCACCGTGGAGGCCATACTGGAGGCTGCTGCTCACTTGTTGCAGGCAAAGGGTTATGCGCGCCTGACCACCAATCACGTGGCCGAGGCCGCCGGAGTGAGTATCGGTTCGCTCTACCAGTATTTTCCCAACAAGGAATCCATCTGCCACGCCCTGGCTGAACAGCACTTCGAGGAATTCACCCGGCGCTACCTTGAATCCCTGGACAGCGTGGCGGGGCAGCCACTGGAGGCGCAGGTCAGGGCGCTGGTGCGTGTCGGGGTTGAAATCGTAAGGGACAATGCCGCCTTCTCCGGCAATCTCTATCCGGAGCTGGGCAGTTTCGGCGGGCTTGATCCGGTGCGGGCATCCAGGCAGAAAATTATCGAGGTGCTGAAGGGCGCCATCGAGGCACTGCCGGATTCATTGCGGCCAGCCGATCCGGAAATCACCGCTTATATAGTGACGGTCTCTTGCGGCCAGCTGATCGGTGAGGCAGCGATCCATCGACCGGCCTGGCTCAATGACCCGGAATTCGAGAATCAGATCTGTCAGCTTGTGCTGGGCTACTACAATCGCCTGGGCTGGACCTGACCGAAACAGTACAATACGCGGTCCGTTTCGACTGATGTCTAGCCATGCAAGCTGCCGAGCGCCGAGTCCGTACCTCGGTCAACACCAATAAATTACGCAAGCGCCTGCGCCGCCAGGTGGGGCAGGCGATTGGCGACTACAACATGATCGAGGAAGGCGATCGCATCATGGTCTGTCTGTCCGGCGGCAAGGATTCCTATGCCATGCTGGACATCCTGCTGTCGCTGAAGAAGGCGGCGCCGGTCAACTTCGAGCTGCTGGCCGTGAACATGGACCAGAAGCAGCCGGGCTTTCCCGAACATGTGCTGCCCGAGTACCTGGGATCACTTGGTGTTCCGTATCACATCATCGAGAAGGATACCTACAGCACGGTGACGCGGGTCATTCCCGAGGGCAAGACCATGTGCAGCCTGTGTTCGCGTCTGCGCCGCGGCACGCTATACGGTTTTGCCAAGGAGCATGGCTACAACAAGATGGCGCTGGGGCATCATCGCGACGACATCGTCGAGACCCTGTTTTTGAATATGTTCCATGGTGGCCGCCTGGCAGCCATGCCGCCCAAGCTGCTCAATGACGAAGGCGACGTGACGGTGATCCGGCCGCTGGCTTATTGCAAGGAAACCGACCTGGCGCGCTATGCCGAGGTGATGGACTTCCCCATCATTCCCTGCAATCTCTGCGGCTCGCAGGACAATCTGCAACGCCAGAACATCAAGGCCATGCTGGCCGACTGGGAGCGCCAGCAGCCGGGGCGCACCGAAACCATATTCCGGTCCCTGACCAATATCGCGCCCTCACAACTGGCGGATCGCTCGCTGTTTGATTTTGCTGGTCTGGGCAGCAAGGGTGCTGGCGGGGCGAACTGGTTGCGATCGGAAGATTAGTTCACGCAAAGCTCGCAAAGGCGCAAAGCTATCAAGGAAGCTATTCCGGCATCCACATTTTGCAGGTGGTTGATAGGACGTTATTTCCGGAATGACGGGTTCCAAATTTATCTGCAGATATTCATTGGCGCCTTTGCGTGAGTCGTTTATTCCAGAGGCGGCCAGGGCAGGGTGGCTTGCTGTGCGTAACCACGCTGCCCAATATGTGCCTGGATCGTGCTGATGCGTTTGCGCGACAGGGGATGCGATGTGGCCCAGGCCAGACCTGGGATATCCTTTTCCAGCAGGCGTTCGAAGAAGGCGGTTGAGCCGCCGACGTGACCATAGGCCTTGTTCAGTAATTGCAGGCCGTAGATGTCCGCCGCCGTTTCCTGACCGCGACTGTAACTGAGCTGCGCCAGGTTGAGTGTGCTGCCCAGGACCCGTCCGATGGTGTCGTCGCCGAACATCAGGGCGGACAACGAGGCAATGACCAGGCCGCGCCCCAGGCCTCGCAGATGATCGCGGTGGGCGAAATGCCCCAGTTCATGCGCCAGCACCATGGCCACTTCGTTTTCCGATTCGGCCTGACTGAGCAGGGCGCGCATGATCACGATGCCGCCGCCGGGCAGGGCAAAGGCGTTGATGTCATTGCCGGGCGCTACCGCCAGTTCAAAGTCATAACCCATGTCATCAGCGTGGTCGAGCAAACGCTCGAGCACATCTTCAGTGGGGTCGAGAAAGGGATCATCCGGATCGGTTTCCATGGGGAAGCGCAGCTCCGCTAGATGATCGGCCTCGAAATCGGCCGGCAGGTGGTCCACCGTCAGATCCACCGCCAGGCCGAGCAGGAAATACAGCCCGAGCAGGATGGCCAGCGCGCCGCCCAGCAGGGTTGCCAGGTCGAGCAGGGGATGCCTCTTGGAGACGTTGACGTTTTCCTTGGGTAGCTTGGGAACGTAGCTCATTGGTCCTTGATTATTTTTTCCGTACCGCAGTTCCGTAGGCGCAGACCTCGAGGCAGGCGACGCCGCGTCTGGCCAGATGCTGGGAGCCGACGGCTGAGGTTTCCACCCGCACATGCAGAAACATATCTGCCTGGGGGTAAGACTCCTTCATGCGCAGTACCGCTTCCCGACGGGCGCGATCAATGAGAGTTTCATAAGCGCCCACACGACCGCCAAACAGGTTGCGCAGGCCAGCCAGGAAGCGCTTGAAGTAGTCGACCGAAATCACCACGGTGCCTATGGCCAGTCCCAGAGTTTCGTATTGCCCGGTCGGAATGACTTCCGAGGGGACCGTAGCCTGATGGATGAGTTCGTGTTCACGTTTCTGGATGCTCTGGTAATGCCGCCGTTCGATGAAGCTGCCGACCAGATAACCCGCTACCAGCAGGGTCAGAAAGACGATCAGGTCGATATTCATTCGCTGATCTTCACTCGTTGATCTTCACGGCGGTGCCGTAGGCAAAGAGCTCGGCCGCGCCCGGTGCAACGGCCGAGGTGGCGTAGCGTACATTCAGAATGGCATTGGCACCCAGTTGTTCGGCCTCGGCCACCATGCGGGCGGTGGCTTCTTCGCGCGATTCCTGCAGCAGCTCGGTGTAACCCTTCAGCTCGCCGCCAAAGAGATTTTTGAAGCCGGCCATGATGTCGCGGCCAAGATGTTTGGCGCGGATGGTGCTGCCGCTGACCATGCCGTAGTGTTCGGTGATGCGTTTGCCGGGCACGATCTGCAGGGTGGTAAGTAGCATTTGTTGTTCTCCTGGGTGTCAGTAAGGGGTTCAGAATACGCCATTGTTTCGCAGGGTACGTACCAGCAAACGCCGGGTGATGCGATCCTGCAGGTTACTCGCAGTGTCCAGTTGCAGACGTTGCAGATAGGGTGCGGCCGCGTCCGGTGGTGTGCCCGCCTTCAGGGCTTCCCACGTAAGGCGGAGTTTGCCATGCGCATCGGCATAGGCCTTCAGACCCTTGAGCGCCTTGCCCAGCGCCAGTTCCTCATCGGTGAAATCCGTGCCAAACGGGAAGGCGCTGAACAGGCCGCGGTTGCGGAAAGCGCTTAAAACCTGTTCCAGCCGTTCGGGCAAATTTTGCCGGTAGGCTTCGGGGATTTCGTATTCAGCCTCGACCTTGCCGGCGCGTTTGGCGACTTGTAGCAGTTCCGGCTGAAAACGTGAGTCGGCGACGTTCAGCATGGCCTTGAACACCTCGTTGTCCGTTTTCGAGCGAAGATCGGCAATCCCGTATTCGGTGATGACGATGTCACGCAGATGCCGGGGTATGGTGCAGTGGCCGTAGTTGAAGACGATGTTGGAACTGACGCCTTCACTACTTTCCCTGGTCGCCCGAACCATGAGCACGGAGCGTCCGCGCGGTAGCTGATGGGCCATGGCGACGAAATTGTATTGACCGCCAACACCGGAGAGGACGCGACCGTCTTCCAGGCCATCCGAGGCCACGGCGCCATTCAGCGTGGCCATAAGCCCGGTATTGATGAAGCGGGCGTCATGCCGTTGGGCTTTGTAGAGACGGGGGTTGTGATCCAGTTGATTGACCTTGTAGACGCCGGTCATGCAGATGCTGTTGCGTTCAGTGTCATTCAGATCGCGCAGGGCCTGATAGAAGTCATTGGGTCCCAGGAAAAAGCCGCCGTGCAGGACGATGCCATTACGCAGGGCCTTACCCAGGCATTGCGTGCCAAGTACGTGCCGTGATTCGGGGTCGGCTACATTGGCGATAACCCGCGTGCCATCGGGCGCGATGATGTAACCGTCGTCGTATCGGGTGGCGTCATTGAAAAAGCCATGATGCTGCAGGGTGTTGAAATCACGGGTGCGAATCACTCGCACACCTAGAGAGACCAGACCGTCAAGTACGCCGGCGTCCAGGTTTTCAGGGTTACAGCGTTCTTCGTTTATGAGTTGTTGCAGGGCCCAGAAGTCGTACACGCGGCGTTTCAGGATGCCGTCCTTGAGCAGGTGCAGGAAGCCGTCAACGAACATTTCAGTGGCGCCGTACAGGCCCTGCTCGAATCCCCCTGTGCCGCCGATGTCGTCGATCAGTGCCGCAGCCTTGGCGCTGATGCCGGTCGCTTCGAGTGCCTGCAGATAGCTGCTGTTATCGCTGTGGCGCAACTGCAGGGCATTGACGATGGCATCGCCCAGCGCACCGATGCCGATTTGCAGGGTGCCGCCATCGGGAATCAGGGCGCTGGCCTGCAGGCCGATCAGATAATCGGCGGTGCCGACCGCCATTTTGGGAGTGCCGAACAGGCGGGTGTTGAAGTCCGGGTTATCCAGAATCAGGTCAAAATCTTCCGGGTCGGCTTCGGCGTCGTGGGGCATCCAGGGCAGCTGTTGATTGACCTGGGCGACAACACAGACCCGGCGTTCGCCTGCAGCCTCGGCAGCGCGCAGCATATCCACCAGCTCCGGGCCGGTATCCGGATTACTCGACAGACTCAGGCGGGTACGGCCGTTGATGTCACGTTTGCAGACGGTCTGAGCCGCTACATTGCAGCCCTGCGCAAAGACATCGCGCGCCGCATGGCTGTAGTTGGAGCTGATGTAATGGTGCTGGGCGTGGTTGTTGGCCAGCATGGCGCCGGGTTTGAAGAAGAATTCGCAAACCTCGACGTTGGGCGGCAGGCGCCTGGCGCGCAGGTCCAGCATGTAATCCAGGTCGGGGCAGTCGCCGAATACGCGTTCCACGAAGGGATCGAGAAAGGCTTTTTCCAGTGCGCTGCTACCGACCGGTTTCTCAAGGGAGAGGGCGGTCAGAATGCGCAGATGCAGGCGGGGGTCGGCCTTGACCCGGGCATAGAGGGCGTTAATCAACTGAATGGGCTTGCCCAGTCCCAGCGGCATGCCGAACACGATATTCGGACCGACCTGTTCGATGATGGCGTCAACGCAGGCTTCCACATCCTCAATGAAACAGCCGGGGTTTTTCATGAGTGCTTTCATCATAATCAAAGGGCTCTGCCGGCATGTTAGCTTCCGCTTCACAAAGCTGCCATCTGCAGGCTCTAGGCTATTCGGGTTAGGCAGACTGGCCGACGCAGGCTAAACTGTCATGACAGACCCGTAGAGCGGGCATTGATATTGCTTCAGGGCGGCAGGCCTGATGGACCAGAGAGGGAACATGAAACACGCACGCTTCGCCGACAAATACGAATTGTCGGATAACTTCAGTTGGGTACAGTCCATACCCTTTATTCTTATCCACCTTTCCCTGATCGGTATTTTCTGGACCGGATTTACCACGGAAGCCGTAGTGATCTGCGTCACGCTGTATGCGGTACGCGTGTTTGCCCTGACCGGCGGTTATCACCGCTATTTTTCACACCGCAGTTACAAGACCAGTCGCTTCTTCCAGTTCATACTGGCGCTGCTGGGTTCGACGGCTCTGCAGCGTAGTGCAGTGTGGTGGGCAGCCAAGCACCGCGAGCATCATCGTTTTTCCGATATGCCCAATGATGCGCATTCTCCCCGTCAGTACGGTTTTCTGGACTCGCATATGGGTTGGGTGTATCGCGAAGCCCGCTGGCATGCGGATCTGGATGGCGTCAGTGACCTCACCAAGTACCCTGAGCTGATGTGGCTGCACAAATATCACTATGTGCCGGGCCTGGTGGTGGCTTTCCTGTGCTGGTGGTTCGCTGGCTGGTCCGGGTTACTGGCCGGCTTCATGCTCAGCACCGTGCTGGTCTATCACGTCACCTTTTTCGTGAATTCGCTGGCCCATGTGGTTGGCCGCCAGCGTTATCTGACGGGCGATGATTCGCGTAATTGCTGGTGGATTGCCCTGCTGACCTTCGGGGAGGGCTGGCACAACAATCATCACTTTTATTCGGCTTCCACGCGCCAGGGTTTCCGCTGGTATGAGCTGGATATCAGCTATCTGGTGCTCAAAACCCTGTCCTTCTTTGGAATTGTCTGGGATCTGCAGGCGCCGCCGGCGCATGTGCTCAAGAATGAGCGCAGCCCCTCCCGGCTGGTGATCGAGAAGACCGCCAACCACCTGGCCTCGACTTTTTCCGTGGACCAGATGGTGGAGCAGGTCAAGCAGGCCTGGGCGCAGAGTAATCACATGGACGAGTTGCGTCAGCGCGCCCGCCAGGCCATGAGCGATGCCGAGGCCTATCTGGCCGAGGTGGAATTGCCGTACCTGCCTACTCTGGATGACATCAAGGCCAAGGCGCAGAAAATGTTTGCCCGCGTACCGGCGCTGGATGCTGCAGTGGAACGGGCGCATGCCAAGCTGGTGGAGATGGTGTCGATGCGCTTGCTTGAAGAGGCGCAGCCGCAGGCAGTTTGAGGTCTTTCCCCTCCAGGCGTTTTCCGGGATCTTTCCCACGCAAAGTGCGCAGAGTTCGCAAAGAGAATTTTGCGCCTTAGCGCCTTTGCGTGAGAATTATTTTCTGGCAGCTAAACTTTAATATCCGCCCAAGCCCGCTTTTCCCAGAAGCCGATAAATATCACCGCCTGCAGCAGGCGGTAGCTCATAAACGCCACCCAGATAATCAGTAGCCCGTAGCCCAGGCCGGGGCCCAGCAGCCAGGCAATGGGCAGAAAAATCAGCCACTGCAGTCCGATACCCACCCGCATCACGATGCCGCTGGCGCCGGCGCCCAGCAGGGCATTCATCAGAATCAGGCCAATGCCGTCCAGCGCAATGCTGGCGCCCACAAGGCGCAGCGGGTTGCGGCCCAGGTCCAGTAGATGTGGGTCATGCAGGAAAAGCGCCAGAATCCAGTCCGGTACCAGCACCATCGGCAGGCCCAGCAGGAACAGGGCAGTGCCCCCGACCTTGCAGACATCCCAGGCCCAGCGATGGGCATCGGCCTTGTCCTCTCGGCCCAGCGCCTGGCTGACCAGACTGGCCGCTGCCAGACCGAAGCCGATGCCGGGCAGTACCGCCACCAGGGTGATGTTAATCAGTACATTGGCAACCGCCAGTTCCGGGGTGCCGACCTGGCCGATAATCCAGAACAGCGCGGTAAATCCGGCGGCGAAGAACAGTTGCTGAATCGAGGCCGGCATGCCGAGGCGAAGCAGGCTCTTCAATTGCTCGGCCGAGGGAATACGGTGCAGGAAGCCCGCATCGTCCGCCTTGCGCCGGGCCAGGGTGAAATAGATGCCGGTGCCAACGAACACACTGACTGAGGTGCCGATACCGGCGCCCAGTGTGCCCAGTTCCGGAAAGCCCAGTTTGCCGAAGATCAGGCAGTAATTCAGGAACACGTTCAGCGCATGCATGGTGAGCAGCGTGTACATGTAGAGTTTGGACAGGTTGACGCCGTTCCAGTAACCGCGGAAAGAGAAGTTCATGCCGATGGCGATCATGCCTACGAGGCGGGCACTGAGATAAGGCACACCTTCGCGCACGACTGCAGGGTCATCGATCAGCAGCGGGAAAATCCAGGGTGTGAGGGTGATCAGCAGAATGGAGAGCGGCAGGCCGATCAACAGCGCCAGTAACAGGCCGCCGTTGAGCGGGACGGCGGTTTCGTTCCAGCGCCCCTCGCCGAAGCGCCTTGCGGCCGTGGCCTGGACCGCCGAGGAAAGTCCGGTGATCAGGGCAATGGCCATGAAGTTGAGGAAACTGCACATGCCCACCGCCGCCAGCGCCGGCGCGCCGAGGGTGCCGACCATGGCGGTGTCTACCAGGTTCATGATGTTCTGCGAGGTCATGCCGCCAATGATCGGCAGTGACAAAGTCAGAATGGTATGCAGGCGTTCGCGGGTCATGGGCTTCTTATAGCGCGAGCCGGGCCCGCGGATAGTTCAGATCATACCGAAGATACTGTTCGGTATGTAGCGGCTGGAGCTGTATTACGGATGGATGGTGATGGGCGTGCCGTCCTTCACTGCGTCCCATATCTCCCTGATGGCCCAGTTGTCCACGGCAATGCAACCATCGGTCCAGTCCACGCCGGCCAGTGCCGGGCCTGCTTCTTCCCAGCCATTGGGCAGGCCGTGAATCATGATGTCGCCACCCGGGGACACGCCGCGTTTGGCGGCCTGGGCGCGATCCGCGCGGTTGGGATAGGAGATATGCAGCGACAATGTGAACTTGCTCCGCGGGTTGCGATAGTCGATCACATAGTCGCCCTCGGGCGTACGCTCGTCGCCTTCCTGAGTTTTGTGACCCACGGGGCTATCACCGAGGGAAATCCGGTAACTGCGTATGCGCTTACCGTCGAGCATCAGGTCCATGCGGCGTGCGGCCTTGTAGACCACTACCTTGTCGGCCCGCAGCGGGCCCTCGGCCGGAAAGAGGTCAAACTCGAAAAGTGGTTTCGTTGCTTCCGGCAATGTGGTTGCATTGCCCTGACTGTTGTCATCTGCCTGGCATCCGGCGCTGAAGAAGAGCAGTAGTGCGAGGCAGAGACTACGCATCACGGCTAGCGTTCGGCCTTGAATTCAAAACTCTGTTCGTCATCCTGCTTGGGATTGACCGGGGCAACTTCCTCGTTGAGATACCAGGGTTCCTGGTCCTGACTGTTCGCATCAGGTTTGGCAGAGGCGGATTCAGATGGCACGGTGCTGGCCGCCTTTTCCGTCGTGGCTGTTTTCTCTTTGCTCGCGGCGGCGGGTTTGGCCTTGGGCTGTTTCGCCACTGCGGGCGGTTCGGCTTTCTTCTCTGCGGGCGGGTTCAGCATGGCCAGAAAAGCACTTGCGTCCTGGGGGCTGTAACCGCCGCGGCGGGAGGCTTGACGCAGTTGCCTGATCAAATGGTCATCTCCTGAAAGGCGCTTTTGCAGTTGCTGATGTTCAGGACTGCCTTCCGGGCTATGGCGCAGCATGGCCCAGAGCAGGTAGCTGTTGTAATTGGTCAGATTGCGGTCGCGCAGAATGTAATCCGCCACTTCCAGCATGCTCATGTCATCCAGCCGGTCATCCAGTTGCTGCATCAGGCAGGTCAGGCCCTTGAGCTGGCGTAATACTTCGTTATTGCTGTTGATCAGCGCCGGGAAGGCTTCGATGTCATGGTTATCGAAAGCAAACTTGTAGCGATAGTTGCCATGGTCACGCCAGCCCTGGATGAAGGTGTTTTCATTGAGTTTGGACGGGAAAGCGCCGCCCGCTTGATTGGGGCGCTTGAGTACAGCGTAGAGCACTTCCGAGTAGCGGCGCGCTGCCGTATCCGGAATGCGGGTTTGCAGCGGGTTCTGGAAGTAGTCGGGGTTCTTGTCGACCAGCCGTGAAATCTGGGCAATGTGATAGGGGATGGATTTCTGGGCGCCGGCCTGTTCACCCGGGGCCTTGAAGCTCCAGCCATAAACGGTGGCGCCGGAGAACACGCGCATGTAGTGATTGACCATGTTCTCCCAGTTGATGTTTTCCTCCAGCAGGTCGTACATGTCCTCCACGCTGTCTTCCATTTCGTCCGCGTCGAGGCGCGCCAGCATTGGCGCTATGGGCGAGCCGGTGATGCGCTCGTCTTCGTCTGCCTCTTCGTTATGGAAGGTCGCATGGGCAGTGTTGCAGCCCTGCAGCCACAGGGCCTTGATGTTGCCGAACCAGCTGGCGTATTTGGGATTACAGGCCAGCTCTTCCAGGTCTTCGACTTCCAGATCGCCGCCACTGCGTTCGCCGTAGAATTCATCGGTATGGTGTCCGGACAGTACGATGCCATCGCATTGCTTGCCGGACTCCAGCAGGGCTACAAAGCTGTCATAGGGATCTTCGTCAAGCAACTGGTATTCGGTAACGTCGATCTGTGCGGCGGAGGTTTCATTCAGACGCTGCACCATGCGTTTGAGCTGGTAGTACTCACTGCCTGTATTGAATGAGAAAAAGCAGATGTTTGCCGATGCCTTGTTCAACAGTTCGGGCGGGAAGAGTGTGACCGGTTCCGCGGTGCTAGCAGAATCTTCGCCGGATGGATCCTGCCCGGCATCCTCAGTTGTTGCGGCATTTTCTTCTGCAGCGTCCTCGGCGGATTCCGTGGCCTCATCACCCTCTGTACTGCCCGGCATATCATCGGGCATATCCCCGGATTCGACAGCCTCCAGATCTTCTGCGGTGAGTACGGGAGGGGCGTCTTCGGCGGATTCCCCGGTCAGCTCCTGTTCTGTCGTGGGTGCAGGCGCGGTACCGGGTGCATTATCCGGAGTTTCGTTGCGGGGTGGTTTTTTCGCGGCCTGTTCCAGGCTTGCAGGCGGAGTGAGTGGCTCTTCTGGCTGCTCACAGCCGCCAAGCACCAGCAACAGGCAGACCGACAGACCGACCGTCAGCCGCGAAAACATGGTTGTCCGCATACACCAAGCCCCTTCTTGTCCTGTTTCGCCCATTGTAGCTTGCCCGCAGAAAGCGTGTATGAACATCCACGCAATGAGACCCTGCGACGCGACAAAGGGTTGCAGCCATTGTCATCGGATTGTCAAAAATACTGCCCAGAATAGGCCAAGTTTACAGACGATACTCAAGGGAGAACCCCGTGCATAATAGTAATGTTCATGGGCGCTGCGGCCTGAAGGTGGCGGCATTGCTCGCAGTTGTCACCGTGATGCCTGGTTGTGCCTGGCTAACCGACTACAAGTACGTGCCACCTGGTCAGGAAAAGGCCAGTCAGTCCAAGGCCGTCAGCAAACCGCAGCCACTGGCCGAAAAGCCGATGGCGCCGGCAGTCAATAACGACGATGTTTACTTGGTGGAACACGAGAACCGCCTCTACGTCTTCGATGATGAGCAGGTTTACGCCTCTTTCATGGAGCATGAGGAAACACCCTATCGCCTGGTGCGTATTGGCGATGGGCCCAATGGCTCCACGCTGGTATTCGGTCTGCGTGATGAAGACAAGGCCAAGTCTTCGGGTATCGCCAGTGTCGACATGTATGACGGACGCCTGGCCGGTGCGGCCCAGGGTTTTTATGCCGAAGTACTGCATGACAACCGTTTTTATGTCTTCAGCGAGTGGAATGATCTGGTGAACTTCCAGCAGACCCGCACGGCTGACCTGCGCTTTACCGAAATTGGTGCAGGTCCAGGTGGGCGCACAGTGGTTTATGTGCTGAACGAAGATAACAAGAAGGATCGCCCGGTTGCGCTGATTGAGCGCTTCCATCGCATTCATAACTGAATACAGGTAATAACAAGACTGACTGGGCGCCTTTATGGCGCCCTTTCTTTTTCAGGCGCAGGCGGGAATGCCCATCGCAGCGAAACGCTCGGGAAAGTCGCTGAAGATGCCGTCTACACCCATGGCTTGCAGACGCATGGCATCTTCGGTGTCGTTGACGGTGTAGACATGCACTTTCAGTCCGTGGGCATGGGCATCAAGAATAATCGCCGGGTCGATGAAGTCCACGCTCAGGTGCAGGGACTCGGCGCCCAGTTTCAGCGCCTGGGCACAATGATCCAGCGGCAGGCCGCAGAGCAGCAGACCCAGAGGAACTGACGGCAGCCGCTGACGTACGGCCAGCAGTTCGTGCTGGTCGAAGGATGACAGCAGGAAGTCCGTGTAGGCCCAGCCCCGCTGCTCAACGTAATACCGAATGACGCGTACTGCTGCCTTGCCGGTGCCGGGGCCTTTCAACTCCAGATTCACGCGACAGCGGCGATCAATCAGGTCGAGGGCTTCGCGCAGTGTCGGAATGCGTTGTCCCTGCCCGGCGTCCAGACTGCGCAGGTTCTCGAAAGCGGCCTCGCTGATATAGCCGTGGCCATTGGTGCGCTCTTCCAGGCGGCGGCCATGGTAGAGCACTGGCACACCCTCGACCAGGCGCACATCCAGTTCAATGCCCTCCACGCCGAAACGCAGTGCCTGACGGATGGCCGCCAGGGTATTTTCAGGCGCATGCCCCGAGGCGCCGCGATGGGCGAAACGGAACAGGGTGCGTTGGCCCGCATAAGGCACAGGTAAAAGATCCATTGCCACAGTCTGGGCCGGGCGCATGACAGACGGGTGAACGGCGAATGACGTTGTGGTGACAGGCCGAAGAACAACAGGCTGTCGGGGCTAGTCCGTGATGGTCACGATCTTGAGCGTGTTGGTGCCGCCGGGATTCATGAGGTCGCCCTTGGTCACCAGAACGCGTTCACCCGGCTCCAGCAATCCGCGCTCACGCAGGCAGGCTATGGCATCAATGATGGTTTGCGCGCCGCTGACTTCGTCCGGCGCAAAGGCGATAGGTGTTACGCCGCGGCACAGGGTCATGCGGCGGCGGGTGCGTTCATGCGGAGTCAGCGCATAGATAGGGATGCGGGCGGCAGCGCGCGACATCCACATCGGTGTGGTGCCGGACTCGGTCAGCGCCAGGATGGCATCGGCGCCCATGTTGTCGGCGGTGTAGATCGCGGCCATGGCGATAGCTTCATCCGTGCGGCGAAAATGGCGCCGGCTCAGGGAGCTGGAGCGGGCCACGGTATGCTGGCGTTCTGCTCCTATGCAAACCCGGTGCATGGCCTCTACAGCCTTTACCGGATAGCGCCCCGTGGCCGTTTCGGCCGAGAGCATGACGGCGTCAGTGCCGTCCATGACAGCATTGGCCACGTCGAGTACCTCGGCCCGGGTGGGCAGGGGATTCTGGATCATGGATTCCATCATCTGGGTGGCGGTCACCACCACCCGGTTATATTCGCGACTGTCGGCAATAATGCGTTTCTGCACGGCCGGTAACTCGGCATCACCAATTTCAACGCCCAGATCACCGCGCGCCACCATGACTGTTTCGCTGGCGCGGATGATGTCTTCCAGGTTGTCGATGGCCTCCGCGCGCTCGATCTTGGCCACTATCCAGGCCTCGAGTCCGGCGCGAATCAGTAATTCACGGGCGCGGGCCAGATCGCCTGCGTCACGTGGAAACGACACTGCAAGAAAATCCACCTGCAGCTCCGAGGCCAGCTTGATGTCCTCCAGGTCCTTGTCGGTCAGTGCAGTGGCGGTAAGGCCCCCGCCCAGCCGGTTGAGTCCCTTGCGGTCGGACAGCCGGCCGCCCACCGTAACCGTGCAGTGCACGGCGTTACCCTCGATGGCGGCGACCTTGAGTTCGATGGCGCCATCGTTGAGCAGGAGCACGTCGCCGACGGTAACGTCGCTGGCCAGGGGCGCATAACTGACCGAAACCGCCTGTTGCGTACCTGCGTCCGCAGGCAGGTCCGGGTCGAGCGTGAAAGTATCGCCATCCTGCAGTTCGATAGGGCCGTCGCGGAAACTCTCAACGCGTATTTTCGGACCCTGAAGATCCCCCAGCACGCCCAGATCGCGACCCAGCGATTCGGCGGCTGCGCGCGCCATCTCCACCCGTCTGCGCTGATCATCTGCGTTGCCATGGGAAAAATTGATGCGCACGACATCCACCCCGGCGGCCAGCAGATCACGCATGACTCGTGGATCGTCAGTGGCTGGTCCCAGTGTGGCGATGATCTTGGTATGGCGTATTTCTTTCATGACTCTAAATTAGCACGCTCAATGTGGCAGCGGGATGTCATGATTTGATCAGGGTAAGATAGCCCGGGACGGAAACATGGAGATCAGTCATGAAGCAGATTCTGGTAATCCTGCTCCTGGTGCTTGCTGCGGGCGTGGCCTATCTGTGTCTGTGGCCGGTCACGATTGAACCAGTCGCCTGGACAGCGCCTGAAAATCCTGGCCTGACAGGCCGTTATGCGCCCAATGATGCGTTGGCAGCTGCCGAGTGGATGGGGGAAAATGTTGGTGTGGGTCCGGAGGATGTCGCCATCGACTGGAAGGGGCGCGCCATCGTGGGCTATGCGGACGGACGGGTGGAGCGCTTTGCCGCAGACGGCAGTTCCCACACGCTGGTGAATACCGGCGGCCGGCCATTGGGACTGGACGCCATGCCCGATGGCAGTCTGGTGGTAGCCGACGCCATCAAGGGATTGCTGTTGGTCAGCGAGAACGGTGAAATGCAGACGCTCAGCACCGCTTCGGAAGGCCTGTCCTTCAAGTTCACAGATGATGTTGATGTCGCCCCGGATGGCAGCATTTATTTTTCCGATGGCTCCAGTAAATACGGACCCGCACATCATGCCCTGGATGACGTCATGGAACATGGCGGGCATGGGCGTTTACTCCGTTACGAGCCCCAGACCGGCATGACGGAAACCCTGATGGAGGGTTTGCAGTTCGCCAACGGCATCGCCGTCGGGCCGGGTGAGGAATATGTGCTGGTCAATGAAACCGGTAGTTACCGGGTGATGCGCTTCTGGTTACGTGGACCACGGGCCGGTACAGCGGAAGTTTTTGTCGACGAGTTGCCCGGTTTCCCCGACGGTATTTCCTTTGATGGGCGGGACACCCTCTGGCTGGCGATATTCGCACCGCGCAATGAGTTGCTCGACAAGACAGCCGGCCAGCCCTTCCTGCGCAAGGTGATGTGGCGCATGCCCGACGTTCTCAAGCCCAAGCCCGCGCGCCATGCCATCGTGCTGGGTCTGGACCTGGAGGGTAACGTGGTCCACAACCTGCAGGATGCCGGGCCGCAAGGCTTTTCGCCCATCACCAGTGTGGAGGCGGCCAACGGCTACCTGTATCTCGGCAGCCTGAGCCGGCCGGCCTTCGCCAGGATTCCGATACCTAAGTAGCGGCCCGGTGGCAGGGAAGAGGGTATCCACAGATTACACAGATGACACAGATTATTCAGTGATATTCCCGCCAAGCGGGAATATCCGTCTCTCTTTCAGGTAGCAAAAAAGCACTAAACATATAAAGGGGGGGCGAGTGAGAAGTGACTCGGTTATGAGATCGAGAAATCTCTGCGGATTTGGCCGCTCCTCACCCTCACACGCTGACTTGGGCGAAAAACAGCGCCGATACTCGATATCAAAAAAATCTGTGTCATCTGTGTAATCTGTGGATCAACTTCTTCACGCTCGCTAATGACCGCCCCTGTCTAAAAAGCCGGTACCCGCGTACAATGCGCGCCTTTCTTTTCTCTTTCCCGGCCCGGGTATGATCCAGAATCTCAGAAACATCGCCATCATCGCGCACGTCGATCATGGCAAGACCACACTTGTCGATCAGTTGTTGCGCCAGTCCGGCACGCTGGATATGCGTAGCCAGGTGGGCGAGCGTGTGATGGACTCCAACGACCAGGAACGTGAGCGCGGCATCACGATTCTGTCGAAGAACACTGCCATTCGCTGGAATAACGGCGGCACCGAATACCGTATCAACATCGTTGATACGCCGGGCCATGCCGATTTCGGTGGTGAGGTCGAGCGTGTGCTGTCCATGGTGGATTCCGTGCTGTTGCTGGTCGATGCGGTGGACGGCCCCATGCCGCAAACCCGTTTTGTGACGCAGAAGGCCTTCGCCCTGGGTCTGAAGCCCATCGTGGTGGTGAACAAGGTCGACCGACCGGGTGCGCGGCCCGACTGGGTGGTGGACCAGGTGTTCGATCTGTTCGACAAGCTGGGCGGCACTGACGAGCAGCTGGATTTTCCCGTGGTATTTGCCTCGGCCCTGAACGGCTACGCCGGCCTGGACAGCGGCGTGCGAGAAGGGGATATGACGCCGCTGTTCCAGACCATCGTCGACAGGGTGTCGCCACCGGATGTCGATCCGGACGGTCCTTTCCAGATGCAGGTGACTTCGCTGGATTATTCCAGTTATGTGGGCGTGATCGGTACCGGACGCATCAAGCGCGGCCGGGTCAGGACCAATGCGCCGGTCAAGGTGGTTGCCCGTGATGGCAGCGTGCGGCAGGCGCGTGTGCTGCAGGTGCTGGGTTTCCTCGGTCTGGAGCGTACCGAAGTCGCCGAGGCGCAGGCAGGCGACATTATCGCCATAGCCGGTATTGAGGACCTGGGTATTTCCGAAACGCTGTGTGATCCATCGGCGCCGGAATCCCTGCCGCAGCTGGAGGTCGATGAGCCAACCATGTCCATGACCTTCGAGGTCAACAAGTCGCCATTCGCCGGCAAGGAAGGCAAGTTCATCACCAGTCGCCAGATTGGCGACCGTTTGCAGCGCGAGCTGAAAACCAATGTGGCCCTGCGCGTTGTCGCTACCGGCGATCCGGATAAGTTCAAGGTGTCAGGCCGTGGTCTGCTGCATCTGTCGGTGTTGATGGAAAACATGCGCCGCGAGGGCTACGAGCTGGCCGTGTCGCGGCCCGAAGTGATTACCAAGGAAATCGACGGTGTTCTGCATGAGCCGTTCGAAACCCTGACGGCGGATGTCGAAGAGGAATATCAGGGCAGTGTCATTCAGGCGCTGTCCGAGCGTGGTGGACGCATGCAGAATATGACGCCCGACGGCAAGGGCCGGGTACGTCTGGAGTACATGATTCCCTCACGGGGTCTGATCGGTTTCCAGACAGAATTTCTTTCCACAACCTCGGGCACGGGTTTGCTGGCCCATAACTTCGATCATTTTGGCCCTGCCATGGATACCGCCGTGGGCAATCGCCACAACGGTGTCATGATCGCCAATGAAACCGGCAAGGTGCTGGCTTTTGCATTGTTCAACCTGCAGGAACGTGGCCGCATGCTGGTCGAGCCGGGCGTGTCGGTCTATGAAGGCCAGGTCGTCGGCATTCATTCGCGCGATAACGATCTGGTTGTGAATGTGCTGCGCGCCAAAAAACTCACCAATATCCGTGCAGCCGGTTCGGATGAAAATATCCTGTTGACCCCGCCGGTGAAGCTGTCCCTGGAACAGGCGCTGGAATTCATCAACGATGACGAACTGGTGGAAATCACCCCGGCCGCCATCCGTGTGCGCAAGCGCTTTCTCAAGGAGCATGAGCGCAAGCGTAGTGGGCGCGGTTGACGGAGCCTGATTGCCTATTTGCGCCAGAAGCTGGGGGTCAGTACCACCAGCAAGGTGAAGATTTCCAGGCGGCCCAGCAGCATGGCGAACACCAGCACCCATTTGCCGAAGTCGTTGACGGCCTGAAAGTTGGGTGCAACATCACCCAGGCCCGGGCCCAGGTTGTTGAGGCAGGCGGCCACGGCAGAGAAGGCGGTCACCTCATCCAGGCCGGTAGCCATCATCAGCAGGAACATGAACGCGAACAGCGCCATGTAAACGGCAAAGAAGCCCCATACGGCCTGCACCACATTATTCCCGACCACCTTGTCGCCGATCTTCACCGGTATTTCGGCGCTGGGATGAATAAGCCGGTTGATTTCGCGTAACCCCTGCTTGGCCAGTAACAGGAAGCGGATGACCTTGATGCCGCCGGCGGTGGAGGTGGCGCATCCCCCCACAAAGCTGCCCAGCAGTAGCATCATGGGCAGGAAGCTGGGCCAGACGGCATAGTCCGCGGTCGTGAAACCGGTTGTGGTGCCGATGGAGATCACCTGAAAAGCGGCGCGGATAAAGGCGATGCCCGGATCCTGATAGGTTTTCGACAGGAACAGGATGAAGGTGGTCAGCAAGGTAAAGATCAGTCCCAGCATCAGGAAAGTGCGGAATTCCGGATCACGCCAATAGGCACTGGGGCTGGCGGTACGCCAGGCGGTGTAATGCAGGGCGAAATTGGCGCCGGCCAGCAGCATGAAGACCACCGCAATGCCTTCCACCCAGATGTTATGGAAGTAGCCAATGCTGGCGTCATGGGTAGAGAAGCCGCCAATCGCCAATGTGGAGAAGGCATGGCCGATGGCGTCGAACAATTCCATGCCGGCCATCCAGTAGGCCAGACCGCAGGCCACGGTCAGGCCCAGATAGATGAACCACAGCGCCTTGGCGGTTTCGGTGATGCGCGGTGTGAGTTTGCTGTCCTTCATCGGGCCCGGCGTCTCGGCGCGGTAGAGCTGCATGCCGCCCACGCCCAGCATGGGCAATACGGCGACGGCCAGCACGATAATGCCCATGCCTCCCAGCCACTGCAGCTGCTGGCGGTAGTAAAGAATGCCGCGCGGCAGGGTATCCAGTCCTGTAATGACGGTAGCGCCGGTCGTGGTGAGGCCGGACATAGACTCGAAGATGGCGTCGGTGAAGCTCAGCCCCAGTGCTTTTGACGTAAAGAGCGGAATCGCGCCGAAGCTGCCCAGTACGATCCAGAACAGCACCACCACCAGGAACCCATCACGTAATTTCAGCTCGCTGGAAATGCGCCGCACCGGCGACCAGACAATGAAACCCGTGATGAGTGTGATCAGAAAGGCGCTGCCAAACGCCATGTGGCTGCCGTCCGCGTAATACAGCGCGACAAACAACGGTGGCACCATGCTGAGACTGAAAATCATCAGCAACAGGCCAAGGATGCGCTGCACGACAGCGTAGTGCGCCATAGGGGTCAGGGCCTGCGATCAAACAAAGGTCAGACCCACCTGGAACAGCTTCTCCACATCACGGGTGCGGCGCTTGTCCACGATGAACAGGATCACATGATCACCCGCTTCCACCACGATGTCGTGATGCGCAATGATCACATCTTCACCGCGCACAATGGCGCCGATGGTGCAGCCCGGCGGCAGGCGGATTTCTTCCAGCCTGCGACCGACCACGCGTGAACTGCGGGCATCGCCATGCGCAACGGCTTCGATGGCTTCGGCCGCGCCGCGCCGCAGGCTGTGCACCTGCACCACGTCGCCACGCCGTACATGGGCCAGCAAAGCGCTGACCGTGGATTGCTGCGGCGAAATGGCGATATCAATCGCGCTGCCTTCCACCAGATCCACATAGGCCAGGCGGTTGATCAGCGACATCACCTTGCGCGCGCCCAGGCGCTTGGCCAGCATGGCTGACAGGATGTTGGCTTCGTCGTCGTTGGTGATGGCGCAGAACACGTCCGCGCTTTCTATGTTCTCTTCGGTCAGCAGCGCCTCGTTGGCGGCATCGCCCACCAGCACCACGGTGTGCTTGAGCTGCTCCGACAGATAGCGCGCGCGCTCGCGGCTGTGCTCGATGATTTTCACCTGGCAGTAGTCTTCCAGCGCACGCGCCAGGCGCAGGCCGATGTTGCCGCCGCCGGCCATCACCACGCGCTTGACCGGCCGGTCCAGTTTGCGCAGTTCGCTGATGACTTTCTTGATGTCCTGCTTGGCGGCGACGAAGAACACCTCGTCCTCGGCCTCGACGATGGTGTCGCCCTCGGGAATGATGGGTTTGCCGCGCCGGTAGATGGCGGCCACGCGCATGTCCACGCCCGGGATGTGCTCGCGCATGGTGGCCAGTTCCTGGCCCACCAGCGGCCCGCCGTAATAGGCCTTTACGCCTACCAGACGTGCACGACCGTCGGCGAAGTCCACTACCTGCAGGGCGCCCGGGTACTGGATCAGGCGGCGTATGTAATCGGTCACCAGCTGTTCGGGGCTGATCGACATGTCGATGGGCATGGCATCGGCGCTGAACAGCCGGTCTTCGAGCAGGTATTCGTTGGAGCGGATACGCGCGATTTTTGTCGGCGTGTGGAACAGGGTGTACGCGATCTGGCAGGCGACCATGTTGATTTCGTCGGATTCGGTCACCGCGATGATCATGTCGGCATCATCAGCGCCAGCGCGACGCAATACATCCGGATAGGCGGCGTAGCCGCGCACGGTGCGAATGTCGAGGTGATCCTGCAGATCGCCCAGCAGGCTGGCATCGGTATCGACGACGGTGACATCGTTCGCCTCATTGGCCAGGTTCTCTGCCAAGGTGGCGCCGACCTGCCCGGCTCCGAGGATGATGATTTTCATGGATTTCCGTCCATCCCCATAGTTTCATCCATTCCTGACCTTACTCCAACCCCCTGACCATCTGTCGGCATATTCAGACAGCCTTGCGCAGACGGGCGTAGAAAAAGCCGTCCATTGCGCCCGGCAGGATAGCGCGCCCGGCGCCGCTGGTAACCCCCCAGCTGATTTCCGACGGCTGGTCGATCGCGTCAGCCTGCGCATCCGGTGTCGATTCGAGGAAGGCATCCACTACTGCCTCGCCCTCTGTCTTGAAGATGGAGCAGGTGGCGTAAAGCAACAGACCACCCGGGTTTAGCAATGGCCACAGGGCCCGAAATAGCCGGCTTTGTTGTCCAGCCAGTTGCGGAATGTCGGCGGGCCTGCGCAGCCATTTGATATCCGGATGCCGGCGAATCACGCCGCTGCCGGAACAGGGGGCGTCCAGCAGGATGCGGTCATAGGCCATGCCGTCCCACCAATCGTCCGGATCGCCGGCGTCCGCGGCCTGCAGTTTGACCTGATCATGGTTCAGACCCAAGCGTTGCAGGTTATCGGCAACGCGTTGCAGACGCTCGGCATCCTTGTCCAGGGCAGTCAGCTGCAGCTGCGGTTGCAGTTCCAGCAGATGTGCGGTTTTGCCGCCGGGTGCCGCGCAGGCATCCAGCAACCTCAGGCCGCTGGTCTCGCCTGCATTGTGCAGCAGCAAGGGTGCAGCCAGTTGGGCAGCCACGTCCTGCACCGAGACCAGTCCTTCATCAAAGCCGGGGAGGTTATGCACGTCCACCGCTTCTTCCAGTTGTATAGCCTGCGGCGCATCGGGCAGGACGGTGGCCTTGATACCTGCCGCCGAAAGCTGTTGCAGATAGTCCCCGGCTGGAATTCGGCGTTTGTTTGTCCGCAGGATCATCGGGCCGGGCTCTTGGTTGGCTGCCAGTATCCGGGGCCAGTCCCGGGGCCAGTCCTGTTTGATCAGTTCGACCATCCAATCCGGGTGGGACTGCGTTATCGCCGGGTTGTCAGGTAATGCAGCGGTCAGTTGGTCCGCTTCGCGCTGATAGCGGCGCAGAACCGCATTAACCAGGCCGCGTGCGCGGGCCTGCCCTAGGCTGTTGCAGGCGGCCACGGTTTCCGCCACCGCAGCATGCGGCGGCACACGCATGCTGCGCAGCTGGAACAGCCCGGTCAGGATCAGTTGCAGCAATTCGGCCTGGCCACGATTGCCCTTGCTCTTCAAGGGGCGCGACAGCAGTTGATTGGACAAATGTGTTAACAGCCGCTGCTCACGCAGCACGCCATAACACAGCGCGCGGATAAAGCCCTGATCCTGCGGCTTGCTGCCGGCCAGGGCTTTGGGCAACGCCTGCTCCAGACTCTGTCCGGCCATGACCGCAGCCAGCGCACGTGCCGCGCGTGCGCGGCTGTTCAGCGGGGGTGGTTTACTCAAAACGGCGGCCAATCAGGTCATGGCCGTGGCAGGCCTGCCCGGCATTCAGCGGGCGACCGCCGGGCCATTGCAGCTGCAGAATCCGCAGCAGGCCCTCGCCACAGGCGATATCTATGCCTTGATCATCAGCGGCAATGACCGTGCCGGGCGCCGCACCGGGTTTGCCCGGGAGGCAGTGGGCATACCAGAGGCGAATCTGTTCGCCATCGAGATGGCTGTGGCACACCGGCCAGGGATTGAATGCGTGTATCCGTCGTGCGATTTTTTCAGCGCTATCGTTCCAGTCTACGCGAGCCTCGGCCTTGCTCAGTTTGCCGGCGTAGGTCACGCCTTCGACAGACTGCGGGTGTGCCTGAATCCGTCCTGTGTCCAGAGCTTCCACACCTTCGGTGAGCAGATCTGCCCCCAGTGCGCTCAGCCGGTCATGCAGGCTGCCGCCGGTATCATCCCTGCTGATGGGGCAGCGGCTCTCCAGCAAGATATCGCCGGTGTCCAGGCCGGCATCCATTTGCATGAGGGTGACGCCGGTTTCCGCATCGCCGGCTTCAATGGCGCGCTGGATGGGCGCCGCACCGCGCCAACGGGGTAACAGGGAGGCATGCACATTGATGCAACCCAGGCGGGGAGTGTCCAGTACGGCCTGAGGCAGGATCAGGCCATAGGCCACCACGACCATCAGGTCGGCCTGCAATGCCTCCAGCTCAGCCTGCGACTTCTCATCCCTGAGGCTCATGGGCTGAAACACGGGCAGGCCATATTCCACCGCCAGTTTCTTTACCGGGCTGGGTGTCAGTTTGCGGCCGCGGCCGGCCGGCCGGTCAGGCTGACTGTAAACGGCTACAACCTCATGGCGGCTTTTCAGCAGCGCTTGCAGGCATGGGGTCGCGAAGTCGGGGGTGCCGGCGAAAATGATGCGCATTGAGTGAGGAACCGGATGTGGCGTTAGCGGGTGGCCAGGCGCTGTTCTTTCTGCAGTTTCTTGCGGATACGGTCGCGTTTCAGTGTGGACAGCTTGTCGATATATAGCTTGCCGTCCAGGTGGTCGATTTCATGCTGGATGCACTGCGCCAGCAGGCCCTCGGCTTGCAACTCGTAGCTGTTGCCGTCGCGATCGAGGGCGCGCAGCTTCACATGGTTATTGCGCGTGACCTTGTCTGAAATGCCGGGGACAGACAGGCAGCCCTCTTCCATAATCTGGGGTTCATCCGCCTGCAGGATCTCGGGATTGATAATCACCATGGGCTGGTTTTTGTCCTCGGAACAATCCATGACAGCAACGCGGCGGGTATCGCCGACCTGTGTGGCTGCCAGGCCCACCCCTGGTGCGGCATACATGGTTTCGAACATGTCATCGATGAAAGTCTGTAATTCATCATCAAATTCGGTGATCGGCTGCGCTACTTCTCGCAGTCGGGGGTCAGGATGATGCAGGATGTCGAGTATCGCCATTAGCTTTTGCCCGGAAGTTACTCTGGGATATAAAGAATGTTTATCAATGTCTGTAGATGCTGCTACATTACCTGCAAGCCCTTGATAAACAAGTCACTAAATGCAGCTTTGCAGGCTGGTCATGCAGACAGGACTCAGGCCAATGACGAATTATACCCGCTTCATTCGTATTCTCCTTGTTTCGCTGTTCTTCTGGACAGTGACGCTGGGAGCGACGGCGCAGGCTGCAACCGGTCCGGTACCGGAAATCAATGAAGATGCCCCCCTCCGATACGTTGTCCAGCCGGGGGACACGCTGTGGGATATAGCCAGTTACTATCTGAGCGATCCGTTTCTCTGGCCTGAAATCTGGTACAGCAATCCTGATGTCGGCAATCCTCACCTTATTTATCCGGGTGATGTCCTCTACCTGATCTGGGTGGATGGGCGTCCGATGCTGTCGCGTGAGCCGCCGCAGTCCAGTGATGTAGTGAAGCTCAGCCCGAAGGTGCGTGAAGAAGCACTCAGCGAGCCGATTCCCACCATCCCGCTGGACGCCATCCGGGCTTTCCTCAACGGCCCGCGCATCATCGACAAGGAGGAGCTTGACCGCTCGCCGTATGTGGTGGAGTTCAAGGACGAACACATCATGGGTGGCCGCTGGGAGCAGTTCTACGCCAAGGGCGTGGCCCGTCAGGGTATTGAGAGCTTCCAGTTGGTGCGTGAGGGGCAGGTGTATTTCGATCCGGACTCCGACGAGCAGGTAGAGCTCGGTCAGGAGGTCACACCGGTCGGTGGCGCTGAGGTGGCGCGTCTGGAAGAGCCGGCCCTGATGAAGCCGCTGGAAGCCACGCGCGAAGTTCTGCGTGGTGATCGTCTGTTGCCGCATGAAGAGGAATTCAGCGATACCAATTTCTATCCCCGGGCACCCGATGAAGAAATTGATGCCGCCATCATGGCTGTGCAGGAAGGCGTGACTTCCATTGGCCGCTATCAGATCGTTACCCTCAACAAGGGTGCGAATGAAGGGTTGGAATCCGGACATGTACTGGATATCTATTCTGCAGGCCGGCGAGTGAAGGATCCCTATCCCAATTCGGAAGGCAACGATCGCAGTTACCCCTATGGCCCGAACAAGGCACGCGGTATTCCGCCGCAACCGCCCAGCGTGGAAATTCCGCCGGAAAAAGCCGGGCGTCTGATGATTTTCAAGACCTATGACCGCATCAGTTATGCCCTGGTCATGGAATCATTCCGCAGCTTCCGGGTTGGCGCCAGAGCGCGAAACCCTCAACGCAGCGACAGCTGATTCTTGAGCGAGGGCGTATCGCAACGCCACTGGCTGGCGTTGATGCGGGTACCCGGCCTGGGCCCTGGCCTGGCGGCCGATTTGCTGGTGCGCTGTGGTTCTGCCGAAGCGGTTCTTGCCGCAGGCAGAAGTCTGTGGCGCGAAGCGGGCGCCAATGACAAGGTTGTCGATGGGCTGGCCGAGCCTGACTGGACAGGCGTGGATGGTGATTTGCGCTGGCTGGAAACTGCCGGACATCACCTGCTTACGCTGGAAGATACTGCCTATCCCGACAGACTCCGGGAAATCGCCAGTCCACCGCTGGGGTTGTTCTGTCTCGGTGATCCGGATGTTCTGAATACGGTGCAGTTTGCGCTGGTAGGCAGCCGTAATCCTTCCAGAAGCGGTGAGGACATGGCCGGAGATTTTGCGGCGACGCTGAGCCGGCATGGCCTGGTGATCACCAGCGGCCTGGCCATGGGCATAGACGCTGCGGCGCATCAGGGTGCCTTGCGCGCCGGCGGGCTGACGGTGGCGGTTTGCGGCACCGGCCTGGATCGTGTCTATCCTGCAAGTAATCGCGAACTGGCGCATGCCATCGCTGCGCAGGGCGTGCTGGTATCCGAATTTGCTCCGGGCATGCCACCCATGCCGCAGAACTTTCCGCGTCGTAACCGCATTATCAGCGGGCTCAGCGTCGGCGTGCTGGTCGTGGAGGCGGCCCGCAAGAGCGGTTCCCTGATCACGGCCCGCATGGCTATGGAGCAGGGGCGGGAGGTGTTCGCGATTCCCGGCTCCATTCACAATCCGCTGGCCAGGGGTTGTCATCGGCTCATTCGTGATGGCGCCATACTGGTGGAATCGGCCGAAGATGTGCTGGAAGAACTCGCGCCGCAGCTGCCGATCATGGATAATGCCGCGGCACCGCGCGGTGAAACCGGGCCGGCAGGCCCGGAATCTGCGCTGGATGACGACTATATAAAGCTGCTGGATGCCATGGGCTATGAGCCCGTTCACATGGACAGCCTGGTCGACCGCAGTGGTTTGACCGCTGAAAGCGTTTCCTCCATGCTCCTGATATTAGAACTCCAGGGATTCGTTACGACCGCACCCGGCGGTGCTTTTACACGCAATCGATAGAAGACGCTTAGGATTACACCTTGGAAAACGTTCTTGATGTCCTGCTTTATCTTTTCGAGAACTACCGCGAAGGCGAGCTGGCCGACGGCGCCCTGCACGCCAATCTGAAACTGGAACTCGAACAGGCCGGTTTTCCTTCCCAGGAAGTGGATCAGGCCTTCACCTGGCTCAGTTCGCTCAGTCAGACTGAGGCTGATATGAGTTCGGAAGACTCCATATCCGATGCCATCCGGGTTTTTCCCCTGCAGGAGGCCGCGGTCATACCTGCCAGCTGCCAGGGCTTTTTGTTGCATCTGGAACAACTCGGTATCCTGTCGCCGATCAGCCGTGAACAGGTCATTGATCGTCTGCTGGCGCTGGCTAACGGGGAGGCAGTCGATCTGGATCAGCTGAAATGGGTCATCCTCATGGTGCTCTTCAGTCAGTCGGGCGACCGGGCGGCCTATGTTGAACTCGAAGAAATGATGTACAGCTACGATGCTGACATGCTTCACTGAAGATAAGGCCATTTAGCAGCAGTCATGAGCAAGAATCTCGTCATCGTCGAATCGCCGGCCAAGGCCAAGACGATCAAGAAATACCTGGGGCAGGATTACGAGGTCCTTGCATCCTATGGTCATGTACGTGATCTGCTGGCCAAGGAAGGCGCAGTTGATCCGGCCAATCATTTTGCCATGCGCTATCAGGTGATTGAGCGCAACGACAAGCACGTCAAGGCCATTATCAAGGCACTCAAGGATGCCGATGCCCTGCTGCTGGCCACTGACCCGGACCGCGAAGGCGAGGCCATTGCCTGGCATCTCTACGAGATATTGCAGGAAAAGAAAGCGCTCAAGGACAAGTCCGCGCGCCGCGTGGTGTTCTACGAGATCACCAAGGGTGCCATCCAGGATGCCATCAAGCACCCGCGTGATATTTCAGATGAGCTGGTGGATGCCCAGCAGGCGCGACGTGCGCTGGATCATCTGGTGGGCTTCAATCTTTCGCCGTTGCTGTGGCGCAAGGTCAGCCCCGGTCTCTCGGCCGGCCGCGTTCAGAGTCCGGCTCTGCGCCTGATCTGCGAGCGTGAAGAAGAGATAGAAAAATTCATCCCGCAGGAATACTGGACGGTCGATGCCGAGGCCAGCAAGGAAGGCCTGCAGTTTCCGGCCAAGCTTGTGCAGTTCGACGGCGAAAAAGTCGAGCAGTTCACGATTACAGATGAAACGCGTGCCCGTGAAGTCGAGGCTGCGCTCAAGTCCGCCGCCAACGGCAAGTTGCAGGTCGGCAAGGTCGAGAAAAAACAGCGCAAGCGCAATCCGGCTGCACCGTTCATTACTTCCACTCTGCAACAGGAGGCCTCGCGCAAGCTGGGGTTCTCCACCAACCGCACCATGCGCACCGCGCAGTCCTTGTACGAAGGCGTGGATATCGGCGGCGAAACCGTCGGTCTCATTACTTATATGCGTACCGACTCGGTAACGTTGGCCAATGACGCCGTCTTCGAGTTACGTGATGTGATTGCCGAGCGTTTCGGCAAGGACGCGGTTCCCGACTCGCCGCGGATGTACAAGACCAAATCCAAGAATGCCCAGGAAGCGCATGAAGCTATCCGCCCGACTTCGGCAAGGCGTCATCCGGACAATCTGAAGAACCATCTCACCTCCGACCAGTTCCGCCTCTACGAGCTGATCTGGAAGCGTACCGTGGCCTGCCAGATGGTGTCGGCAGTGTTCGATACGGTGGCGCTGACCCTGAATCCGCCGGGCAACGACGCGCATGCTTTCCGCGCCACCGGTTCGACCCTGGTGTTTCCCGGTTTCATCGCGGTTTATCAGGAAGGCAAGGACGACGTCTCCGACGATGACGATGATCGCCGCCTGCCGCCGGTGGAGGAGGGAGAGCAGCTGGAACTGGTCGATGTACACGCCGACCAGCATTTCACCGAGCCGCCACCGCGCTACAGTGAGGCCTCGCTGGTGAAAACGCTGGAAGAATTCGGTATCGGCCGTCCTTCCACCTACGCCAGCATCATTTCCACCCTGCTCAATCGCGAGTACGTGGAACTGGACAGCCGGCGCTTCATCCCCAGCGACGTGGGCCGCATCGTCAACAAGTTCCTGACCGATCATTTCACCCAGTACGTGGACTACGATTTCACGGCGCGCCTGGAAGACGAACTCGACGCCATTTCGCGCGGTGAAAAACAGTGGGTGCCGGTGCTGGAAGAATTCTGGGGTCCCTTCAAACAGCGCCTGGATGAGAAAGCTGAATTGTCTCGCGAGGAAGTGGCGCAGGCGCGTGAACTGGGAACCGACCCGAAGTCCGGCAAGCCGGTCACTGTGCGTCTGGGGCGTTACGGGCCGTTCGTGCAGATCGGCACCAAGGACGACGAGGAAAAGCCGAAGTTCGCCGGTTTGCGGCCGGGCCAGAGCATGAACAGCATCACCCTGGATGAGGCGCTGGAGCTGTTCAATCTGCCGCGCGATCTGGGCGAAACGCCGGAAGGCGAGGAAATGCAGGCCAATATCGGCCGTTTCGGGCCCTATATCCGCTATGGCAAGAAGTTCGTTTCCCTCAAGGAGCCGGATGATCCCTACACAGTAAGCCGCGAGCGGGCGCTGGAGATTGTGGCCGAGAAGAAGAAGGCGGATGCCGAGCGCATTATCCAGACTTTCGATGGCTCGGATATCCAGGTGCTCAATGGTCGCTATGGCCCGTACATTACCAACGGCAAGAAGAACGCCAAGATTCCCAAGGACAAGGAACCCAAGTCGCTGACGTTGGCTGAATGCGAGGAATTGATCGCAGCCGCACCGGAGCGCAAGGGGCGCGGACGCAGGGGCGCCAGCAAGAAAACAACGGCGAAAAAAGGCGCTAGAAAAGCTGCCGCCAAATAGTCTTTCCAGGTATTTTCCGCGGAGTTTGTTTGCTGTCGATATCCCGGTAAACTAGCCCGCTTTCCTGTTTTCAACTACTGAATGTGAACACCATGAGCAAGCCTTTTGTTGCCATCCTGATGGGCTCCGATTCCGATCTTCCGACCATGGAAGCCACTGCCGAAGTACTGAAAAACTTCGGCATCCGCTTCGAAATGCGGGTGATGTCTGCACATCGTACGCCGGACGTTACCCATGCTTATGTAAAAGACGCCGAGCAGCGTGGTTGTGCCGTGTTCATCGCTGCGGCAGGTCTGGCCGCGCATCTGGCCGGTACGCTGGCAGCCCTGACCACACGCCCGATTATCGGCGTACCCATGAACGGTGCCCTGGACGGCCTGGACGCGCTGCTCTCCACGGTGCAGATGCCAGGCGGCGTGCCGGTCGCATCGGTGGCCATCGGCAAGGCGGGCGCCAAGAATGCCGCCTACCTGGCCGCCCAGATCATGGCCCTGGCCGATGCTGAACTGGATGCCCGCGTGAAGGCCGAGCGTGCCGAGCAGGCCGAGGTGGTCAAGGCCAAGGACGCCGCGCTGCAGGAAAAGCTGAAAGGCTGAAGCTGGCGCCATGACGCCCTGGCAGCTTCGCCAGGCAGTGCGCTGCCTGCGCAGTGGCGGTATCCTTGCGCATCCCACCGAAGGCGTCTGGGGCCTGGCCTGTGACCCGCTCAACCCCTTTGCCGTCAACCGGCTTTTAAGCCTCAAGGGCCGTGATCCGGGCAAGGGTCTGATTCTTGTGGCAGAGCGGTTTCAGCAGCTACGGCCCTATCTTCAGGCCGACCTGCCTTATCTGGAAGCGCGGGTGTTGCCGACTTGGCCGGGTCCGGTGACCTGGGTCTTACCGGCGGCAGGTTATCTGCCTGCCTGGATCACCGGCGGCCGGGATACCGTAGCGGTACGTGTCACGGCACATCCCGTTGCGGCGGGGCTGGCGGCGGCGTTTGGCGATGTGCTGGTTTCCACCAGTGCCAATCCCAGCGGGCGCACGCCGGCCTTGAGCGCTTGCGGCGTAAGGCGACGTTTCCCGCAGGGGCTGGATTATCTGCTTGCGGGTAATCTGCAAACGCCCGGCAAACCCAGCGAGATCCGCGAAGGTAATAGCGGCAAACTATTAAGACCTCGTTCGTAGTAAACTCGCAGCTATGAGTGCTGCGAACCCATCCACGGGCGAAGTTCCCGATATCGAAGCCGTATCCAGTTACCTGCAGGATCTGCAGAACCGTATTTGTCATCGTCTGGAAGCCCTGGACGGTGCGGCGGAATTCCTTGTGGATCGTTGGCAGCGGCCCGCCGATGACCGGTTGGGGGGCGGTGGTGACAGTCGCGTGCTGGAGGGTGGGGCGGTTTTCGAACGGGGCGGCGTGAACTATTCCTCTGTCGAGGGCAAGGCGTTGCCACCCAGTGCCACCGCCGCGCGTCCGGAACTGGCTGGCCGCGCCTTCAGGGCGCTGGGCGTGTCACTGGTCATGCATCCGCGCAATCCCTATGCCCCGACCGCGCATGCCAATGTGCGTTTCTTTATCGCCGAGAAAGCCGGGGAGGCCGCGGTGTGGTGGTTCGGCGGTGGTTTTGATCTCACACCCTATTACGGCTTTGAAGAAGATTGCCGCCATTGGCATGAGCAGGCCAGGGCAGCCTGCGAGCCCATGGGTGAAGGGGCTTATGCGCATTACAAGCAGTGCTGTGATGAATACTTTTATATAAGGCATCGCGACGAACCGCGCGGCATTGGCGGGTTGTTTTTCGATGACCTGAACGAGGGCGGGTTCGACCGTTGCTTCAGCTTCATGCGCAGTGTCGGCGACCATTTTCTGCCGGCCTACGTGCCTATTGTGGAACGGCGCAAGGACATGGCCTATGGCGAGCGGCAACGTGATTTTCAGTGCTATCGGCGCGGGCGTTACGTGGAATTCAATCTGGTCTACGACCGGGGCACGCTTTTCGGACTGCAGTCCGGCGGGCGCACCGAATCGATTCTGATGTCCATGCCTCCGGAGGTGCGCTGGCGTTATGCCTGGCAGCCTGAATCCGGAAGTGAAGAGGCGGCTTTGTATGAAAAGTTTCTGCGGCCGAGGGACTGGCTATGACACTGACTGAATTGCGTTATCTGGTGGCCCTGGATGCCGAACGCCATTTTGGTCGGGCGGCGGAACGCAGTTTCGTCAGTCAGCCCACGCTCTCGGTAGCGCTGAAGAAACTCGAGGATCAGCTCGGCGTGACCCTGTTTGAACGGCATCGTGGCGAAGCCCGGCCGACACCCGTGGGCGAACGGGTCATCGAACAGGCGCGGCGTGTATTGGCCGAGGCAGAGCAGATCAAGTCCATTGCCCAGGAAGGCCAGGATGAGCTCAAGGGTTCGTTGCGCGTCGGTGCCATCTACACCGTGGGGCCTTATCTGTTGCCGAATCTGGTGCCTGCATTGCACCAGGCGGTGCCTGGCATGCCGCTGGTGATCGAGGAAAACTACACAGATGTGCTGTCCAGACGTCTTAAACAGAACGAACTCGACGTTATAATCATTGCACTGCCTTTCGGTGGCGCCGGCATCAATACCTGGCCAATTTACGATGAGCCGTTCGTTGTAGCCATGCCCCGTGCGCATGCCTGGGCGGCGCAGGATGCCATCGATCCGGATGCCCTGCATTCGGAAAACGTATTGCTGCTGGGGCCGGGGAACTGTTTCCGTGACCAAGTGCTGGAAGCCTGTCCCGATTGCCATGAGATGGAACTTGAAGGGCAGGGTACGCTCGCAGGTTCGAGCCTGGAGACGATTCGCCATATGGTGGTGAGCGGCCTTGGCATTACAGTCATGCCTTTGAGCGCTGTGGATACGAAAGGCTCCAACGATTATCTGGTCACACGCCCTTTCAGGGAGCCGGTGCCGGCACGCCGCATTGCGCTGGCCTGGCGTCGCAGTTTCCCGCGACCCAAGGCAGTGGCTGCCCTGCGTCAGGCCATTCTGGAATGTTCCATGCCTGGTGTGCGTATGCTGGTCAATGCCGACCCGGTGACTGCGGAGGAATAGCCGGTGCTTGGCAAGCACCGGCAGTCAGGGCAAGCTAGGCGGGCATTGGCAAGGAGCGCAGCATGTTTTTCAAAGGTAAGCGACCCGGAAATCTGGGGGTGAGGAACGGCCGGCTGGGTGATGGTCCGCACAAGCCCAACTGGGTCTGTAGTCAGACCGAACGCAGCAATCATGTTATTGAACCCCTGCGTTTCAGCGGTTCGCCGCAAGCGGCCATGGCAGCGCTGAAACAGCTGCTGCAAAACATGCCGCGCACCGAGTTGATCGAGGAAAAGGCCGATTACCTCTACTTTGAATGCATGACCCCCCTGATGCGTTATGTGGATGACGTGGAGTTCTACTGCGATGGCCAGGTCATCCATGTGCGTTCGGCTTCGCGGCTGGGTTATTCCGACCTCAATGCCAACCGCAAGCGTATCGAGGCTATTCGCGCGGCTTATTCGCCAGAATAAACATGCCGTCCATTGATGATCTGCTGGCGGGTATTACTGCTATACCCCTGCACCGGTTCCTGGGCCTGCATGGGCTACAGGCTGCAGATGGGCAGGCCAGTCTGAAAATCACAGTGAATGAAAACACGGCCAATCCCGCTGGCGTTCTGCATGGCGGTGTGGCTTATGCGCTGTGTGATGTGGTGGCCTATGCAGCGTTGCTGACCTGTATAGAGGCCGGGGCCGGGGCGGTTACCCATGATATCCATGTGTCGGTAATCCGCGCTGCTCCATTGGGAGCCGAAGTTGAATTTCGCGGTCAGGTCGTCAGGAAAGGCGGACGTATTGCCTTTCTGGATGCGCAAGCACTTTCCGCCGGTGAGATTATTGCCAGCGCGCGGGTCACCAAGAGTCTGTTGCCATCCGCGGAAAAGTAGGGTTTAACGCCGTTTCGCGGCTTCCTCGGCAGCTTCTTCGGCGGCATCCTCGGCCCGTTCCTCAGCCTCTTCGCGGCGTTCTTCCTCGGTTTCCGGAATAACCGCGTCTTCCACTGATTCCCAGCCCTCCTCGATTTTGGAACCGACTGATTCGGCGGCGTCCTCAATATCGTCCCACTCCAGGGCTGCGGCAGGCGCACTGAGCAGGGCCAGCATCAATAAGGCTGTCATTCTGGTAGCCATCGCATTCTCCCGACATATGGTGAAGGACGGTACTTATGGACCTGTTTCACAGGCGCTTGTTCCACCGCATCTTTTCCGGCGGCTGCAGCCTGCTATGCTTGGAGGCATGAGTAAGCGACTGCGGTATTGGCTGCTTTGTCTGCCGGCCCTGCTTTTATTGACGGGGGCTGAAAAAGGCGAGGATTCTCCTGTGCCTGCTGCTTCCGGCCATGGCCTGGTAGTGGATATTGCCGGGCCCATCGGGCCGGCCGTGAGCGACCATGTGGTCAAGGCCATTCACCGTGCGCAGAACGAGAACGCAGCGGTACTGGTATTACGCATGGATACGCCGGGGGGGCTGGACACCGCCATGCGCGACATCGTCAAGGCAATTCTCAATGCCACGGTGCCGGTGGTGGGTTATGTTGCTCCGGGTGGCGCGCGTGCCGCCAGCGCCGGCACCTATATCCTTTACGCCACGCATATAGCGGTCATGGCGCCGGCTACCAATCTGGGCGCTGCCACACCCATTCCGGTGGGTGCGCCTACTCCACCGACCGCACCCAATCCCGATCAGGAGCCGGAAAAGGAAAAAGCGCCGAAATTACCCGAGGGCGATGCCGCCCAGCGCAAGATGGTCAACGATGCTGTGGCCTACATCCGCAGCCTGGCGGAGAAACGCGGCCGTAATGCCGAGTGGGCGGAAGAAGCGGTGCGCAGCGGTGCCAGCCTGAGTGCGGAGAAGGCGTTGCAGATGAACGTGATCGACCTGCTGGCTGAAGATATGCCGACACTGCTGAACAGCATTGACGGCCGCGAGGTGCAGCTGGCCCATGAAATCCGCAAGCTGCAGACTGCCGGGCGCTCTGTGGAAATCATCGAGCCCGATTGGCGCACCGAACTGCTGGCCATCATCACCAATCCGACGGTGGCCTATATCCTGATGATGATCGGTATCTACGGTCTTATTCTGGAAGGCTATAACCCCGGCGCCATCGTGCCCGGAGTGGTGGGCGCCATCTGCCTGCTGCTGGCGCTGTTCGCTTTCCAGGTCCTGCCGGTCAACTATGCCGGCCTGGCGCTTATCGTGCTGGGTTTGGTGCTGATGATAGCGGAGGCTTTCGTGCCCAGTTTTGGTGTGCTGGGCTTCGGCGGTCTGGCAGCATTTGTGTTTGGCTCCATCATGCTCATGGACACCGGCGTGCCCGGTTACCAGGTGCCGATTGCACTCATAGCGGCGACGGCAACGGCCGGTGCCCTGGCTATTGGAACGACAGTTTTTCTGCTGATGCGCGCCCGTAAACGTGTTGTGGTGACCGGCAGTGAGGCAGTGATCGGCGCGGCGGCGGAAGCCGTGGACGATTTCCGGCCCGCGGGCGACGGCTACGAAGGCAGCGTCTGGCTGATGGGGGAAATCTGGCATGCCTACAGCCCGGAGGCGGTTGGCAAGGGTCAGCATCTGCAGGTTATTGCACGTGAAGGTTTGAAGGTGAATGTGTCGCCCGTTTCAGGGTTACAGCAAGGAGGAACAGCATGATGCTCAGTTTCTGGGGTTTGCTTATCGCTCTGGTCGTTGCCTTTCTTTTTGCGGCGATCAAGATTCTTCCCGAGTATGAACGCGGCGTGGTTTTTACCCTGGGCCGCTATACCGGTGTGAAAGGACCTGGCCTGATTATTCTCATCCCCGTGATCCAGCGCATTATCCGGGTGGATCTGCGTGTCATCGTGATGGATGTGCCGACGCAGGACGTCATTTCGCGTGACAATGTGTCGGTCAAGGTGAATGCGGTGGTGTATTTTCGCGTTGTCGAGCCGGACAAGGCGATTATCCAGGTGGAGCGTTTCTATGATGCCGTCAGCCAGTTGGCGCAGACCACGTTGCGCTCGGTGCTGGGCCAGCATGAGCTGGATGACATGCTGGCCGAGCGTGACAAGCTCAACCTGGATGTACAGTCCATTCTGGACAAACAGACCGACGCCTGGGGCGTGAAGGTAAACAATGTCGAGATCAAGCATGTTGATCTGGACGAGAGCATGATCCGCGCCATTGCCCGGCAGGCCGAGGCAGAGCGTTCGCGGCGTGCCAAGGTGATTCATGCCGAGGGTGAAAAACAGGCTTCGGTCAGGTTGCGTGAGGCGGCCGAGGAACTGTCGCAACAACCACAGGCCATTCAGTTGCGTTATATGCAGACGCTTATTGATATCGCTGCAGACAAGAATTCCACCATCGTCTTCCCGCTGCCGCTGGACCTGATCGAGCCGCTGATGAAGCTGAAAGAGAAGCGGGAACACACGGGTGAAGGCTGAGGGTGTTATGGTTACAGTTCCCCCGGTATGACAAAGGAATGCCAATGAAACGTGCAGTTATTGTGTTTTATGCCCTGTTGATCGTGCTGGGCCTGGGCGCCTGTTCGCCCGAGGTCGGCAGCGAAAAATGGTGTGCCAATATGAAAGAAAAACCCAAGGGCGAATGGACGGCCAACGAGGCGACCGAATATGCAAAAAATTGCGTGCTGTAGATAAAAGGCGCATACAAAAAAGCCGGCTTATAGCCGGCTTTTTTGTGCCTGGATGAAAGCTAGCGGGCGGAATGGCCCTTGAGTTCCACCTTGACCTTTTCATGTTCGGCCAGGCTTTCGTAATGCTCGCGCAGTATTGCCAGCACTTCCGGGCGTGAAAAGTTGGCCGGAACTTCGTCACCTTCTGACAGCAGTTTGCGCAGCTTGGAGCCGGAAAGCAGTAGCCGCTGTTCTGCGTCGTGCGGGCAGGTTTTCATGGAAGCCATGCTGCCGCAGGCCTCGCACCAGAAGGTCCAGTCGATTTTCAGCGGCTTGGTTTCCAGTGCGTCTTCGGGGATCTCGTCAAAGATGTGCTGGGCGTCGAAAGGTCCGTAATAATCACCAACGCCGGCATGGTCGCGGCCCACAATGAGATGCGAGCAGCCATAGTTCTGGCGAAACACCGCATGCAGCAGGGCTTCGCGTGGTCCAGCATAGCGCATGTCCAGCGGATAGCCGGCCTGAATCACGGTGCCTTCAACAAAGTACTTGTCGATCAGGGTGGCAATGGCGCGGGAGCGTACATCGGCAGGAATGTCGCCCGGCTTGAGCTTGCCCAGCAGCGAATGCACCAGCACACCATCACAGATTTCGACGGCGATCTTGGCCAGATATTCGTGCGAGCGGTGCATGGGGTTGCGGGTCTGAAAAGCAGCCACCGTGTTCCAGCCGCGCTCCTCGAACTGCTGGCGGGTTTCCGCCGGAGTCAGGAATTGACCCGGATACTGTTCCGGAAAATGGCCCTGCGACAGCACCTTGACCGGGCCGGCCAGATTGACCTCGCCCTGGGCCATCACCATCTTCACGCCGGGGTGTTCCTCGTCCGTGGTGGTGAAAACGGTCTGGCATTCGTGGCCACTGTCGATGCCGTACTTTTCCGTCAGGGTCATCGTGGCCATGATTTCATTGCGCTCGGTGTCAAACAGCGCAATATCTTCGCCTTCTGTCAGGCCGTCGGCGGTGTCCGCGTCGGTGGACAGCGTGATGGGAATAGGCCAGAACAGGCCGTCGGCAGTCTGCATGTTGTCGCATACACCCTGCCAGTCGGCCTTGGTCATGAAACCGGTCAGTGGGGTGAAACCACCAATACCCAGCATGATGAGGTCGCCGACCTCGCGGGAGGAAATATTGATGCGTTTCAGGCTACCGGCGCGTTCACGTTCAGCGCGCAGTTCGTCGCCTTTGAGCAGGAGCGGCTTGAGTTCGCCGCCGCCATGGGGATTGACCAGTCCTTTCATAATGCGGGCCTTGTCGATTGAAGAAATGCAAACGTTTGAAGGCGCGCATTATACCGGACGCGGCGTCCCGGCTGTTTACTCCGGACGGGCTAGGGCCTCAGCCGAAGGTCATTTCCAGACCGATCACCAGCAGCAGCGCGGCAAAGGCACGCTTGAGGATATGTGGCGGCAGGCTGTGCGCAAAATGCGCACCCAGTGGTGCGGCGGCAACGCTTGCCACGGCAATACCCAGGAAGCCGGTCAGCGACACATACCCCAGCGACCAGTCCGGGCGTCCGGGTTCGTTCCAGCCGGTCACAATGAAACCGATCATGCCTGCCCAGGCAATGGGTACCCCGCAGGCGGCGGCAGTGCCCACAGCCTGGCGCATGGCTACCGAACACCAGTTGAGAAACGGAACCGTTAACGAGCCACCGCCAATGCCGATCAGGGAGGAGGCGCTGCCGATCAAGCCACCGGCTATGCTCAGTCCCAGCGGGCCGGGCAGAGGGGTATGGGCCTTGGGTTTGAGATCCAGCCACATCTTGACTGCCACCAGCAGTGCGGAAATGCCTACCAGGCGGCGTAACGCCAGGCTGGAGATATAGTCGGCAATCACGGCGCCGACAAGCGCCCCGGCGACCAGTCCCGGCGCGAGGAAGCGGAAGGTGTCCCAGAGCACGCCGTCACGCCGGTGATGCGCCAGCATGGAGGAGATCGAGGTGGCGGAAATGATGGCCAGGGATGTGCCAATGGCGACTTGCATGACGATTTCCGGGGCCACATTCTGCGTCGGCAGGAGGAAAGCCAGTGCCGGCACAATAATCATGCCGCCACCCACGCCGAACAGCCCCGCTATGAGTCCCGCCACCGCACCCACGGTGAGATAAATCAACAAGCTTTCGAGCATGCTTACTCCTGTTGCGGGTGGTGGGTTCCATACGGGCGGTACGCGGGGCATTCTACTCCAGTACACTAGGGCGTACCGATTCCCCCGACCCCGTTTCACCTGAATCACAAACACCATGTCTTTGCGTTCGACATTCCTGCTTGCCGTATTTGTCCTCTGTTGTCTGCCGGTGGCACATGCCGATGATGCCCAGCGGCGGCTCTTCGTCGAGGCCTTGGGCAAAGTCGAGGCCGGTGACGCCGAAGCCGAGGATTTTGCCGCGCTGCGTGGCTATGTGCTGTACCCGTATCTCCAGGCCGCGGAATTGCGCCGCGCCTTGCGCCGTAGTCCGGGGGATTACACCAATCAGCGCATCATGCAGTTTCTGGACGAGCACCGCGACGCGGCGTTTGCCGGCAGTCTGCGTATTGCCTGGCTACGGCGGCTGGCGGATCAGGGGCAGTGGCAGGTCTTTCTTGCCTACTATCCAGCTTCGGCCGGCGAGGAGATGGAGTGTCTGGCCGCGACCGCCAAAATCCGGCTCAAGCACGAAGACGCTCTGCGGGCGGCTGAAAGCATGTGGCTGGCCGGCAAGTCACGGGACAAGAGCTGTAATCCCGTATTTGCCTGGCTAAGCTCCAGTGGCCATCTGACGCAGGCGTTGATCGATGGCCGCGCACGTCTGGCCATGGAAAATGGTGAGACGAGTCTGGTGCGTTATCTGGCGGGCAAGCAACAGGGCGCGGCCAAGGCTCGTAGCGAGCACTGGCTATGGGCCTATGGCAATCCCCGCGATGCGATCAGCCGTCTCGCCGCATCGGGCGACAGCAGAATGGATGCTGACATGCTGGCTGACGTGTTCCGGCGTCTGACGCAGCTGGACAGAAACCGCGCAGCGTTGCTCTACGACAAGGCCATGCAGCGCAGTGCTGCCGGCGATGTGCTCAGGGCGCAACTGGCCGCATACATAGGTTTCCGATACATCCTCAACCGGGAGCCTGAGGCGCTGCAATGGTACCGGCGCAGTGGCAGCGTGCCGTTACGGGAGATTGAGAGCGAATGGCGTATTCGCAGCGCCATCTATGCCGAGGCCTGGCAGGATGTGCAGGGTTGGATCGATGCGCTGGACGAAGCCATGCGCATGCAACCGCGCTGGCAGTATTGGCGCGGACGCGCCCTCCACGCGCTGGGCAAGACCGCAGAGGCGCGTGAGATTCTGTCTGGGGTCAGCGGCTTGCGTGATTTCTATGGCTTCATGGCGGCCGACCGTATCGGCGCAGCTTATGCCATTGTTGACCGGCCGGTGGCCGCCGACAAGGAGCTACAGCAGCGCCTGCAGGCGCGGGCCGAGGTACGGCGTGCTCACGAGTTGTGGAAGGCGGGTCTCAGTGACAAGGCGCGCGCGGAATGGTCGGTACTGCTGGCCTCGCTCAACGATGCGGAAAAGTTACAGGCCGGTGTGCTGGCAGATGATTGGGGTTGGTGGTCGCGGGCCATCGTCAGTTACGGGCAGGCGGGTTACTGGGATGATCTGGGTCGCCGTTTCCCGGCGCCGTATCGCAGCGTCGTGCAGCAGGAAGCCCGGCGTCAGGGCATTGATCCCCACTGGGTCTACGCCATTACGCGTTCGGAAAGCACCTTTGTACGCGATGCCCGGTCCCCGGTGGGCGCGCTGGGTCTGATGCAGCTCATGCCGGCCACCGGGCGTCAGGTAGCCAGCAGCGAAGGCATGCGCTGGCTTGGCAGCGCCATGCTCTATGAACCGGAGTACAACATACGGCTCGGGGCCCGTTACCTGGCCGATATGCTCAAGCGTTTCAATGGCCACATCGCCATGGCCACAGCGGCCTATAACGCGGGCCCGCGTAATGTCGATAAATGGAAACCCGCCCGTAATCTGCCCGCGGATATCTGGATTGAAACCGTGCCTTTCGGGGCGACCCACAACTATCTGCGTCATGTGCTGGAATTCACGGCCACTTACGAGTGGCGGTTGACCGGGAAACCGACCCGCCTGGCCGATCGCCTGTCGCCCGTTACGACACAGTAGAGGGTTTGAAAAAATGAAAAGAATTCAGTCAGTTGAGTTCGTTCCAACTTGACCTGAGCGCTGGCTGGCGTATCTTGTTCTCAGGCTCTAGCGGAGCGGGCGTTGATGGAGGCACAACGCATTTGTATTCTGGGCGGGCGTGGTTTCGTGGGTCGGCATCTGATACCGCGGCTGCTCAGAGACGGTCATGACATCCGGGTGGTGACGCGCGATATGCGCGGCGGTGCCCGTCTGCCACTATTGCCTGACGAGACGGTCGTGCAGGCCAATCCCCATGACCTGGAAGAACTGGCGAAGGTGCTTGAGCATGCCGACGTCGTGATCAACCTGACGGGTATTCTTAACGAGCGCGGTCACAACGGCCGCCAGTTCCAGCAGGTGCATGAAGAGCTGCCGCGACAGATGGCGCGCATCTGTCGCGCGCAGGGTGTGAAGCATGTCCTGCACATGAGTGCAGTCGGCGCCCAGGCGGGGATGGCGCCGAGTTTTTATCTGCGCTCCAAGGGAGCGGGTAATAACGCCATCATGGTGGAGCTGGGCAATGTGGTGCCCTGGACCATCTTTCAGCCGTCGGTGATTTTTGGTCCGGACGACAGCTTTATCAACCGCTTTGCCGTCTTGCTCAGGCGCGTGCCCGGATTTTTCCCGCTGGCCTGTCCCGAATCACGATATGCACCGGTCTATGTCGAGGACGTGGCCGAGGCTATAGCTCGCGCTGTGGGCAATCCCCGGGTTTTCAACAAGCGTCTGGAGCTTTGCGGGCCGGATGTCTACACCCTGCGGCAGGTGGTCGAGTTTACGCGCGACCAGCTGGGTATCCAGCGGCGCATTGTGGGCTTGTCTGATGGTCTGTCGCGTCTGCAGGCGAGTTTGATGGAATTCATTCCAGGCAAGCCCTTCTCGCGGGACAACTATCAGTCCACCCGTATTGACAGCATCTGTCAGCCTGATGGCCGTAACTGTCTGGGGTTCGAGGTTTTCGACATGCAGCCGCAGCGGATGGCTGCCGTTGTGCCCACCTATCTGAAGGCAAATGCGCAAGACAGTGGTTAGTCCGCTGAGCAGCAGTAGGGTTGTAGGGTATGGGTTAACCGCCTTGCAGGCCTTAAACTGAGCCCCTGACTCCATTCACCGGCCATTTCTGTGAAGACCTATCTAGTTGGCGGCGCCATCCGCGATCACTTGCTTGACCTGCCTGTCGGTGAAAGGGACTGGGTCGTGGTCGGCGCTACGCCCGACTCCATGCTGGCGCAGGGCTATAAACCGGTGGGCAAGGATTTTCCGGTGTTCCTGCATCCCCAGAGTGGTGAGGAATATGCCCTGGCGCGCACCGAGCGCAAGGCCGGCCAGGGTTATCACGGGTTTGTATTCCATACCGGCACCGAGGTCACGCTGGAGGAGGATCTGCAGCGCCGTGATCTGACCGTCAACGCCATGGCCGAGGATCCGGACAGCGGTGAACTGATTGATCCCTACGGCGGCCGTGCCGATCTGGAGCAGCGCGTGTTGCGCCATGTTTCAGATGCCTTTGGCGAAGACCCCCTGCGGGTACTGCGCGTGGCGCGTTTCTACGCACGCTTCCAGCCGCTGGGTTTCCGTGTGGCGGAGGAAACCCTGGCGCTGATGCGGGATATGGCGGCCGCCGGTGAACTGCAGACGCTGGCGCCCGAGCGTATATGGCGGGAAACCCGGCGCGCCCTGATGTCGGCCGCGCCCGAAGCTTACTTCGAGCTTTTACGGGACTGCGGTGCCCTGGCTGTGCTGTTCCCCGAGGTGGATGCGTTATTCGGCGTACCGCAAACAAGAAAATATCATCCCGAAATCGACAGCGGCGTGCATACCCTGATGGTGTTGCAGCAGGCCGCAGGGATGGACGCGGAGCTGCCGGTGCGGGTGGCCAGTTTGTGTCATGACTTTGGCAAGGCATTGACGCCACGTTTCGTCTTGCCGGGGCACCGCGGGCACGAGAAAGCCGGTTTACCACTGGTGCGGACATTCTGTGAGCGCTTGCGTGTGCCCAATGATTGCCGCGACATGGCGCTGCTGGTCACCGAGTTGCACCTGCATGTGCATCGTGCGCTGGAGCTCAAGCCGGACACCCTCATCAAATTGTTCAATCGTACCGATGCCTGGCGCAAACCGGAGCGCTTTGAGCAGTTCCTGCAGGCCTGTGAGTGCGATGCGCGTGGGCGTACCGGCCTGGAGGACAGGCCCTATCCGCAGGGACCATATTTGCGCGAGGCCTTTGCCGTTGCGTCATCCGTGGCGGCGTCAGAGGTGGTGGCCGATGGCTTCGAAGGCTCTGCGGTAGGCGATGAACTTGGCCGGCGCCGACAGAAAGTCCTGAAGATATGGAAGAAGAATTATTCCGCTTCGTTCAAGGACCAGTCGTAGCTGTCCTTATCGATGGTGCTGAATGCTGCAAGCTGATCCCTGAGCTCAAGGTTTGCGTGGTTGAGCAGGTGTTCGATGACAGCTTCCTCACTGCCGCCGAAGTCGCTTTCAAACCAGGAATAGATACTCGAAACGACCAGTTGCCCGTCCTGGATACGGACACCGCGCGGACTGTTTACATAAGCGCGGGCGTTGCGGGCTGCCAGTTCCAGTGTGTTGGCCGCGGTATAGGCGTCGCGCGGCAGGTTCGGGCAGCCGACTGAAGCACAGTTCACGGCATAGTGAATCAATGGCGTTTGCCATATTGGCCGCAGGATGCGGTGTTCAATGTCATTCAGGGAAACCTTCTGGCCCTCGATGTCGAGCAACTTGATATCCCAGGGTCCGAAGCTGAACAGGCCGGATTTGATATCGCGGATGCTTTGGACTGGATAATTGTCGAGAATCAGTTTGACGGTGGTCGCGTTGTACAGGTTGATCCAGTACGCAAGTTGTTGGTTACGGTTGTAGCGGCTGACGGGCGTCGCCGCCAGGCGCTGGATGTAATCCTCCAGTGCCTTGCGGTCGGTAGTGCTGACATGACTGTAACGCAGGCGGTTAAGTGAGCCGTCCTCTACAACGTACTCCTTGAGAAAGCTGTCCCAGGAACCGTGGTCGATGCTGGCAACGGAGTCCGCATCATGCGTAGCCCAGCGTTCCCAGAGATCAGCCTTGGGCGCCGCCTGGGCCGACAGCGCAAGCAGGGCCAGCAAACTCGTCATCAGAATTCTTGCAAACATCATGGTCACCAGGCTTGGTTCTATGGACACATTGTCCGGATCATTTGTTAACAGAACCTTAGACCGCGATTTTGCCCATTTTCATGCGTGTTCACATACGGGAGTTCAGCCAGTCTGTTAAGTCGGCAGTGATTTCGTCCCGGTTGGTTTCATTGAAGGGTTCATGGCGTACGCAGTTGTACAGCTTGAGCGAGACGTCCTGAATACCAGCCTTGCGGTAGGCGGCGTGCAGGCGTTCGGGGCCACGTCCGAATTTTCCGACGGGATCCTTGTCTCCGGAAAACAGATAGACGGGTAGGTCTTTCGGGATGCGATTACGCGTGTGCTGGCTGTGAATGCGTTCCAGGCCGGTAAAAAGATCTTCCCAGGCCTGTGCGCTGCAAAGGAAGCCGCACAACGGGTCGGCGATGTATTTATCTACCTCTGCCTCATCGCGTGAGAGCCAGTCAAAATCCGTGCGGCAGGGTTTGAAGGGTTTGTTGAAGCTGCCAAAAGAGAGACGGTTCATCAGCTTGCTTCGATGATGTACGCCATGCCGCCGGACCTCCCAATGGGCCAGCAGTCTGGCTACCCTGCGTAGTTGTCCGGAACTGAAGTCAGTCGCCGAAAGCGCAACGGCGTTCAGCGTCTGTCCGTACAGGGTGATGTAGTGCTGACTGATGAAAGAGCCCATGCTGTGGCCCAGCAGGGCAATGGGTTGCCCGGGATGCTGACGATGGATCAGGTGATTGATTTCCAGCACATCGCTGACCACCAGCGCCCAGCCGTCCATGTCGGCCAGATGGCCCAGCCTCTCCGGGCCGCCTGCTGTCAGTCCATGGCCGCGGGTATCGGGCGCATAAACGATATAGCCTGCAGCCGTCAGAGTTTCTGCCAGGCGACGGTAGCGTCCGCCGTGCTCGGCCATGCCGTGCACGATATGCACGACGCCGCGGGGTTCAACGCCTGCGTCCGGCTTCCAGATATGACCGCGCAGAATTATGCGGTCGTTACTTTCATGTTCAAGTGGGGATTCCTGCACAATGCTTTCCCGTTGTTGACCGGTGACGCCGTCATGGTCATGCTTTTCGGATCAGAAGCACTATTGTTTATCTTCGGGAGGAGAAAGGCCAATGAGCCGCTACCTGCTTGCCATTGACCAGGGCACCACCAGCTCGCGCGCCATCGTGTTCGACAAGTCCGGCAAGATTCTGGGCGTCGGCCAGAAGGAATTCGCCCAGCATTATCCACAGGACGGCTGGGTCGAGCATGATGCCGAGGAAATCTGGCAGGGCGTACTTACGGTCTGCCGTGATGCGATCCAGAAGGCGGGTGTCTCCGCGGCCGAAATTGCCTCCTGCGGCATTACCAACCAGCGCGAAACCACGGTGCTGTGGGATCGCAGGACCGGCAAGCCACTGCATAACGCCATTGTCTGGCAGGATCGCCGAACCGCCGCCTATTGCCGCGAACTGAAAGAGGCGGGCCATGAATCGATGGTCAGTGAAAAGACCGGCCTGCTGCTCGATCCCTACTTCTCCGGCACCAAGCTGCGCTGGCTGCTGGACAACGTGAAGGGCGCCCGCGAGCGGGCGCAGAAGGGCGAACTGGCGTTTGGCACCATCGATACCTGGGTGCTGTGGAAGCTGACCGACGGTAAAAGCCACGCCACCGATGCCAGCAACGCCTCGCGCACGCTCCTGTACAACATCCGTACCCAGGACTGGGATGACGAATTGCTGAGCCTGCTGGATATTCCGGCCAGCCTGTTGCCGGAGGTCAAGGACAACTGTGCCGATTTCGGCACCACTGCCCCCATGCTGCTCGGCGCTGCCGTGCCGGTCGGCGGTATGGCCGGCGACCAGCAGGCAGCCCTGATCGGCCAGGCCTGTTTCAAGCCCGGCATGATCAAGAGCACCTACGGCACCGGTTGTTTCGTGGTGCAGAACATCGGCAACGAGCCGGTGCTGTCGCAGAACCGCCTGCTGACCACCGTGGCCTATCGCCTCAACGGCGAAATGACCTACGGCCTGGAAGGCAGCATCTTCAATGCCGGTACGGCTATCCAGTGGCTGCGTGACGCCCTGTGCCTGATCGACGACGCCGCCGAAACGGAGAAACTGGCGCGCTCGGTCGAGACGTCCGGTGGTGTCTACCTGGTGCCGGCCTTCACCGGCCTGGGCGCCCCGTACTGGGACCCGGATGCACGCGGCGCCATTCTGGGCCTGACCCGTGATGCCGGCATTGCACAGATTGCCCGCGCCGCGCTGGAGTCAGTGTGCTACCAGACCCGCGACCTGCTGGAGGCGATGGCGGCGGATGCCGTACGGCCGACCCGCCTGCGCGTGGACGGCGGCATGGTAGTGAATGACTGGGTAGTGCAGCGGCTGGCGGATATGCTGCAGATCACCGTCGATCGTCCCGAGGTGGTGGAGACCACAGCGCTTGGCGCGGCTTATCTGGCGGGACTGCAGGCCGGCGTCTACGGTTCACTCGACGAGATTGCCAGAATGTGGGCCTGTGAGCAGGCCTTCGAGCCGGCAATGCCTGCACGCAGGGCTGATGAGCGCTATGGAGGCTGGAAGCGGGCGGTGGCGCGCGTGCGCAGCACATACTGACCGGCAACGTCATGCTCAGAGACAGCCTGCTTACGCTGCACATCTTCGCCGTTATTGTCTGGATGGGCTGCGGGGTTTACGAGCGCTTCCTGCAGATCGAGGTCGGCCGGGTGCGTGGCACGCCGGCCGAAGTCGCGCTGCTCAAGGTCTATGCCCGCTATGCCTGGGTGGTGATCTTCGCCACCGTCATGGTGGCCGTCATCGGCGGACTGATGTCCTGGCTGCTGGGCTGGGGTTTCTTCAATCCCGGCCATCCCTGGCTCAGTATCAAACAGGGCATCATGCTGGCGATTTTGCTGGATATGGCTTATCTGGCGCCTGCGTTGATTCGCAATGCACGGAGCATTGCGGCACTCACCGGTGAAAGTGACAAGCGCTTGCCCGCGATTCACCGGACCCTGACCCGTATCGAATGGCATGTGGTGCCGATGCGCATCGGGGCGACGGCGGCGGTGATTCTGGCCGTGTTCAAACCGCTTTTCTGAGGCGCAATAAAAAGGCCGCTCGATGAGCGGCCTTTTGGTGTCCGTCACTCCCGCGCAAGCGGGCGTGTGGATTCCGGATAACGCTTGCAGCGTTTCCGGAATGACGCTTCGCGGCTTACAGCAGGTCTTCCACGGCGGCGCGTTCTTCACGCAGTTCCGCTTCGGTGGCGTCCATCTTCTCGCGGCTGAAGTCGGAAACCGGCAGACCCTGCACGATTTCGTAGTCGCCATTCTTGCACACGCAAGGGTAGGAGTAGATCACGCCGGGCTCGATGCCGTAGCTGCCGTCGGCCGGTACCGACATGCTGACCCAGTCACCTTCGGCCGTGCCCTGCACCCAGCTGCGGATATGATCCATGGCGGCGGAGGCGGCCGAAGCGGCGGAAGAGGCGCCACGCGCCTTGATGATGGCGGCGCCACGCTGCTGCACGTCGGGAATAAAGCTTTCCTGATACCAGGCGTTGTCCACCAGGTCGGCAGCGGCCTTGCCGTTGACGGTGCACTGGCTGATGTCCGGGTACTGGGTGGAGCTATGATTGCCCCAGATGATCATTTTCCTGATGTCGTTGACATGTGTGCCGGTCTTCTCGCCGAGCATGGCCAGCGCACGGTTGTGGTCCAGGCGGGTCATGGCGTGGAACTGGCGCGGGCTCAGGTCCGGCGCGTTGCTGGCGGCGATCAGGGCATTGGTGTTGGCCGGGTTGCCGACCACCAGCACTTTCACGTCACGGCTGGCGTGGTCATTGATGGCCTTGCCCTGCGGACCGAAGATGGCGCCATTGGCGGACAGCAGATCCTTGCGCTCCATGCCGGGGCCGCGCGGACGGGCACCGACCAGCAGGCAGACATCCGCATCCTTGAAGGCCACGTTGGCGTCGTCGGTAGCGATGATGTCCTGCACCAGCGGGAAGGCGCAGTCGTTGAGTTCCATCACCACACCCTTGAGGGCTTCCATGGCCGGAGTGATTTCCAGCAGCTGCAGGATCACCGGCTGATTGGGGCCGAGCATTTCGCCGGCCGCAATGCGGAACAACAGGGAGTAGCTGATCTGGCCGGCGGCGCCGGTTACGGCAACACGTACGGGTTGCGTCATAGGTCTGTCCTCAATCTTTGTTCCCGTCCCCGCGGGGACGAGCAAATGAAATGACGTTTGAAACTGGATTGCGGGCGCGTTTCACACGAGGCTCATGGCGCCAAAAAGCCGCAGAAGAATAGCGGAAATTGGCTGTTTTTTCTAGGATTCCGCCCGCTGCATGCGGTTTGGCTCGTCATATTCCATGCCGAACTCTTCGACCAGCTGAGCCTTGATTTCATCAATCTGCCGGTCCTTGTGTTCCCAGATCTCATTCACCCAGTCGCGGAAGCGGATGCGTGCGGCCTCATTCTCGCGTAAATCGCAGTTCACGATATCCATGGGCACCGGCAGCACGCGTGCGCGGATGATCACCTTGCGGATGCGGCCCATGGCATAGTCCATGCCGCTACCCGAACAACCCGGCGAAAACACGACCGTCATGTCGATAATGCCGTCCAGCAGTTCGCCCATGGCATTGAGAGTAAAACCCGCACCGCCCAGTTTGGGAGGCAGCAGGTTGCGGTAGGAGGACTTGAGGCGCTGATGCTTGTCCCAGGTAAAGCGCGTGCCTTCCAGGTAATTCACCACCACCACCGGCCGGCGGCGAAATTTCTCGCAGGCACGGCGTGTGTTTTCCAGGTCCTTGCCCTTCAGTTCCGGGCGCTTTTTCGCTGCGCTGGGTTTCAGGCGATGCATGAAGGGCATGTCTACAGCCCAGCACACGTAGCCAATCATCGGCAGCCAGATCAGCTCGCGCTTCATGAACCAGCGCGGAAAGGGCATACGGCCGTGATACAGGTGGAACAACATGATGATGTCTGTCCACGCGCTGTGGTTGGCGAAAATGAAATAGTGGCCGCGCTTGTTGATGGACTCCAGGCCCTGCACATCAATTTCGATGCCGGTGGTCCAGCGGCCCATGATATTGACGAAGCCGATCCACAGCCAGGTAAGGCCCAGCAGGATGCTGGTGACAAAATACTGTACCGCCGGGATGGGGATCAGGACTTTGAGCAGCGATACGGGAAAGAAAATGGAAAACAGTATGGTCAGCCAAACCACCACCAGAATGATGGATACAAGACCGCGCAGTGGCGCAAGAAAAGGGGGCTTGGTGTTCGGGCGCATATTCAATCTGTCTCGTTACTGGAGCAGGCCTCAGACGTGGAAGCGGGCACTGTACTCGTGGACTTCTTCCACGAGTACATCCAGATGCTCTGGTGGTACATGCTGCATGATGCCGTGCCCCAGGTTGAATACATGGCCATTGCCCTTGCCGAAGCCATCCAGAACTTTGCGAACTTCGCGGCGAATCACGTCGGGGTCGGCAAACAGGACTGTTGGGTCCAGGTTGCCCTGTAGTGCAACCCTGTCACCGACGCGTTGACGGGCGTTTGCGATGTCGCAGGTCCAATCCAGTCCCAGGGCATCCACGCCGGTATCGGCCATGGCTTCAAGCCATGCGCCGCCACCCTTGGTAAACATGATGACTGGTACGCGGCGGCCCTCGTTTTCACGGATCAGGCCGTCCAGAATGCGCTGCATCGGCGCCAGTGAAAAACGCCGGTAGCATTCGGTCGAGAGACTTCCGCCCCAGGTGTCGAAAATCTGCACGGCCTGGGCGCCGGCCCGGATCTGGGCATTGAGATAGTCGCGTACGGCATCCGCCAACAGGTTGAGGAGTTTTTCCATGGTGGCCGGGTCTTCGTACATCAGACCCTTCACTCTGGAAAATTCACGACTGGCGGCGCCCTCGACCATATAGGTGGCCAGTGTCCAGGGACTGCCCGAGAAACCAATCAGCGGAACGAGTTGATCGTCGCCGCCGTTCAGCGCGCCACGAATGGTGCGTACGGCATCCATGACATAACCCAGGTCCGATTCAGCATCCGGCAGGCCCAGTTTGTCGATGTCGCTTGCCGATTGCAGCGGACGTTCGAATTTAGGCCCCTCGCCAGTGACGAAATACAGGCCCAGACCCATGGCGTCGGGAATGGTGAGGATGTCGGAGAACAGGATGGCGGCATCCAGGTTATAACGGCGCAGTGGCTGCAGGGTGACCTCGCAGGCCAATTCCGGGTTGCGACACAGCGACATGAAGTCGCCGGCCTGTTTGCGCACCTCGCGGTATTCTGGCAGGTAGCGGCCCGCCTGGCGCATGATCCACACCGGTGTGCGGTCGACAGGTTCACGCAGCAGGGCGCGGAGGAAGCGGTCGTTTTTCAGCATTGGTTTCCCACGCAAAGGCGAGGATAGGAATACCTCACGCAAAGGCGCAAAGGCGCAAAGAATAATAAAAAGGAATGTTCAAGACTACTTGGCAGACGAAGCGAATTCAGCGGTCGGTTGCCGACACTATCCTTATGAACAAGAAGACCTTTGCGCCTTTGCGCCTTTGCGTGATTCTCATTCATTCAAAGCTGCCTGTACTTCTGCCTGGATGGCTTCGGCCGCAGCGCGCGGGTTGTCGGCGTCGCGGATCGGCCGGCCAATGACCAGATAATCGGCACCGGCCCGCAGGGCTTCGGATGGGGTCATGACGCGTTTCTGGTCGCCGTGGTCACTGTTGACCGTGTCGTTCAACACCGGCCTTATACCCGGCGTCACCGCGACCAGTTTATTACCGCACTCAGCGCGCAGGCGCGTAACTTCGAGGCCGGAGGATACGACACCGTCACAACCGGCCTCAAGCGAGCGCCGTGCGCGCGACAGGACCAGGTCCTCGATATTGCAGGCGAAACCAAGGTCATTGATATCGGCCTGATCCAGGGAGGTAAGTGCAGTGACGGCCAATACCTTGAGGTCGCCGGATTTCGCCGCGGCGGCAGCTTCCATGATGCCCTGGTTGCCATGCACGGTGGCGAAATCCGCGCCGTACTGTGCCAGTCGGGCGATGGCGCGGCCCACGGTGGCCGGTACGTCGAACAGTTTGAGATCGACGAAGACTTTCTTGTCGCGTTGCTTGAGCCAGTCGAGCAGTTCGAAGTAGCCGCCGGTCATCAGGAGTTCCATACCGATCTTGTAAAAGCTGACGCTGTCGCCGAGTTGCTCGACCAGCGCCCTGGCGTCGGCAATTTCCGGCACGTCCAGCGCAAAGATCAGGCGGTCTTTGGGGGAGATGTGTGACGTGAGGTGTGAGACGCTAGTTGTCATGCTGCCCTCGTCTCACGTCTTCCATCTTACGTCTCACGCCTGAACGTCCCTAGACGTTCAGGTAGTCCAGGATGCCCTGGGCCGCTTCGCGGCCTTCCCAGACGGCGGTGACCACCAGGTCCGAGCCGCGCACCATGTCGCCGCCGGCGAAGATCTTGGGGTTGGCGGTCTGGAACTTGAATTCGCCGTGTTCGGGGGCGACCACGCGGCCACCGTCATCCGTGTCGATATTGTGACCGGCGAACCAGTCGGCCGGCGAGGGACGGAAGCCGAAGGCAATAATCACGTTATCCGCAGGAATGATTTCCTCGGAGCCCGGAATGGGTTCGGGGCGGCGACGGCCGCGTTCGTCGGGCGCGCCCAGTTGCGTGGTCACGACCTTGACGCCTTCAACGCGGTTGTCGCCGACGATCTCGATCGGCTGGCGGTTGAACTGGAAGTTCACGCCTTCTTCCTTGGCATTAGCCACTTCGCGGCGCGAGCCCGGCATGTTTTCCTCGTCGCGACGGTAAACGCAGCTGACTTCGGTAGCGCCCTGGCGCACGGCGGTGCGTACGCAGTCCATGCCGGTGTCGCCGCCACCCAGCACCACCACACGCTGGCCGGCCAGATCGATAAAGCCCTGCTCGTCCTGCGGTTCGTCGAGCAGGCGGCGGATGTTGGACACCAGGTAGGGCAGGGCCTCGTAGACACCCGGCAGATCCTCGCCGGGAAAGCCGCCCTTCATGTAGGTGTAGGTGCCCATGCCCAGGAACACGGCATCGTAGTCAGTCAGTAGCTGCTCGAAGGGGATGTCCTTGCCGATGTCGGTATTCATACGGAACTCGACACCCATGCCTTCGAGTATTTCCCGGCGGCGTTCCATGACTTCCTTTTCCAGCTTGAAAGGCGGAATGCCATAGGTCAGCAGGCCGCCGATCTGCGGATAGCGGTCGAACACCACGGCCTTGACGCCGTTGCGCGTCAGCACGTCGGCACAACCCAGGCCAGCCGGGCCGGCGCCGACCACCGCGACCTTCTTGCCGGTGTTGACCACATGCGAGAGGTCCGGACGCCAGCCCTGCTTGACGGCTTCATCAGTGATGTATTTTTCCACCGAGCCGATAGTGACGGCGCCGAAGCCGTCGTTCATGGTGCAGGCGCCTTCGCAGAGGCGGTCCTGCGGACAGACGCGGCCGCAGACTTCCGGCAGGGTATTGGTCTGGTTGGACAGTTCGGCGGCCTTGAACAGGTTGCCTTCCTGCACCAGCTTCAGCCAGTTGGGAATGTAGTTGTGGACCGGGCACTTCCATTCACAGTACGGGTTGCCGCAGGAAATGCAGCGCTCGGACTGGATGGCGGCCGACTCCTTGTCGAACTGGCCATAGATTTCCTTCCACTCGTGGACACGGATCTCCACGGCGGTCTTTTGCGGGTCGGTGCGCGGCACCTCGAGGAACTGTAAGTGGTTCTTCGCCATGATTCTCTAAATCTTCTCTTGAGCCCCTCGCCTCAGGCGGCGCGGCGCAGGGTGTCCAGCAGGGTGTCGATTTCGGCCGCCTTGGGCTTCACCAGCCAGAAACGGCTTACATGACCGCGGAAATCATCGAGCAGTTCCTGGCCCCAGGGTGAGCCGGTGCAGGCCACAAAGTCCTCGATCAGCGCCCGCAGGTGATGACGGTGCGCCTCCAGGGCTTCGGAGCTGATGCGGTGAATGTCGATCAGTTCGTGGTTATAACGATCCACAAAGCCGCCGTCGGTATCCAGCACATAGGCAAAACCGCCGGTCATGCCGGCGCCGAAGTTGAGGCCGGTCTGGCCGAGTACGGTGATAACGCCGCCGGTCATATATTCGCAGCCATGGTCGCCGACGCCTTCCACTACCGCGCAGGCGCCCGAGTTGCGTACGGCAAAGCGCTCGCCCGCGGTGCCAGCGGCGTACAGGGTGCCGCCGGTGGCGCCATACAGACAGGTATTGCCGATGATGGCGGTTTCGTTGGTCTTGAAGCTGCTGCCTTCTGGCGGGCGCACTACCAGGCGGCCGCCGGCCATGCCCTTGCCGACATAGTCGTTGGCGTCGCCTTCCAGTTCCAGGTGCAGGCCGCCGGCATTCCACACGCCGAAGCTCTGACCTGCCGTTCCCTTGAGTTTGACGGTGACGGGTGTTTCGGTCATGCCCTGGTTGCCATGACGCCGGGCGATTTCGCCAGACAGGCGGGCGCCGATAGAGCGATGGGTGTTGCGCACCACATAGCTGTATTCGCCGCCGGATTTGGCCTCAATGGCGGGCAAGGCGTCCTTGACCATCTGTTCCGCCAGTTCGCCCTTGTCGAACGGTTCGTTATGCGGTTCCACGCAGAACTGCGGGACATCCTGCGCCAAGCCAGCATCCGACAGGATCGGGGACAGGTCCAGACCTTTCTGTTTGCTGGTCTTGCCTTCGAGGGCTTCGAGCAGATCCACCCGGCCAATCAGTTCTTCCATGCTGCGTACGCCGATGCGGGCCATCCACTCGCGGGTTTCGCGGGCGACGAAGCGGAAGTAGTTCATGATCATGTCTACTTCGCCGATGAAATGCTTGAGCACCAGCACCTTGTTCTGGGTGGCGACGCCGGTGGCGCAGTTGTTCAGGTGGCAGACGCGCAGGTATTTGCAGCCCATGGCGACCATGGGGCCGGTGCCGAAGCCGAAGCTCTCGGCGCCCAGCGCGGCCGCCTTGACCACGTCCAGGCCGGTCTTGAGGCCGCCGTCGGTCTGCACCCGCACTTTGTCGCGCAGATCGTTCTGGCGCAGGGTCTGATGGGTCTCGGACAGGCCCAGCTCCCAGGGCGTACCGGCATAGCGCACCGAGGTGAGTGGCGAAGCGCCGGTGCCACCGTCATAACCGGAGATGGTGATGAGGTCGGCATAGGCCTTGGCGACGCCGGCGGCAATGGTGCCGACGCCCGGGCCGGACACCAGTTTGACCGACACCAGCGCCTGCGGATTGACCTGCTTGAGGTCGTAGATGAGCTGCGCCAGATCCTCGATGGAATAGATATCGTGATGCGGGGGCGGTGAGATCAGCGCCACGCCGGGACGCGAGTAACGCAGCTTGGCGATGTACTCGTCCACCTTGTGGCCTGGCAACTGGCCGCCTTCACCGGGCTTGGCGCCCTGGGCTATCTTGATCTGCAGCACTTCGGCATTGACCAGGTAATGCGGGGTCACGCCAAAGCGGCCGGAGGCCACCTGCTTGATCTTGGACAGCTTGTCGGTGCCGAAGCGGGCGATGTCTTCGCCGCCTTCACCCGAGTTCGAGCGTCCGCCCAGGCGGTTCATGGCCTGGGCTAGTGATTCATGCGCGGCCGGGGACAAGGCGCCCAGGCTCATGCCGGCCGAATCGAAGCGCTTGAGGATGGCTTCTTCAGGCTCAACTTCTTCAATGGGAACGGGTTTGAGATCAGCGCGGAAACCCAGCAGGTCGCGCAGAGCCGCTGTCGGGCGCTCGTTAACGAGTTGCGCGTAGGCCTGGTAGTCGTTGTATTCACCGCTCTTGACGGCAGTGTGCAGGGTGCCGATGACATCCGGGTTGTAGGCGTGATATTCGCCGCCATGCACGAATTTGAGCAGGCCGCCCTGATTGATGGGCTTGCGCGCATTCCAGGCATCACGGGCCAGTTTGCGCTGATCCTTGTGAAGGTCGTCGAAGCTGGTGCCCTGGATGCGGCAAGTGGTGCCGGTAAAGCACAGGTTGGCCACTTCGTCCTGCAGGCCAACGATTTCGAACAGCTGGGCGCCACGGTAGCTCGCAATTGTCGAGATGCCCATTTTGGACATGATCTTGTACAGGCCCTTGTTAATGCCCTTGCGGAAATTGCGGTGCAGCTCGACGGGTTCGATATCGACAATTTCGCCGGTACGCACCATGTCGTTCAGGCACTCATAAGCCAGGTAGGGATAAATCGCGGTGGCGCCGTATCCCAGCAGGCAGGCGAAGTGGTGCGGGTCGCGCGCCGTGGCGGTTTCCACCACGATGTTGGCGTCGCAGCGCAGATTTTCCTTGACCAGGGCGTGATGCACGGCGCCGGTAGCCATCAAGGCATGCACGGGCAGCATGCCCTGCTTGATGTGGCGGTCGGACAGCACAATGATGACATTGCCGTTCTTCACGGCATCAACGGCCTGCTGCGCGATGTGTTCCACCGCGGCTTTCAGGTCGCCATCGTCCGCATACGCCAGTTCGATCTGCTTGTGCCGGTAATCGGTGTCGTCGGTGGCCAGCAATTCGCGGAACTTGCCTTCACTCAGGGCCGGTGAGTCTACGCTCAGACGCTTGGCGTATTCCTCTTTTTCCACAAACAGGTTGGCTTCGCGGCCAAAGCAGGTCTCCAGCGACATGACGATCTGTTCGCGCAGCGGGTCGATCGGTGGATTGGTGACCTGGGCAAAGACCTGCCGGAAATAATCGTAGAGTGAACGCTCGTGGCTAGACAGTACCGGGAAGGGGGTGTCGTCGCCCATGGAGCCCACCGCCTCCTGGCCGGCCTCGGCGAGCACGCGCATGACCTGGTCGCGCTCCTCGAAGCTGACCTGGAAGAGTTTTTCGTAAATTTTCAGCTGTTCCGAAGGCATGGCCTCGGAGGCAGCGCCGCCGTGCAGATGTGACTTGATGTGCTTGGCATGCTGGTTCAGCCATTGTTTGTATGGCTGGCGGCCGGCCAGATCCTTGTCAATGTCTTCGGGTAGCAGCAGTTCGCCGGTTTCGGTGTCGGCAGCAATCATCTGGCCGGGCTTGAGCCGACCCTTGGCAACCACATCCTCGGGGCTGTAGTCGTATACGCCGATTTCCGAGGCCAGGGTGATGACCCGGTCCTTGGTGATGACATAGCGCGCCGGGCGCAGGCCATTGCGGTCCAGTACACAGGCGGCATAGCGGCCGTCGGTGAGCACGATGCCGGCCGGGCCATCCCAGGGTTCCATGTGCTGTGAGTTGTATTCGTAGAAGGCACGCAGATCGGGGTCGAGCTGCTCCACGTTCTGCCAGGCTGGTGGAATCAGCAGGCGCATGGCGCGGAAAATGTCCACGCCGCCGGCGATCATCAGTTCCAGCATGTTGTCGAGGCTGGAAGAATCCGAACCTTCCATGGAAACCAGCGGCAGGATTTCCGTCAGGTCCGGCAGGTGCTCGGATTTGAACTTGCCGGCGCGGGCGGTTGACCAGTTGCGATTGCCGCGTACGGTGTTGATCTCGCCGTTATGCGCCAGGTAACGGAAAGGCTGGGCCAGACGCCACTGCGGCAGGGTGTTGGTGGAAAATCTCTGGTGGAACACGGCCAGTGAGGATTCCAGGCGCTCGTCCTTCAGATCCTCGTAGAACACGGGCAGGTTGGCGGGCATGACCAGACCCTTGTAACTGACCACACGGCTGGACAGGCTCGGTATGTAGAATACCGGGTCCCTGCCTTCGAGCTGCTTCTCGGTCTTGCGGCGGGCGACGAACAGCTTTACGTTGAATTCCTCGTCACTCATGCCGTCAGGGCAGTTCACGAAAACCTGTTCCACATGCGGATAGGTTTGCATGGCCTGTTCGCCCAGGGCGTCCCCGGGATTGGTGGGCACCAGACGCCAGCCGGCAATCTCCAGCCCCTGCGCCTGCAGCTCAGCGTTGAGGGTATTGCGGGCTGTGGTTTGACTGGCCTCGTTGTCGCGGGTCAGGAAGACCATGCCGGCGGCATAATTGTCATTCAGCGAAATGCCGCCTTCATCCGCTACCGCACGCAGGAAGCTGTCCGGTTTTTTCAGCAGCAAACCGCAGCCATCACCGGTTTTTCCGTCAGCGGCCACCGCGCCCCGGTGGGTCATGCGGGCCAGGGCAGTCACGGCAGTCTCTACCAGCCAGTGGCTGGCGTGATTATCCATTTGGGTAATCAGGCCGAAACCACAGCTGTCGTGCTCGAATTCGGGCCTGTAGAGCCCCCGGGACTGGCGTTGACGGTCGTTCATGCGCATAAAAAACTTCTCGTGGCTGCTAACGCAGAGTGCCTTTTGGTGCCGCGCATCCAGCCTTTGCGAGTTTATAAAAACCGCAAAATCAGTATCTTATGGGCGTTTCTGGATGGACATGGCTACGCCTGCATTCAAGCAAGCGAACTTACAATTATAAGTGGGCTCAGGCGTTCAGACAAATACGATGCAGTGCAGCATCCGGTGTCTCAGATTGGCGTGACTAATCCCTGTGCCTCGGGTTAAACAGACGCTCGTACTCGTGCAGGGCGTAGCGGTGGCGTTGCGTGCCCCGAGCGGGCCCCCGCTTTGCGGGGTGGGAGGGATCAGCACGTCTGCGCCGGGACCGCCTCGCCTGACGTCTGTCTTTAATCCGTACGCCGTGGATTGAACAGGCGTTCGTACTCGTGCAGGGCGTAGCGGTGGCGTTGCGAGCCCCGAGCGGGGCCCCGCTTTGCGGGGTGGGAGGGATCAGCACGTCTGCGCCGGGACCGCTTCACCTGAGGTCAGGCTTTAGTCCGTACGACGTGGATTGAACAGGCGCTCGTACTCGTGCAGGGCGTAGCGGTCCGTCATGCCGGCAATGTAGTCGGCAACCACACGAGCGCCCCCCTTTTCTGCTTTCCTTTCGCTCGCAGTCTGGAAGTTCAGATGAAAATCAGGCGGTAGCAATTTCGGGTCGGCATGCAGGGCGTCGAACAATTCCTTGATGACCCTGCGGGCCTTGCTGGTCATGCGGTAGACACGCGGGTGGTCATACAGATGCTTGTGCAGCAGGCGTTTGAGTTGCGTGTTGTCCCTGCGCATATCGGGACTGAAGCTGATGAGGGGTTTGCTCAGCTGGCGTACCGCATCAATGCTCTCAGGCGCGGCGGATTCCAGTTGCGCCTGGCTGAAGGTGATCAGGTCGTTGACCAGTTCATTAATCATGCGGCGGATAACCTCATGGCGGACACGGTTTTCCGGCAGTTTGGGGTATTTCGCCATGACTGCTTCGTAATGTCGCCGAAACAGTTCGGCCTCGCACATCAGTTCGTTGCTGAGCAGGCCCGCGCGCAGTCCGTCATCCACGTCATGGTTGTTATAGGCGATTTCGTCCGCCAGGTTGGCCAGTTGCGCTTCCAGTGAGGGTTGGGTCTTGTCCAGGAAGCGCTGGCCCAGTTCGCCAAGTTTTCTGGCTCTTTTGCGGGTGCAGTGTTTGAGAATGCCTTCCCGTGTTTCAAAGCACAGGTTGAGGCCGGCGAACTCCGCGTACTTGTCTTCCAGTTTGTCGACCACGCGCAGTGACTGCAGGTTGTGTTCGAAGCCGCCAAAGTCCTGCATGCAGGCATTGAGGGCATCCTGACCCGCATGGCCGAAGGGTGTGTGGCCCAGGTCGTGAGCCAGCGAAATGGCTTCCGTCAGATCTTCGTGCAGGCCGAGGGTGCGGGCAATAGTGCGGGCAATCTGGGCAACTTCCAGGGAATGCGTGAGGCGGGTGCGGAACAGGTCGCCCTCATGATTCACGAATACCTGGGTTTTATATTCCAGCCGGCGGAAAGCCGAGGAATGAATGATGCGGTCGCGGTCACGTTGGTATTCACTGCGGTGGCCGGGGCCGGATTCGGTGAAGCTTCGCCCCCTGGAGCTGCTCTCCAGCGCGGCAAAGGGGGCGAGTCGGAACTGCATGTTATTGCCTGCAGTAATGCTCAAGTGTGGCGTGCAGGGCAGCCATGTCAAAGTCCGCCGTGATGGTGGCGTCTCCCAATGCGCGCAAGAGTACCAGCCGCAATTTGCCTGCCAGCACTTTTTTGTCGTGACCCATGGCATCCAGGAAGTCATCCGATGTCAGGCCTGCGGGCAGTCGGGTGGGTAGTCCTGCCCGTTCGATGAGCGTGAGCGCGCGTGCACAGTCCTGCTGGCTTATCCAGTCCAGGCGGCGGGACATGTCAGCGGCCATGACCATGCCCATGCCTACGGCTTCGCCATGTAGCCATTGGCCATAGCCCAGCAGGGTTTCGATGGCGTGGCCAAAAGTGTGGCCCAGGTTCAGCAAGGCGCGTTTGCCACCCTCGCGTTCGTCTTCGGCCACGATGCGTGCCTTGTTCTGGCAAGAGCGCAGAATGGCATAGGCCAGTGCCTGATCCTCCCTTGCCAGGAGCTTGTCGATGTTATTTTCCAGCCAGAGCAGGAATTCCGCATCCCCCAGCAGGCCATATTTGATGACTTCAGCGATGCCCGCGCGCAGCTCCTGATCGGGCAAGGTCTGCAGGGTGCCGGTATCGGCAATCACTGCGCGCGGCTGGTGGAAAGCGCCGATCATGTTCTTGCCCAGGGGATGGTTGACGCCGGTCTTGCCGCCGACTGAAGAATCCACCTGTGCCAGCAGTGTCGTCGGAACCTGGATGAAGACCACGCCCCGTTGATAGGTTGCGGCGGCAAAGCCGCACATGTCGCCGATTACGCCACCACCGAGGGCGACCAGCGTACAGTCCCTGCCAAAACGTCCTTCCAGCAGGCGATCATAAATGAGACTGAGCGTCTCCAGGTTTTTGTGTGCTTCGCCGTCCGGCAGGATGATGCTGCTGCAATCCGTTTCGCTCAGGGCGCTCTGAAGCTTGTCTAGGTACAGCGGGGCGACCTGGTCGTTGGTAATGATCAGTATGCGGCCGCTGCCGAGATGTCCGGCATAACTTTGCGGATCAGTCAGCAAGCCGGGACCGATAACTATCGGATAGCTACGTTCGCCAAGTTCAACAGTCAGGGTTTGCATGGCGCGCAGTTTATCAGGCCTGCGCCTGGTAGGAATCGATTTCCTTGAGTACCTGCTGGGCCAGGCGGCGTACATAACGGCCGCGTGTGGTGATGATCAGATCAGCAATTTCCCGGTAAAGGGGGTCACGCTCGGCGAGCAGACTCTCCAGGCGTTCGCGAGGATTGGCCGTTTGCAGCAAAGGGCGCTTTTTGCTGTGGCGTGTGCGGTTCAGTTGTTCGTCGACCGTGGTGTGTAAATAAACCACCAGGCCATTACTTGCCAGGCGCCTGCGGTTGTCGGCATCCAGCACAGCACCGCCACCCGTGGCCAGAACAATACCCTTCATTTTCGTAAGTTCCGCAATCACGTCATGTTCACGCTTGCGGAATCCGGCCTCGCCTTCCTTTTCGAAAATAAAGGGGATGTCAACGCCGGTCCGGGCTTCGATTTCGTGATCCGCGTCAATGAACTCCAGGTGTTTGAGCTCTGCCAGACGCCGTCCGATTGTGGTCTTGCCGGCGCCCATGGGGCCGACAAGATATATATTTTCCGTCTGACGCACTAGTTACCGGTAGTGAGTTGCAAGTTCTCGGTGAGCAGCTTGGGCGTGACGAAGATCAGCAGTTCCTGTTTGGAATTATCCCGGCTGGTGGTCCTGAACAGGTTGCCGATGATGGGCACATCGCCAATCAAGGGCACCTTGGTGACGTTGTTCGACTTGGTCGCTTCGAACACGCCACCCAGCACCACGGTTTCGCCATTGTTGACCAGTACCTGGGTGGTGATTTCCCGCTTGATGAGCGGCGGCTGGCCGAGCACGGCATTGGTGAAGTCGGGTTCGTCCTTTTTCACATTCAGGTCCATGATGATGTCGTCATCCGGCGTAATCTGCGGGGTGACTCTGAGTTCCAGCACGGCTTCCTTGAATTGCACATTGGTGCCGTCCTGTGAAACCGACTGATAGGGCACTTCGAAACCCTGTTTGATGGTGGCTTCCTGGCGGTCCGTTGTAACGACGCGAGGATTTGACAGGATTTCGCCGTCGCCTTCCGCCTGCATGGCCTGCAGTTCCAGGTCCACCAGATAATCGGAGCCAAGCACGGCCAGGGCAATACGGCCAGCCGGGCTGGCGATCGGCAGGTTGACGTTAAATCGGTCACCTTGAGCAGGCAAATTGACGGGCAAGCCGCCTGCAAGGAAGTCATTGGTCACTGAGTCGGTGCCTTCCGCGCCGCCGGTAGTATTGACGAAATGATTGCTGGTGGCTTTGAGTGCAGTAAAGCCATGACGCACACCCAATGCCCTGCTGAATGAGTCACTGGCAATGACAATTCTTGATTCAATCAGAACCTGTCTTATTGGCACGTCCAGTGTGGTTATCAGGCGGCGCAGTTCATCCAGACGCTCCCGGGTGTCCTGGATCAGCAGGGTGTTGGTGCGCTGATCAACCGTAATCGTGCCGCGGCTGGACAGAAATCCGTTATCGTCTTCTTCATCCCCGCTATTTGATTTCAGCAGGCTGGCAATATCGGCCGCTTTGGCATAGTTGGCCTGGATGAGTTCCAGCGACAGCGGAGCGGCTTTTTCACGTTCGTTCTGTACCTGACTTCTGGCCTGTGCGCGTTGTGCAACGTTGGCCAGGGTGTCAATGAAAATGACATCGCCCTCCTGATATTTGTCGAGCCCCTTGGACTGCAGAATGATCTCCAATGCCTGATCCCAGGGGACGTTATCCAGGCGCAGCGCCATGTCGCCCTGCACGCTGTCCGTGGCGACAATATTGGTGTCCGCCACATCGGCAATGATCTGGATGACAGAGCGTATATCCACACTCTGGAAGCTCAGGCTGATGCGTTCGCCGGTGAAGGTGGGGTTTTCTTCCTGTCGCTGCTTGATTTCGGCTTCGGTAAGCGGTTGCAGTTCGATTGTGAAAGTTTTTTCTGACTGGTAAGCCACTTGCTCGAAATAAGCGTCAGAGATGGGCGTGATCGTTACCAGGGTATTGCCATTGGAACGTTGTGTGTCTATAAATTTGACCGGGGTTGCAAAGTCCAGCACATCCAGGCGCCGCAGCATGCGGTCTTCCACGTCGATGCCCAGGAATTCGGCCACGATTTTGCCACCTTCCTGGCGCACATCGACTGCAGTCTGTTTGTTGCTGAGTTTGACGATAATACGGCCTTCACCGTCCTCGCCACGCCTGAAGTCAACCATGGTGATCAGATTGTCTTCCACAGTATTTTCGATTGGGCTGCCTGCTTCAGCGTCCATGGCGGCGGCGGGTTGCAGGCCCTTGAGTTGATCACCCACTGTGCCGCCAATGGTGATCTCTAACTGGTTGTCTTTGCGATCCACTGTGTAAGCGGTGAGGCGCGTCAGCTCGATAACCACACGGGTGCGTCCCTGGGCTTCCGCCATGGCGACGGCACGCACCTGACCGACATCAATTTCCTGGTAGCGATTGGGCGTGCCCAGCCGGGTGTCCGGCAGATCAAGAGAAAGGCGGGCGGGTTTGTCGACGCTGAAAACCTCAGGGTCGGGCGCAGATTCAGAGAGTTGCAGGATAATTCTGGTCCGGTCGCCGGGCAGGGCGGCTGAATCAATACTGGTCAGGCTGCGGGAAGGCATATCTCCCTCGAACGCCTGGGCCGGCAAGGAAACCGACAAGCTGAGCGCCAGGTATGCAAGCAGCGTTTGCAGTTTCCGGGTCAACGGTTTGTTGGCTTGTCTGTTCATGATCCTGTCTCCGCCGTTATGCGGCATTGGGGCATTGTGTTCGAAGAACATTTCAAATCTCTGCTACTGGGTCATCGCCAGCACGGCATCCTGTTCTGTGTAGCCGCCAAAACCGTCCGGAATGATTTCCACAAGTTGTATTTCATCCTCGCTGATGCCGATGATGCGTCCGAAGTTCTGGCCGATATAATTGCCTAGAGTGACTCGATGAATAACGCCGTCACCCGCGCGCACCATGGCATAAAGTGTCTGCTTGCTGGTGATCGTGCCCACCATGTCCAGACTGTCAAGCGGGAATTCTTCCAGCGGCTCTTTGCGTCGCGTGAAGTCGGGTTGTATGCCGCTGCCGTCGGATTCAAAGGGCGTGGCGAATTTCAGCGATGAAAACGGATCCCTGCGCCCGGCTTCTTCGTAGATAAACGCTTCATAGGGCTGGATCTCCGGTATGGGCTCGATCTTGCTTGATTTCCTCGCCCGTACTTCGGCGGCATAGGCTTCCAGGTCGCTCATGTCATTGCTGCAGGCGCTGACCAGTAATGAGGCGATCAGCAGCGTGGCCGCGTTTTTCGTGTTCATTTCCTGGCCCCCGGAGCCGCGACCGCAATCTCTTCTTCCTCGAGATAGCGATAGGTTTTGGCCGTCACGGTCATGCGCAGATTGTTGTCTGCTTCGGGTGAGGTATTCTTGCCCCCGATAGGTGTGATCTTGACGTTATGCAGGGTCACGATACGGGATAGCAGTGAGACGTTGCTGACGAAGTTGGCCAGTTCGTGATAGGTGCCGACAACGACCAGTGTATTGGGCACTTCAGCATAGAATTCCTTGGCGACTTCTGACTCCGGTTTGAAGAGTTCCTCTTCGAGTCCGCTGGCGAGGCGAGTCTGGGAGATATCGAGTAGCAGATTTTCTATTTCAGCCTTGCTGGGAAGTTGGCGCAGCATGGTGCCAAAACGCCTTTCCATTTCTGTCAGTTGGGCCTTGTAGGCATCCAGATTGGCGACTTTTCGCTGCCGGAATTCGAACTGCTGTTTGAGTTCCGGTTCTTCCAGGCGCGTTTGTGCAAGAGCCTCCCGCTTCGGCTTAACCAGATAGTATTGACCCAGGCCAATGATGAGTCCGGCGATCAGAATGCAGGAGAAAACATACACCCACAGCGGCCAGGAGCCGACGTTACCGGTATCCAGGCTCTGCAGTTCCTGGACATATTTATTGAGGTCAATCTTTTTCATTCCGTGACCTCGCCTTCTACCTCGCCATCATCCGTTTTTTTCGGAGAGGTGCTTTTCACTTTCATGTCGAAATTGCTCAGCCGGAGAAACTCGGCTTCCTGAGCTTTAATGACGATCAGGTTGGGGTTGGTAAACCAGTCCGAGCCGTCCAGGTTTTTCATGTACTGCGAAACCCGGCCGTTGGATTCCGCCGTGCCGGAAAGTGAAGTGTTGCCGCCGGATTGTACAAGACTGGTCAGATAGAGCCCTTCGGGCAGCGTTTCCACGATTTCGTCGAAGTAGTGGACCATCTGCGTACGGCTACGCTGCAGTTCTTCAATCACCTGCATGCGTGCAATCAGGTTGGCCTTGACCTTCTCCAGTTCCTGGATTTCCTTGATCTGGGCGTCAACTTCCTTGATCTGCGCCCTGAGGAAGTCATTACGCCGTTTCTGGTAATCCAGAGCGTTGTTCACCAGGGTTAAGGCAGCAAACACGATGGCAGCGCTGATTGCGGCCGTGAGTGCTGCAGCTGCGCCAAATTGCTTCTGCCGCCGTTCGCGTCGTTCGGCGCGCCAGTCTAGAAGGTTAATGCGAATCATGAGTCGAAAGCCCTCATGGCCAGACCGGCTGCCATCAGGTAGGCCGGCTCTTCACGTTCAATGTTGCCGCGGCGGGCCTTGAGCGAGCGGCCCAGTCCGCTCAATGGTCTGGCGATACTGGTGGCGATATCCAGCTCCTGCTGTACAGAGGCTTCGATCCCTTCTATGCAGGCGCAGCCCCCACCGAGCAGAATATGATCGACTTGGCCCTGGTGTGTGCTGGACGAATAGAACAGTTGCAGTGAGCGGGAAATCTGCTGGGCCAGATCGTTCATGAAGTTGGGCAGCAGTTCGTTGCGGTATTCGTTGGGCAGCTCACCCGAAATCTTGACGCGTTCAGCTTCCTCGGCTTGCATGCCGTAATGACGCATGATGTCCTCGGTCAACTGATGGCCGCCGAACGCCTGATCGCGCGTATAGACGGTTTCCATGTTGTGGATGACGCTCAATTTGCTGCTGCGCTCCCCGATGTCCACGACAGCGAATGTGCGGTCCAGGCCGTTGTCCGGCAACTGAGCCGCCATGAGTTCGCAGGCGTTTTCCAGAGCATAGGTATCGACATCCACCACGCTGGGCTTGAGGCCCGCAATACCGACGGCGCCAGCCAGCATGTCAATGGTGTCGCTTTTGCAGGCGGCGAGCAGTACCCGGACCATTTCGTCGCTGCGTTCAGAGGGGCCGAGAATCTGGAAGTCCAGGTTCACTTCTTCAATGGGGTGCGGAATGTACTGATCCGCCTCGAACTTGATCTGCTGCTCCATTTCGTCATCACCAAGATCAGCACTCATTTCAATAATCTTGGTGATGGCGTTGGCGGCGGTGACGGAGACCGCCGCGCCTTTTTGCTTGCAGCCAGCCTTGCGCAGGGCGCGTGCAATGGCCTGGCCTACGGCTTCCACGTCCGCGATGCCCTGGTCAGACATGGCCCCCGGCGGCATTCGTTCGCTACCATAGGCCTCCAGCCGGTAGCGTGCGCCGGTTTTGCTGAGCTCGACAACCTTGACTGAACCGGAGCTGATATCAATTCCGACCAGGTCGCGTTGCTCAGAGCCGAATATGCTGGGTAAGAGCGCCATAGTCCCCCACTAGCTCGCCCATGAACCGTTAATTGTAGGTACTATATCCAAAAACAGTCGTGACGCAACTACAAGTTTCACGCGCAAGCGATTGATCTCTCTTGAGAAGGTAAAATGCATCATACTCGAAAAACCCCCGCTAGTGGGTTGTCCTCCAAACTTCTGAAGCTGAGTTTCTACGCCCTGCTGGCATCGCTGGCCATGGGGATGGCTGGCATATTGGCCTTCGGCGCCGCTTACCTCTATTTCGATTCCCAGTTACCGGCCGCGGAAGACCTGGCCGAACCCGAGCTGAATATTCCCTTGCGCATATACTCCGCAGAGGGGCGACTGATCAGCGAATTCGGCGTTGAACGGCGCGCGCCACTGGAATATGCGCAGATTCCTGATCGGCTCGTTCTGGCCTTTCTGGCGGCCGAGGATGACCGCTTTTTCGTACACCCCGGTATTGACTGGCAGGGCATTGTCCGTGCAGCGGTGACACTGCTGATTACGGGTGAGAAACGGCAGGGCGGAAGTACGATCACGATGCAGCTGGCCCGCAACCTTTATCTCACCCGGGAAAAAAGTTACACGCGCAAGATCAAGGAAATCCTGCTGGCCCTGCGTCTGGAGCGCCAGCTGAGCAAGGATCAGATACTCGAACTGTATCTGAACAAGATCTTCCTGGGTCATCGCTCATATGGCGTGGGGACTGCGGCGCGAACCTATTATGGCAAGGATGTGCATGATCTGAGCCTGGCGCAGATGGCCATGATTGCCGGCTTGCCCAAGGCGCCTTCCCGTTACAACCCGATCAGTAATCCGGAGCGAGCACAGATACGCCGCAACTATGTATTGCGACGTATGCACGAACTGGAGTTCGTCGATCAGGCGGAGTACGACAAGGCGGTAGCCGAACCGGTCACCGCCCATCTGCAGTCCGCGCAGTCTGAACTGGAAGCAGACTACGTGGCGGAAATGGCGCGCAGCGAACTCGTCGAAAGGTTCGGTGAAGACGTCTACACGCGGGGATACAAGGTCATCACCACCGTGACGGCGGCCAGTCAACAGGCGGCCAATGAGGCCTTGCGCCAGGCGCTGCTGGACTATGATCAGCGTAATGGTTTCAGAGGGCTGAAGGACAGGCTCCCCGAGGAGTTGTTGCAGGATGAGGCAGCCTTGACTGTCGCATTGCAGAAACAGCCGCGGGCGGGTGGACTGGTGCCGGGTGCGGTCATGAAGTCCAGCGCCAGCCGTATGGAGGTTTTTACCGAACGTTACGGCAGGCTCAAGCTCGAGCGTGCAGCCTTTGCCTGGGCGCAGGGGGGTGACGAGTCCCGGGTGATAGCCGAGGTGGGTCACGTCGTTCGCCTGCAATTCACTGGCCAGGAAAAACTACCCTGGCGATTGGCACAGATACCCGAAGTGCAAGGCGCGCTGGTTGCACTGGATCCTGCGGATGGCGCCATTCTCGGTCTGGTCGGTGGTTTTGATTTTCATCTGGCCAAGTTCAACCGTGTGACCCAGGCCGAGCGTCAGCCAGGCTCCGCGTTCAAACCCATTCTGTATTCGGCGGCTCTGGAGAACGGCTTTACGCCGGCCAGCATTATTAATGATGCACCCGTGGTATTCGATGATCCCGGGCTCACGCGTGAATGGCGCCCCGAGAACTATAGTGGCCGCGTGTACGGACCGACGCGACTGCGCGAGGCGCTGGTCAATTCCCGCAATCTGGTATCGATTCGTTTGCTGCAGGGGGTCGGGGTCAAGCCTGTGCGGCGCCATGCGGCGCGCTTCGGGCTGCCGGTGGAGCGATTACCTGCTGATCTGTCGTTGTCACTGGGCACGGCCAGTCTGACGCCGCTGGAACTGGCGCGTGCCTATGCCGTCTTCGCCAATGGCGGGCATCTGGTGGATCCTTACTATATTCGTGAGATTCGTGATGCCGATGACCAACTGGTCTATCAGGCCGCGCCACGCCGGGTATGCAGCGATTGTGATCCCCAGCAACAGGCCCCCCAGGTCATCAGCGCGCGCAATGCCTTTTTGATGACCAGCATGATGCAGGATGTGGTGCGCAGGGGCACCGCGAGGCGGGCATTACAGCTTGGGCGTACGGATCTGGCCGGTAAAACCGGTACCACAAACGATACCAAGGACGCCTGGTTCAGTGGCTATAACACCAAGGTGGTGGCCACCGTCTGGGTGGGTAATGACCAGTTCGAATCGCTTGGGCGCCGTGAAACCGGCAGTCAGGCAGCCTTGCCCATGTGGATCGGGTACATGGGGCGGGTACTGCGGGATTCGCCGCCCGCTGTGTTGCCGCAACCACCGGGCCTGGTCACGGTGAGAATCAACCCCGACACCGGACAGACCGTGCAGGGCGCCGCGTCCAGCGCCATTTACGAAACCTTTTATGATGACAATATCCCGGAAGCCGAGCCGGCCTATGCCAATGGCGCTGAATCCGAGGGTTCCGTCGTCGAGGATCTTTTCTAGGCCTGTCCAATGAAGCGTGCACGCTCCCGACATGCATCCCGTCAGTCGGGTTCTCGGCAGGCGCAGCGGCGTTATCTGGCGCACCAGATCGCGCGGTTGATGTGGGAAGAAAGCATTGAGGATTTCCGCCTGGCCAAGGAAAAGGCGGTCAGGCGTTTCGGTTTGCGGCAGGCAGAACTACCCGACAATCAGGAAATTGCACAGGAACTGGGCGCCTATAGCGCCTTGTTTGCCGGCGACCAGGTCAACAGCCGGCGCGAAATTCTGCTTCTGACCGGCAGTAAGTTGATGCAATTGCTGGAGGATTACTCGCCGCGCCTGGTGGGGCTGGAGCCGGAGGCTGCGCTTACGCCCAACAGCAGCCTGCATATACATGTCTTTAGCGAGCATCCGGAGGCTCTGGATCTGTTTCTTCAGGAGCGGGGAATCGGGTATCAGCTCGAAGACCGGCGTTTCCGCTTTGGCAGGGAAGAATACGAGTACCGGCCGACCTATGAGTTTGTATTCGAGGGCATCGAGGTCAAGGCCGCCGTATTTGCGGATCTGGCGCGCAGCCGCGTTCCGCTCAGTCCCGTGGATGGCCGGCCCATGAGTCGTCTGACTGTCAGGCAGGTATCCGAGTTACTGGAGCAGGCAGCCGCATCCTGAGTGTTGCAGTAGCAGGCAAGCAATAAAAAAGCCGGCGAAAGCCGGCTTTTTTATTGCTTCTTAAAGAGCTTAACGTTGATTCATCTGCACGTAATCGCGCTGATCCGAACCTACGTAGATCTGCCGGGGGCGCGCAATGCGCATGGCTGGATCGCCGATCATTTCCATCCAGTGCGCACACCAGCCCACGGTGCGGGCAATAGCGAACATCGGCGTGAACATGTTCACTGGAATGCCCAGCGCCTTGTAGATAATGCCGGAGTAGAAGTCCACGTTCGGATACAGCTTCTTCTCCTTGAAGTAGTCATCGTTGAGGGCGACTTCTTCCAGTTTCAGCGCCAGTTCAAACAGCGGGTTGTCTTCCATGCCCAGATGCTCCAGCACCTGATGGCAGTATTCGCGAATGATGTTGGCGCGCGGGTCGAAGTTCTTGTACACGCGATGGCCAAAGCCCATCAGGCGGAAAGGATCGTTCTTGTCCTTGGCTTTCTCGATGAACCTGGGAATCTGCGATACGTCGCCAATCTGGTCCAGCATGCGCAGCACGGCTTCGTTGGCGCCGCCGTGCGCGGGTCCCCACAGGGCCGCAATACCGGAGGAGATGGCGGCGTAGGGGTTGCAGCCGGTGGAGCCGGCCATGCGCACGGTGGAAGTGGAAGCATTCTGTTCGTGGTCGGCGTGCAGAATGAACAGCACGTCCAGCGCCTTGGCGGCTACCGGATCCACTTCATATTCTTCCGCCGGTACGGCGAACAGCATGCGCAGTAGATTGGAGCAATAGTCCAGCTCGTTTTTTGGGTATACGAAGGGCTGGCCGACATAGCGCTTGTAGGCTGCCGCGGCAATAGTCGGGATCTTGGCGATCATGCGGCGCGCAAAGATCTTGCGGTGTTCCGGGTTATAAATGTCCGTAGTGTCGTGGTAGAAACCGGACAGTGAACCCACCACGCCGGTGAGCATGGCCATCGGGTGAGCGTCGTAGCGGAAGCCCTGGAAGAATTTGGTCAGCGACTCGTTGAGCATGGTGTGACGGCGAATCGCAGTGTCGAACTCTTCCAGTTCGGAAGCGTTGGGCAGTTCGCCGTTGAGCAGCAGATAAGCCACTTCTATGAAGCTGGAGTTCTTGGCCAGCTGATCGACCGGGTAGCCACGGTACAGCAGGATGCCGTTGCCGCCATCGATATAGGTGATGGCGCTGTCGCAGCTGCAAGTGGAAGAAAAGCTGGGGTCGTAGGTGAAGATACCCTGCTGTCCGTACACACTGCGTACGTCCACGCCCGCCGGTCCCAGCGTGCCTTCGATCATCGGTAGCTCGGTAACTTCACCGTTCTCCGGATTCGTAAAATTCATGGTTTTGCTCATTTCTAAAACTCCTGGGCCTGGCTACGACTTGGGCTACGATGCGGCCGCGGCCTTTTCGTCGTCCAACTTCGGATAATGCTTGGGGTAGCCGGTGCGCGATACGCCGCTTTCAACGGCGGCCATGGCAACGGCTGGTGGAATACGATCAATCAGGCGGGGGTCGAACGGCTTTGGAATGATGTAGTCGGGGCCGAAGGACATGTCCTGCACATCGTAGGCTTCCAAGACCGACTGCGGGACAGGTTCGCGTGCCAGTTCACGCAGGGCGTGAACGGCGGCCAGGTGCATTTCCTGGTTGATGCGGCGGGCACGTACATCGAGCGCGCCTCGGAATATATAAGGAAAACCCAGGACGTTGTTGACCTGGTTGGGGTAGTCGGAGCGGCCGGTGGCCATGATCAGGTCATCGCGCACCGCCATGGCGTCTTCCGGCAGGATTTCCGGATCCGGGTTGGACAGCGCAAACACGATGGGTTTGTCTGCCATCAATGCGATATGTTCCTTGCCGACCAGGTCCGGTCCGGATACGCCGATGAAAACATCGGCGCCATTCATGGCGTCTTCCAGCGTGCGTTTGTCGGTTGCGGTCGCGAACTGCGCCTTGTAGTCGGGCAGGTCGTCGCGCCCGGAATGGATCACGCCCTTGCGATCCAGTACGTAAATATTTTCGAGTCTGGCGCCCAGCGCCTGGCAGAGCTTGAGCGAGGCGATACCGGCGGCGCCTGCGCCCAGGCAGACGATCCTGGCGTCTTCCATGGTCTTGCCCTGCAGTTCCAGGGCATTGAGCAGGCCGGCGGCGACAATGATGGCGGTGCCGTGCTGGTCATCATGGAAAACCGGAATGTCCAGTCGCTCAACCAGGGTTTGCTCAATTTCAAAGCAGTGCGGCGCGCCGATATCTTCCAGGTTAATACCACCGAAAGTGGGCGAAATGCGCGCCACGGTGTCGATGAAATCCTGGGTATCTGGCGCATCGACCTCAATGTCGAAAACATCGACATCGGCGAACTTCTTGAACAGGACGGCCTTGCCTTCCATCACCGGTTTGCTGGAAAGAGGGCCAGTGTTGCCCAGGCCAAGGACCGCAGTGCCGTTGGTGATTACGGCCACCAGGTTGCCCTTGGAGGTGTAAAGAAAGGCATCGTCCGGGTTCGCGGCAATGGCCTTGACGGGCACAGCCACGCCGGGCGTGTAGGCAAGCGAAAGTTCCTCGGACGTCGTAAACGGTTTGGTGACGGCAATACTCAGCTTTCCAGGCCGGGGCTTGGCATGGTAGTCGAGCGCCTGTCGGGCGAGGTCCTGCTTGCTCATCTTGCTCCTGCTGAGGCCGCCCCCGGATGGTGGAGACGGTAGTTTGGCCGGATGCGGCGAACAGAGTCACGCCGGCAAATCTAGTCCGAACCAAGTAAAAAAATACTGAAGGGCGGCGATTATACGAGGGCTGCGCATTAGTTGACAATCAATCTTGCCGGATTGAAGTGTCGGTCTGATGACTCCTTGTCGTTTTATTTCACCACTTTCAGCCGTATTCCCGGTTCGGGTTCGCCTTCAGGATAGGCCTGATTCAGCAGGCGCAGCTGACTCTCGGCATCCTGTTCCAGGGGGCTCATGCCGGCGAGCGCGGCATAGCTGGCATCCTTGCCCGCAGTCTGCGTCGTGATTTGCAGGGGGCGTGCATAATCCCGCTCCGCATCAGTCATGCGATGCAGGCTGTTGAGCAACTGGCTGAACGGAGTCTGCACATCGAAGTCGTCATCATCTTCCTTGTTAACCGCCTGCAGTACGATGGCCTGATCCTTGATGTAGACAATGCCAAGGTGAATATGGCGGCGTGCGAACAAGGCGGATTCAGGGAAACGTCCAAGGAACAGTTCCAATCCATTCACTTCTTGCGTGCGTGTATCTTTCAGACCCTTGATATCCAGACGTTCTTCGGCAAAGGTCCTGGCGTCAACCCGCTTATTCAGATCATGTGCGGTGATCTGGGCCTTGGCCTTGCCCTCAGGGGCGTAGAGCAGTAACCGGGTAGGCTCGTTCTGCAGGCGCCAACCCTCGGGTAGATTAAAGGCAAAGTCCAGCGCTTCATGATAAAAGCCGCCGCCACGCTGAATGCCGTCTTTCTTGCCGAATCCAAAGGTCATGCCTTCAACCGCATCCAGAAATCGATCACGGCCATTAATGGCATCGCCGTTCTTCTGCAACTTGGCGGCTGCGCGTACGACAGTCTGCAGCCTGTCGTCGTTTTCCGGATGGGTCGAAAATACGCCGTGATAGACGTTGGGCTCACGTCCCTCGGCCTTGGCTTTCTCCTTTTCAAATTCTTCCTGATATTTGAGTACGCCGATGACCTTCAACATGGCTTCGTGGTCATAGCCGCTGCCAGCCAGATATTCGGCGCCGAAGCCATCCGCTTCCAGTTCCAGTCCGCGACCGTAGCCACGCAGGATGGCGGCACCCAGTAACTGACTCAGATCAGCGGCTTGTCCGCCGGCCTCGATGGCAACGGCTGTCGCCAGAATCTGCGCCAGCAACTGGTTACGATGCTGGCGTACCGCATGCCGAGCCGTGACATGGCCGATTTCATGGCCGAGCACAGCCGCCAGTTCCGCTTCGGAATTCAGGTAGGCAAGCAGGCCGCGAAAAATGTAGATATAGCCGCCGGGTAGCGCGAAAGCGTTGACTTCAGGGCGGTCCAGTACGGTAAAGCGATAGTACAGATCCGGGCGGTGGCTGGCTTCAGCAACCTTTTCTCCAACCGTTTGCACGTAGTTCTGCAGCGCCTTGTCCTCGACTGCAGGAATCTGGGCCAGTATACGTTTGTTGAATTCCCGTCCCAGAGCCAGCTCGTCTTCTTCGGACATGAGCACGAGTTCGGGATTGCCGGTCGCCGGGTTCACGGCGCAGCCGCCCAGTATTGCAGGCAGCAGAACCAATGGGGCAATCAGGGCTGACAGGCGCATGACCATAGCTTAACAAGGCTGTGGCTTTTGGGAATCGGGTGACGGATCGGTAGAAATAAAAAAAGCCCGGCAGAGCCGGGCTTTTTTTGTAAGCGGTTTTGCTTAGCCGCCGAAGCGCTTGCGGAATTTGTCCACGCGGCCGGCGGTGTCCATGATTTTCTGTTTGCCGGTGTAGAAGGGATGGCACTGAGAGCAGACTTCAATCTGCTGGTCTTCACCCAGGGTGGAGCGCGTCTGAACGGTCGCGCCGCAGCTGCAGGTAAAGGTCACTTCTTTGTATTCAGGGTGAATGCCGGCTTTCATCTCATAAACCTCTGGCCAGGGGGCCACAATGTGGCTTTTACGCCTCAGTTGGCGAAAAAGCCTGAATCCTTATCGAAGGGCGCGCAATTCTATAGATAGCGCGGCCTCAGCACAAGTCTTCACGCGCTTTGCGCGGCCGGTTCCTGGAGGCTGGCAAGAATGCTGTCGACATGGCGCCAGCCGGTATCTGTCGTGCACAGACGGCCGTCATCCAGGCTCAGCAGGCCTTGCTCTATGGCGGGTTGCAGCATCGCGGTGAATGCTTCTGCCGACAGAAAGCTGTGTTGCACCGCTTGTTCCAGCGAAACGCCCCGTTTCAGGCGCAGCGCATTGAGCAGATATTCGAAGCCGCGATCCGCCGTGGGGACCTCGTGTTCGCTCAGGGCATCGGCCGTGCCGGCCTGGTGCATGTATTTGATGGGCAGGCGCTGTTTGGCAGTGCGCCGGATCTTCTGTGTTGCCGGGTGGCTGAGTTTGGCATGTGCGCCGGCGCCTATGCCGAGATAGTCGCCGAACTGCCAGTAGTTGAGGTTGTGGCGGCATCGCCGGTCCGGCTGCGCGTAGGCGGAGATTTCATATTGACCGTAGCCTGCCTTTTCCAGCAGTTCCTCCCCTTGTAGCTGCATGTCCCAGGCCAGGTCGTGATCCGGTAACGGAGGAGGATGCCGGTGGAAATGGGTGTCCGGTTCCAGAGTGAGCTGGTAATAGGAAATATGGGCCGGTTGCAGGTCAATGGCCTGCGTCAGGTCATTGGCGGCTTCTGCCAGTGTCTGTTCAGGCAAGGCGTACATGAGATCCAGGTTGAAGTTGTCGAAACCGGCTGCGCGCGCGGCCTGGGCCGCATGCATGGCTTCGTCGCGGCCGTGAATGCGGCCCAGGCTTCGCAGCTTGTCGTCGTCAAAGCTCTGTATGCCGATAGACAGTCGATTGACGCCGGCCTCGCGGTAGGCAGCAAAACGCGTTTGCTCGGAAGCGCCGGGATTGGCTTCCAGGGTGATTTCCGCATCGCCGGCCAGGGGCAGTCGTTGGCGGGCCGCCCTCAGGATGCGTTCTACGGATTCTGCAGAAAAAAGGCTCGGCGTGCCGCCACCAAAGAAAACGCTGATCACCTCGCGGTGCTGCAGATATGTCTCCCAGCGCGCGCAGTCATGCTGCAGATCACGAATCAGGGCATCGGTGTAACGATGCTCATCCATGCCGCCTACGGCCGGATGCGAATTGAAATCGCAATAAGGACATTTGCGTACGCACCAGGGCAGGTGGATGTAGAGGGACAGCGGAAAGTTGCGCATGAATGGCAGTGTCAGAGGCTCAACCGTTTCTGAAGCTGAGCCAGCAGGCCGCGCATGGCCCGGCCGCGGTGGCTGAGTTCGTTTTTCACTTCGGGTGGCAATTCGGCCGAGGTCTGGTTGCGCTCAGGGATCAGGAACAGCGGGTCGTAGCCGAAGCCGCCGTTACCGCGCGGCGTATCCAGTATGCGCCCTTCCCATGTGCCCTGGCTGATGATCGGCGTGGGGTCTTCCGGATGGCGCATGAACACCATCAGGCACTGGAAGCGGGCACGCCGCCGGTCGGCTGAGAGACCCTCAAGAGCGGCCAGCAGTTCGCGGTTGTTTTCTTCGTCAGAAGCATCCGGGCCGGCATAGCGGGCCGAATAAATGCCGGGCGCGCCGTTGAGAGCATCAACTTCCAGGCCGGAGTCATCCGCAATCGCGGGCAGGCCGGTCTGCAGGGCGGCATGCCGGGCCTTGAGCAGGGCGTTTTCAACAAAGCTGAGCCCGGTTTCCTCCACCGGCTCAAACGCAAACCCGGTTTGTGCCAGCACCTCAATATCCAGCGGCGCCAGCATTTGAGACATTTCACGCAGCTTGCCGGTATTGCCGGTGGCGAGGACGACTTGCATCAGGGCAACCGGGCCCTCAGGCCTCCAGCGCCTCGCGCTGTCTGGAAACCAGCTGTGCCACGCCTTCGGCAGCCAGATTGAGCATGGCATCGAGTTCTTCGCGGCGGAAGGCGTGGCCTTCAGCCGTGCCCTGGACCTCGATGTAGGCGCCGGCATCGTTCATGACGACGTTCATGTCGGTTTCTGCACTGGAATCCTCGGCGTAATCCAGATCCAGCACCGGCGTCCCGTCATAAATGCCTACCGATACCGCAGCCACCTGGCCGAACAGCGGATTGCGCTTGAGCTTGCCGTCCGCCATCAGTTTGTTGATGGCGTCGCACAGTGCCACGTAGCCGCCGGTAATGGCGGCAGTGCGGGTGCCGCCGTCGGCTTGCAGGACATCGCAATCGACAGTGATGGTGTAACCCTTCAGGGCACCGAGATCCAGCGCGGCGCGCAGTGAACGGCCGATCAGGCGCTGGATTTCCTGGGTGCGTCCGCCTTGTTTGCCGCGCGCAGCTTCGCGCTGGGTGCGGGTGCCGGTGGCGCGTGGCAGCATGCCGTATTCCGCGGTCAGCCAACCCTGGTTGGCCTCACGCAGCCAGGGCGGTACGCGTTCTTCCACACTGGCGGTGCACAGCACACGCGTGTCGCCAAAACTCACCAGCACAGAGCCTTCTGCATGCTGGGTGAATCCGCGCTGGAAGTGGATGTTGCGTAATTCGTTGGGGGCGCGACCGCTGGGTCGTTGGCTCACTTGGGATCCTCGGGCTGTTGGGCGGGCGCCTATTATAGCCAGCCGGGCCATTTGCTTGCCGGGTCAGAACCGGCGGCAACAGGTAAGATAGCCTCTGATCTGAATGTGATTCGAAAGGATTCTCCAAGATGTTACGCAGCATGACAGGCTACGCCCGCGCTACAGCCGAGGGTGAATGGCAGGAACTGAGCTGGGAATTGCGCTCTGTCAATCATCGATATCTCGATCTTTCTCTGTATATGCCGGAAGAGCTGCGTGAGTTTGAATCCGAGGTGCGTTCGCGCCTGGGCGCGCGTCTGTCGCGGGGCAAGCTCACTGCACAGCTGCGTTTTGTGCCCGCCGCCGGGGCGGGCAATCTGCAGCCGGATGTGGAGCGCATACGGGCGCTGAAAGAAGCGGTGAAACAAGTGCAGGAAGTGTTCGTGGAAACGGCGTTGGCAGACCCGCTGCAGGTTTTGCGCTGGCCCGGTGTCTTGCAGGAACACAGGCAGGATTACGCGCTGCTCAAGGAACCGGTTCTGGAGACCCTCGACCGGGCTATCCAGAGCATGCTGGAAAATCGGAAGCGGGAAGGTGAGCAACTGGGCAGGATCATACTTACCCGTTGCGAAAGCCTGGAGGTGGCAGTGAGCGATATTCGCAAACTGCTGCCGCAGTTAAGGGCGGAGTGGCGTGAAAAGTTGCAGCGCCGACTGTCTGATATAGCTGGTTCCGATGCTGTCAAGGCTGACCCGGCGCGCCTGGAGCAGGAATTGCTGATTGTGGCTCAGCGGCAGGATGTAGATGAGGAAATAGACCGCCTTGAAACGCATATCAAGGAGCTGCGGGACATTCTGAAACGCAAGGAGCCGGTCGGCCGGCGGCTGGATTTTCTGATGCAGGAACTCAACCGTGAGGCCAATACGCTGACTTCCAAGTCCCAGGACAGCAAAAGCACGCAGATTGCGGTCGAGATGAAGGTGCTGATCGAGCAGATGCGCGAGCAGGTACAGAATGTCGAGTAGGCCCGGCCAGCTTTATATCCTGTCGGCACCGTCGGGCGCCGGAAAAACCTCGCTGACGCATAGTTTGATTGAACGGCTGTCACTGGCTGGCCGGCGCGCCTGTTTTTCGGTTTCCTATACCACGCGCAAGTCCAGGCCTGGAGAACAGAATGGCATCGATTATCACTTCGTAACGCCGGAAAAATTCGCGGCCATGGTTGAAGACGGAGATTTTCTGGAGCATGCGCAGGTGTTCGACCGGCAATATGGTACCGGGCGGGCAGCGACCGAGGCGCTGCTGGCGGAGGGGACGGATGTCATCCTGGACATTGACTGGCAGGGCGCGCGTCAGGTGCGGGAGGCCATGCCCGAGGTCATCACGATCTTCATCAAACCCCCTTCGCTGGAAGAGCTGGAGCGGCGTTTGATAGCGCGGGGGCAGGATGACGATGTCACCATTGCCAGCCGCATGGCTGAAGCCGAGGCCGAACTGTCGCACATCGGCGAATATGATCATGTGGTCGTCAATGATGACTACGACACGGCCCTGGATGAATTGCAGGCCCTCTTTCTCGCGGAGCAAGTCTGATTCGTTGGAAAATCAGGCCTGATCGCGTAAACTACGCGGCCGTTTCCGTTTATTGAGCGCCCGAACATGGCCCGAGTAACCGTTGAAGACTGCCTGAACAAGGTAGACAACCAGTTTGAACTGACCCTGGTCGCGTCCAAGCGCGCACGCCAGCTGGCCCGTGGCGCCGAAGCCCGCGTGAACTGGGACCACGACAAGCCCACCGTAGTGGCCTTGCGCGAAATTTCCGAAGATCTGGTGGATCGCAGTGTGCTGGATGAAGAAGAACTGCCGGTGATCCCCCATATTCAGCCGGGTCTGGCCGCCATGGAGCAGCCTGACGCCAGCGATCACGGCAGCGATTTCTAGAGCGGAATCGACTTCGAATCAGAAGCCCCGGCAGCGGTGTCTGCCGGGGCTTTTTTGTTTTTACAGGCAGGGATTTGGCAGATATTTGCTCCCGGGGCTTTCATCATTGCTGCGCTGCGTTATATTGGAGAGTCACGAACGCAGGATAGGTATCAGGAAGCGCATACGCGGCACAGCACATGGTTGATCTGCCTGGATTGAATCGACTCAGTACGGCCATCCGCACCCAGCGGGTGTCGCGTGCCTATGGCATTGATGCCCTGACCAAGGTGCTCAAAGCCTATCTCAACGATAACCAGATCGAGGAAGTGCAGCGTGCGGCGGAGTTCGCCGAGCAGGCGCATCAGGGGCAGTTCCGCAAATCCGGCGAGCCTTATGTCTTCCACCCCCTGGCGGTGGCGCGGATTCTGGCCGAAATGCGCATGGATCCAACCACCCTGATCTCTGCGATTCTGCATGACGTGGTGGAGGATACGCCGACGGCCCTGGATGAGGTGGCCGCGCGTTTCGGGCCGGATGTGGCCACTCTGGTGGACGGTGTCAGCAAGCTGAGCAAGGCCCAGTTCCAGTCGCGCGAGGAAGTACAGGCCGCCAGCTTCCGTAAATTGTTGCTGGCCATGACCGAGGATATCCGCGTCATCCTGGTCAAGCTGGCCGACCGGCTGCACAACATGCGCACGCTGGATTCGGTGCCTGCCGCCAAGCGCAAGCGCGTGGCGCGCGAGACACTGGAAATCTACGCACCGATTGCCCATCGCCTGGGTATCCATACCCTGCGGGTGGAGCTGGAGGATCTGGGCTTCAGGTATCTCTATCCCAATCGTTACCGTGTGCTCAAGCGCGCCGTGGAGCAGGTCAGTGGCGAACGCCGCGATCTTGTCCGGGAAATTGAAGAGCGGGTACAGAAGGCGCTCAAGGACGAGGGCATTCATGCGCGGGTGGCCGGCCGCCAGAAGAACCTCTACAGCATTTACCGCAAGATGCGCAGCAAGCACCGGCGCTTTCTGCAGGTGCTGGATCTGTTTGGTTTCCGGGTGGTGGTCAACAAGGTCGACGACAGTTACCGCGCGCTGGGTATTGTGCATCACGTGTACCGGCCCATTTCTGACCAGTTCAATGATTTCATTGCCAATCCGAAGAGCAATGGCTACCAGTCACTGCACACCACGCTGGTGGGCCCCAAGGGCGTGAAGATCGAGGTGCAGATCCGCACTGTGGACATGCATCGCATCGCAGAGAGCGGGGTGGCCGCGCACTGGCAGTACAAACAGGGTGCTGACGCCGCGGGCCGTTCGCCACACAAGCGCGCCAACGAATGGCTGGGTAACGTGCTGGAAATGGAAAGCACCGAGGTCGATGCCCAGGACTTCCTGGAAACGGTCAAAATCGATCTGTTCCCGGACGAGGTTTACGTGTTTACCCCCAAGGGAGACATACGCCGCTTGCCCAAGAAATCCACGCCGGTGGATTTCGCCTATGCCATTCACACGGACCTGGGTAACAGTTGTGTGGCCGCCCGCGTGGACCATCATCTGGCGCCGCTGTCTACGCCGCTTGCCAATGGCCAGACGGTGGAGATCATTATTGCGCGGCATGCGGTACCCAATCCTGCCTGGCTTAATTTCGTACGTACGGCCAAGGCCCGTTCCGCCATTCGCCATCATCTGAAGAATCAGCGTGTGGATCAGGCCGAGCGACTGGGACAGCGGCTGCTCAACAAGTCATTGCGGGAGCTGGGAGTGCCGGTGCGACGACTGTCCAGAGACCGTATGGACAAGGCGCTGGCGGATATGGGCGAAGCCAGCATGGAGCAGCTGTATATCAGTATTGGTCTGGGTCAGCGCCTGGCGCCGCTGGCCGCCCGTCATTTCCTGGAAGAGTCGGATGATGCCCATTCACGGCACCGCCAGGTATCCATTGCCGTTGAAGGCACCGAGGGCCTGGTGGTGGAATATGGCCGCTGCTGCTATCCCATTCCCGGCGATCCCATTGTCGGGCATGTCAGTAAAGGGCGCGGTGTTGTGATTCATCGCCTGGGTTGCAGCCAGATTACGCGCGGGGGCGGCCAGGAATGGATCGATATGCGCTGGTCGAGGCGGGTGCGTGGTGACTTCCCGGTGGAGCTGCGCGTGCAGGCCGAGACCCGCCGCGGTGTGCTGGCCCTGCTGGCCACGCAGATTGCCGACTGTGGCAGCAATATCGAACATGTGGTGCTGCCGGAGAAGGAAGACGAAGTGGCGGTGACCCGTTTCCGCATTTCCGTCACTGACCGCAAGCATCTGGCCGAAGTGATGCGCCGCATCCGCCGTCAGGATGTGGTGCAGAAAGTTAACCGTATCTGATTCAGATTCTATTTGGAGTTATTGATGTCCCGGGAGACGATTCATACCGAGCATGCGCCGCAGGCGATTGGTACTTATTCGCAGGCGGTACGGGTGGGCAACACCGTCTATTTGTCTGGACAGATCGGCCTGGATCCGGCACGCATGGCTCTGGTGGAAGGTATCGAGGCACAGATTCACCAGGTCTTTGCCAATCTTTCCGCGGTCTGCCAGGCGGCCGGTGCTTCGCTCAGTGACATTGTCAAGCTGAATATCTATCTGACCGACCTGGGGCATTTCTCCACGGTCAATGAAATCATGGCCGGTTACTTCGAGGCGCCGTATCCGGCGCGTGCCGCTGTCGGGGTCAAGGAGTTACCCAAGGGGGCATTGGTCGAAGCAGATGCCATCCTGGTGAAATAGGCAGCGCTGTTTCCAGCCAAATGCCGCTGAGTGCCGACAGCCCGCTGACAGAACTCAAGGGTGTCGGCCCCAAACTGGCTGAAACCCTGGCAGGGATCGGCCTGCACAAGGTTGCCGACCTGTGGTTCCATCTGCCGCTGCGCTATGAGGACCGGAGCCGCATCACACCGCTGGACGCCCTGCGGCCGGGGCGCACAGCCCTGGTGGTGGCCCGGGTGGAGCGTGCGGATCTGCGCTTTGGGCGGCGTCGCTCACTGGTGGTGTCGGTCAGCGATGGCAGCGGGCGCGTTCTCATGCGGTTGTTTCATTTTTCCAAATCCCAGATGCAGTCTTTTGTGGCCGGTCAGTGGTTGCAGGCATTTGGCGAGGTTCGCCCCGGCCCCAAGGGGCTGGAAATGGTGCATCCGCAGTATCGACTGCTGCCCGATCCGGAAGCGGTCGAGCTCAGTGAAAGGCTGACACCGGTGTATCCGACGACGCAGCAGGTCAACCAGACGCGAATTCGCAGTCTGGTGGATCAGGCGCTGCAAGTACTGGATGACAACGGGCCCCGTGAATTGCTACCCGAGGGCGTTGTCGACGGAGTGGGCGGTGGTCAGCTGACCCAGGCCCTGCTTTATGTGCATCAGCCGCCCGTGGACGCCAATCTGCAATCCCTGGCCGAAGGACGGCACCCCATGCAACGCCGGCTGGTCTTTGAGGAATTGCTGGCGCACCAACTGGCGCTGCGAAGCTTGCGCCAACGCGTCAGGGACCACCGCTCGATGGCGTTACAGGGCGACGGCAGGCTCAGGCAAGAGTTTCTGAAAAGGCTGCCGTTCAGGCTGACGGCTGCCCAGCAAAGGGTGATTGCCGAGGTGGAGCGCGATCTGGCGCAGGATCTGCCCATGCTGCGCCTGGTCCAGGGTGATGTCGGTTCGGGCAAGACGGTGGTGGCGGCGATGGCCACTGCGGCGGCGGCGGAGGCCGGCGCGCAGACGGCCGTGATGGCGCCTACCGAACTTCTGGCCGAGCAGCACCTGGCCAATTTCGCCGGCTGGCTGCAAGCCTTGGGGCTGAATGTGTTGCGGTTGTCAGGTAAGCAGAAAACAGCCGAACGGCGCGCCGCTCTGGCGGCCTGCGCTGAAGGCAGCGCGCAGGTGATTGTGGGTACACATGCGCTTTTTCAGGAAGCGGTCGAGTTCCACAATCTTGGTCTGGTGGTGATCGACGAACAGCACCGCTTCGGCGTGCATCAGCGTCTGGCGCTGCGCGATAAGGGTCCCGGCGGCCTCTGTCCACACCAGCTGGTGATGACGGCTACCCCGATTCCCCGCACCCTGGCCATGACGGTTTATGCCGACCTGGACAGTTCCGTGATTGATGAACTGCCGCCGGGGCGCACGCCGGTGCAGACCGTGGTGATCGCCGATGCGCGCCGTGACGAGATTCTGCAGCGGGTGGCGGCAGCCTGTGCCGAGGGCCGTCAGGCCTATTGGGTCTGTACCTTGATCGAGGAATCCGACGCCCTGCAGGCCGAGGCGGCGGAGGCGACTGCGCAGCGCTTGCACCGGGATTTGCCCGGGCTGCGGGTGGGACTGGTACATGGCCGTCTCAAGTCTGAAAAAAAGACCTTGGTCATGCAGGCTTTCAAACAGGGTGAGCTGGATTTGCTGGTGGCCACCACCGTGATCGAAGTGGGGGTGGACGTGCCCAACGCCTCGTTGATGGTGATTGAGAATGCCGAGCGGCTGGGTCTGGCCCAGCTGCATCAGTTGCGTGGTCGGGTGGGGCGTGGCTCGGAGCAAAGCCATTGCGTGCTGGTCTATCATCCGCCTCTGGGCGAGTTGGCGAAGGCACGTTTGCAGGCCATGCGTGACAGCACTGATGGTTTCGAGATTGCCCGGCGGGACCTGGAACTGCGGGGCCCGGGTGAGGTGCTGGGCACACGCCAGTCGGGCATGGCCAATCTGCGGGTCGCCAATGTGATGCGGGACGCTGATCTGTTGCCGGCGGTGCAGCGGGCGGCGGATCAGTTATTGGAAACAGCGCCTGAACGCAGTGAGCCGCTGATACGCAGGTGGCTGGGTGACGCTGAAAAGTATGCGGACGTATGATGAGTCGGGTGATGGTTGCAGATCGTCTGAAACAATATTTTTTACTGACCCGACTGGACCGACCGATTGGTGTCTTTCTGCTGCTCTGGCCGGCGTTATGGGCGCTCTGGATCGCCGGCGACGGCCGGCCGGATCCTTTCGTGGTGCTGGTGTTTGTTGTTGGTACCGTGGTGATGCGCTCGGCGGGCTGCGTCATCAATGATTTCGCTGACCGCAAGATTGATCCGCATGTTTCGCGTACCGAACATCGTCCCCTGGCGGCCGGACGTGTCACGTCGAAGGAGGCGCTGGGTCTGTTTGTGGCGCTGTGCCTGGTGGCATTTCTGCTGGTGCTGCAGCTCAATCGGTTGACGATTCTGTTGTCCGTACCCGCAGTGATCCTGGCGGCCAGTTATCCCTTCGCCAAGCGGTTTACCCATTTTCCGCAGGCCCATCTGGGCGCGGCATTCGGCTGGGCCATTCCCATGGCCTTTGCGGCGTTGACCGACTCGGTGCCTGCGCTGGCCTGGTTGCTGTTTGCGCTGACGCTGCTGTGGGCCATGATCTATGACACCTTCTATGCCATGTGTGACCGGCCCGATGATCTCAAGATCGGTGTGAAATCGACGGCCGTTCTGTTCGGCGCTTACGACCGCATGATTACCGGCGGTATGCAGCTGGTGATGCTGGCAGGGTTGTTGTGGGTCGGGCAGAGGGCCGGGCTGGGTGTTTATTACTGGTTGGGTCTGGCGGCGGGCGCCTGCTACATGCTGTACCAGCAGTGGTTGATCCGGGAGCGCGAGCCGCAGGCCTGCTTCCGGGCTTTCCTCAACAACAGCTGGTTCGGGGGCATGGTGTTCGCGGGGATATTGCTGGACTATCTGCGATAAGAGTGAGGGATCCACAGATTACACAGATTCCGCTGCGGAAACGCAGAACCTTCTATTGCTCAGAGATATTGCGCCCGAGTTCCGGATTAGCGAATCAGGAATCCGTGAAATCTGTGTAATCTGTGGATATATCTATAGCCACTTCTTGCGTCGGAAATACACCAGCATTCCGATAAAGATCGAGAACATCACTCCCAGCAGCGTGAAATAACCGTACTTCCAGGAAAGCTCCGGCATGTTCCAGGGGCTATCCGTGTCGAAGTTCATGCCATAGAGACCGGCAACAAACGACAGCGGAATGAAGATGGTGGCGATGATGGTCAGCACTTTCATGATGTCGTTCATGCGGTTACTGACCAGCGACAGATGTGTATCCAGCAGGCTGGCGCTCATTTCGCGGCAGGTTTCCAGCAAATCCAGTACGCGCTGGCTATGATCGGCCGCATCCCGGAAATAGGGCAGGGTCTCGGCCTGAATCAGGTCATGCTCATCCTGCAGCAGTTCGCGCAGCATCTCGGTCTGGTGCCAGATCATGCGGCGCAGCGCGGTAAGGTCGCGCCTTGTGCTGTGAATGGCCTGTACCGGATCGGGCGCGCGTTCGGTAAATATATCTTCCTCAAGCGCTTCCAGTTCCTCGGCATAGGATTCCAGCACCGGAAAACCATGATCGACAATCAGATCAGTCAGGGCGTAAGCCAGGTAATCCGCGCCGCCATTGCGGATACGGCCCTTGCCTTCGTGTATGCGGGTGCGTACCGGTGCGAATACATCGTTGTCACTGGCATAAAAGCTGATGACATAGCCCTTGCCCAGAAAGATGCTGACCTGTTCGAATTCGATGTTATGGCCGTCTCGCTGCGGTACCACGTCCACCAGGAAGACCTGGGTGTCATAGGGTTCGAACTTGGGCCGCTGGCCGATGTTCATGACATCTTCCACAGCCAGCGGATGCATGCCGAAGGCTTCGCGCAACTGACGCAAATCGTCGGCGCCGGCCTGGCCCTGGATATGGACCCAGGTGGTGTTGGCGCTGCGGCAGAAATGCAGGACTTCATCAATGGAATCGAATGTCTTCTCGTTCACGCCTTCGGCGTTGTAGTCCATTACCCGGATATGTGTAATGTTGCCGGGCGCTTCACCCAGCGCGCCGGGACGCGCCCCGGGTTTGACTTGGCGCTTATGCCGGTAGTGCATGTTCACTCCTCGGCTCTCTGCTCTGGCATGGGGTTGCGGAACCACAAATCGCGTTGCGGGAAGGGAATGGTGACGCCTTCCTTGCGGAAGGCTGCATCAATGGCGTAGTTCAGATCACTCTGGATCATCCAGCGACGCTCGATCTGGCGGATGAAGACGCGTAATTCGAAGTTCAGGGAACTGTCGCCAAATTCCCTGAACAGTACATTGGGTCCCGGCACAAAGGCATGTCCGGCCTGTACAACGTCCGGGTGGTTGCGACCGACTTCAAGCAGGATGTCGCGCACCTTTTCCGTGTCGCTGCCGTAAGCCACGCCGACCGGGACATTGATGCGGCCAAAGGGGTCGCGCAGCGTCCAGTTATGCACATGCGTGGTCAACACATCCGAATTCGGCACTATGACGCTCATCCGGTCCAGGGTTTCGATTTCCGTGGAACGGATGCTGACATTTCTGACGAAGCCCGAGGTTTCGCCCACGCTGATGAAGTCGCCGGGGCGGATGGGACGCTCGAACAGCAGAATGATGCCGGAGATGAAGTTGTTGACGATGTTCTGCAGGCCGAAGCCAATGCCGACACCAAGGGCGCCGGCCATGATGGCCAGGTTGGTGAGGTCGAAGCCCGCAAACGACAGACCGGCCAACACGGCCAGCACGAACATGATGTAGCCGAACACCGTGGCGATAGCCTCGCGCGTGCCCGGGTGCATCGGGGTGCGGCTCAGCCAGGTGCGGTTGAGTTTGTGTTTCAGCCAGCGTGTAAAGGTAAACAGCGCGGCAAACAGCAGAATGCCCAGAATAATCTTGCCTGGCACCACCTGGGCCTCGCCGACCGGAAAACCCGCTGTGGCCAGGCGGCGGAACAGCTCGCTGCTGGTATCGGTCAGGCCCCACTCCCGCAGGATGGCGATCGGCAGGCTGACCCATACCGCGAGATAAATGGTCAGGGTGACCCAGGTGGACTCTGGCACCCGCTTGTCGGCTTCCACCGACAGCCAGCGCCGCAGCGCCTTGCCGGGACCGGTGTTCTGTTGCACGGCCTGATTGAAGGCGCCGGCCAGCCAGCAGAAAAGGCTTGCGCCCAGGATCAGTAAAACACTGGTGGTAATGGTTTTCAGCGGCCAGGTGGCCGATACCCAGGCGGCATTACCCTGCAAGCCCCACAGTCCCGCAACAATGGCGGACGTGAGTGCGAAGATAAGGCTGAGTCGTTTAAACCCCTGCATGCGCCTGATGCTAATGCAAGTTATGCGGGTCGCAAAGCCTGTGGCGGGACTTTATGCCGGCGTGCGAGCCACTACCCAGGCGGAGACTCTGCTGGCCCCGGCGGATCTTGCCGCCGTGGCAGCCGCTTCGATGGTGTTGCCGGTGGTCATGACATCATCCACCAGCACGACATGCAGGCCTGCAAGCTCGCGGTTACACGCGAAGGCATTGCGAACGTTTCTGCGCCGTTGTCTAAGCGGTAAATCGGACTGCCGCTCAGTAGCCTTGATACGTATCAGGCCGGCGCTGTCCAGGCGAATCCCGCTGATCCGCGCCAGCGGACGCGCCAGTTCAATCGCCTGATTGAAACCCCGCTGGCGCAATCGCTTTGCATGCAGCGGCACAGGCAGGATCAGGTCCGGACGGGCATCCGCTTGATGTTGCAAGGGGGCTTCCAGCTGCGACCACATCAGTTCGGCCAGCAGTCGTGCGTGTTGCAGGCGCTGGTGAAACTTGAGCTGGGTGACCAGCCAGGGCAGCGGCGGTGCATAGATGAATGGCGCCCAGACCTGGTCGAAATGGCGAGGCTGGCCGGGTTGCAGGCAGGCGCCGCACAGCGCGGGTGCCGGGATGTGTGCGGGCAGCGGCAGGGCGCATTGCAGACAGGCATGGCGATTGAAAGGCAGATCAGCCAGGCAGCCGTCACATAGATCCCGGTTGCTCTGGCTGCGTGCATCACAAAGCGTACACAGGCCTGGATAGAGCCATTGACCGAGCGGTAATGCGCGTAACTTTCTGTAAACCTTTTGTATGCCTGAAAGGTTGACAGACGCGGGCGCTGGCTTAGACTCGCGCAGAGTTTTGGAGACGCGAGCCATCGAAATGAATTCTGCTGAAGTCCGTCACGACTGGAGCGCCGCCGAAGTGCAGGCGCTGTTCGACCTGCCGTTCAATGATCTGTTGTTTCGTGCGCATTCCGTGCACCGTCGTTATTTTGATGCCAATAAGGTACAGCTTTCCACGCTGCTCAGCATCAAGACCGGTGCCTGTCCCGAGGACTGCGGTTACTGCCCGCAGAGCGTGCGTTATGACACGGGGCTGGAAAAAGAGGCGCTGATGGACGTGGAGGTGGTCAAGGCCGCGGCCGCCAAAGCCAAGGCGGCCGGGGCTTCGCGCTTCTGTATGGGCGCCGCCTGGCGCTCACCCAAGGACCGCGATATCGATGCCGTGATCGACATGGTCAAGGCGGTCAAGGATCTCGGGCTGGAGTCCTGCATGACCCTGGGCATGCTCAAGGAGCAGCAAGCCAGGCGGCTGGCTGAAGCCGGACTGGATTACTACAACCACAATCTCGACACTTCGCCCGAGTACTACGAGAAAATCATTACCACGCGCACCTATCAGGACCGGCTTGACACTCTGGAGCATGTGCGTGAAGCCGGCATGAAGGTTTGCTGCGGCGGCATCGTCGGTATGGGGGAAGAGCCGGCTGACCGGGTGGAAATGCTGCGTCAGTTGGCCAACCTGCCCGAACATCCGCAAAGCGTGCCGATTAACAGTCTGGTCAAGGTCCAGGGCACGCCACTCAATGGCCTGCCCGGCGAGCAGAGTATCGAGCCCTTTGATTTCATTCGTGTCATCGCTGTGGCACGCATCATGATGCCGCGTTCCTATGTGCGCCTGTCGGCCGGCCGCCAGGCGATGAATGATCAGACGCAGGCCTTGTGTTTCTTTGCCGGCGCCAATTCCATTTTCTACGGCGAAAAACTGCTCACCACGGGTAACCCCGACCACGAGCGCGATGTCGCCCTGTTCCAGCGTTTGGGCATCGAATCCGACCAGGTGGCGGAACAGGTAGACACGGCAGAAGAAGCCGCTTGCTGCGGAGCAGTAGAGTCAGCGGATGCCGCCGGGAAAGCCGCAACTGCGTGAGTGAGTCACTCGAACAGCATCTGCGGGAACAGTTAGGCGACGTCCGTAGCCGGCATCTGTATCGTCGCCGGCGCGTTATTGAAGGTGCGCATGGCGTGCAGGCGCGTGTCGACGGGCGGGACGTCACCGTGTTCTGCAGTAACGATTATCTCGGTCTGGCTACGCATCCGGAGCTGCAGGCTGCGCTGGTGGCGGCCGTCAGGCAGCAGGGGGTAGGCAGCGGCGCCTCCCAGCTGGTAACCGGCTATAACCGCGCACATCGGGATCTGGAGGAGGAACTGGCCGAGTACCTCGAGCGTCCTCGCGCCCTGTTGCTGTCGTCCGGTTATCTCGCCAACGTTGGCGTGATCAGCGCCCTGATGGGACGGGGTGATGTCATCTGTTCCGACCGCCTCAACCACGCTTCACTGATCGACGGCATGCGTCTCAGTCATGCCGATGTGCGGCGTTATGCTCATGCCGACATGGCTGATCTGCGGCGGCAACTGGATGGTCAACCCGGACGCAGGCGCATGATTGTCAGCGATGGCGTGTTCAGCATGGACGGCGATGTGGCGCCCCTGGCGGAGCTGGCTGCCACGGGCAGGGCGCAGGATGCCTGGTTGTTGGTAGATGATGCGCACGGGCTGGGCGTGCTGGGCCCGCAAGGGCGGGGAGCGGTGGCCGAGGCGGGCCTGGGCCTGGATGAGGTGCCCATTCTGATGGCCACGCTGGGCAAGTCGCTGGGCGCGGCTGGCGCTTTTGTGGCCGGCAGCGAGGCATTGATTGAAAGCCTGATCCAGAGCACCCGTACTTTCATTTTTTCTACCGCGCCACCGCCGGCCGTAGCTGAAGCTGCCCGCAAGGGCTTGCAACTAATCAGGGAAGAAACCTGGCGGCGTGAGCATCTGCATTCGCTGGTGGGTTATTTTCGGGAGGCTGCCGCGCGTCTGGGCCTGCCACTGGCGGAATCGCGCACACCTATTCAGCCTCTGATTCTGGGCGAGGAATCCGTTGCCCTGGCGGTCAGCGAAAAGTTGCTGCAGTCAGGCTATCTCGTGACCGCTATTCGGCCGCCGACCGTTCCGCGTGGCACGGCCAGATTGCGCATTACCCTGTCGGCGGCGCATGACGAGCAAGAGGTTGACGGTCTGCTGGAAGCTCTGGGCGCTGCGCTGGAAAGCCGGGCGGCATGAGTCAGCTCAAGGTCTACAGTTCGGGCAAGGGTCCCGATCTGGCATTGCTGCACGGTTGGGGACTGCATGCCGGCGTATGGGATTCACTCATTGAGCGCCTGAGCCGGGATTTCACCTGCCATGCAATTGATTTGCCCGGGCATGGACAGAGTCCCGCCGACTGCCGTGGCCTGAATAACTGGACGGACGCCGTGGTCGAGGTGCTGCCGCAACGGGTCTGGGTCCTGGGCTGGTCGCTGGGCGGTACATTGGCCATGAATATGGCCTTGCGGCACGCAGCACGTGTTCGTGGCTTGCTCCTGATGGCAACAACTCCCCGTTTTTTGCGTGCCAGCGATTGGCAGCATGGCCAGAAGCCGGCCAGTCTGCATGCCATGGCGCAAGGGCTGGAAAACGACTATGTCACCACCCTGCATGAATTCCTGATTCTGCAAATGCTCGGCCAACCAGGCGCGCGCGTGCTGATGCGCCAGTTGCGTCAGAGCCTGCTCGACAGGCCGCCGCAGGTATCGGGCTTGCAGGCCGGGCTGGATATTCTGGAAAGCACTGATCTGCGGCCGCGCATCCAAGAAATTGCGCAGCCGGCATTGGTGGTGGCCGGTGAGCGCGACCGGCTGACGCATCCTGCAGCCGCACGCTGGCTGGTTGAGCACCTGCCGCAGGCCGAGTTGTGGGCGCTGTCCAAATCAGCGCATGCGCCTTTTATCTCGCACGAGCGGGACTGCGCTGAACGTATTCGGGATTTTGTCCATGCCAGCTGAAAACCGGCAGCTACAGCCTGCAGCGACGCAGCAGGCGCAAAAGCGTTTTGGCGCGGCGGCCCTGCGCTACGACAGTATTGCCCGTCTGCAGCATGATGTGCGGCGCGATCTGTTGAATCGGTTTTTGCCGCAGCTGCCAACGCAGGCCAGGGTGCTGGATCTGGGTTGCGGCACCGGACGCGGCGCGCAACAGTTGTTGCAGGCGCGCCCCGATCTTTCGCTCTGTAATCTTGATTTCGCCTTGCCCATGGTCCGGCGTGCCGCAGAAGTGGCGCCTGCTGTGAATGCGCGGGCCGAGGCGCTGCCTTTTCAGGCGGGCTGTTTTGATGCGGTCTATTCCAGTCTGGTGCTGCAATGGTGCGCAGACCTGCCCAGGGTCATGGCGGAATGTCTGCGCGTGCTGCGGCCAGGTGGGTGCTTGATGCTGGCAACCCTCGGTCCCGGCAGTCTGCAGGAATTGCGTACCGCCTGGCGAGCGGTTGATAACTGGCAGCATGTGCACGTTTTTTTGCCCGTGACCGAGCTGGCTGCAGCCCTGGATGGGGCTGGGTTGCGGACGGTTAACCTGTGGCAGGAAACGCGTCTGCGTCATTATCCTTCGCTGCCTGCCGTGTTGCGCAGCATCCGCGGCATTGGCGCGGCCAACAGCAGTGCAGGGCGGCGTCCGGGCCTGATGGGTCGTCAGGCCCTGATCAGGCTGGAACAGGCATATGCAGCTTGCCGGGATGCCAACGATCAACTGCCGGTGACCTATGAGGTCATTTTTGCCGAGGTGCATAAGCCATGACGACCGTTTTTGTAACCGGGACGGATACCGAAGTGGGCAAGACCCATGTAGCGGAGCAGCTGTTACGCGCGGTAGCTGACCGGGGGCTTGCCTGCGCGGGGTTCAAGCCGGTGGCAGCCGGCGCAGAGCATACTGGGCAGGGCTGGCGTAATGAGGATGCGCTAGCCCTGAAGGCGGCGGGGAATGTGGATCTGCCTTACGAGGTCATCAATCCCTATTGCTTTGAACTGCCCATTGCGCCGCATCTGGCAGCTGCAGAAGCGGGGGTGAGGGTGGATAAACAGCGCATTCTGGATGCGCATGCGCAAATAGCTGCGCAGGCCGACTGGGTGCTGGTCGAAGGTGCGGGCGGCTGGCGCGTACCTTTGAATAATGCACTGGATTTCGCCAATCTTGCGGCGGGGGCCGGTTGGCCGGTGCTGCTGGTAGTGGGTATGCGGCTGGGCTGTATTAATCATGCTTTGCTCAGCGCCGAGAGCATCGTGCGCCGTTGCAGGTTGCTGGGCTGGGTGGCCAATTGCCTGCCCCCGGAGCAACCCAGATTGCGGGAAAACATCGAAACGCTGACCAAACTCATGCCTGCGCCCTTGCTGGGTATCTTTCCGGGTAACGGGGAAAACCCCGAAAAACTTGAGATTGAGGCGCTTTTGCACGTCTGAAAGGCCTGCGACAGTTTGCCACGGCTTTTACCCATCGACTAAAATTCGCCGTCTGTTTGGGCAGGAGCCTTCCGTGAGTGCTGTCCAGCCGCAAATCAGTCCGCATGAGAGAGCCGCAAGCGCGGTGCGGGCGGAGGCGATTCTGGTGATCGGAAGGAATGCCTCGCTTGGACGCCGTCAGGCGGTGGCTCTGATGTTGTTCATGTGCGGTATCTCCTTTGGCATCGCCGGTGTTTTTGCCGTGCTGGGCTACTGGATGATCCTGCCATTTGCCGGGCTGGAGATGCTGGTCCTTGCGCTGGGTCTGGCCTGGAGTATGCGGGGCAACGCCTGGCGCGAGGTGTTGCGCATCGATGAGGATTTTATAAGCGTCGAACGCGGACTGGGTGGGCCCCGGGAGCGTTATCGCTTCAGCCGATACTGGGTGCAGCTTCGGCTTGAGGCCGGTGCAATGCCCAATGACCATCGCCGACTCATGTTGTCGGAATCTGGTCGCCATTGTGAGGTTGGGGGCTGCCTGACCGAAGATGAGCGTATTGCTCTGGCACAACGCCTGCGCGAATTGCTGCAAAGGCCGGTGCCTGCGGGGATTCACGCAGAGCAGACGCTTGAAAAATGACTGATGCCGCTGAACCAATACAAGGCGGCTGTTTCAGGGAGTAACGCATGTCCGTTAAAACCATGTTGAAGTTTGTCAGCGGTCTGATGGCCTGGGGTATGTCCAGCGCCGCGCTGGCAGCCTGGGAAGTCAACATGCCGGTCGGGGTCACCGAAATCAGCCGTGAGGTTCATGGCCTGCATATGCTGATTTTCTGGGTTTGTGTGGCTATCGGTGTGGTGGTGTTCGGCGCCATGTTCTATTCGGTGTTCGCGCATCGCAAATCACGTCATCCGAAGCCCGCTGATTTCCACGAAAGCACCCTGGTGGAAATCATCTGGACCATTATTCCCTTCGGTATTCTCATCGCCATGGCCATCCCCGCGGCCGGCACCCTGATCCGCATGGAAGATACCCGCGGCACGGATATGACCGTGAAGATCACCGGCTATCAGTGGAAATGGCAGTACGAATACATGGATCACGACATTTCGTACTTCAGCACCCTGGACGCCAAGAGCAACGAGGCGCGCCGTCTGGGTTCGGGCATCGATCCCGCTACTGTCGACAATTATCTTCTGGAAGTGGACAACCGCCTGGTGTTACCGGTGGGCAAGAAAGTGCGCTTCCTGCTGACCTCCAATGACGTGATCCACGCCTGGTGGGTGCCGGATCTGGCGGTCAAGAAAGACGCCGTGCCGGGTTACATCAACGAAATGTGGACCCAGATTGATGAGCCGGGTATCTACCGCGGCCAATGCGCCGAACTCTGCGGCCGCGACCATGGCTTCATGCCTGTGGTGGTGGAAGCGGTAAGCCAGGAAGATTTTGATGCCTGGGTGGCCGGCAAGACCGGTGGTGCCCAGGAGGCGGCCGCCGAAGAAGCGGTTGCAGAAGAACCCGCTGAGGCTTCCGTTGAAGCAGCCGCCGAGCCGGAAGAAGCGCCTGCTGCAGAGCAGGTTGCCGCTGCTGAAGCTCCGGCCGCCGAACCGGCTGCTGCCGAAATGAGCAAGGACGAGCTGATGGCCAGCGGTGAAAAGGTCTACCAGACCTATTGCAGTGCCTGTCATCAGGCCGGTGGCGAAGGCCTGCCGCCTGCATTCCCCGCCCTCAAGGGCAGCGCCATCGCCACCGGTGATCAGGCTGCGCATATCGATATCGTGCTCAACGGCAAGAATGCCATGACGCCTTTTGGCGGTACGCTCAACGATGAGCAGCTAGCCGCTGTAATTACTTATGAACGCAACGCCTGGGGTAATGACACCGGCGACGTCGTGCAACCGGCCCAGATCAAGGCCGCACGCTGATTTAGGAGATGAACATGAGTCACGCTGATACTCACGACGCACACGACGACCACCATCACGGCCCGGTTACCCTGAAAGACGGCTTTGTGCCATGGGCGCTGCGCTGGATTGGCACCACCAATCACAAGGATCTGGGCACGCTGTACCTGATCTTTGCCTTCACCATGTTCTTCATCGGCGGCGTCATGTCGCTGATCATTCGCGCCGAGCTGTTCCAGCCCGGCATGCAGCTGGTGAGCCCGGAGTTCTTCAACTCCATGACCACCATGCATGCACTGGTCATGATCTTCGGCGGTGTGATGCCCGGCTTCGTCGGTCTGGCCAACTGGATGGTGCCGCTGATGATCGGCGCCGGCGATCTGGCCTTGCCGCGTGTCAATAACTGGGGCTTCTGGATTCTGCCCTTTGCCTTCACGCTGCTGCTGTCGACCCTGTTCATGGACGGTGGTGGCCCGGCGTCGGGCTGGACCATGTATCCGCCGCTGGTGCTGCAGACCGGTGATGCACTGCCGTTCGTGATTTTCGCCATCCACCTGATGGGTATTTCCTCCATCACCGGTGCGATCAATGTGATCGTGACCATTCTGAATCTGCGCGCACCCAGCATGACGCTGCTGAAAATGCCGCTGTTCGTCTGGACCTGGCTGATTACCGCCTATCTGCTGATTGCGGTGATGCCGGTGCTGGCAGGTGCGGTGACGATGTTGCTGACCGACCGCTACTTCGGCACCAGCTTCTTCACTGCCGCCGGCGGTGGCGACCCGGTCATGTTCCAGCACATCTTCTGGTTCTTCGGACATCCCGAGGTGTACATCCTGATTCTGCCGGCCTTCGGTATCGTGTCCACCATCATCCCGACCTTCGCCCGCAAGGCGCTGTTCGGTTATGACTCGATGGTGTACGCGACCGCCTCGATTGCCTTCCTGAGCTTCATCGTCTGGGCGCACCACATGTTCACCGTGGGCATGCCGGTGGCAGGTGAGTTGTTCTTCATGTTTGCCACCATGCTGATTGCGGTGCCGACCGGTGTGAAGGTGTTCAACTGGATCGCCACCATGTGGCGCGGCTCCATGACCTTTGAAACGCCGATGCTGTTCGCAGTGGGCTTCGTGTTCCTGTTCACCATTGGTGGCTTCTCCGGTCTGATGCTGGCCATTGCGCCGGCTGACTTCCAGTACCACGACAGCTACTTCGTGGTTGCGCACTTCCACTATGTGCTGGTGCCGGGCGCGGTGTTCTCGATTATTGCCGGCGTCTACTACTGGATTCCCAAGTGGACCGGCGTGATGTACAGCGAGTTCTGGGGCAAGGTGCATTTCTGGCTGTCCGCCATCTTCATTAACGTCACCTTCTTCCCGCAGCATTTCGTGGGTCTGGCTGGTATGCCGCGCCGTATTCCGGACTACAACGGTCAGTTTGCGGATTTCAACTGGATATCCACCGTAGGCGCATTTGCCTTCTTCCTGGCGCAGTTCATCTTCATCTTCAACATGATGCGCTGCATGGCCAGGAAGGGCGAAAAGGCCACAGACCGCGTCTGGGAAGGCGCACATGGTCTGGAGTGGACCGTGCCTTCGCCGGCGCCGTACCACACCTTTGAAGTGCCGCCGGAACAGATCAGCATCCCGGAAGACGAGCTCACTGCGGTGCATGATGAATTTGACGCCCTCGACGGTCACAAGCTGACCTGAGGATGTGGCGAGCATGAGCAGAGAAGATCTGGCGCAGGGGCATGAGGGGAGCGGGCATGGCAGCCGTACCCGCACCATCCGCCTGGCATTGATGCTGGTGGCCCTTGTTTTGGTCTTTTTCTTCGGCAGCTTTTTCTTTCTGACCGGGCGTTAGGCCGGGTTGGTCAGGGCAGAGCTATGAAGCATGGCCGGTTGCTGTTGCACCTCGGTGCCGTGGTTCTGGGCATGTTTGCTTTCGGTTTCGCCATGGTGCCGCTGTACGATGTGATCTGCGATATCACGGGTCTCAACGGTCGCAGCAGCACGGTGACCGAGCAGGCCAAAGTGGTTAATGAAGTCGTGGACGCGAATCGCGTGATCACGGTGGAATTCACGACCACGGTGAATGGCGGCAGCGACTGGACGTTTGCCTCCGAACAGCGACAGGTGGAAGTGCATCCGGGCGAACTGACCCTGGTGTATTTCAATGCCAGAAACCTGCAGTCGCGGGACGTGGTGGGCCAGGCGGTGCCGAGTGTGTCGCCGGCGGCTGGCGCCAAGTACCTGCGCAAGACGGAATGCTTCTGTTTCGAGCAACAACAGTTCGAGGCAGACGAGGAAAAGCGGATGCCGGTACGGTTCGTTATCGATCCGGACCTGCCGGAACACATAGACCGGCTCACGCTGGCCTATACTTTTTTTGATGCCACCAACCTGGCATCACTTGGAGCAGCCCGATAAGGGCATGACATTGGGGAACTGAAATGTCACAGAACAGTACTGCGGACACCTATTACGTACCGGCGGGGAGCAGCTGGCCATTCCTGATGACGATCGCGCTGGTGATCTTCGTCTCCGGGTTCGGTCACATGCTCAACGAAGATATGAGCTTTGGCCGTATCGCCTTCTTCACGGGCCTCGGCTTTATCATCGTCATGACCTTTGTATGGTTGCGTGGCGTGATTCACGAAAGCGAATCCGGCAAGTACAACATGCAGGTGGACCGCACTTACCGCTGGAGCATGGGCTGGTTCATCTTCTCCGAGGTGATGTTCTTCGGCGCCTTTTTCGGCGCACTGTTCTATGCCCGCATCCTGTCGGTGCCATGGGTAGCGGGCGCCGGTCCCGAACTCATGACCAACGAAGTGCTGTGGAAGGGTTTCGAGGCCGTGTGGCCCACCAACGGTCCGGCCGATATGGGCGGTGAGTTCAGCACCATTCCCGCCTGGGGCGTTCCGTTCCTCAACACCCTGATCCTGCTGACCTCCGGCGTGACCTGTACCTTCGCCCATCATGGCCTGAAGGAAGGCAATCATCGCAAGGCCACGATCTGGCTGGCGGCGACTGTGGCGCTGGGCTGCGGTTTCCTGTTCTTCCAGGCTGAAGAATATATCGAGGCCTACAGCCATCTGAACCTGACTCTGGAGTCAGGCATCTATGGTTCTACATTCTTCATGCTGACCGGTTTCCACGGCATGCATGTGACGCTGGGCACCATCATGCTCATCATCATCATGTTCCGTTGCGCCAAGGGGCATTTCACCGAAGACCGTCATTTCGGCTTCGAAGGTGTGGCCTGGTACTGGCACTTTGTGGACGTAGTCTGGATTGGCCTGTTTATCTTCGTATACGTCGTATAAACACAAACGCAGACAACAAAAAGCCCGGCAATGCCGGGCTTTTTTATTCTTGCGCCAGAATCCTGCAACGATGATACCCATTACTCCCGCTGGCGAGAGTGCTTGCCAGTAAAGGCAGGATCGTCTGCATCCTCGTCAGCAGCGTCCAGGGCGGATTGATAACGATCATGCCGGCAGCGGTCATGCCATGGCCCCGGCTATCCGCTGTCAGTCCCAGTTCAAAGAGCTGAATATCACGTATGCCACTGCCGATCAGGGCCTTTTCCATCTGGTGTATGCGTTCTCGTTCCACCACCGGGTACCAGAGTGCGTAGATACCGCCGGCGAATCTGCGGTGAGCAGTAATAAGGGCATTAACAACGGCAGCGTAGTCCGTCTTGAGTTCGTAAGAGGGGTCGATGAGCACCAGCCCGCGCCGTGAAAGCGGCGGCAACAGGCGGGTGAAGGTTTTCAGGCCATCTTCCTTCAGCACCTTGATACTACGCTGCCCGGCCATGTTCGCGGCCAGCAGCTCAAAGTCCCGGGGGTGCAGTTCGTACAGCCAGGCGCGGTCTTCCCGTCTCAGAAAATGGCGCGCAATGAGCGGGGAGCCGGGGTAATGCGCCAGACGTCCGGCGTTGTTGTACTGGCCAACGATAGACAGATAGCTTGCCAGTTCGGGCAGAGCCTGACCGAACAGCTTGCCGATACCGCTTTCATATTCGCGGGTTTTGCCGGACGGCTCTGAAGTCAGGGCGTAATAGCCCGCCCCGGCGTGAGTGTCGATATAGGTAAAGGGCTTATCCTTGCGTATCAGGTACTCAAGGATTTCGACCAGGACGACATGTTTTATGACGTCGGCAAAATTGCCAGCGTGGAAAGAGTGGCGGTAGCTGAGCAAGAACGTGTAATCACAGGCTGGCGGGACGGAGATTTTACTCCGCTTCCCGACCGGCGAGGTAGAGGGTAGCGAAGGGGCTTCAGTTAACGGTACCCAGCGGACTGCCGCGCAGCTTTTCCGCCAGTTCGTCTCCCAGGTCCTCGCACATTTCCTCGCTGGTCAGCGAACCTTCCTTACCGGAAGTGGTGAACAGCACGGCATCATCGGCGCCGATCACCTTGGCCGAAAATGTCGCCTTGGCGCCAAAGCCGCCGAACTCGGGCACCTGGTCCAGGTTGCGGCCCGTGCGGGTGACGGTGACATCAAGCCGGGCGTCCGCCTGCTGGTTTTCTTCCAGAACGGCAAAACCGTGCTCGCGCAGCGCCTTGGCGATGCCGGCCGGGCAGTCGTTGGTCTGCAGCTGCATGGTGCGGACCTGATTGATATGGGTCGCAGTGGGTCCGGGTTTCTCCGTTTCTCCGGAGAGATCGCAGGCCGTGAGTGGAAGGGCAAGCAACAGGGGGATGCTGATGCTCAGTGCAACGCGTTCGTGTCTCATGACAGGCTCCTTGTACGAGTTGCAATATTAGACCTTTTGCCTGTGAAAGGTTTAACCGGGATTTTAAGGCGCAGATCGGGCGTATTGTCGCTATATTGGCTGTGATCGGGGAAAGGGAGACTGTAATGGAAACGAGCGGAAATACCAGCAACGCCTACGCAGCGCCTGTCTGGGCACAGAAGATGCGCGCTTTCAGTAACTGGGTGAACTTTGATTTTGGCGGTGGCCCACGACCCTGGAAGGCAGCCTGGGTGATCAACTTCCAGAAGACCGGCACTTTCGTATTTCTGGGATGCCTGATGTGGTTCTATGCGGACAAGACAGCGGCGGCCACTTCCACGGCCGCCTGGATATACCTGGCCATGCATGGCAGCTATGGGCTGGTCTGGATTCTCAAGGATGTGACATTCCCCGATCCCGGCTGGCAGGCGCGCATGACCATCGGTGGTGGCATCAACGCTTTCCTGTTTGTGCTGGGTTGGTACTGGGTGTTCGGCTGGTTGCTGATTTCAGGCACTTCCAGTCCCGACTATCCCTTACCGGACAATGCCTGGTTTTGTTTGTGTATCAGCCTGTGCATGCTGGGTTCGGTCATCATGATCGCTGCAGATGCCCAGAAGTACTTCACGCCGAGAGTGAAGCGCGGTCTGATCACTGATGGCATGCATAAATATATTCGCCATCCCAATTACCTGGGCGGAATGATGATTTATGGCTCTTTCGCGCTCATGGTCTGGCACTGGTTGCCGGTGCTGGTGCTGGCCTGGGTCTGGCTGGGCCTGTTTGCGGTCAACATGCACATGAAGGAAGCCAGTATGTCGCGTTATCCGGAGTGGGCAGCCTATAAGAAAAGAAGCTGGTGGCTGCTGCCATTCGTGCTCTAGTTTTTGCCGCGCTCTCCCGAAACCTGTTCCTGCGTCTGCGCAGTGCCGTTACCGGACTGATCCGGATAGACATCATGCGGCCGTAACCAGCCCATGAAGAAGGCCACGATCAGTACAATAATAAGTCCGATTTGCAGGCCGACGCGCCAGGTGAGGGCATTGGCGGTGCGTCTGGATTTTCCCTCATCCTTCATGAGGAAAAACAGACCGGTGAACAGCGAAACGCAAATGGCGACAAGGAACAGGATTAGGATGATTTTCATGGCGGGTTTTCCAAACTGATGCTGCGGGTCGGGGCTTTTCGCTTTGCGCCCCCCTGGTGGGCCTGGATCCTGTACGCGGCTGTGCTTGCCTTGTTGCTGAATCTGGGTGTCTGGCAGCTGCAGCGAGCGCATGCCAAGGAAGCCATGTTAGTCGCGCAGGCCGTAGCCGCCAAGGCCGACCCCCGGGATCTGGTTGCTCACTTCTGGTCAGGGGGTGATGGTAATGATCTGCACAATGAATCGGTTTCCATTACCGGGCGCTACCTGACAGACCGGGTGTTGCTGCAGGACAGTCAGGTTTATCGGGGACAGGCGGGTTACCACGTCTGGACTCCGATGCAGACCAGGGCAGGGCTGATCATGGTGAACCGCGGCTGGATAGCGGCCGGTGCAACGCGCGCGCAGCTGCCCTCGGTGGAGACGCCGGTGGAATGGCAGCGGGTGCGCGGTCAGTGGCGTGGATTACCGCAACCCGGCTTCCGTCTGGGCGAGGTTGCCTGCGACGCAGACGAGCTCCGAAAAAACTGGCCGCAGGTGGTACAATATCCGCGCCGTGAAACGCTGAAATGCCTGCTCGGTGCGCCGGTCAGGGATGGCATTCTGTTATTGGCAGATGATCAGCCCCACGGTTACGCGCGTGACTGGAGCGCCGAGGTAATGCCGCCGGCCAAACATTATGGTTACGCCTTTCAATGGTTTGCTCTGGCGTTGGCCCTCACGGGGATATTCGTGGTGGTCAACAGCCATCGCGAGAATGCCGCTTCTTAATTACTAGAGTATTTCCATGGCTGCAGCATCGGTACGCAAGGGCCGCCTCGCCCTGATCACGCTGGCTATCCTTTTCCTGGGGCCGCTGGTTTTGGCCTATTCCACCTATTACAGCGGTTGGCGGCCGGGTGGGCAGGTGCAGAAAGGGCATCTGGTCGATCCGGTGAAAACCCTGCCTCAAATCATGGTCTACGACAGCGAGGGCAGAGGCCTGGAGAAGGACCTTTTGCACGGCGATCGCTGGACCATGCTGTATGTGGGCAGCAGCGATTGTCAGTCGGATTGTCAGAGAACCCTCCATAACATGCGCCAGGTATGGAAGTCGCTGCATCGCCGTTCCGAGCGCGTCAAGGGTGTCTACGTCGCTACCGACCGGGTCGGGCAAGGCGCGCTGGACGCGTTTGTCGAGGCCGAGCACGGCGGCCTGAACCTGGTCTATGCCAATCCCGGAAAAGAGCGGGAACAGTCGGTGCAGTGGCGGGAGTTCTTCCATGCCGAGAATGGCGCACCCGAAGGCGCCAATGTCTACATCATTGACCCTCTGGGTAACTGGGTGCTGTATTACACGCCCAGAGATGCCGCCAAGGGCATGCTCAAGGACATCAAGAAGCTGCTCAAGCTGTCCAACATCGGGTAATTCGTCATGACCGGCCCGACTTTCCAGAGAATAGCCCTGCTCGCGACATTGCTTGCGCTGGGCGTTGTCATGCTGGGCGCCTATGTACGCCTTTCGGATGCCGGGCTGGGTTGCCCGGACTGGCCGGTGTGTTACGGCCATCTGGCCTGGCCGACCGAGGATGAGCATATCGCCCGTGCCAACGAAGCATTTCCGGAGCGGCCGGTGGAGGTGCACAAGGCCTGGAAAGAACAGGTGCATAGATTCTTTGCCGCTTCGCTGGGGGTGCTGGTGCTGACCCTGGCTTTGATGGCCAACTGGCAGCGGGCGGGGCGACGTGCCCTCATCCTGGTGTCTGCAGCGGCTGCGGCTGCCGGTACCGTGCTTTACGTCAAGCAGGCGTTGCTTGTCTCCTCACTGCTCTCGGCCCTGTCGGTGCTGTTGCCGATGATCGGTGTATTTGCATGGAAAGATCACTGGGCGGGGCGCTTCACGGCCGGGTTGCTGGCACTGATCATCGTACAGGCTGCGCTGGGCATGTGGACGGTCACCTTGCTGGTCAAGCCGATTATCGTGACCGGCCATCTGCTGGGCGGCATGGCCACGCTGGCCTTGCTGTTCCTGCTGACGCTTCGCAGTGGAAAAAGCGTCACTGCAGCGCCGCCCAGACGCCTCGCTCTGCTCAGAACGGGCGCCCTTGTCGGGTTGTGTGTGTTGCTCGTACAGATATTCCTCGGTGCATGGACCAGCACCAACTATGCGGCGCTGGCCTGTCCGGATTTCCCGACCTGTCAGACGCACTGGTGGCCGCCTACTGATTTTACGGAGGCCTTCACGCTGTGGCGTGGCCTGGGCGTGAATTATGAATTCGGCGTACTGGAAAATACGCCGCGGGTAACCATCCATCTGACGCATCGTATCGGCGCTCTGATCACGGCTGCGGTCTTGCTGGGACTGGTCGTGCTGCCGCTGTTGCGTGAGCAGGCCGGCAGACTGAAGGCGCTGGGCGCCCTGGTGTTGGCTGCACTGCTACTGCAGATTACAGTCGGCATATCGGTGGTGTGGTTACACCTGCCATTACCGGTGGCGGTAGCGCATAACGGCGGCGCGGCACTGCTATTATTGAGTCTGGTGGCGGCGAACTCGGCGGTGAGGCCGCCCCGGATGGAGAGAGAGCGATGAATGCAGAGTCCATGACGATGCAGCAGAGCTGGCGTCAGCGCGCCAACGACTATTACGAACTGTGCAAACCCCGGGTGGTGATGTTGATCGTCTTCACTGCCGTAGTGGGCATGTTTCTGGCCACTCCGGGCATGGTGCCCCTGACCCCGCTGTTGCTGGGTACGTTGGGCATTGGTCTGATGGCAGCCTCGGCAGCAGCCGTGAATCAGGTGCTGGATTACCAGGTGGATGCGCGCATGGCGCGTACCTGTGGGCGTCCGGTGGTCACCGGCAATCTCTCGGTTCGTCAGTCGGTGCTGTTTGCTGCGCTGATCGGCGTGGCTGGTATGGTTGTGTTGTATGTATGGGTCAACCCGCTCACAGCCTGGCTCACCCTGCTCACCCTGGTGGGCTATGCAGGTGTTTACACCATCTATCTCAAGCGGGCCACGCCGCAGAATATTGTCATCGGTGGTGCGGCTGGTGCGGCGCCGCCGATTCTTGGCTGGACGGCGGTCACCGGCCAGCTGGACCCGGAACCCCTGCTGCTGTTTCTGATCATCTTCGTGTGGACCCCGCCGCACTTCTGGGCGCTGGCGATTGAGCGGCACAAGGAGTACGCCGAGGTGGAAATTCCGATGCTGCCGGTAACCCACGGCCTGGAGTTCACCCGCACCCAGGTGCTGTTGTATACGCTGCTGCTGATCGCGGTCAGTCTCATGCCCTACGTCTATGGCATGAGTGGGGTGCTCTATCTGGCCGGCGCGCTGCTGCTGGGCATCATGTTCCTGGTCTATGCCTGGAAACTGAAATTCAAGCCCAGACCGGGTCTGTCCATGCGTACCTTCGGCTTCTCCATTGTCTACCTCATGGGTATCTTTACCCTGCTGCTGGTGGATCACTACATACCCGCGATGATGGGACTGTTTGGCTGACGCCGGACCGCACTCACTGTAAAGCCTCTAGAATGTTCACATGAGGCGGGAATACTTTCTGAAGTTCGGCTTGTCGGCCGTTTTGCTGGCGCTGGCAGGTTGTGCGTCCGTGCCGGGTACGCCGCCGCCGACGGTGGTATCGGCCTGCCTGCAGCAATTTCAGAATCTTGATGCTCGGTTGAGCAGAGCCGGCCTGCATGATGCAGGCGCTTATCGGATTCCCGGATTTCCCTTTTTGCGCAGCACACGCTTTACCGCTTCCTTTGCACATGAACTGCAGGGCAGGGCGCAGTGGCATGAGTGGCTGAGTGCTTTGCGCGACGAGGATCAACAGGCGCGTGAGCATGAGCTGCGTAATCTGGGTCTGCCCGATTCCGCCCGGCAGGCCCAGGTACTGGCCCAGTGTGGCGAGCAATTGATTGGCAAGCTGCTGGACGACGACAAGCGTCTCATGCAACTGGCCGCAAGGGCGGAAGTGCCGGATGACTATTCGACCCTGGCGCGTATTCTGGGCGCCTATCCTCTGGCTGTGCCGTTTCTGCGTCAGGGTGTGGCGGGTTACCAGGATGAAGTACGCCAGAATTTCTCAAGGCCATTGCGCGGCGATGCCATTGCTTATGTGCCGGACGCGCCGTCGGTCGATGCCAAACGCTTGAGTCGGTCGTTGGCGCGTGCGCCACGCGACACCCTTGGCCGTCCTGTGCTGACATCTGACATGAAGGCGCAACTGCTGCGCGTGCATGCGCCAGTCTGGTCGGTAGAGGTAGAGGGCAATGCCGACAGTCCCGGCCGTCTTGTTTCAAATCAGGAGCGGGTCATGGTCGTCACGGATGAGGCTGTGCTGTACACCCGAATCGGCCATACCCGTTTTGCTGACCAGGTATTCCTGCAACTGATCTATACCCTCTGGTTTCCCGCTCGGCCACATGAGGGTCCGGTGGACCCCTATGCCGGCGATTTTGATGCGGTCGTCTGGCGTGTCACGCTCGGCAATGACGGTGAGCCCGTAGCCTATGACAGTATTCACGCCTGCGGTTGTTACCATTATTTCTTCCCGGCCAGGGACTGGCCCCGGCGGCCGCAGGATGACTGGTGGCAGGAGCCGGTTATCCATCCACAGGACAACCTGCCGTCGCCACCACTGGCCCTGCGTATCCAGGCCGGCACACATTATCTGATTCGAGTGTTGCCGCGCTCGGCGGTGCGGGATGTAGACACGCGCAGGTATCGGCTGCAGCCCTATGCAACGCTGCGCAGCCTTGAGGATGCGGGGGGCGGACATCAAAGCCTGTTCGGCGCTGATGGTCTGGTAGCCGACAGCGAACGCCTGGAACGCTTCTGGTTATGGCCAACCGGCGTCGTCAGCCCTGGCGCCATGCGGCAATGGGGGCGGCATGCCACTGCTTTTGTCGGACGGCGTCATTTTGATGATGCACGTCTGCTCGAGAGTTTTCTTTCTGAGCCCCGCTGATCAAAGATATTTCTGTCGTGTTTTTGCAGAAAAATGACCTTGGCGTCATAATTTGCCCATGCTGGCGCCCCGTAAGGGAAGAGACGGGCGCCTTGACCTACCTTCAGGCATAGATAGTCATGAATGAGCTAGCGATTCAGGAATTCGAGCCGCAGGACGCAGAGGCGGTCGGCAAACGCGAGCGTAACAAGCTGCGCAATCGGCAATTGATCATGGAAGCGGCACGGCGTTGTTTTATCGAGAATGGCTACGATGCCGTGACGGTGCGCGACATTATTGGTGAAACCGATCTGGCCTCTGGAACTTACTACAATTATTTTCCGGACAAGGCGGCCGTGTTCAAGGCGCTGGTGGAAGACAGCATGGTCGCCATGAACCAGCGTCTGCATGAGGTACGCAGCAGCGCGCGGTCGATGGAGGAATTTCTCTACGGGGCTTATCTGACTGCGTTCCAGACCGTGGCGGATGATCCCCTGTTCTTTGCCTTTATTCTGCGTAATGAACCCGTGGTGCGGGACTTCTACGAAGATACCGTGTTCGGGATATCCATCAATACCCTGAAAAAGGACATCAAGGATGCTGTGGTCCGCGGTCTGTTGCCCATGACCGATATCGAGTTCCTGGCTGCCGCTTTTTATGGTGTGGGTTACGAAATGTCACGTAGCCTGGCTGCACGTGAGATCAAGGATCCGGAAAGGGCGGCGCGCATGGCTACGGATCTGCTTATGCGTGGCGTGCAATCCGTGGGGCAGCGAGCCTGATCAGGCAATAGCAGGCAATAAAAAAGGGTCTTATATACATAACAAACCCACTATTAATGGGCTATGCTCGGACTCCCGCTAATAACTAACTGGGAGACTGGCTTATGGCCGAATATGATTTGGATGCCGAAATCGGTGCTTTGCAGTTTTTAGTTCTGACCCTAATCGCTTCTCATCCTGATGCTGAGAAGCTGCTTCACGAGTTTGATTACAGGATGAAGGGGACAAGGATGAGTCAGAACATGTTGGAAACGTTGACCCGTTATCGTCGCCATGTTGAATCTGCGATCTAAGCGGTTCCGGCAAATCATACAAATACATTTTTGACTCCATAACGACGAAGCCCGCTATTCAGCGGGCTTCTTCTTTTCCGGTTTCTGTTTGGGTTTGGGCGGCGTGTTTAGCATTCGCCGGAGTATTTCATCCATTCTCCGCTTGGTTTCTCTATCTTCGTTTTGGCTCATTTCTTCAGTACCTTTGCTGCGCCAAGCGCCTTATCTACCGCCTGCTCAACAATGCTGATATCAAAGCGTTCGGCGAGAACCAACAACAGCAAAACTTCGAGGGCGAGTATCGAAACCGGCCCGGCCCAGCTCTGCATGGAGGAAAAAACATGTATATCTAGAACAATGGTACCAACCAGAATGAATAGAAAAACATCTACTTTTCTGGCTTTTTGCTCTGCCGCCAAGTCTTCTTGCAGTTCGTTTATTTGGCGGTCTTTCGGAGTTTCTTGGGCTTCTTTTCCAAGCGAATCAAACTCTGTTCCGGATTCCTTATTTGCCATCGAATCTCATCCTATATTCGGCGAGGATGTCTTCGTTTGGAATAATCGCGCCGTGCCCAGGAAAATAATTCTTCGCCCAAGCACCCTTTTCGTCATGCGTGATAGCCACTAGCCTGCTTGGCGCAAGCTTGGACAAACTGTCTACGGCACCCTCCAAAAAATCAGACAAGTCCTGATCTGCAATATCTGGAACAGAATGAAATACATTCTTTACAGGCTTTTTCCCGAAAGCCTTTACCTGATGATAAACAGGCGGATTCACGGGGCCGTAGTCCCATGCCTCAAAATTGCCGTCAATCAGCGGATCGCCGTCTTGCTGGCCCATGTAAACCATGTGTGCCAGATAAAGGATTTTCTGCAATTGGAGATTGGAAATTCCCCAGTCGGATAATCTGCAAATTTCCTTGGCTACTGATAATGATGAAATCGCCATTTTTAACACTCCTTGTACAGGAGCCTCTTCCCCGATATTCCCATCATAACAACATGGGCGCGTTCCATGTCACTTATATGGCGATGGTTATATCGAAAATCAAACTCGCCGACATACCGCTTCAAATGCTGTTCGCCTACGTGGTGATAAGTACCCACAAGGCCGCGCTTCAGAATGCTGAAGTAGCTTTCAATCGTGTTCGTGTGGACGTCGCCACGCACATACTCACCGATGCCATGCGACACCACGCCATGATCGGCAAACTCGCGGCCAACCTTCGTGTAAACGCTGGCTTCGTCGGTCATGATCTTGGCTTCAGCGGCTACCTGTTCCTTGATGATTGGCTTCAGGGTGTCGCCGTTCACGCGGGGAACGTGGAAACTGCGAGCCTTGCCGCCGCGTTCAACCAGCGTGAAGATTTTCATCTTGTGGTCATAGCCGCGAGCAGTCTTGCCTTTCTTCTTGCTGGTGCCCCAGTAGGTTTCATCAATCTCAACCGTACCGCCGCCAGCACCGAAGATACCGCCATCTTCCTTCATGGCCTCACGGATACGGTGAGTCATGAACCACGCAGATTTGTACGTGATTCCTAGCATGCGATGAAGTTGGTGGCTGCTAATGCCTTTCTTGCTGGCACTCATCAGATAGACCGCCATCAGCCACTTGTTCAGCGGAATCTTGCTGCGCTCAAACACAGTGCCCACAGTTACAGAGAATTGCTTACGGCATTTGTACTCGCCGCACTTGTACAGACCGGGGCGGGCGCTCTTGCCAGTAATGGCATACGCCTTATCCTCAACTCCGCAATGAGGGCAAACCGGGCCATTGGGCCAACGGATTTCCTCAAGGTATTCGCGGGCTTTATCGGCGTCTTGGAACTGTGGGGCGGTTAAGTTGCACATGGCTTTGTCTCCAAACTACAACTTAACTGTAATCCTTTACTGTGGGTTTGTCAAGTATATAAGACCCATAAAAAAACCCGGCCATGGCCGGGTTTTTTTATGCGGAAGCGGGAGTACCTCAGGCGGCAAACACCGTACGCAGTTTCTTCAGGGCCTGGGCTTCAATCTGACGTACCCGTTCAGCCGACACACCATATTGCTCGGCCAGTTCCTTCAGGCCGGTCTTGCTGTCTTCCGACAGCCAGCGCTGTTGCAGGATATCGCGGCTACGCTCATCCAATGCTGCCAGCGCCTGCTGCAGTTTGCTGCGCTGGTGATCTTCCCATTCAATTTCCGCAAGGCTTTGTCCGGGGTCGATATCAGTATGTGATTCCAGGTAGCTTTCCGGACCCCAGCTGCTTTCGTCGTCATCGTCGGACGAGGCTTCAAAGGTTACATCCTGACCGCTCAGGCGCTGCTCCATCTGCAGCACCTCTTCGGGCTTGACGTTGAGGTCCTCGGCTACGGCATTGACTTCTGCATCGTTCAGCCAGCCCAGGCGCTTCTTGGAGCTGCGCAGGTTGAAGAACAGCTTGCGCTGCGCCTTGGTGGTGGCGATTTTGACGATACGCCAGTTACGGATCACGAACTCATGAATCTCGGAGCGGATCCAGTGAACGGCAAAGGAAATCAGGCGCACGCCGACTTCGGGGTCAAAGCGTTTCACGGCCTTCATGAGGCCGATATTGCCTTCCTGGACCAGATCGGCAAGCTGCAGGCCGTAACCCGCGTAGCCGCGCGCGATATGCACTACAAAACGCAGGTTGGCCAGCACCAGTTGCTGGGCTGCCTGCAGGTCATTGTGATCGCGCAGACGAATAGCCAGCTCGCGTTCTTCGTCTGCGTCCAGGCTGGGCAGGCCGTTCACAACGCGGATATAAGCATCCAGGCTGCCAGCCGTCAGGGCGGGCAACTGTTGTTCGCGCAGGGCCAAAGCCTTGTTGTCATTCACGGTAGTATCCATAGCTTCCATTATTTTAACCCGATTAGCACTCTCATCAATAGAGTGCCAGGTGTTAGAGGAACCATGTCGGGAAAAGTTCCCTCTTGTGCGGGCAGGCGGCGGCTTACTTGGGCTCGATGGCCTGCAGATGACGGGTTACAGTCCACCATGAGCCGGTCCAGCCAAGCGCAATGCCGGCCAGAAACAGTAGCACAGTCGCTTCGAAGTTGAGGCCACTGAGGCTGAAATCACTCTGATACAGACCGGCCAGATGACGCACCGGGCCGGACAGCACACCCAGCACGATCTGCAGCAGCAGCCAGGCCACGATGCCGCCGCAGAGGCCGTACCAGACGCCTGTGTACAGGAAGGGCCGGCGCACAAAGGCATTGGTCGCGCCGAGCAGTTTCATGACCTCGATTTCCGCTTTGCGGTTCTGGATATCCAGGCGGATGGTATTGCCCACCGTAACGATGACCGCCAACGCCAGCAGAAGAGCCAGCGCCTGCACGATGTGCTGCACGATGATGAGTATGCCGTTAAGGCGCTCCAGCCAGGACTGATCGATACGGGCGCTGTCCACGCCCTTGGTCAGCGAGAGTTCCTTGAGCAGATCCTCGATCTGCAGGGCGCTGGCGGTGGCTACCGGCTGTACGGCGATCACCGCGGGCAGCGGGTTTTCCTCAAGCAAATCCAGGGCAGCGCCGAAACCGGAGAGTTCACGGAATTCCGCCAGAGCCTTCTCGCGTGATATGTACTCGGTCTCTTCAACTTCAGGATGTTCGGCAATGCGCGTCGCCATTTGCCGGCCCTGTTCTTCGCTCAGGTCGTCTGACAGGAATACCGATGCCTGCACCGTGCGCTCCCAGGAAAAGCTCAGGGCGTCCATATTCTGCACCAGCAAATGCAGGGCGGCGGGCAGGGCCAGGGTGATGCCGATCACCAGCGCGGTCAGCAGGCTGGAGAGAGGGTGCCGGGTCAGTTTCCCTGCGCTGAAAAAGAAGGCGCGCGCATGATTCTGTCCGAGACTGGTCAGCAGTCCGGCCTGCGGCCCGGTGCGCTTGTTAGTCGCGGGCTGGGGAGTCTGTCTGCTCATGCCGGCACCGGTCCGGGTATGGCGTCCGACATCACCTTGCCTTCTTCAATGTGAATGATGCGTCGGTTCATACGGCGGATCAGGGCAACATTGTGGCTCGCGATCAGGGTGCTTACGCCCACTTCGTTGAGTCGGCGGAAGAGATTCATGATGTCCAGGGAAAGGTCCGGGTCCAGATTGCCGGTGGGTTCGTCAGCCAGCAGCAGGAATGGCTTGCAGACGATGGCGCGGGCAATGGCTACGCGTTGCTGTTCACCACCGGACAGGGTAATGGGCTCGGCACGTTCCTTCTTCAACAGGTTGACCGTATCCAGAGCCGCACGCACACGCCGCGCAATGTCCTGGTGGCGCAGCCCGCGGATCACCAGTGGCAGGGCGACATTATCGAAGACACTGCGGTCATAAAGCAGGTTGTAGTGCTGGAAGATGATGCCCAGTCCCAGGCGGTAGGCGGGAATGTGATGGCGCTTGAGTTGCGACAGGTTGACGCCGTTCACAATGATGTTGCCGCGGGTCGGGCGTTCGATCAGCGCGATGAGCTTGAGGAAGGTACTCTTGCCGGCGCCCGAATGGCCGGTAAGAAAGGCCATTTCGCCGTGTCCCAGCTTGAAATCCAGTCGATCCAGAGCGTCGCCACTTCCGGGGTAGCGCTTGCTTACTCCGTGAAACTCGACAATGTTCTGTCCGGTAGCCATAAGGATTAATTCTTACCTGTTCCCAGCAGCGCATCGACAAACTCAACGGCATTGAAGACGCCCAGGTCCTCCAGCTTTTCGCCGACACCCACATAGCGTATCGGCAGACCCATCTTTTTGGCCAGTGCGAATACGATACCACCCTTGGCCGTGCCGTCGAGCTTGGTAATGGCCAGACCGGTAAGGCCGACCGCCTCATGAAATTGCTGTGCCTGGGTGAGCGCATTGCCACCAGTGGTGGCATCCAGCACCAGCATGATTTCATGCGGCGCATACGGGTCGTGACGTTGTACGACGCGCTTGATCTTGCGCAGTTCCTCAATCAGGTGCGCCTGGGTATGCAGGCGGCCGGCAGTATCCGCAATAAGAATGTCTACATTGCGGGCTCTGGCGGCTTCCACGGCATCGTAGATAACCGAGGCGCTGTCTGCGCCCTGCTGCTGGGCAATAACGGGCACGTCGTTGCGTTCGCCCCAGGTCTTGAGTTGTTCGACAGCCGCCGCACGGAAAGTATCACCGGCGGCCAGCATGACTTTCCTGCCCTCGTTCCGGAAGCGCTGGGTGAGTTTGCCGATAGTCGTGGTTTTGCCCACGCCGTTAACGCCCACCATCAGCAGGACATAAGGGCGGGTATGCTCGGGAATATCCAGGGGTACGCTGCAGGGCGAGAGTATCCTGATCAGACTGGCGCGCAGGCTCTGTACCAGTTCCTTGCCGTTCTTGATGTGGCCGTGGTGGATGGCGCTGCCGAGTTCGTCCATGACTTCAGTGGTGGCCTCCACGCCCACATCGGCCATCAGCAAACGGGTTTCCAGTTCTTCCAGAAGATCATCATCCACCCCGCGGCCCGGCAGAAAATTGGCCAGATCGTAGGTAAGGAAGGAATCACCGCGATTGATTTGCGAACGCAGGCGGGCAAAGAAACCGGAGCGTTCCCTGGGATCAATGACGGGGTCTGAACTGGAAGGAGAATTCTGGGTCATGGCAATGCTGTACTTGGCCGCTCATCCTATCAGAAAGGCGTTTGCGGCATCCTGCGACTGGCGCTCAATAAAGTTTGCAGAACGCGGATTTTATGCGTCCCTGCAGGGCGGCGCTATTCCGTATTCAGACGGGTATGCAACAGCAGCACACTGCCGTCCCATTCGGCTTGCTGCGAGAAAGACGAAGCTTCAGGGTGGGGACGTATACGTCCAGCCGAAATCTGCTCGCGCAGCAAGTTACGGCCGGCATTGAAGTCTCCCACCATGCGGGGAATGCGCAGATAGCGCCAGGTGGGCCGGGCGTGATAACGCGCGACGCTGCCAATCCAGATCGGATGTCCGTCTGCTTGCCAGTGTGTGCGCCACAAGCGCAGTACCCATTCCTGTTGCTGGTCGATGGGCAGGGCCAACGCTATCTGGTGGTCGCGCCCATCATGATACTGCGGCAGCAGGGCAAGTTGGTCGACGGAAGCCGAAGGACTGAGCCAGAGCAGGCTGCGGTACAGAACATCGCCCTGCTGGGGAACCCAGTTCAGCGTCTTGAGTTGCGCGATGATGGCATCCGGCGGTCCGGACCACTGCAGGTTCAGTGGATAGCGCAGGTGCGCAAGCAGGTCGGTGCGGTAGGCGGGCAGGGCCGCATAGTCTTCATGCTGCCAGCTGCGGATGTCGGTCTGTTCTACCTCGGGTTGTGGCCGATACTGCGCACGCTGGTCATCAATGCCGTATTGCCATTGCCAGCCGGCAGCGATAATGCCGATCACGACAGCAATCGGCATGAGGCTGATGGAGGCCACACGCTGCACGCTGTGGCGCCGGTAACCCAGGGCCAGCAGGCTGACCCAGATGGTGCCGATGGACAGGCTGATAATAACGTCGCTTAACCACTGCGCGCCCAGATAAAGCTGGGACAGGGCGATGAGTACGACGGTGGTGACGGCCACACCGTAATAGCGCCAGCGGCGCGATTCGGCCTTGCCGGAGGCCAGCAGTACCGCCAGAAAACCGTAGATCACCAGGCTCAGGATCAAATGGCTGCTGTCCGACTGCTGGTCAGCCAGCCCCAGGTAGAACTGAGTGGGTTCCGGACGCGAGACCAGCAGATCCAGGCTGAACGCCAGAACTGCGCCAAAAGCCAGGGCAGCGCCCCAATGAGCGGCCGCCAGATAGCGGCGGGTTACCAGCAGGCTGGCAAATACCACCACCGAAACGGGCAGATAGACATGCCAGCGCCCCACCGCCGCAACCGCCAGAGCGATGGTATCGGCAATGGAGTTTTGCAAGCTGTAAAACAACTGATAAACGAAGGCATCCAGCGCTGCGGGTTGCGCACCGTTCCAGAGCAGGCTGTACACCAGCCAGGCGATACCCAGCAGAATAAACGCCAGCACCGCCAGGCCCGGCGTTTCCGGTTGTGCGGGGTCGGTCAGGTTGGGGCCGAACATGCCCAGACGGCGGTGCGCCTGGCTCCAAGACAACAGACGCAGGGTCATTTCTTCGGCGTGATGCGAGATGAACAGGAAGATGCGCCGGGACAGCCACACGAAAATCCACACAGCTACGGCCGCCACGACCAGCATGACCAGCAGGCGGGTGCCGATTTCAGCGGCCAGATTCAGTGAGGCGCCAAAAATTACGCCGGGGACCAGGTAGGTAAGCAGCCAGGGCAGCATGGCGATACCGTCCATGACGCTGAACATCAGAGGCCGCATACCGGCGGCCCCGGCCACCGTGGGGACCAGCGGCCGTACGGCGCCGATGAAGCGCCCCAGCACGACACCTTTGCCACCATGCTGCCGGAAAAATTCTTCGCCGCGCGTCAGCAGGCCGGGATAGCGGCTGATGGGCCAGATTTTCCGGAGATCACCGCGCAGGCGGTAACCGAGAAAGAAGCTCAGGTGGTCGCCGATGAAGGCGCCGGCAAAGGCCCAGGCCAGGGTGGTCCAGAGGTCCATGGCCCCGGCCGCCACCAGCGCGCCGAATCCGAACAGCAGGATGGCGCCGGGCACCAGCAGGCCAATCACAAACAGGGCTTCCAGGAACCCGGTGAGGAAAACGATCACCATGGCCCAGGTGGGGTGATTGCCTATCCAGGCGAGCAGATCCTGTATCCAGGTGGCTTCCATCAGGTTTTCCCGCCCTTATTCTGCGAGTGCAAAGCTTTCGGCCGCGGCCTGCAGGGTGAGGTCGATGTCTTCGTCGCTATGCGCCGCCGACATGAAGCCCGCCTCAAAGGCCGACGGGGCCAGGTTGACCCCGCGTGTCAGCATGGCATGGAAGAAGCGGTTGAAGGCCGCGCTGTCACAGGCCATGACCTGGGCAAAACTGCTGATGCTGGCATCTTCAGTGAAAAACAGGCCGAACATGGCGCCCACATACTGCAGGACAACCGGCGTTCCGGCATCCGCCGCGGCCTGCGTCAGGCCACGGCATAATTTTTCAGTCTTGCTCTCAAGAGATTCGTAAAACCCGGGTGCGGCAATCGCATCCAGGGTGGCGAGTCCGGCCGCCATGGCCAGGGGATTGCCGGACAAGGTGCCGGCCTGATAGACCGGTCCGACCGGCGCCAGCTGCTGCATGATGTCGCGGCGGCCTCCAAAAGCGCCCACCGGCATGCCGCCACCCACCACCTTGCCGAGGGTGGTCAGGTCGGGGGTGATGCCATAGCGGGCCTGGGCACCACCCAACGCGACCCGGAAGCCGGTCATGACTTCATCGAAAATCAACAGGCTGCCGTGCTTGCTGCATTCCTCACGCAGGGTTTCCAGAAACCCGGGGACGGGGGGTATACAGTTCATGTTACCGGCTACCGGTTCAACGATAACGCAGGCGATTTTTTCGCCGTGTTTGGCGAAAGCGCGCCGCACCGATTCCGCATCGTTGTAATTCAGGGTCAGAGTATGTCGCACAGTATCGGCGGGTACGCCGGGTGAGGTCGGCACACCCAGGGTCAGGGCGCCAGAGCCGGCCTTCACCAGCAAGGCGTCGGCATGTCCGTGGTAGCAGCCCTCGAATTTCACCAGCAGGTCGCGGCCAGTGAAGCCACGGGCCAGGCGTATCGCGCTCATCGTGGCCTCGGTACCGGAATTCACCATGCGCAGCTGTTCAATCGAAGGCACAAGCTGACAGATACGTTCGGCCATGCGCACTTCCAGTTCGGTCGGTGCGCCGAAGGACAGGCCCTTGTCCGCCTGTTTTTTAACGGCATCAATTACATCGGGGTGGGCGTGCCCCAGGATCATGGGGCCCCAGGAGCCGACATAATCAATGTAGCGCTTGCCTTCAGTGTCATACAGATAGGCGCCGCGGGCGTGATCAATGAAAGGTGGCGTGCCGCCAACACTTTTGAATGCCCTTACCGGTGAATTTACGCCACCCGGAATGTATTGCTGTGCTTGTTCGAAGAGTTCGGTCATGCGCGCAATATCCTTTGCTCCTGCGAATTCGTCAATGTCATGTTCAGCTAAAAAAGCTGCTCAGCCTGCGGGCGGCGGACTTTATATCGGGTGCGCCAAAGACAGCGCCTACCACGGCCAGCATGTCTGCACCGGCCGCCAGCACCTCGGTGGCGTTGGTCGCGTTGATACCGCCAATGGCAACAATGGGTATGGGCAGTTTGTTCCGTGCCTGCTGCAGGATATCGAGAGGAGCGGGTGGCGCGTCCGGTTTGGTCGCCGAAGGGAAGAAGCGCCCGAAGGCCGCGTAATCTGCGTGCGTGGTATAGGGGGCATCAGGGTCCGCATGACAGGTCACGCCAATGATGGCTTCAGGACCCAGGCGGCGGCGGGCCTCGGCAGGCGAACTGTCGCTGAGCCCCAGATGCACGCCAGCCGCGCCGACGGCGGCGGCCAGATCGATATCGTCATTAATAATGAGCGGCACGCTGGCGGCATTGCAAAGCGCATTCAGCGCCGCGGCTTCATCCTGGCGCCGGTTATGCTCCTGGCTCTTGTCACGGTACTGAATCATGCATGCGCCCCCCTCGAGGGCTGCGCTTACAGCGGGCAGCAGGCGCTCGCCCCCGATCAGTCCGGGTTCGGTAATGACATACAGGCCCCGACGAGGGCAGCGCAAACGGCTTGTATTCATGTAACAGGCAGGATGCGACGGGGCAGGCGCGGGCCGTCATCGGCCCCCACAGCCTGCTGCAGGGTCTGCTGGGTATAGTGCTGGGCCACTTCACAGGCGCGGGCCATGGGTTCTCCGTGCGCCAGGAAAGTGGCCAGCGCCGAGGCCAGGGTGCACCCGGAGCCATGGCAGTTGTAGGGCAGGCGTGTCCATTGCCATAGCTGGCGGCCTGTTTTGCCGTACAGACGGTTGGTGACCTGCGCCTCGTTTGCATCACCCCCCGTCACCAGTACGTGGTTGGCGCCCGCTGCCAGCAGTTTTTCCGCTGCGGCCTCGATATCGTCCAGGCCGGTTAGGGCGCGTAGCTCGCTCTGGTTGGGCGTGACCACAGTGGCCAGGGGAAGCAGCTGTTTCATCAGTGCTTCCGCGCTGCGGTGATTGCTCAGATTCGCTCCCCCCGTAGCTCGCAGTACCGGGTCGAGCACTACCGGCAGGCCGGGTGGCAGGGTATTCAGCCAGCTGCCCAGAATATCAATGATTTCTTCGCTGGCGAGCAGGCCGAACTTGATGCCTGCCGGAGACATATTGTCTTGTTGCAGACAGTCCAGCATGGCCTGAAAGAATGCAGGATCGACAGGTTGAATTCCCATGGCATTGTGACGATTTTGCGCCGTCAGGCAGGTGGGCAGTGTCTGCGCCTGTCCGCCGCAGGCGGCAACGGCTTCAATATCGGCCTGTAAACCCGCGCCTCCACTTGGGTCGTGACCTCCAATGCAAAGAACAGTGGGCGGTAGCAGTACTTCCCTGGCCATTCAAAAAGGCCCGATTTCAGGCGTCATAGAGCGGTTTTTGCCCCCGGTGCACGAAAACGGGAGTATACCAGCCGGCACCATGGCGGCCGATGTTGCGCTGCAGGATTGCAACACGCCCGTTTTTGCTGTTATGCACAAGAAAAAATTTTGTGCACTGCATCGAAGCCGGGTTGTGGATAGTCTGTGTTTCCATACGCCTATGTTTGTTATAACTTATTGAAATTAATAAATAATTACAAAGTGGTTACAAATTGTTCGCAGCGCATAAAATGCAGTTCTGACAGGGATTTCCGGCGCTGACTCAACTATTGTCCACATAGTTATCCACAGCTTCTGTGAATATCTATTTTTTTTGTTTGTGGAATACACACTTAGCGCAAATAGCTAAGAAAATGCCTCTTTTATCAGGCCGCAGGAGCGCGCTTGCGGAACGCGTTCGATACGGGTCTCGAATGCGCCGTTCGGGCGCAGAATCAGCCATCGATATCCCGGGGGTTGCGCATCTTCCGCAAATTCCGTTGAGCCGGGGAGAAATTGCCGGCAGGTGGAAGGGGTGGCAAGCAGTTGCAGGTGGCCCAGCCGGCGATCCCATTGCTGATGGATGTGGCCGCAGACTACAGCCCTGACCTGCTCGGACTTCATCAGCAGCTCCATGAGTTGCGGGCCGTTTTCAAGACCAATGACATCCAGCCAGGCGCTGTGGACTTGCCATGCCGGGTGGTGAAGGGCCACAAGGCAGGGTGTCTGGCAGTCCTCCAGTAACTGCGTGAGACGGGCCAGTTCGCTTTCCTGCAGGCGTCCGCCAATGCGGCCGGGCAGATGGCTGTTGAGCAGGATGACTCGCCAGCCGGGTATATCAACATGACTCAGATAGCATGCCGGGGCGAGGTGTTGCTGAAAGGCAGCAGGATGATCATGGTTGCCGGGCAGGGCCCATACCGGTGCCTCAAGAGTGGCTATGATGTCCCGGAGTCTGCGATAGGTCCGGGGTTTTTCATCATGGGCCAGGTCGCCCGTCAGTAACACGGCATCGGGTTGCGGACCCTGCGCGCGAATATGCTCAACCACTGCCAGCAACGACCGGTTGGTGCGCCAGCCACGGTAGACTGTGTCGGGATCCGCCCACAGGTGAGTATCAGTGATGTGTACGATGCGGAAAGCTTCAGTCATGTAATCGTATTGGGAAGATGAATATGTCAACCAAGAGTTTTTTCCTGGAACAGTCGCTTTACGATTATCTCTGCAAGCAGAGTTTGCGTGAACCCGATGTGCTGCGCCGCTTGCGCGAGGAAACGGCGCAAAGCAGCATGGCGCGCATGCAGATTGCTCCCGAGCAGGGGCAGTTCATGCAATGGCTGATTCGACTGATGGGGGCACGCCGTGGTATCGAAGTGGGTGTATTCACCGGTTATAGCAGCCTGTGTGCCGCGCTGGCCATGCCTGAGGACGGCTACCTGCTGGCCTGTGATGTTTCCGAGGCCTGGACTGATGTGGCAAGGCGATATTGGGTGCAGGCTGGCGTGGCCGAGAAGATCGAGCTGCGTCTGGCGCCGGCCACCCGCACGCTGGATACCGAACTGGGTACGGGTCTGGCCGGCAGTTATGACTACGCCTTCATTGATGCCGACAAAACCAATTACATCGCCTATTACGAGCGCTGTCTTGAATTACTCAGGCCCGGTGGCGTCATCCTGGTAGACAATGTCCTGTGGTCCGGTGCGGTGGCAGATGCGGCGAATCAGGAAGAAGACACCGTGGCCTTGCGTGCCTTCAATGAATATCTGCACGGCGATGAACGCATAGACCTGAGCATGCTGCCGCTGGCGGACGGGCTCAGTCTCTGTCGTAAACGGTAGCTGCGGACGGACTACAGCAGCTTTCGCAGGCGTCGGGCGTCTGCTTCGAATTGTGCCATGTCCGGTTTATGCAAAAAGCGGGTGGCGATACGCCCCATAAAGCGCAGATTGTCACGGCCGGTACGGGGAATCAGGTGCAGATGTACGTGCGGCACATGTTGCCAGGCAGCCTTGCCGTCGTTGATCAGCCAGTTGATATCCGTGCCTTCAGGATAGAGTTCGCGCATGGCGCGGGCGATGCGATTACCGGTTTCCATCAGCTGGCCACGCGTGGATTCGTCCAGTTGTGTCACCAGTGGATGGTGATCACGTGGAATTACCAGAACATGGCCCGGGCGCAGCGGGAAGATATCCATGAAGGCCACGACCGGCCCCTTCTCAATCACCCAGGCGGCAGGTGCCTTGCCGGCCAGTATCTGGCAGAAAATGCAGTTATTGTTTTGATCCACAGATTTCCCGGATTAAACAGATGGAGAAGCTGAGATCATAACAGCAGAACAATCGTTGCCCATGCTGAAGATCTAGAAAATACCCGCTTCCAGACCCGCGGCCAGTGTGAGGCCCAGTTCCCGGCAGGCCTGCAAATGTTCATCGGTCACTTCACCCTTGGCAATGAGGGCTTCATGAACTTCCACGAAGGGGTAGCCATTGGCAATGCGCTGAATGGCGTTGACCGCACCGCTGCCGTCGTTTTCGGCACTGATGAAGATGGCATAGGGCAGGGCCTGTAATTCACCCTCGACTTCATAATAAGTACGGTCGAGGAAGTCCTTCATCATGCCGCTCATATAACCGAAGTTTTCCGGCGTTCCCAGCAGCAGGCCATCGGCCCAGCGCAGGTCGTCGGGGCCTGCTTCGGGCGCTTGCAGATAGCGTACTTCAACTTCCGTCACTTCCTTGTCCTGCGCACCTTTCAGCACAGCTTCGGCAAGCTTTTGCGTGTTGCCTGTCTTGGAGTGGTAGACGATCAGCAGGTGTTTCATGGGCGTTAGCTTAACAGGCGAGATCTTAATGCCGGTCCCTGTGCCAGGTTGAGTGCTAGCTGCGGCACTCAGATGTTGTATAAGAATGCCCTGAAGATGCTGGGCGAGTCAGTTCAGGGGGCGTTCGGCGTTGGAAGACCGAGGTTGTTCCAAAGGGCAGCAGTCGCTTCCGCCTTGTTCAGAGTGTAGATGTGTAGGCTGAAACTGCGAGTCCATACCGAGGGGCCCCGCTTGCGGGGATCGGTATTGAGACGAGTCAGTTCAAGGGGCGTTCGGCGTTGGAAGACCGAGGTTGTTCCAAAGGGCAGCAGTCGCTTCCGCCTTGTTTAATGTGTAGATGTGTAGCCCCGGCGCGCCCCCATCCAGCAGGCGCTCACAAAGCTCAGTGACCACGTCTTCGCCGAAGGTACGGATGGATTCCAGATCGTGGTCCCAGGCCTCCAGGCGTTTGCGTATCCAGGCCGGGATTTCGGCGCCGCAAACATCGGAAAAACGTGCCAGTTGCCGGTAGTTGGTAATCGGCATGATGCCGGGCACAACGGGAATCTCAATGCCGCGATCCGTGATTTCATCCATGAAGCGGAAATAGGCATCAGCATTGTAGAAATACTGGGTGATGGCCGAGTCTGCGCCGGCCTTGACCTTGCGTTCGAAGGCGTCGAGGTCGGCCTGCGGGCTGGCGGATTCAGGGTGGTGCTCCGGATAGGCGGCCACTTCCAGATGGAAGTAGTCGCCGGTTTCGGCACGGATGAATTCCACCAGTTCGTTGGCAAAGCGCAGTTCACCCACTGCGGTCTGACCTTCCAGTACGTCACCGCGCAGGGTGACCAGGCGCTTGATGCCGGCTTCGCGGTAGCGTTGCAGCAGTTCGCGAATGCCGTCACGGCTGGAGTCGATGCAGGAAATATGCGGCGCGGCGTCGATGCCGGTTTGCTGCAAGGTTTCCTGCACAGTCTCGAAAGTGCCGTCGCGGGTGGTGCCGCCGGCGCCGAAGGTCACCGAGAAGAACGCCGGTCCCAGCGCGGCCAGTTGCGGACGGGCTTCGCGCAGCGATTCCAGCGCCTTGTCGGTGCGCGGCGGGAACAGCTCCAGGCTGTAGGTGCGATGCTTCATTTATGTACTACATCCACAGATTTCACAGATTACACAGATAGGGTTTTGAAGATCTGCTTAATACTTGTCATCCCCGCGACTTGTACGGCTCTCCCCGCCAAAGCGGGGACGGGAATCCAGTGTGTCATGTTTCTGGATTCCGGATAGTCGCTATGCGACTTCCGGAATGACATGAAATCTGCGCAATCTGTGTAATCTGTGGATTAATTCCTAGTACCGGTAATGATCCGGCTTGTAAGGACCTTCCACCGGTACGCCGATGTACTTGGCCTGCTCCGGGCTGAGCTTTGTAAGCCTGGCGCCCAGCTTGCCCAGGTGCAGGGCCGCAACTTTCTCGTCGAGATGTTTCGGCAGTACGTACACGCCGGGCGCGTATTCATCGCCCTTGGTAAATAGTTCGATCTGCGCCAGGGTCTGGTTGGTGAAGCTGTTGGACATCACGAAGCTCGGGTGGCCGGTAGCGCAGCCCAGGTTTACCAGGCGGCCTTCGGCCAGCAGGATGATTTTCTTGCCGTCCGGGAAGATCACATGGTCCACCTGTGGCTTGATGTTTTCCCACTGATACTTTTTCAGGCTGGCGACATCAATTTCGTTGTCGAAGTGGCCGATGTTGCAGACGATGGCCTCGTCCTTCATTGCCGCCATGTGGTCGTGGTTGATGACGTTGAAATTGCCGGTGGTGGTGACGAAGATATCGGCCACCGGAGCGGCGTCTTCCATGGTGACCACGCGGAAACCTTCCATCAGCGCCTGCAAGGCGCAGATCGGGTCGATTTCGGTGATCCAGACCTGTGCGCCGAGACCCTTCAGGCTCTGGGCGCAGCCCTTGCCGACATCACCGTAACCGGCAACCACGGCTACCTTGCCGGCGATCATCACGTCGGTGGCGCGCTTGATACCGTCCACCAGCGATTCACGGCAGCCGTAGAGGTTGTCGAACTTGCTCTTGGTGACGGAGTCGTTGACGTTGATGGCCGGGAACGGCAGGCGGCCGTCCTTCTGCATCTGATAGAGGCGTGCGACACCCGTGGTGGTTTCCTCGGTCACGCCCTGGATATTGGCCAGGGTGCGCGAATACCAGGTGGCGTCTTCGGCCAGGCGCTGTTTGATGGAGGCGAACAGGAAGGTTTCTTCCTCGCTGCCTGGGTTGTCCAGAATGGAAGCATCTTTCTCGGCCTTGCTGCCCAGGATGAGCAGCAGGGTGGCGTCGCCGCCATCGTCGAGAATCATGTTCGGCGCGCCGCCGTCGGCCCACTCGAAAATCTTGTGGGTGTACTGCCAGTACTCTTCCAGGGTTTCACCCTTGTAAGCGAATACCGGCGTGCCGCTGGCAGCGATGGCGGCGGAGGCATGATCCTGCGTCGAGAAGATGTTGCAGGAGGCCCAGCGCACGTCGGCGCCCAGCGCTTTCAGGGTCTCGATCAGCACCGCAGTCTGAATGGTCATATGCAGCGAACCGGCAATGCGTGCGCCTTTCAGTGGTTGGGCGGCGGCGTACTCCTGGCGCGTGGCCATCAGGCCGGGCATCTCGGTTTCGGCAATGGCGATTTCCTTGCGGCCGTAATCGGCCAGGGAAATATCGGCAACGATGTAATCGTTGGCAATCTTTTCGGCGGGAGTGCTCATAATATTTACCTCATTAGTCATCCACAGATTACACAGATGTCACAGATTATTTCGTGACTGGCCAGGCGCGTTTATCTGTGTAATCCGTGAAATCCGTGGATCGTCCTGTTGCTATTTGGCGTCAGCCTTGAGAGCCTCGGCCTTGTCGGTTTTCTCCCAGGAGAAACCTTCAAATTCATGCACCTTGCCGGTTTCGGCGCAGGTGTATTTGATTTTTTCCGGCTTACGGCCGAAGTGGCCGTAGGCGGCGGTGGGCTGGTAGATAGGATGGATCAGGTCCAGCATTTCGATGATGCCCCAGGGGCGCAGATCAAAATGCTTGCGTACCAGTTTTTCCAGTTTTTCTTCGGCGATCTTGCCAGTGCCGAAGGTATCGACCATGACTGATGTCGGCTCGGCCACGCCAATGGCATAACTGATCTGCACTTCACAGCGTTTGGCCAGACCCGCGGCAACGATGTTCTTGGCCACATAACGGGCGGCGTAAGCAGCCGAGCGGTCGACCTTGGACGGATCCTTGCCGGAGAAGGCGCCGCCGCCATGACGGGCATAACCACCGTAGGTGTCGACAATGATCTTGCGTCCGGTCAGGCCGGCATCGCCCAGCGGGCCGCCGGTCACGAAGCGACCGGTGGGGTTGATGTGGTACTTGGTGCCCTTGTGCAGCAGTTTGGCGGGCAGGATGGGTTTTATGATTTCTTCCATCACTGCTTCGCGCAGGTCCTTGGTCTTGATGGCATCGTCGTGCTGGGTGGAAAGCACCACGGCGTCAATGGCCACTGGCTTGCTGTTTTCATAACGCAGGCTGACCTGACTCTTGGCGTCCGGACGCAGCCACTTGAGCTTGCTGCGGCGCAGCTTGGCCTGTTTTTCCACCAGGCGATGCGCGTACTGGATCGGCGCCGGCATCAGTGCGGTGGTTTCGTCGCAGGCGAAGCCGAACATCAGGCCCTGGTCGCCGGCGCCCATCTTCTTGCGGTCTTTCTTGCTGCGGTCCACGCCACGGTTGATGTCCATGGACTGCTCGCCCAGCGCGTTAACAATCGCGCAGGTCTCGGCATCGAAGCCGATATCCGATGAGGTGTAGCCGATCTTTTCGATCACATCACGCATGATGCGTTCGGCATTGATATGCACACCCTTGGCGACCTTGATTTCACCGGCCACCAGGGCGATACCGGTCTTGGTCAGGGTTTCGCAGGCCACGCGGGCGTGCTCGTCCTGGGCCAGGTAGGCATCCAGAATGGCGTCCGAAATCTGGTCGCAGATCTTGTCCGGATGGCCTTCGGAGACCGATTCAGAAGTAAAGACGTAGTCCTTGAGCATGTACCAACCCTCTCGGTAAATACCGGTAACTCGGAAAATCGCAATATCTATATATACGGATAAGCGGATGAATTTTACCCTGCTTTGGTATCACTGTCGACTATGCGATGCATGCCCGGGCAGGGGTTGTAGAATAGCAGTCTGAATGACCGCCTGTTGTATTCCTGAACTTCGAGACGAACCATGGTATTGACTCCCTCCAATATGTTGCCAATCGGCACTTCTGCGCCGGATTTTTCATTGCCGGATACCGTAAGCGGCAAGACGTTCAACCTGGCTGAGCTGGCCACTGGCAAGGCTACCGTCATCATGTTCATCTGCAATCATTGCCCTTATGTGAAACACGTTAATGACGAACTGGTACGCCTGGCCAGGGATTACCAGCCACGGGGTGTCGGTTTTATCGCCATCAGTGCCAATGACGTCGACAACTATCCGGACGATTCGCCGGAAAAGATGAAGCAACTGGCCGGCGAGCTGGGCTATACCTTCCCCTATCTCTATGACGAAAGCCAGACTGTTGCGCGCGCCTACGATGCAGCCTGCACTCCCGATTTTTTTGTGTTCGATGCAGAGCGCAAGCTGGCCTATCGCGGTCGCTTGGACGGTTCCACGCCGGGGAATGCTCTGCCCGTCACGGGGGCCGAGCTACGTGCAGCGCTGGATGCATTGTTGCGCGGCGAACTGCCGGATTCGGAGCAGAATCCCAGTGTGGGCTGCAACATCAAGTGGAAAGCAGCCTAACGGCTAGGCGGGTAATTGCCCCAGAATCTTTCCTGCCGGGCCTACAATCAGAATGTAGTTACTGAAACGACCCTGCAGTTTGATAAAGGCAAAATCATCTAGGGTTTTATCCGGATGCCTTTGCATGAAAGCATCCAGCCGGGCGGCCAGTTCCGGTTTCTTTTCGGCGCGCGCCTGAATATCGAGGCTGTTTGCACGCAACCGCTCGAGGTGGTCGCTGAGAGGTTGAAAACGTTCGATGTCGGCGTACATCTTCGGACCCTCGCCAAAGAAGGCTGAAAGGGCAACGGCCGCTGCTTCGTCCTGATTCTCCGGTTCGCGCGCGGCTATGACCAGGGGCAGCTTCTGTTCAAACTGCGCCAGGTCGGCCGCTGTGGTGTCGAATGCTGCGAGGTCCTTGCTGTCCACGGAGTAAAAAGAACCATCCCAGTAAACAATCGCCAATGGGCGTTGGCTGTGGACGGCGTATATGCCCCACATGAGCGCCAGTGCCTGAAACAGGGCGATACAACTGAAATCAAACAGGATCGCCTGCCGCGACTTGGCAGGGTTGAAGATGATGAAAGTCAGCAGCGGGCCCAGCACCATGTCCACCACGAGCATGATGCGCGTGCCCTGCCAGCCACCCTCGATAGAGAACCACAGGCCGGGATACCACCAGAACAGAATCAATACGAACAGCACAATGAAAATGCCGGTGCTGATGCCCAGGTGGGCGGCAAGCGCCTTGATTTTGCTTTTAAGTAACTGCCTGTTCATGGTCGCGGGTAAGTTGAAGATGCTGAATCTTATACCAGCCACCGGACGAAAAAAAACCGGCCCCGCGCAGGGCGGGGCCGGTTGCTTTCGGCAATACAGCCTTAGCGGGTACGTGCCCTGCGCTTGAGGGACGACGGCGTGAAGAAGCTGTCATCGTACTGTGCTTCCCAGTCGGTGATTTCACCCTCGTTGAGCAATGCAGTTACAAAGTAACGGCGGCTCTGCAGGTCATACATGACCTCGGGAATACCGGTGACCGTAGGCACGAAGGGTGCCGTGATCAGATGGGCTTCCTGTACTTTCCATAGCTGATCACGGTTGTCGTAGTTGGCAACCGAGGCGATGGACCAGGAGTCTTCGTCCAGATAGAACACACGTTTCTTGAACTGGTGACGCAGGCCATCTTTCAGCGTGGCTTCCACGACCCATACGCGATGCAGCTCATAGCGCGGCAGGCTCTGGTTCATGTGCAGCGGGCGGAACATGTCGCTGTACTTGAGTACCGGAGCGCTCATCAGATAGGAGTTGTACGGAATGTACATCTCCTTCTTGCCCAGCAGTTTCCAGTTGTAGCGGTCCAGTGACCCGTTGAACACGTCCACCTGGTCGTTGAACTGTTCGCCGTCGGTACCGGGTGAGGGGTTGTCATAGCCCACGTCGGGGGCGCGGTTTACGCGGCCCAGGCCGGGGTTGAAGATCCAGGCGGCGCGGCCTGAGGTGGTCTGGTCGGCGGTTTCATGCACCAGGATCAGCTGGCCGGCCACGCGGGGCGGTGAGACCACCTCCTGCAGGTAGTAGGCCAGCAGCTTGCTGCTGGCAATGTCATTCTGCTCGTTCAGGTTGGCGTACTTGAACTTCACGTCTTCTACAACCTGGGTCAGCTTGAAGTCGCCGTCCGGCTTCACGATGGCCTGGTCGTTATAACGCTTGGCGGCCGAGCCGCGGAACTTCAGCTTGTGATTCCAGATGGCTTCGGCGCCACTCTTGGGGATCGGGAAGGGAAAGCCGAGCTTGGCGTCTTTCACGCCATCGGTGCCTTCCAGGCGGGCACGGGTGGCGTTTTCCTTGGTGGTCTTGTTGATTTCCTCGGGGAAGAACGCGTTACGAATCGGCTCGTAGACGTTCATCTTGTAGTCCGGGTAGTTCTCGAACAGAGCCTGGTGGCCAACGGTCAGCTTGTCGGCGTGTTCCTTGTAATTCGCCTTGGTGATTGTGGCGATCGGCTCGGCGGCACTGGCGATCTGGTCCTCGGCGACCTTGGCCGTATTCTTGAGTTCGCCGTCGGGCAGTTTGTCGATCAGGCCGCGCAGCGTGGTGCTGGCGGATTTGAAATCATTCTTTTCTGCCGCGGCCAGAGCGGATTCAACATCGCCCCGGATATCCATGCCGCGCAATGTGGCCACAATTTCCTGGAGTTGCGAACGTTTGATGTCCTTCAGTTCCTGGGGGAAGTCACGTCCGCCGATCCATTCGGGGATGGTGCCGTCAGCATTGCCGGCTTTGAGGCCGCCGACAGGGGTGAGTTCGTTGCCCAGCTTGGCGGCTTCTTCGGCCGTGGCTGTGGCAGACGCCTGTCCGGCACACAGGCCGAGGCCTGCGGTCAGACAGAAAGTCAGTAAGCGGTGTTTCATTGAATGTCTCCTCGCTCTTTCTCTAGGTTTGTGATGGATGATCATGCAGATGATCAAGAATATGTCCGAATCTTTCTCCAAGATATTTGTTTGCGGCCCGCTCTATTGCACGCGTGCCTTCGGCCATAATTGCGGTCCTTGCAACCGGCTGTAGTTTGCTCACCAATTCCGCCAGTTTGGGCACATCTTCCGGTGGCGGCAGGTCATCACCGTAGCGGTCCAGTTCCTTGACCACAAGTTGGACCAGTTTTGTTGCCGCGTGTTCTACGTTGTCACGCAGCAATTCGATGATTTCGAGAATATGTTCCAGCGGAATTCCGGCCTTGGCCAATTGGGCGCCGGCATGGATCAGGCGTGGGCTGTAGGCGCGAAAACGGTCGCCTTCCGGTTCCAGCAGACCCAGGTCGATGATTTTGCCGAGGCTGTTGAGTGTCTGCGGGCTCAGGCTGTCTCCGAACAGTTCGGCCAGTTCCTCAAGTGTGAAGTAGCCGGGCACTTCATCCGTCCAGGGGCCGGAGATGGCAGTGCCCAGTCCCAGCAACTGGTTAATGTCATGACCCTTTTCCGCAGCGGTCATCAGTTCCAGAATGTTGCCCAGGGTATATCCCCGGCCAAGCAATTCTCCGATCAGCTTCAGGCGGTGCAGGTGGACATCGGTATAGATCCCTACGCGCCCCCGGCGTTCGGGCGCGGGAATCAGGCCGCGATCCTGGTATGCACGGACATTTCTGACGGTAGTACCGGCGGCGCGCGCCAGATCGTCAATGGTGAACTCGGCTGTTGGCTCATTTGCGTTGGACTGGCGCAGGGCTTCCAGTGAGCTGACGATGTCGTTGGTCGCTGTTTCACTCATAACTGCCATAATAGCGGCTTTCACGACTGAATCTCTACCGTTCCGGCACTCATGCTTGCGAATGCACGGCTTGAGCAGCCGGAGACTGGCGAAGATAATTGAGAGCCTGCTCGGTATTGGCTTCATAAATCGGGTGATAACCCGGTTTCAGATAGCTCATCGATTCCCGCAGCAGCCAGCCGAGTCTTGGCAGGTGCCCGGTACGTTCGGCCACGCGGCTCCATTCGCGCCATATCCACGGCCGCCACAGACGGGGTTTCTTGTCCTGGAAGGCCGGGTCCTGCCGCATCATCAGGGCCGTACCTGCAATCCAGAAGCTAATCATCAGCGGGATAATCAGCGCCATCAGACCGAAGCGGTTGGCATAACTGCCGCCGACATGCCGGTACAGGTCATAGGCCACGCAGCGGTGCTCGACCTCTTCGGCGCCATGCCAGCGGGCAATGTCCAGCATGACCGGGTCGGCGCCATCACGGTCCCAGGTTTCGTTATTCAGGGCATAGTTGCCCAGCACGCAGGTGAAGTGTTCGATGGCGGCAATGACGCCCAGACGAAACTTCAGCCACCAGCGTTCGCGGCGACTGTCGGCCGGTACGGGGATGAGCCCCAGGATTCTGTCATCACCAAGCAGTTTCTTGAAGAACCAGTCCATGCGGCTGGTGAATGGCGTGGTGTCCAGGCCATGTCGCGCCAGGTAGTCATTAACGGCAGATTCATGCGCGCGGGCATGCATGGATTCCTGGCGCAGGAATGCCTGCACATCTGCCTTGAGCTTGTCGTCGCTGATCAACGGTTTGGCCTTGTTGTATACGCGGCAGAACCAGAATTCACCAGCCGGCAGAATGATGTGCAGCAGGTTGATGAAATGGCTGCTGTAAGGGTCGCCCGGAATCCAGTGCAGCGGCGTGTTACTGAAATCGAAGGCGACCTTGCGTGGTTCGATGGGATAGTCGGTGGAGGAAGCCCGGGAGGGCAGCGCGACAGGGTCACTCATGATGCTCCTCCTTTGCCAATGCTTCGATGAATTCGCGAATATGGCTCGCCAGCAACGCGGGATCCTTGAGCGGCAGCCAGTGACCCGAAGCAATATTGCGGCGCGTTAACCGGGGCACCCACTTGCCGAGATCATCCGAAATTTTCGGGCTGACAAACAGGTCCTTCATGGGCACGATGACCTGTACCGGGGCGTGAGCGATACGTTCGCCGGGCCGGAACAGGCGGTCAAGAAAGTTCGCCCGGTACAGGGCAATGCCACGAATACCGTCGCGGATCTGGGTCGGACGGAGGTCGGTGTCTACCCCCTCCGTGAGCCGAATGAAGGCAGGCCAGAATTTTCCGGACAGACGCCACAGTGTCGGCGCCAGCAGGGGCAGGTGAAACAGCATGATGTACCAGGAGCGGATCAGCTGACCCCCCACGGCCAGCAGCGAGGCTGGCGTGGGACGCTTGAACCTGTCGCGCATCCAATGTGCGGCGTGATCCAGACAGGGGCCGGACATACTGGTGAAGGAGGCAATGCGCCCTTTCAGGCGGGGTGATGTGACCGCTTCCCAGGATTGAATGGAGCCCCAGTCATGCGCAATGAGGTGCACGGGCTGATCCGGTGATACCGCGTCAACCACGTTGGCCAGGTCCCCGGCCAGATATTCGAGCCGGAAGTCCCGGGTGGTTTCGGGCTTGTCTGACTGCCCGCTGCCGCGGGTATCGTAAGTCACGATGCGGTAATCGGCGGCCAAATGCTCTATCACTTTGTCCCATACCCTGTGATCGTCCGGGTAGCCATGCACCATCAGCAGGGTGGGGCCGTCGGCGTTGCCCTGGATCCAGGTGGCCAGTTCCAGTTCACCCGAACGTATGCGGCGGTATTCTATTGCGGATTTCAGCATGGCGTGCCTCAGGCGGCTTGTAACAGACCGCGCTGCTGCCAGCGGCGTACATGAGGCAGGTCATCATCCAGCCAGAAGGCGTCATTGTCCGTGATAACCAGCAGTTCCTCGAATTTGGCGCCCACGCCTTTCAGCCCCAGATGAGGTTCCACCGCCCAGAGACCGGGTGTCGGCGGGTGGTCGGATTTGCTGCTGCTGTTCCAAAGAGGGGACCAGCCCTCCTTGCGCCCTTGCAGCACTTCATTACGCAGTTCCGTCAGCGCCTTGATGCCGAAACGCATCAGGCTATGCGGCTTCTTCTGTTCATCGAGTTTTTCCACCCGGTGCGCAAGAACCGAGAACGGATAGGCCTTGTGCCGTGGCTCCACGCCCTGCCTTTCGCAGAGGGCGTCCACCGCGCGACTGACTTCGGCCAGGGTCTTGCCCTGCCGGATCTGCTCTACGATCAATTGACGGTGCTCGATAAGCGCATCCATCAGTTTGTCCATTTCAGAATTGTCGCCCAGGGCGCCGGCGTAACCGATATCGGCCACGGCGCCGTCGAAAACAGGTGCGCAATCCAGAATAAAGGGCATACCTTGTTGCAATTTGCGGCCGCCCGGATAGAAGGCGGGGTTGAAGCCCTTGAGCTGACTGACGGCAATCAGGCCGCGGAAAGCAGTACGGTCACCGAACCAGGCAAAGGGCTGATGAAACCAGTCCCGCACACCACGCGAAACCAGCCAGTCCTTCATTTGGCTGGCGGCCTGCCGTTCACTGATGCCGGGCCTGAGTTCGGCGGCGATGGTTTCCGCGCACTCATAGGCAAGCGCCTGGGCGGTCCTGAATCGTGACAGTTCTTCAGCGGAATAGCTCATGGTTTTCTCCTCCAGGCCGCCACCCGGTACTCTCTAATATAGTTTGCCTGCCGGGTTATGCAGCTTTTGCCATTTTGCTGCGGCGTGCGCGGGGTTTGTGCTGCACATGATAGTCACGTATTTCAAAGCGCCGCGTGGCGCGACGGAACTGCCAGGTGAAGCCTGGCCACAGGGTGACGTTCTTGCCATTTTCGTCCAGGTACCAGCTGCGGCAACCACCGGTGGTCCACACCGTATCCTTCTGCCTGGCCTGCAGACGGCGATTGAAATCGGTTTGCACCCACTCACTGACTTCGATGCTCGCCAGTTTTTTCTCGTGCATGTTTTTCAGGGCATCAAGAATGTAGGTGATCTGGGACTCGATCATGTACACCATCGAGTTATGTCCCAGGCCGGTATTGGGCCCGGTGATCAGGAACAGATTGGGGAAACCGGCAACGCTGGTGCCCAGGTAGGCTTCAGTGCCGGTCTTGTGGAATTGCTGTTTCAGATCCACACCGTCACGGCCGCTGATCTGCAGCGGGCCAATGGGATCGGTGGCGGCAAAGCCGGTACCGAAAATAATGCTGTCGACTTCGCGTTCGCTGCCATCGTTGCTGATGATGCGGTTGCCGCGAATTTCGCGGATACCGCCGGTCAGGACATCCACATTGCTGCGGTTTAACGCCGGGTAATAATCATTGGAAATGAGAATGCGCTTGCAGCCAATGGTGTAGTCGGGGGTCACCTTGGCGCGCAGCGTCGGATCCTTGATCTGCCGCCGAATATGCGAGCGCGCCCAGCGCTGGGCCAGTTTCATCAGCCGCGGATTCAGGGTGAACGCCACGGCGCGGCTTTCCAGCATCCAGTAGATAGCGGAGCGCAGCGCAGCCTGGGTCCTGGGCAGGCGTTTGAATACGGTCTGTTCGGCCTGGCGGATGCGCCGGTCCGGCTTGGCAATGATCCAGGGCGGGGTGCGCTGATACAGATCCAGCTGCTGCACCTGGTTGGCAATTTGCGGCACGAACTGGATGGCGCTGGCGCCGGTGCCGATTACGGCCACGCGCTTGCCGCTCAGGTCGTAATCATGATCCCATTGCTGGGAGTGAAAAGCCTTGCCGGTAAAACTGTCCAGGCCGGGAATATCCGGATAGGAAGGGCGCGACAGACCGCCCATGCCCGAGATAAGAATCTTGGCGGTGAAGGTTTCGCCTGCCGTGGTGCTTAGCTCCCATTCCGCCGTTTCCTCGTTGTAGCGCGCTTCTGCCAACTCCGTATTGAAACGTATGTGCGGACGCACGCCGTACTTGTCGGCACAGCCCTTCAGATAGGACAGAATCTCCGGCTGGGGCGCAAACATGCGCGTCCAGCCCGGATTCTGCTCAAAGCTGAAGGAATAGAGATGTGACTGCACATCGCAGGCGCAACCCGGATAGTGATTCACCAGCCAGGTGCCGCCAACCTCGGCCTCTTTCTCCAGCACAATGAAGTCGTTCTCACCGCTCTGCTTGAGACGAATAGCCATGCCCAGGCCGGAAAAACCGCTGCCGATAATGGCAATCCTGGTGCTATTGCCGGTTTTCTTCAGGGTAGACGTTGCCATGCCATGGTCCTCCATGGTCGCTTGATGGAATTGGGGGAGAGGAGGGAGGTGATCAGGCAGCGTTGGCCTGCGGTTCCCCGTAATGGCTCACTTCTTCGACCAGTTCATCAATCATGGTCAGGAAGTGGCGGTTGTCGTGATCCCAGGGATGGAAGCCGGGCTTGAAGTAATCCAGCCAGGGCAGCATCAGTTTGCGGAAGAAGCCGATCTCGCCAAAGGTGAAACGGAACAGCTGACGCCAGCCCTTGCCGTCGCCCAGGCGGCCCTGTTCACGCAGGATGCGTACATAGGTGACACCTACCACTGGCCACAGAATCAAGGTGGCGATGACCAGGCCCATGGTGCGTTCCATATAACGCAGCGGGTTGCGGCTGCTCATTACCGTTTTATAAACGTCGAAGGCAACGGCTTTATGCTCGGTTTCCTCCAGCGCATGCCAGTTCCAGATGTTGCGGAACTGCGGGTCGGCATTCTCCAGAATACGCGGATCCTTCAGCAGGCCGTCGGCCATGATGGCGGTGTAATGCTCAAGCGCGATGGTAGCCGAGAGCTGGGCTGATTTTGGCGTGTATTTCTGCACCGCCTTGAGCAGGCCGGCGACGAAACGCTCCATCTGGGCGGCGGAGGGCGCCACCGCAAACAGGGCCTCGTTGTATTCCTGGTGCTCGCGGCCATGCATGGCTTCCTGGCCGATAAAGGCGGTCACTGCCTTCTTCAGTTCCGGATCGGTGATCTGGTCACGGTAGTTGCGCACGCTGTCCATGAAGAAGCGTTCGCCTACCGGGAACAGCATGGAAAGCGAGTTCAGGAAATGCGCCACATGTACGCTGTCGCCATGCCAGTCGTTGATCTTGTCGGCAGGCAGCTTGAATTTAAGGTCGCGTCGAATCGGTAACATGTTTGTATCCTCCATGTTGTCCGCAACAGCCGGGTTGGTGATCCCCCGGGCCATTTGTATGTTGCAGTGAACAATAACATTGAACAATGTAACAGTCAATATGGTTCTCTTGTCAACTGTTTTATTGATCCATGACCATGGATTTGGCTCCAAAGGCAGGGCACAGGCGGGCGGCGGAGGTGAGAAGCGGGCGGTTACGTGAGTGCGCGGCTGGTGCGCTATCAGTTATCCGAGGCGTTTTTGGAATGAAAACTGTGCAGCAGCCGGTGCACCAGCGGCGCCAGCACGATACCGGCTGCAGCGATGAAAATCAGGCCGGCGTAAAGCGAAAAGGCGGCAGTAAAAAGCTTGCCGGCGCCCGTCTGGGGAGGGTGCAGAATACCCATGCCGCTGAGCATGGTGGTGGCATTCAGCATGGCGTCGGGCCAGGATTTTTCTTCCAGCAGCATGGAGCCGGCTGCGCCGATGGCGACTGAGCCCAGCAGTAATAAAGTAGCGCCGGCCACATGCAGAACCAGGCGTCGCAGGAAGGCGCGCCGTGTCAGCAGGGGTTGATGGCTGCGTTCGTACAAGGCGTCAGTTGTCTTCGTCTGTTGCCGGCGGTAGCGGTTCGTTGATCTTGCCCAGACCGGACATGCGGGTTTTGGGATTGATAATCGTGGGCCGGCTGATCAGCAGGTTGTTGGGGTAGATGACGGTTTCGCGTGACTCGGTAATCAGCCGGGTATTGAAGAGGTTGACCTCGGCGATATAGCCCTCGATGTAATTGTCGAAATCGATCACACGAATGAAATTCCCGCGCCGGTAGGAACGGTGCAGCAGCAAAACGATGAAGGCCGTCACATTGCTCAGAATCGACCAGCCGGCGAACAGCGCGATGCCCAGCACCGTGATGATGGAGGTGGTGACCAGCAGCAGGCCGCTGAAATCGAAGCCCCAGATCACCAGCAGGGCGACGATCACTACAATGCCGCTGAAAAAACGGGTCAGCCGGAAGGCCTTGAGCGTGGCTTCGGATTTGAACTTTCCCTGCTCCACGCCTTCCTCAATTCTGGGGAAGGCAAAGCGGGTGATCAGAAAATAGACCAGCAGGGCGGCCAGTGAGGCGAACGTCTGTATGCCGTAGGTGGCAAGCCAGTCTGTCGAAAGTGGAAGTAAGGCGCTGCGCATGGCTTATCTGCTGGTACCGGGAGAGGCTTAGTTTACATGGTCATCCGGTTGCCAGAGATGGCGTTGCAAATTGATGCGCCTGCCCAGCCCGAATTCAACGCCTTCGGATTCCAGCAAAAGGCGTTGATAGTCATCACTGCCCGACAGGCCTCTCGGGCTGATTTCTCCCCGGGCATTGACGACCCGGTGCCAGGGAATCTGGCTGTCATTGCCGAGGGCAGACAGTGCGTAACCGACCTGACGTGCATGACGTGGGTAGCCTGCCAGCGCGGCGATCTGTCCGTAGGTGGCTACACAGCCTTCCGGGATGCGTTCCACGGTTTTGTAAATGCATTGATATAGCGGCGACATACGGAAAACCACAACACAGGTTTTCCGTATTCTAGTGCGCAGCGGCGGCTTCGTTAATTCTGCTGATGGTCCAGCGCACTGCGCATGCTTCTGAACTGGCGCAGCGCAATACGATCCAGGCGCCGGTGGATTGCAGTCATTTCACTGTGCAGGGACTGGCTGAGCGCCTCGGCTTCTTCACGCGCGATCTGGCGGAAGACGGCAATTTCTTCCTCCGAAATACCGGCAGTTTCAAAAGCGGCGATCTGCGAGCTGAGTTCGCTGACCTGTACCGACAGCTCGTTTTTGAGGCGTTGCAAGGCCTGATCAATCTGTGTCTGCAGATGCCGGTAGGTGGCCTGAGCCACGTCTTCCTCGGGCGGTCCCTTTGTCACAGCCATGGGCTCAGGCGCTGCCGTTGCCGGTGGCGCCACATCACAGTTGGCGGCTGTTTGCAGGCGCTCGTTATGATTCAGGTTGGCCAGCAACTCGGATAGCACATCCACGGTAGGCGGCTTGTGCAGTACTTCCCGTGCGCCACTTTTCAGGGCCTTGATAATGAAGTCTTCGTTTTCTATCGATGTGCAGAAAATCACCGGAATGAAGGCCGTTGTGCGGTCATTTTGCAGGGTGCTCAGGACATCGATGCCGTTAATGCCCGGCATGACGTTGTCCAGAAAGATCACGTCGGGATGATGGTCGGTCAGAAAGCTGTAGGCCTCATAGGCATTGTCCACTGTATCGACGTGGCAGCTCAGGCTTTCCAGGTACTTGCGCATGGCAAAGCGGGCCGTCTTCGAGTCATCAACGACCAGAATGCTCAGCGACTTACGGGGTCGCTCGGCGTCGCCGGCATCTGCCGGCAAGAGGGTATTGTCAGGCATCTCCACGTTGCACCTATACGGCTTGGGACCTCTTGTTCAGGGTCTTTGTACTCTATGCGTTTTACCCTGATATGTAGATCGGCAAACGCAGATTTCTTGTGTCAGCCTGGGCTTACCCCGGGCTGCCGATTGTCTGTGCGCTGAGTGCTTGTTATTAACGGCGGGAACAAAAAAGGGCGCCCGTCATCGACGTGCGCCCTCCCTGGCAGTTGCCAGAATAGGCAAAAAACTCCAGGCCGGCAATGCCTGCCGCAGGCTAGCCGGGTTTCAGATAATGCAGCAGGGCTGCGCCAGCCAGCGCGGCCATGGCGATGACGTCACCGATCACCACCTTGCGCAGGGCGGTGTTGTAGTGATCGGCACTCCAGGCCAGACACAGGAAGCTCAGAATGCTGACCAGGGCGGCAAGAAAGGCCAGGGGACGCAGGCCCGGCTGAAAAACGGCATACAGCAGAAATGCACCCAGCAGGCCGAAGAGCACGGCACGGTGCCGCATCAGTATTTCAAGGCTTGGGTCCTCCAGCCGCACGCCATACAGGGTGCCCAGTTTTTCAGCGCCCAGGACACCTGCCAGGGGCAGCAGGTGGCCGATTGCTACCACCATCAGCAAGATGCGAATACCCCATTCCTGCATTGTTGTTCCTCCTGATGCGTCCCTGCAGCATGACGCGCTGGGGTCATGCAGGCAATTACCTGGCGCATCATAATGTGCGCTGCATGGTCTGCCGCACAGCACGCGGTAACGGTTTATGTCAGTTTCAGTTCGCGCGCGATCTGGTTCTTCTGCAGTTCGGTCGTGCCGCCGGCATACAGTGAAAGCGGCGCACCGCGGTAGAGGTGGGCGATTTCGTTTTCGAGGAAGTAACCCCTTCCGCCATGGATACGCATGGCGCTTTGCACGATCTCCTGCAGTTTCTCGGCACACCATGCCTTGGCCATGCAGATTTTCAGTGGCGACATTTCGCCGCTGGCGGCCGAAGCGACGGCATCAGCGGTGAGCAGCTCCATGGTCTTGAGGGTCATGGCCATGTCGACCAGGCGATGCTGGATGGATTGATGTTGCACAATTTTCTGGCCGAACTGTTCGCGTTCCCGTGCGAACTCGGCGGCCAGATCGTAGGCGCGGCGGGCTGAGGCAGTCGATGAGATCGCTACCGAAAGCCGTTCCAGACCGCCGGCCATGCGCAGCACCATGAAGGCTTTGCCGGCGGCCTCTGCACCGCCCAGTATATGGCTGGCCGGCAGGCGAATATCCTTCATCTGCAGTCGGCAGGAGGGCTGGGCGTTGCTGCTCAGTTTGGGCATGGGTTCGATGCTCAGGCCATCAACATTTGCCGGCAGTTCCACAATGGTCAGGCTGCGCCTGTCGATATCGTCGCCGAATTCACGGCAGATCAGCAGAATGGAATCGGCTACCGACGAGCCGGTAATGAACTGCTTGGCGCCGGAGACAATGATGTCTTCCCCGTCACGGCTGAAACCGGCTTCAATGGCACCCACATCCGAGCCTGCCTGCGGTTCCGTCATGGCGAAGGCCAGTTTGGTTTTACCGGCGGCCAGACCACTGAGCAGGCGCTCCTTCTGTTCCTTGCTGCCCAGCATGGAAATGCACAGGCCACAGAATATGGCGCTGACCAGATACACAGAGGAAAGCAGCGGGCTGCGATAGGTCAGGGCGGTGATGGCTTGCGCGACCTTGCTGATATCCGCCGGGTTGAACATGCCTTTGCTGATGAAGTCGAGTTCGAAAAAACCCTGCTCGGATAATTGCCGCATGGCAAAGTCATTCAGCGCGCGGGGATCAGCCGACTCCAGGTCGTCGCCGAATTCGGCTGTAACGGCCGCAACGACACTGGCTGCGTTTTCATCTATGGAGCTCATGGGGCCTGCCTGTTCGATTTGTGCGATGCCAAGAGTCTAGTGCTTGCATCGACATACTGTGAACCACAGGGGGTAAGTTGGATTCCCGCGCTTACAGGAAGTCAGCGCCCACAAAAAAAGCCCGGCATTGCCAGGCTTTTTCGAAAAGCAGGAGAAGCTTACAGTCCGTCGATCACAATGTCTCCGCTATTGAGCAGGGGCAACTGCAGCTCACCACTGAAGTTCACGGCGGGCACGAAGATGTCTCGTGACCAGGTCACCGGGAACTGGGCATGGAAGCCATATATAAGGAGCGCCAGTTCGTCGCCTTCTGCCAGGCGTTCGGCGATACCGTTCATTTCGATGCTGTGCTGACCGAAACCACGGATCGGGGTGATCTGGTCATCCAGCGGCTCCCAGCGGCTCTGGCCGGCAGGCCGGTGCCCGATCGCCAGGAACAGAATGGGATCGCAGCCGGTCTGCAGCATGGGGGCAGGGCATTCTTCCATCTCGACGCCGGAAAGACCGCTCAGTTCCACGTTCAGGGTGGGAATGCCGGCGATCACGCGGCCACCTTCCGGGGTGACATACAGCGGAATATTGGCCAGCATGGCTTCGCGAACCTGGGTGCCAAGCAGCGAGCCAACCAGACCCAGCACACTGTTGAGTTGTGGAGTCCCGGCTTCAATGGCAAAAGCTTCGCCGCCGCGTTTGATGGCGCGTACGGCAACGGCGTCATCCTCGGCCAGGCTCATGCAAACATTCCTGCCACTGACCAGGGCGGCATCCACCGCACCGTCCTGGCCGCGCAGTTTTTCCTCGAACCAGGCGAATTGCACCTCATCCAGCACCAGACTGCCGCAGTTGCGGGAAGCACCGGATTCCTGGAATTCAGGTAGGGTAAGCGCCTGGTAGAAAGGATCGAGCGGATCCTCGAGCCCGGCAGTGTCCAGACTGACGGGCAGGATGTGTCCGGACTGGTGCGTCAGCAGGCGGACATCGCCACCAAAGCGTTTCAGGCATTCGTAGTTGCCCGCGCCGTCGTTGAAATTGAACAGGGTGTCGAGCATGCCCTGGGTAACCAGTACATCCGCCGCCGGAGGCGCATCAGGCGCTACCAGCATGGGGTCGGGGTCGGCAAACATGAAGTCCTGCGGTCCGGCAGGCTGACCGTCACAGTAGTACTTCATGCTGTGGTAACGCATGAAATTGAAACCCGCTTCGGAGAACTCATTGCTGACCGCGGCGTTGAGCAGAATCTCGAAGATGGCCACGTCCTGCCGTTGGCTGCCGCGTTGCAGATAGACGCCCATCTTTTCCAGAAAGGCCGCGGGGTCCTGATCCGAGGCCAGGCTCAGCAAGGGCACTTCGCCACCGGCAATCAGCGCCAGGCCCCAGCCGGATTTGACGGTGTCATGCGGGTTCAGGGCATAAGTCAGGTCATGCGGGGTGATGTCCGGGGCCATCACACGCAGGCGGTGTTCAGGATCGGCCGCGTAGAGCAGTAACTGGTACATGCCGCCGTAGGAACCGCCGTAGGAGCCAACATACATTTCGCCGTTGCTGCGGCGGGCCAGACCTTCGAGATCCTCGGCCCAGTCAAGCAGGGCAATCAGGCTCTGGCCTTCGAAGTCGGGGCTCATCACGCGCACAGTGCCGCTGGATTCGCCAAAGCCGCGCTCGTCAATGGAAATGACGTAATAACCGCTATCGTTCAGGCGCTGGATGAAGTCATTGGCTTCCTGGTAGCGGGTGCCGCCATAGCCGTGACCCTGCAGAACCAGAGGGTAGCTCCGGCCGGCTTCCAGTTCGCTGGGCTCGAATACCTGTACCACCAGAATGTCGCCGTTGGGTGCGGTGATTTCCTGCCGGTAACTGGTGCCCGCGCGGGATTCCGCAACTGGCACCTTGGGGGCCGAGCTGCCGCCGGAAATCGGGCTGCTGTTGTTGCCCGGGGTGTCGTTGCTGCCGTCCGATCCGCAGCCGCCGGCCAGCAGCGCAGCCGACAACATCAGGCAGAGCCCGAAGAAGCTGGTCATCAATCGCATGTTGCTCTCCATTGTGGTGCGCCGTCCGGCAGGCAGGGGCCGGTAGCGCTGTTCACGGTCTGCTGCAGGTAGAGCGGCAGCCGCGAATCCGTTTTATGTAAACAGGCAGGGTGAGTCAGAAGACGGCCGGGGTCCTTGAGGACCCCGTGCCGAAAGGACCCTTACGGGCCCAGGGGATCACCCGGTAGGGCGTCGGCTGGCAGGATTGGCCGGCGGCCCGGAAATCGTATGGGAATATACCGACCGATAGGTCAGGTATGGCCCTGATAATTAACCATACTATGCGGTATGGGGTTTGACTACTAGCGTTTAATCACATAACCATGTAGTAATTATTACTTAGCAATTAGTAATAACTACGCAGGAGGCGACTGTCAGGATGAAATTCCTGCAAGCGTTCATCAGTAATCTTTACCGGGGCGGGGTCGATATAGCTCCCGAAGATTTTCAGGCTTGGGCCCTTAACGAACTCAAGGCCCTGATTCCTTTCGATGCGGCGGTCTGGGGCATGGGCAATGCCAAACGGGCCAAATTCCATAATGTCATGGTGCAGGGTCTGCCCAGCAGTTACGCCGTCGCCATCGAACAGACCACGGCTATCAACCCCATCTACCCGGTGCTTTCGGGAAACATCGGCAAGGCGGCCACCATGGATGAGGTCTTTCCCGACGAAGAGTTCTATGCCTCGGAGTTGTATCACCGCACCTTCAACCCCTTCGGTGTGGAGCGCATCCTGTCCATCGGGCATGCTGATCCGCGCAGCGGACTTTATACCCTGCTCAGTCTCTATCGCTTCGACCGTGCGCATCGTTTTACTCCGCAGGAAAAGGAGATTCACGAAGCGGCCAGCTATCATCTGGTGCAGGCCTATTCGCATGTCTTCTTCCTGCATCTGACCCGGCCCAAGCCCAAGGAGCGGCACAAGGTATCGGCAGTGGTGGACCGCGAAGGTGTCCTGCATGAAACCGAGCCGGCCTTTCTGGATTTGCTGGAGAAGCATTTCCCGGACTGGACCGGTATGAAATTGCCGTTCGAGTTGAGCCCCGGCAACGAGCGTTATCTGGTAAATGATTTATATATAAGTATGCGTCCCATCGCCGACCTGTACCTGGTGCGCATGCGCGAGCAGGGGCCGCTGGACGAATTGACACCACGGGAAAAGGAAGTGGTATTTGCGGTTTGTCGTGGGTTGTCGCACAAGGAAATCGGACGCCAGCTGGGGCTTGCTCCGACCACTGTCTCCAGTCATCTTTACCGCGCCTACGGCAAGCTGGGCGTCGACAGCCGCAGCGCCCTGGCCAGACTGGTGCACAACCAGCACTGAGTATCGCCCTTACCCGCCGCCTTGCCTGAGCGGCTCCGGTAGTAGAAAATATGCGGCTCTCCGGCCTCGTGGGCAGTGCCTCGCGGGGCTTTTTCAGTACCATCGATTCCAGCCGGGAGCTGCGATGCCACCCGAATCCGCCGCCGGGGCAGAGGCCCAAGTCACTCGTCAGACAAAGGCAAATGCCATTCGTGCATTGGCCATGGACGCCGTTCAGCAGGCCAAGTCCGGTCATCCTGGTATGCCCATGGGCATGGCGGATATCGCCGAGGTTCTGTGGTCGGACTATATCCGTCATAACCCTTCGAACCCGCATTGGGTGGATCGCGATCGCTTTGTGGTTTCCAACGGTCATGGCTCCATGCTGCTTTATGCCTTGTTGCATCTGACTGGCTACGACCTGCCGATGGAGGAGTTGAAGAACTTCCGCCAACTCGGTTCGAAGACGCCGGGGCACCCTGAGTACGGCATGACCCCGGGTGTGGAAACCACCACCGGCCCGCTGGGCCAGGGTCTGGCCAATGCCGTGGGTATGGCGCTGGCAGAACGTGTGCTGGCCGAGCATTTCAACTGTGATGGTTTCGATATCGTTGACCATTACACCTACGCATTTACCGGCGATGGTTGCCTCATGGAAGGCATCTCGCATGAAGCCTGTTCTCTGGCCGGCACGCTGGGTCTGGGCAAGCTGGTTGTCTTTTACGACGACAACGGTATTTCCATCGACGGTCATGTGGCCGGCTGGTTCGGTGACGATACGCCGGCCCGCTTCGAAGCTTATGGCTGGCATGTGGTGCGTGATGTGGACGGCCATGATGCGAATGCTGTTAAGGCCGCCATTGAAGAAGCACGCGACGAAGCCTATAAACCCACCCTGATCTGCTGCAAGACCGTGATCGGTTTCGGCTCTCCCAATAAAGAGGGGACTGAAGGCGTGCATGGCGCGCCGCTGGGCGAGGAAGAAATCGCCGCCACCCGGCAGAAGATTGGCTGGCCGCATGCCGCGTTCGAGATTCCGCCGGATGTCTATGCCGACTGGGATGGACGTTCCGCAGGAGCGGAAGCGGAAACCGCCTGGCAGGAGCAGTTCGAGCGTTACGCCGAAAAGCATCCGGAGCTTGCGGCTGAATTCAGCCGCCGCATGAAAGGTGAGTTGCCTGCGGACTGGAGTCAGGCGATAGCCGACTATGTCGCCAGGACGCAGGATGAGGCGGCTACAGTGGCCACCCGCAAGGCCTCGCGTATGGCGCTGGACGCAGTGGCCAACGTGCTGCCGGAACTCATCGGTGGTTCGGCGGACCTGTCCGAGTCCAACTGTACCGACTTCACCGGTCACCGCACCATCCAGCCCGGTAATCTCGACGGCAACTATATCTACTATGGTGTCCGCGAATTCGGCATGAGCGGCATCATCAACGGCCTGTGCCTGCATGGCGGATTTGTGCCCTATGGGGGTACATTCCTGACCTTTTCCGACTATGCGCGCAACGCAGTACGCGTGGCGGCACTGATGGGGGCGGGCAGCATTTTTGTCTATACGCATGATTCCATCGCGTTGGGCGAGGACGGTCCCACCCATCAGCCGGTGGAGCATGTCGCCAGCTTGCGCCTGATGCCCAACCTGCATGTATGGCGACCAGGCGATGTGGTGGAAACGGCGGCCGCCTGGCGCGCAGCCGTTGAGCGTCGCAGCGGACCTTCCGCGCTGGCGCTGACGCGTCAGAACCTGGCCTGCCAGCCGCGTTCCGCGGATCAGGTCGAAGCTATCGCGCGTGGCGGTTACGTGCTGGTTGAGCCTGATGCGGCGCCCGAGGCGGTCATTATTGCCACCGGTTCGGAGGTAGCGATTGCCGTGCAAGCGGCCGAGCAGTTGAATGGCGCCGGCAAGGCCGTGCGTGTGGTGTCCATGCCCTGCGTTGAAGTCTTCGAGCAGCAGGATGCGGATTACCGCGAGCAGGTGTTGCCGGCCGCGCTCAAGGCCCGCGTGGCCGTGGAAGCGGGTTCAACAGCGGGCTGGTATCGCTGGGTCGGAGATGCCGGCCGCATTATCGGGCTGGATCGTTATGGTGAATCGGCGCCGGGCGGTCAGGTATACGAGCATTTTGGTTTCACGGCTGACAATGTCGTCAACGCCGTGCAAGAAGTTTTGAACTGATAGAGACGAAACGAGGAATAGAACTATGGCAGTCAAGGTTGCGATCAACGGTTTTGGACGCATTGGCCGTAACGTGTTGCGTGCGCTGTATGAATCAGGCCGCACCAGCGAAATCCAGATTGTGGCAATCAATGATCTGGGCGATGCCAACACCAACGCCCACCTGACCCGCTACGACACCGTGCATGGCCGTTTCAACGGCACTGTCGAGGTGGACGGCGATCATATGGTGGTCAACGGCGACCGCATCAAGGTGCTGGCCCAGCGCGATCCGGCCCAGTTGCCCTGGGGTGAGCTGGGTGTCGATGTGGTGATGGAATGCACCGGCTTTTTCGCCAGCCGTGACAAGGCCTCGGCCCATCTGCAGGGCGGCGCCAAGAAAGTGGTGGTCTCGCAGCCCGCCGGTAACGACGTCAAGACCATCGTCTACGGCGTTAACCACGGCACGCTGACTGCAGACGATGACATCATCTCCAACGCTTCCTGCACCACCAATTGTCTGGCCCCGCTGGTCAAACCGTTGCAGGAAAAGATTGGTGTGGTGACCGGTCTGATGACCACAGTGCACGCCTACACCAACGACCAGGTGCTGACCGATGTGTATCACTCCGACCTGCGTCGTGCCCGTTCCGCTACCCAGTCCATGATCCCGACCAAGACCGGCGCGGCCGCCGCGGTGGGTCTGGTGTTGCCGGAGCTGAATGGCAAGCTGGACGGATTCTCCGTGCGCGTGCCGACCATCAATGTGTCACTGGTGGACCTGAGTTTCACGGCAGCCCGTGAAACCAGCGTGGAAGAAATCCACAGCATCATGAAGGAAGCCTCGGAGGGCGAGCTCAAGGGTGTGCTGGCCTACACCAACGAACCGCTGGTCTCCATGGACTTCAACCATGACCCCGCTTCCTCGACCTATGACGAAAGCATGACCAAGGTCGGCGCCAATGGCACGCTGGTCAAGGTCTGCTCCTGGTATGACAATGAGTGGGGCTTCAGTAACCGCATGCTGGATACCACGCTGGCACTGATGAACGCAGCCTAGGCTGCGTTCTTTCCCGCCCGGGGTTCGCCATGACCGTCCTGAAAATGACCGACCTGGATCTGGCCGGTAAGCGCCTGCTTATTCGTCAGGATCTGAACGTGCCGATCATGAACGGCCGCATCACTTCCGATGCGCGTCTGCGTGCGGCATTGCCGACGATTGAATATGCCCTGGAAAAGGGTGCGTCGGTGTTGATCATTTCTCACCTGGGCCGGCCCAAAGCGGGCAAGCTCAATCCCGAGCAGTCGCTGACGCCGGTGGCTTCCTGGTACAGCGATGCGCTGGAACGCACCGTGCCGCTGGTGACCAACTGGATTGACGGTGTGGACATGGAGCCCGGCCAGGTATATCTCGGCGAGAACACCCGTTTTCTGGCGGGCGAACGTGACAACGACGATGCTCTGGCGCGGAAGATGGCGGCGCTGTGCGATATCTATGTGATGGACGCCTTCGGCACCGCACATCGCGCCGAGGCTTCCACCCATGGTGTGGCGAAGTATGCGCCGGTGGCCTGTGCGGGTCCGTTGCTGGCGGCGGAGCTTGAGGCCCTGGGCAAGGCGCTGGCCGAACCGAAGCGTCCGCTGGCCGTGATTGTCGGCGGTTCCAAGGTGTCCACCAAGCTCGATCTGCTTAACAACCTGGCTGATGTCGCCGACCAGCTGATTATCGGTGGTGGCATCGCCAATACCTTCCTGGCGGCTGCTGGCCATAACGTGGGCAACTCCCTCTACGAAGCGGATATGGTGGATACCGCCAATGAAATTCTGGCGAAAATCCGTGCCCGAGGTGGGGATATACCTCTGCCGATGGATGTGGTCTGTGCCTCGGAGTTTTCACCCGAAGCGCATCCGGAAGTGCGCCCGGTGAATGAAGTCGAAAGCGACGAAATGATTCTTGACATTGGTCCCAAGACGGCCAAGACCCTGGCAGGGTTGCTCAAGGATGCCGGCACCATCGTCTGGAACGGCCCGGTAGGTGTGTTTGAGTACGACAGTTTTGCCGGTGGCACCGAGGCGCTGGCCGACGCCATTGCCAACAGTAACGCCTTTTCTATCGCCGGCGGTGGTGACACCCTGGCGGCTATCGACAAGTTCGGCGTGGCCGACAAGATCGGCTATATCTCCACCGGCGGCGGCGCTTTCCTGGAATTCCTGGAGGGCAAGAAGCTGCCGGCAGTCGCCGTGCTTGAAGAAAGAGCGGAAGCTTGACTCTGTAGTTAACTACAGGTGCTATTTTGCTCCTGCAGTTGCAGGAGTGAATCATGCGCAGAGCTTTACGTCAGGCATTTGAAGCCGAGCTGAAGCAAGGTTATGCAGCCATGCATTCGGCTGATTGTCCCCGGGCCTACCATCATTTCGAGCGTGCCCATGTGCTGGGTCAGCGTTGGGTGGTTCCGCATACCCGCAGCCACTGGGCGTTTCTGACCTGGGCCTGGCAATGCCGAGACCTGCGTGAAATGGCCGGTCAGTTACTCAGGATTCCGGCAGGTATGCTGGGTTCGGCCCTGGGCTGGGTGCCGCTTGGTAATACCGGAGGCGCCCGCGTCAGCGCCATTAAATCGATGCCGGTGCCTGAAGATCTGAAATCCCTGTTGCAAGGCCGATGAACGATTGTTGCGATAAAAGCTGTGAAGTCGAGGCCTTGCACAAGCGGCACAGCGCCGTTCTGAAGTGGGTGCTGGTTATTAATGCGGTGATGTTTGCCGTCATGGTGGCCGCGGCGCTCTACGCCGATTCCTCGGCTTTGTTGTCCGACAGTCTCGATAACCTGGGGGATGCGCTGACCTATGGGTTGAGCCTGTGGGCCGTGAGCATGGGCGCGCGTGCCAAAGCGCAGGTGGCCTTGTTCAAGGGCCTGCTGATTCTGGCAGCAGCGTTGGTGGTGCTGGCCCAGATCGGATACCGGCTGGCCTATCCAGCTGTCCCCCTGTTCGAGGCCATGGGTCTTTTCAGTCTGTTGGCTCTGGCCGCCAACAGCCTGTGTTTTGCGCTGTTGTGGAAGCACCGCAGCGACGACGTCAACATGAGCTCGGTGTGGGAATGCTCGCGTAATGACATTGCCGCCAACCTGGCCGTTTTCGTAGCGGCCGGCGGGGTATGGCTGACCAACGCCGCCTGGCCGGATCTGCTGGTTGCGGGCGGATTGCTGCTGTTGTTCCTGCGCTCATCTTTCAGAGTGCTGCGCTCGGCAATGGCCGAGTTAGACCGGAGTAAAGCATAGAAAAGGCGCCCGGGACGGGCGCCTTTTGCCGGCTATCGTTTCATGCCGCGTTGCGTGCTGCTTCTGTTCCGGTTTCGAATGGCAGGCCGGCGCCTTCCCAGTCTTCCTTGCCCTCCACATATTCATGCACATTGCGGTAACCCAGACGATCCAGGGTATCGGCTGCGATAGCCGAATTGCGGCAGCCGGTACTGGCGCAGTACACGACAATAAAGGCCGACTTGTCCGGCAGGCGTTCCGCAGCCCGCTCCTCGATTTCATCGTGCGGGATATTGATGGCGCCGGGCAGGTGCCTGTCCTGGTAGTAACGGGCGGGCAGGGCCTCGACCAGGGTCATGGCTTCGCCACTTTCCAGCCGGCGCTGGATCTCTTCACGTTGGATAGTCTCGAACATCACATGCTCCTTCGGGTGGAAGTAAAGTAGTTGCAAGTGCAACAAAAATTAACATACCGGTTATTTGTTGCATTTGCAACTATATGGTCTTAAGCTGAGGTCATGAAGGAAATACCCGATGCCAAGATTCAGGCCTGGGCGCGTCTGATTCGGGCCCAGCGTGTTTTGCTGGAGCGCGTGGAGCAGCGGCTGAAAGACGCCGGTATGCCGCCCTTGGCCTGGTATGACGTGCTGCTGGAACTGGACCGTGGCAACGAGGGGTTGCGCCAGTACGAAATCGGCGAACGCATTCTGCTCAGCAAGCACAATCTGTCACGCCTGCTGGACCGGATGGAGAAGGAGGGCATGCTGCAGCGCCGTCCCTGTCCGGAGGACGGTCGCGGCAGTGTGGTCAGCATCACTGCGGAAGGCAGGAAGCTGCGCCGCCGCATGTGGCCGGAGTATGCGGCCGCCATCGATGAGGTCTTCGCCGGCAAGATTACGGCCGCGCAGGCGGGGGAATTCTCGAATACCCTGCAACGTCTGCTGGACTGAATTGCCCCGCCAGCTGTGCGAAAATGACCTGATCCGTACAGAAACCACACAATTAGGCAGACATCATGCGTTTTGAAGGTTCCAAGAATTACGTCGCCACCGACGATCTGAAAATGGCGGTGAACGCCGCCGCCACCCTGGAGCGGCCGCTGCTGGTCAAGGGCGAGCCGGGTACCGGCAAGACCCGGTTGGCCGAGGAAGTGGCTCAGGCGTTGGGCAAGCCGTTCTTCGAATGGCACATCAAGTCCACCAGCAAGGCCCAGCAGGGGCTGTATGAATACGATGCGGTGTCGCGCCTGCGCGACTCGCAGCTGGGTGAGGAAAAGGTGCATGACATCGCCAACTACATCGTCAAGGGGCCGTTGTGGGAATGCTTTAACTGTGACGAGCAGCCAGTGCTGCTGATCGACGAAATCGACAAGGCCGATATCGAGTTTCCGAACGACCTGCTGCGTGAGCTGGACCGCATGGAGTTCTACGTCTACGAGACGCATGAAACCATCCAGGCCAGGCACCGCCCGATCATTATCATCACCTCGAACAACGAGAAGGAACTGCCGGATGCCTTCCTGCGCCGCTGCTTCTTCCACTACATCAGCTTCCCGGACAAGGACACCATGAAGGACATCGTGGATGTGCACTTCCCGGACATCAAGAAGAACCTGCTGTCCGAGGCGCTGAACGTGTTCTTCGATCTGCGTGAACTGCCGGGCCTGAAGAAGAAGCCCTCCACTTCGGAGCTGCTGGACTGGCTCAAGCTGTTGCTGGCCGAGGACATCCCGCCCGACGCATTGAAGGAAACCGACGTCAAGAAGTCCCTGCCGCCGCTGTACGGCGCCCTGCTGAAGAACGAGCAGGATGTGCATATGTTCGAAAGACTGGCCTTCCTGGCAAGAAGAGAAGCCTAGGCCCCCATGCTGATTCCGTTTTTCTACGAGCTCAAGGATGCCGGCCTCAAGGTCAGCATCACCGAGTTCCTGACCCTGCTGGAAGCGCTGGACAAGCGTGTCGCCAGCCTGTCGATTGACGACTTCTACTATCTGTCGCGCACCTCGCTGGTCAAGGACGAGAGCAAGTACGATCTGTTCGACCGTGTGTTCGGCCATTACTTCAAGGGCATCGAAGACAGCTTCGAGCAGATGGGTTTCGAAATTCCGGCCGACTGGCTGGAGAAAATGAAGGAACTCAATCTGACCAGGGAAGAGCTGGACAAGCTGCAGGCCATGGGCGGGCTGGACGAGCTGATGGAGCAGTTCAGAAAGCGCATGGAGGAACAGAAGGAGCGCCACGAAGGCGGCAACAAGTGGATCGGCACCGGCGGCACTTCGCCGTTCGGCGCCTATGGCGCCAACCCCATGGGTATCCGCATCGGCCAGGACGGCGGGCGCATGCGGTCGGCGGTCAAGGTCTGGGACAAGCGCGAATACAAGAACCTCGACGACAGCCGCGAACTGGGCACCCGTAACATCAAGGTGGCGCTGCGCCGCCTGCGCCGGTTCGCCCGTGAAGGCGCGGCGGACATCCTGGATCTGGACGACACCATCCAGAGCACAGCCAGGAACGCCGGCTACCTGGATATCAAGATGATTCCCGAGCGGCACAACGCCGTGAAGGTGCTGTTGTTCTTCGACATCGGCGGCTCCATGGATCCGCATATCAAGGTCTGTGAGGAGCTGTTCTCGGCCGCGCGCACCGAGTTCAAGCACATGGAGTATTTCTACTTCCACAACTTCCTCTATGAATACGTGTGGAAGGACAACCACCGCCGCCATAGCGAGAAGCTCAAGACCTTCGACGTGCTGCACAAGTACGGTAGCGACTACAAGGTGATCTTCGTGGGCGATGCCACCATGAGTCCCTACGAGATCACCTATCCCGGCGGCAGTGTCGAGCACTGGAACGAGGAGGCCGGCGCCGTCTGGCTCAAGCGCGTGCTGGACGTCTACGAAAAGGCCATCTGGCTGAACCCCGAGCAGGAGCGTCACTGGGAATACACGCCCTCCATTGAAATCACCCGCGAACTGATGGGCGACCGCATGTTCCCGCTGACCATTGAGGGTCTGGACCGGGGCATGCGCAAACTGACGCGATAAAGCGGATTACCGACGGCAATTAAAATCCTGACCGAGCGGTCAGTATGGGCTAGAGTAGTTCGCACAATGTTTGTACAACAACCGTCACAAGTCGGCTAAAGGAGGCAATCATGGAATTTGAACTCAATCCAACGATCGGGGCGCTACTGGGTTTTGCGGCAGTCACCATCGTACTGGTGGCGCTGGTCGTATCTTACCGAGTGGTGCTGGTGCTCACTGGCGCGAAAAAGGCGGATGAGTTTCCGCGCCGCGGCTACGAGCCCCCGGCGTTCATTCAGCGCATGACCGATGCGCATATGAACTGTGTTGAAAACCTGCCGCTGGTGGCGGCGGTTGTGCTGGCCGCTGTAGCAACCGGTCAGACGGCAGTGACTGACCCGCTGGCCTGCTATCTGTTGTATGCGCGCATCGCCCAGTCCGCCGTGCATTCCATCGCAGTCAATCACTGGATGGTACTCATTCGGGCTACGTTTTATACCGTGCAGATTGGTATCCTAGTGTGGTGGATACTGAAACTGGCACATCTGATCTAGAAAACATCGACAGGCCCAGGCCGGGTGTCAAACGACTCCTGGCCTGGGGCTTGTTTGCAGGACTTGGGCTGTTGCTTTGTGTGGCGGCCTTTTGTTTTGCCGCCAACCAGCGCGTAATCAACAGCGCGCAACCCTTCGTGATCGAGCAGATCGCCGATCTGCCGGTCAACGATGTCGGTCTGGTACTGGGGACCAGCACCTATACCCGCTCAGGGGCCAATAACCGTCTTTTCAATACCCGCATGTGGGCGGCAGTGAATCTCTACAACCTGGGCAAGGTGCGCCATATTCTGGTCAGCGGCGCCAATCCCGACGAGACCTATAACGAGCCGCGCAAGATGTACCGGGCGCTGGTGCGCAACGGCGTGCCTGAAGAGGCCATCACCATGGACTTTGCCGGCTTCCGCACTCTGGATTCCGTTGTGCGTGCCCACGAAGTGTTTGGTCAGGACAGCTACACCGTCATTTCCCAGAAATTCCACGACTACCGGGCCGTCTATCTGGCGCGTCAGAAGGGTCTCGACGTTGTGGCCTACGCCGTGCCGGAGGAAGAGCCGGGGCAGAACTTCCGCACCTACGCGCGCGAGTTCTTCGCGCGCATCCGCGCAGTGCTGGATGTACATGTGCTCAACGCCCGGCCGCGTTATCTGGGCGAGCCGGTCCTGATTGAAATCGACGGCTGACTACCAGCTATAACGCATAAACACGCTGAAGAAGTCCCGGTCCGCGATCAAATTGAAAGGTTCGCCACCTGAATAGCGGGTGTAGGAAAGGCCGCCTTCCCAGGACAGATAGCGGATATTCAGGGTGCTGCTCAGTTGTTTGCGGTCCTCGACAAAGTTGAGTATCGGCGTCGGGCTGGTGCCATGAACGTCATGCGCAAACATGAAGCTGGGTTCCACCGTGAAGCGGTTGAAGACGTTGTTGTAGTCGAGGCGTACGCCGACCCGGTAGCCCCAGGAAGTGGCATCTGCGTAACCGCCATCCTGTACGGGTACGCCAACCGCGGCCGCCACCACCGGATTACCGGGCAGGTAGGTGCCGGGACCTTCCAGTCGCAGGTCGTCTTCGGAAGGCATGGAATGCACCTGCATGGCGCCGACTTCGATCAGCAATATCATCTGGTCGCTGCGGATGGCTTCAATCGGCCCAAAGATGCGAATGGTCGAGATATCGATCTGGCTGACATCAAAACGTTCCCAGCCCTGAATGAATTCGCCCGCGCCTGGTGAGCCCACCTGGCTGGGGAAGCCCGCGCGCAGGCCGGCCAGGAACAGTTCTACATCGTCAATCTGTAATGGTTGGTCCTTCTTGTAGCTGTATTCGCCCTGCAGCGACCAGTCGCCCACCACGGTATTGAAACTCAGGCCGTAGATCTGAATGTCTTCCGGGTACTCGATGCTGTAACGGCCACTGGGCGCCACACCGGGTACGAGTACCGCGTTGCCGCTGCTCAGGGGCAGGCGGCTGTGGTAGTTGGCGGCATAGATGCCCAGATCCATTTCATTCAGTTCAGGCAGGAAGATATGCATGGCCACACCATACTGGCCACCATCATCGGGTTCGATGTCCGGGCCACGCGGAATGGCGCTGCCACCAGGTGCAAAGGTGCAAACCCCCGCTGCCGAATTTTCGCGGCAACGTCCGAACCCGATCTCGGCAGCGTTGCCGCCTATGCCGGCAAAGTCATTGCTGGCCCAATAGGTGCCGGAGGCGTCGATGACCGTCTTTTCCCATTCCCATTGATAGAAGGCTTCGACGTTAATGGTGTCGCTGAGGTCGAAGTTCAGCACCGTCATGGCAGCCGGTTCGTAGAGTTCCTCCAGTTCGAAGCCGGGTGCATGCAGGCGATTTACGTTGGCGGAAATAATGCTGTTGAGGCCGTTGGGAATGAACAGGCTCTCGCCCCAGTTCAACACCTGGCGGCCGATCTTGTAGCCAATGGAGTTGCCGGCCAGGTCGAAGTCGCCGTGTATATAGGCATCCAGTAAGTCCAGATTGTTGCCGATTTCATCGCGTACATCATTGCGCTTGTCACTGAGGTTGTCACCATTCTGGGTAAAGAAGGGGGCACCCTGATAGTTCTCGCTATTGAAGAACTGCTTGTCTTCGTTGATGTGGTCATAGCGATACGTGCCACGGATAAACAGACCTACGGAACGGTAGTTCACGGAAACATCAGCCGTGTATTTCATTCCGGCATTAATCGGATCGCCACCTGAGTAGGCCAGGTTGCCGTCATCGCCATTTGTTGAGTAGGCACGCCCGCCGTTGGAGATACCGATCAGGTCGCCATCGCGGCCTTCTGCACGCCAGGCGGCGCCGAGGCTGATGGAAGAATCCCAGACCAGATTGATCTCGTCCCATTGGTATTCAAGGGCCTGTCCTGTGACGGGTGCAAGGGATGCCGCACCCAGACAACTTGCCAGAACCCATCTCGCACCTGGGCCACGCAGGGCCTTTTTCGATAGCCGACTCTTCATTCTTGTTGCTCCTCCGTGAACGACGCCTCTAAATGCGTTTATTGACAAGTGTAGCTGCATCGACTACTAATTGTAAGCAGAGTATTTTTTTATTTATGTACTTGATTTAACTAACATTTTGTAGGCCTTTTCCTACAAGGGAACAAGGTCATTTGCCACAAGGAAAGGCGCTGCCGCGCCATGTGCGAGGAGCAATGTCATGGAAAGAGTTAACGTGGCGCGAGCACGCCGGGCACTGCTGGCCATCTGTCTCGGTAGTCTGGTTACTGCCTGTGGCGGCGGAGGTGGAGATGATCAGGAAAACCTCAACACCGGCAATACCAACATTGCACCCGTCACGCTTTTCGATCCGGTTGCCGCCAGTGCTGTAGTGCCTTTTCCCATCGACCTGTTCTTTGTCGATGCTTCCAGTCCCAGTGGTTTTTCCACCGATACCACACTGAATATTCCCAATAGCGGTGAGGTGCCGTTCGTCACCCAGGCCAACCTGCAGGACGGCTTCTCGACCGTGGCCGAGGCCTTCATGGATATCCTGGGCCTGAACATCGATCTCGATACCGCCAATGCCGGAGGCGCACCGGCCGCGCGAGGCGTGATTGTGGTCAATACAACGAGCGGTGCCCTGCTCAATCCGGGCGTGGATTATCAGGTCAGTCGCTCGGCGGTGATTCCAACCCGCACCCGTTTATATATCCAGTGGCTCAAGCCACTGGCACCGCGCAGTACCTATGCCGTAGTGGTGACTGACAACTTGGCAACGACCGATGGTGTACCCGTCGATGCTGCGGTGATTTTCCAGGCAGTACGTAGCAGTGATGCGATCGGTAGTGAGGGAAACCCCGTCCCTCCGGTCACGCCGACACTGACGCAGGCGCAGATTGCCCAACTCGAACAGATCCGGGGTTTTATGCAGCCGTTGTTCGGCCTGGCCGAGAATAATCTGGGAATTGAACGGGAGCACATCATTCTAGCCTGGCCGTTCACTACGCAGGCCATCGGTGACAGCCTGGCTGCGCTGAATGCTGCTGCTAGCCCCCAGGCACTGGGGATATCCCCGAGCGGTTTAAGTACCGGAGACTTGGGTATCGGCCTGCCGGATACCGCAGACATCTATGTTGGCACCATGAGTTTGCCGTATTACCTGCAGCGGGCCGCAGCCAGTAATGACCCCACTCCGCTCGGCAGTTTCTGGCTTTCAGATGGCGCTGCTGCTTCGGGCAATAGCCACCTGCCGCAGACACCGCCCTGTGCAGCGTTTGCTGAAACGCCGAGTGTCAGTACTACCGCCTGTTTCCCGACGCCGGTGGCGCAGAGCACCCAGACGGTGCCGGTAGTGGCGCTGGTGCCGAATGCCAACAGCGCCTGCTTTGAAGTGCCATCTGGTGGTTACCCGGTAACCATATATATCCACGGCATTACCCGCAGCCGGGCAGATGCCTTGATCGTCGGCCCGGCCCTGGCCAATGCCTGCCAGGTGACCATCGCCATTGATCTGCCCCTGCATGGCATCACGCCGCAGTCACCGTTCGCCACATTGCGGCTACCCGGTATCGGTGAGCGTACCTTTGACGTGGACTACGCTCCGACTCAGGACGACGGCGCAGGCAATTGCTCACAGGCGACGGCGGACCCCTTCAACCTTGCCCCCGATGGCGTGGTAGATTGTTCGGGCGGGCATTTCATCAATCTGGGCAGTGTCATTACCTCGCGGGATAATCTGCGCCAGGGTGTGATCGACAATATTCATCTGCTCAAATCCGTTCAGGCCATCGATCTTGTGGTGGTTGATGGCACTGGGACACAGGTGGGCAGTATCGATACCAACACGGCGGTGACCAATCTGCTCGGTCATTCATTGGGCGGCATTATCGGCACCACACTGATGGGCGTGAACGACGAAGGCACGGCCGCCAGTCTGGCAATGGCCGGTGGGGGTGTGGCCAAGATTCTGGACGGCTCCGAGACCTTCGGTCCGGCCATCGCGGCTGGCCTGGCGGGTAATGGCGTGGTGGAAGGCACAGATAACTACGAAACCTTCCTGCGCTTTGCCCAGACGCTGGTCGACAGCGCCGACCCGATCAACTATGCCGCTACTGCCGGCGCCAACTATCCCATCCATTTTATGGAAGTGGTCGGTGAGGAGGGCGTCAGCCTGCCGGACCAGGTGGTGCCCAATAATGTGCCGGTGAGCAACTCGGGTTCCATTGTGGTGACGGCCGGACCGCTGGGCGGCACCGATCCGCTGGTCGAGGTGGTGATGGAGTTGATGCCGGTAGAGGATGTGAACCCCGAAGCGGCGTCACCTGCCTGTACGGCGGGGCCTGATACGGTGGTAAAATTCCTGCGTGGCGGACATGGCTCCATCCTGGACCCTTCCATCTCCGCGGCCACCACGGTGGAAATGCAGACCCAGGTGGCCAGCTTCCTCGGCAGTGGCGGCGCCGGCTTCCCGGTTAATGGCGGGGGCGCGGCTTGCCCCTAGACTTCGGTCGTTTCCGAGGTCTTCTTTTTGGCCGCCGTGCTGCGCTTGCGAGCGGCGGGCTTTTTCGCGGTGCTCTTCTTCGCGGCAGGTTTGTTCGCAGCAGGCTTGCGTGCCGCGGCGCGCGGTTTGCTGGCGCCTGCCGCCATCATGTCAGCCGGATCGAAATCGTCCACCTTGATGATGTCGATAATCAATTGATAGGTCTCACGCAGGAAAGCGGCTTCCTGGCTGTCGATAAGGCCAGCGGCGAGCGCTTCTTCGATGCGTTCGGCTGGGTGATCGGTGCCAATCCTGCCTGCTTTCACGGCTTCCAGAATTTTCTTCTCCAGCGGTTTGGCCTCCAGTACCTGGCGCATGGCCTGCTCCAGCTTGGCCACTGAGGTGTCTGAAGGATTGTTGGTGAAGACAAATTCGGCCAGGCGGTCGCGTAGCCCGCTGGGTTCCTGCAGGGCATTGGAAACCTGTACGCCGATTTCATCGCGCGGCGGTTTGGCCCAGCGGCCCAGCGGGAAAATGAGCGCACGCATCTTCAGGCGTACCAGCGCGTAGGGCAGGTGGCGGATGATGCCGTCCAGCGCATTCTCGATCTTGTGAAAACAGTCCTCGGCGACCCAGCGCAGCACCGGCAGGTCATCCGCCGGCCGGCCGTCGGTCTCGAAGCGCTTGAGAGCGGCGCTAACGATATACATATTGGCCAGCACGTCACCCAGCCGGGCGGAAATACTTTCACGGAACTTCAGTTCGCCCCCCAGCACCGCCATGCAGACATCCGACAGTACCGCGAGATCGGCGCTGTAACGATTCAGTTTCTGATAACAGCGCCGCGCCGGGTGCGCCTGCGGCGCCTGCGAACCCCGGCCCTGGGTTATGCCCAGGACAAAGGCGCGGGAGGCGCTGCTCAGGACGTGGCCGATATGACCCCAGAAAGCCGCATCAAATTCCTGCAAGCCGCGCTTCTTATCCGGGTCATGTGCCGCTTCCATTTCCTTGAGTACATAAGGATGGCAGCGGATGGCGCCCTGGCCGAAGATGATCATGCTACGAGTGAGGATGTTGGCACCTTCCACGGTGATGCCGATCGGCGCGCCCTGATAGCCACGCGCCAGATAGTTGTTCGGTCCGAGCATCACGCCCTTGCCGCCGTGGATGTCCATGGCGTCAATGGAGACTTTCTGCGCCATATCCGTGCAGTGGTATTTGGCAATGGCCGAGGGCACGGACGGTTTCTCACCCAGGTCCACGGCGTTGGCGGTAAAGCGCCGCACCGCCTCACCGGCGTAGGCGTAAGCTCCGATGCGCGCCAGCGCTTCCTGAATGCCCTCGAAGGCGCCGATGTGCACATTGAACTGGCGGCGGACCCGGCAGTAGGCGCCTGTTGCCAGCGCACCGGCTACGGCGCCGCCGGTGGTCATGGAAGGCAGCGAGATGGAGCGGCCCACCGCCAGGCATTCCATCAGCATGCGCCAGCCCTGGCCGGCCATGGCCTTGCCGCCAATGATGTAATCCAGCGGCACGAACACATCCTTGCCCTGTGTCGGGCCGTTCTGGAAGGGATTGTTCAGCGGGAAATGGCGGCGGCCGATTTCAACACCGGGGGTATTGACGGGAATCAGGGCACAGGTGATGCCCAGGTTGGGATTTTCATCGTCGCTGATCAGGCCCTCGGGATCATAGAGCTTGAAGGCCAGACCCAGGACGGTGGCGACCGGCGCCAGCGTGATGTAGCGCTTGTCCCAGGTCAGTTTCATGCCGATGACTTCCTTGCCCTGCCATTGGCCCTTGCAGACCACACCCTTGTCGGGAATGGCGCCGGCGTCAGAGCCGGCATGCGGGCTGGTCAGCGCGAAGCAGGGGATTTCCCGGCCGTCTGCCAGGCCGGGCAGGTACTGGTTTTTCTGTTCTTCTGTACCGTATTTGAGCAGCAGCTCAGCGGGGCCGAGGGAATTGGGTACCGCTACCGTGGAAGCAGCGGTAGCGCCGCCGGGGCCGGAGGCTACCTTGGCCAGTACGCAGGAGTGGGCATAGGCCGAGTAATCCAGGCCGCCATACTTCTTGGGGATAATCATGCCGAAGAATTTGTTTTTCTTCAGAAATTCCCAGGCCTGGGGTGGCAGGTCGGCATTCTTGTGGGTGATGTCCCACTCGTCGAGCATTTTGCAGAATTCCTCGACCGGGCCGTCGAGAAAGGCCTTTTCTTCTTCACTCAGTTCGGGGCCGGGCATGGACAGCAGCCGTTGCCAGTTGGGACTGCCGGAAAACAGTTCACCGTCCCACCACACGGTGCCGGCCTCCAGTGCCGTCCGTTCAGTGTCCGACATGGTCGGTAGCACCTTGCGGAAAATATCCAGAATGGGTCGGGTCAGGCGCTCGCGGCGGAAATCAACCAGATTCAGCGGAACTGCAATCGCTGCGAACAGCAGCCACAGAAACAGATCCCAGGCAAAGCCGCCGTTGCCGAACAGGGTATAGGCGCCCAGAACCACGGCCATCGTGATGCTGCCGGTTTTCAGTGAGCTGCGCTGATAGCACAGGGTCAGGAAAGCGCCGATGAAAACGATTAACCAAAAAAGAGCGGCCACGTGAACCTCCTTCGCCGGCGTATGGCGCTGCCATCCACCTGTCAGTTTTTTGCAGTGAACCCGGACCCTGAAGCATAGGCAATGCGGCAAGGGCCTGCAATCATGCCGGCGGTGCGGTCAGGACAACTGTTTGCTGCGGTATTCGCTGGGGGACAGGGCTGTCCAGCGCTTGAACGCGCGGGTGAAACTGGAGGTGTCGGAAAAGCCCAGCAGGTAGGTGATTTCGCTGATGCTGTAGCTGCTGTCCGCCATATAGGACAGGGCCAGATCGTGGCGGGTCTTGTTGAGGATTTCCTTGTAGGAAGTGTTCTCGGCACTGAGCTTGCGTTGCAGATTGCGCAGGCTCATGTGCAGCCCGTCTGCGATTTTTTCCTGCGAAGGTTCGCCGTGCGGAAGCTGTTCCACCAGCAGGGCATGCACACGATTGGCAATATTACTGCGTTCGAAATGCGCCAGATAACGGGCCAGAACCTCGTCGTTATGCCGGGCCAGTTCAGCGTTGGCCGAGGGCAGCGGCGCGTCCAGCAAGGCGGCGTCCAGATACATGGCGGTTTCATCCGCGTCGAAATCGATCGGCGCCTTGAACACTTTTTCAAAGACGGTGGTATCCGGTGGCGCCGGCCGCCGCAGCCGGATCCGGCTGGCCCGGAAATGCTTGCCGTAGAGGGCGCGGCACAAACGGATCAGCACCGACATCATGGCATCCAGGGCCTCGTCAGTAGGCTGGATGTCGCCAGAGAGATTCTGTATCTCGAACTTGTAGTCGCTGCCGGCCGGAACGAAGCTCAGCTCGGCGGCGTCGCTGACAATACGGAAGTAGCGGATCAGCCGCTCGAAAACTTCCTTGAGTGTGGGGCTGGCCAGCAGCGAATAGCCCATGGCGTGGAAGGTTGTCTGATTGACATGCCGACCCACTTCCAGGCCCAGGCAGGGGTCGCCCGTCGCTTCTACAGAGAGGCGCCAGAGACGGCTGGTCTGCTCCAGCGGGTAGCGTGCGTTCGGGTCCTTGAGCGCCTCCATATCCATGCCGGCCCGGCTGAAAAGGGCATGGCTGTCCAGGCCCTGCTCATCAAGTGTGACCTTGATGGCCTTGGCCCAACTGCTCAGGGATGTGGCGTTCAATGGCATGCGCGAAGCTTAGAACCGAAACGAAATCTTGTCACTTTTGGTCAAGTGGTTGGCGTTTACGGCCCAGCCTTGTTTGCGCTTTCTCCCTAAAGTAACGCTCAAGCAAACCACTCTTGTAGAAGCTCAGGAGATCACATGAGTCAGCCTACTCTTACCAAGCCGGTCGCCCGGATGAGCGATGCGGAAAAAACCGCCCATATCAAGAAGGTCGTATTGCAGGCCGGCCAGGAATTGCGCGAGAAGCATCCCTGGTTACTGCACCAGAACACTATCGGCGTGGCAATCATGGCTTTTGCCGTAGCTGGCATGCTGGGCTGCGCGGCCCTGTATTATTTCGACCTGCTGCCATGGTGGGCCTGCATTCCGCTGGTGGCGATGTTCGCTTCACTGACGCATGAGCTGGAGCACGACCTGATCCATCTCATGTACTTCCGTAACAAGCCCTGGGCCAATGATCTGATGCTGCTGATTGGCTGGATTACCCGTCCCAGCACCATCAGTCCCTTTGTTCGCCGCCGCATGCATCTGCATCACCACAAGCATGCCGGCACCGATTCCGACCTGGAAGAACGCGGCATCACCAACGGTGAACGCTGGGGCCTGAAGCGTGTGCTGATGATGGGCGATGCCATGCTGGCCGTGTATCTGCGTCCCTTCAAGATGCGTGGCATGGTGCGTGAGTACATCAAGGCGCAGAAACCGCAGTCCAAGGCGGAGGTAAAAGCTCTGGTGCGTGAGCAGTTGTCCACCTTCATGCCGCTTGGCTATATCCATTACACCCTGCTGCACGGCTTTGTCCTGTTCCACGCGGTGAGCTTTGGCGCCCAATGGCTGGGCATGCCGATTGTCTGGCCCGAGTTCGTACTGAGTTTCATGCAGGTTGTGAATTTTCTGGCGGTCGTCTGGCTGCTTCCGAATGTGATTCGCACCTTCTCGCTGCATTTCGTCAGTTCCAACATGCATTACTTCGGCGACATCGAGGACGGCAACATCATGCAGCAGTGCCAGGTATGGAACGCCTGGTGGCTGGCGCCGTTCCATCTGTTCTGTTTCAACTTCGGCAGTACGCATGCCATTCATCACTTCGTGGTGAAGGAACCGTTCTATATTCGCCAGTGGACCGCGCCCACCGCACACAAGGTGCTGCGCGAGATGGGGGTGCGTTTCAATGATTTCGGTTCGCTGCGTCGCGCCAACCGCTGGGACAGGGACTATCGCCCCGGCCGGCAGCAGGATCAATTGCAGGCCGCCTGAGCGTATCGCACACTCTTACCCAGTTGCCTTTGTTGAAAAGGCATTCAGGGCGACCATGCGGTCGCCCTTTTTAATGGGTTGAATGGGTCACTTCCGCGGCGGACTCAAGCAGAGGTTCCCTGTCCGGTAAGATGGGGGGCATGAAAGCAGATTCCATTGATGAACTCTTCAACGCCAAGGATCAGCCACTGCGCGAGGATGTGCGCCTGCTTGGCAGCCTGTTGGGTGAGGTGCTGAAAGAGCAGGGTGGAGATGCCCTGTTCCAGCAGGTAGAAGCGGTGCGCAAGGCGGCGCGCCGTTACCGGCAGGGCGAGGCTGCGGCTGAAGATGAGCTGCATGCATTGCTCAAACCGCTAGATGCTGATGCTGCGGCTACCCTGGTGCGGGCTTTCTCCGCCTACTTTTTTGTGGTTAATATGGCCGAGCGTATTCACCGTCTGCGGCGTGCCGTGAATTACCGACGTGAACAGCAGGCGCAACCGGGTAGCTGGGAAGCCGTGATTGATACCCTGGCAGCGGAAGGTATGTCACCTGAAGCGCTGCAGGACTGCGTGGCCAAGCTCAAGCTATGCCCCGTGTTTACGGCTCACCCTACCGAGGCTACGCGGCGTTCGTTGCTGGTGAAGGAGCAGCGCATCGCCCGGGCGCTCATGGATCGACTTTCTTTCGATGCCGATCCGGCGGCGATTCAGGCGCAGGTGCGTAATGAAATCACCACCGCCTGGCAGACCGAGGAGCAGCTTTCGGTGCGTCCCAGCGTGGCCGATGAAGTCGAGCATGTGCTGTTCTACCTCAGCGAAGTGATCTATCGGGTAGTGCCGCGCGTCTACGGAAATCTCGAAGCAGCGTTGAAAAAGCAGGGCGCACTGGCTGAGCCAGTACCGGCATTTCTGTCCTTTGGCTCCTGGGTAGGCGGCGACATGGACGGTAACCCGAATGTGGGTGCGCATACCATCCGGGACACGCTCGCGCGTCATCAGGAGCTGTGCCTGAAGAAATACCGCGCCGAGGTGACCGAGTTATTCGGTTATCTCACCCAGTCGACTTCACTGATTGAGGTCGAGCCGGAGGTGCTTGCCCGCATTGAGGATTATCGCAAGCAGATGCCGGGTATTTTCGCCGAAATCCCCGAACGCTATCACCAGATGCCCTACCGGTTGCTGCTGTGGTTTATGGCCCGGCGCCTGGATGCGGGGCTGGCGGCCGAGGCGCAGGCGTATGCAGATGTGCAGGAATTGCTCGGTGACCTGCGCCTGATTCTGCGTAGCCTGGAAGGACACAAGGGAAAAAACGCGGGCGCCTACAGGGTGCGCCGCTTGCTGCGGCGGGTTGAGACTTTCGGTTTTCATCTGGCCACGCTGGATGTGCGTCAGCATGCCGATGTGCATCGTCACGCCGCAGGCCAGGTTCTGGGGGTAGATAACTTTGCCGGGCTGGACAGCGATCAGCGTACGCAGCATCTGCAACAGGCCCTGCAAGAGAAAATTTCTGCGCCCGAACATGCCGATGAAAAAACCGCAAACAGCCTTGAGGTGATGCGAGCGATCGCCGGGGCGCGTCAACAGTATGGTGATGCCGCGGTCGGGCTTTATATCATCAGCATGGCGCGCGCGGCCGACGATGCCCTGGCGGTTCTGGCTCTGGCCAGGGCGGCGGATGCCCGGGGGCAGAACGATGCAGTGGCACTGGATATCGCTCCCTTGTTCGAGACAGTCGACGATCTGGCCAATGCGCGCAGTGTGCTGGAAACCCTGTGGGCGGATGACTTGTACCGTGAGCATCTGCGGCGTCGCGGAGACGTTCAGTACGTGATGCTCGGTTATTCAGACAGCAACAAGGACAGTGGTCTGGCGTCCTCGCGCTGGGCCTTGCATCTCGCGCAGCGGGAAATTCTTGATGCCGCGGCGCGGGCGGGACTCGGCGTGACATTGTTTCATGGCCGTGGTGGCACCATCAGCCGGGGTGGCGGCAAGCCACGCGAGGCGATTCTGGCCGAGCCGCCAGGCGCCATCAATGGTTGTCTACGTCTGACCGAGCAGGGCGAAATCATTCACGGTAAATACGGTTTGCGTGGTCTGGGGGTGCGTACCCTGGAACTCATGGGCGGTGCGGTGCTGGAGCGTCTCGGCCCCGGTGAAACTGCGGGCGCCGATAACCCGCATTGGTTTGCCGCCATGCGCCAGGTAGCGGAAGCTAGCCGCCGGCATTATCGCGGTCTTGTTTACGAGCATCCGGATTTTCTGACCTATTTCCGCGAAGCCACGCCGATTGATGTGATTGAACGCATGACCGTTGGTTCGCGTCCGTCACGGCGCAGCGGACAGGCCGGTATCGAGGATCTGCGCGCCATCCCCTGGGTTTTTTCCTGGACGCAGTCACGGCATTTGTTGCCCGGCTGGTTCGGGGTGGGTGCCGGACTCGAGGCAGCCGAGGCCGAGGTCGGTATAGAGACGCTGCGGGAAATGAGCAGGCAATGGTATTTCTTTAATAACCTGTTGTCGGATGCGGAAATGGGTCTGGCCAAGGCGGATCTGGATATCGCCCGCCGTTATGCGGGTTTGTGTACCTCGGTCGGCGCGTCCATGTTTTCGCTCATAGAAGAGGAATATGAACGCACCCGGCGGATGATCTGCCGTATTCGTGAAACCGATGCGTTGCTTGGTCAGGACGCAGTACTCAGGCGCGCGCTGGAATTGCGCAATCCCTATGTCGACCCGATGAGTCTGGTGCAGGTGGAATTGCTACGGCGGTGGCGACAGACCGACAGGCAGGATGATGCGCTGGAGCGTGCCCTGCTTACCACCGTTCACGGCATCGCCCGCGGCATGCAGAACACGGGCTGATTTTTGTCAGTCGTAGTCAGGCGCGGCATAATAGCGGCCTCATTTCCCCCTCAGAACCACTGTTCGGTGCCTGCCGCTCACTGGCCTTTGGGGTACATACATCCGGTCCGAGTCGCCGGAATACACGATGATCTGGAGGGAATCCCATGAAGAAGTGGGAATGTGTTGTTTGCGGCCTGATTTATGACGAGGCCGAGGGTTGGCCTGACGATGGCATTGAGCCTGGCACGCGCTGGGAAGATGTACCCGAAGACTGGACCTGCCCGGATTGCGGCGCCACCAAATCCGATTTTGAAATGGTGGAAGTCGCTGCCTGAGGCGGGGGTGGATCCACTGGTGGATACTTCGATGGAAAAACGCCGGCTCAAATTGCCGGAGCGTTCAGTCGACGTCGAAGTCTATCTGCCGGCCGGGGAGCATGCGGCACCCGGCATTCTCCTTCTGCACGAGCTTTATGGGCTGGTCGACTGGTATCGCAAGGATGCCGCCGACCTGGCCAGCCGCGGCTATCTGGTCTACGTGCCTGATCTCTATACCGACGGTGCGGCGCGTTATTGCATCCGCGCCATGGTGCATGCGGCGGGGCGTAACAACCGGGCCGACAGTCCGGTGAATCTCGAAGTGCATGCCATGCTGGATGCGCTCAAGGACGATCCGCTGTGTAACGGCCGGCTCGGCATGCTCGGCGCCTGCCTGACCGGTGGTTTTGTGCTGCAGATGGCCCGGCGCGATGACATGCTGGCGCCGGTGGTGTATCACCATTCCCTCGGCCTGCAGGGCGCCGGGGTGGCAAAGGGTGAGAACCTTGACGAGGTTCGTGTACTGCAGGGTCACTGGTCCCGGCTGGACCCCTTCTGTCCGGCCAGGCGCCGGAACCGCCTGCTGGGTGAGCTCGGCGACCGTGCGGAAGCCTATCTGTACAACATGCCGCACGGATTTCGCAGTGTCAGCCGCCATCTGCCGGATTCAAAGCGGGTCTGGCAGCGTACCCTGGATTTCTTCGCGCGCGAATTGCGGCCAGGACACTGACCAACCCGGAACTCCGGCCCGTGCTGATAGTCACAATAAAAGATTCGCCGCCGGAGTCTTTTATGCGTTCCTATTTTCATCAGTCTTCAGGTTTGCGCATCGGCCTGCTGGTCGCCGTGCTGGCCGCGCTGGCGCTGTTGGCGCCCCAGGTTGCGGGCGCCGATTCCATCAAGAATCAGCTGCAGGTCGAAATACAGGAATGGCCGGTACCCTGGGAGGCCAGTCGCCCGCGCGATCCTGCGGTGGCGAGTGACGGGCGTATCTGGTTTGTAGGCCAGGTCGGCGATTACGCCGCCTGGTTTGATCCCGACAAGGGAAGCTTTGAGAAAATTGACCTGGGTGCGCATACCGGTCCGCATAATCTGATTGTCGGCTCGGAGGGGTATATCTGGTATGCCGGCAACCGGGATCGGCATATTGGCCGCATCGACCCGAAAACGGGCGAAATTCTGCGAATCGACATGCCGGAGGATGCAGCCAAAGACCCGCACACCCTGATTGAGGATGGCCAGGGCCATATCTGGTTTACGGTACAGCATGGCAATTTCATTGGCCGCCTGCACAAGAAAACGCAGAAGGTGAATCTGCTGCCGGTGCCGACGCGCAATGCGCGGCCTTACGGGATTATCTCTGATCCGCAGGGGCGGCCCTGGGTGGCGCTGCTGGGGACCAACAAGCTGGCAACCGTTGATCCGGAGAACATGAAACTGAGCGAAATCAGCTTGCCGCGGGAGGATGCCCGCCCGCGGCGAATCGCACGCACCAGTGATGGGAATATCTGGTATGTCGACAATGCGCAGGGCTATCTGGGCCGCTACAACCCCAGGACCGGTAAATTCCGTGAGTGGAAAACCCCCAGCGAGCACGGCGGGCCTTACGCGATGGCAGTCGATGCCAGCGATCGCATCTGGTTTGTGGAAACCATCCCGCAACCCAATCTGTTTGTCGGTTTCGATACGGACAGCAAGGAATTCATCAGCCTCAAGGCTATTCCCAGCGGTGGCGGCAGTGTGCGTCACATGGTGTTTGACGCGGCGAGCAATTCGATCTGGTTCGGCACGGACACCGGTAATCTTGGACAGGCGCGTTTGCCGGACTAATCTTCTTTGCTGACCTCGACGAGCTCGTCAGAGACTTTCAGCACCCAGGAAACGGCGAAGCCGGCGGTAAAGTTGCTCTTGTCGCGTACCAGCGGGCTGTCCTCGAATGCAGCGCCATCGAGCGTGTCCCATTTCACAAAGCCGCCCAGCCACATTTTTCCGAAACGCTTGCTCAGCGCCGCAGTGACCTGGGCGCCGGCATAGCCACTGTCAGCGTCGTAGGCCGGTCGTCCGGGACGCGCGAACTCAGGCTCCACGCCAAAGAAATACTGATGAAAGTCGGCATCCCCGAAAATGGGGCCGGTGTGCAGGCCGAGCTGCCAGCCTGTGTAACCGAAAGGATCGGCGACATCGAGATTGACCTGGGGCTGGGTAATCCAGCCCACATGCTCGAATTCGGTATTAATGGCCGCCCGTAGTGGCAGACGCAATTCCACCCGCATCTGTTCGTCGGCTGACTGCCAGGCGTGATACTTGAGCACCGGCCCCAGTTCGAGTGTCGGCTCGAGATCATCCATGCCTTCGCGGGCTTCATTCTCGTCGCTGTCCACCGGTACCGAGCCATTGAGGCTGATGTCCAGTTCCCAGCGTTCCGACTCGAACAGCCGTCCGCGAATACTCTCCCGGTCAACGCGCAGGAATTCACCCCGGTAAACGAAGTAGGGAATCGGCAGGGCGAAGCTGCTGCGTTCATCCGAACCCCGGTAATCCGGAAAATTCACCACACCGAAGCCGGCGCCAGCCTCCCATAAGGGTTTTTGCTCCGCCGTCGCGGTACCGCTGAACAGAATGAGGCCGGCCAGTCCGGCGAGCAGTCGCAAAGCGAGCTGGCAAAGGGCGCGATGCATTGAGTCAGGTTTCGTTGCTTTCTTCAGAAGAACGCCATCCTACCAGTAACAGGGTCGCGGCAATGCCCACCAGCAGGCCCATCCAGGGCTCGAACAACGCCAGGGCCATGCCGGTCAGCAATACCACGCCGCGTTCGGTAGGTTCGCGTGGTATTGCCATGGCGACATAGGCGCAGGCAAAGCCCGTTAACACCAGGGTGAGCGACAGGGCGATGCCCATCAGCGGCTTGAGTCCGGTCAGCAGCGGCAGGATCAGGAAAATAAAGGGCATGGCCATCAGGTAATAGGAGGCAATGCCGCTGTGCAGGCTGTCCAGGCTTTGCCGGCCTTCGCGCCAGCGCTGTACCACGATGACATGCACACCGGTCCACAGGCTGCCCTGTGTCGGGAAGAAAGGCGCCACTACCGCCATCACGGCGTTACGAATGCCCAGCGAAAGATGTGAGCGCGTGGGATTGATGTCGATGTGTTCGTCTGGACGTGAATCCCGGGCCTCGTACAGGACTTCATTGCCTGTGACGAGGTCGCCGAAGACGATGATGTAGGCCACCAGGGCCAGCGGCAGACAATGCAGGAACAGCGCTGTATCTGGCCAGCCGATGGCAAAGGGTGAGGCAATCGTCCAGAGCTCTCCAACGGGGGGTATCAGAATGCCCCACTGAATGTCGTAGTCCACTTCTCCGACCAGTGGGCCGATGAAGGCTGCGGCCAGGAACCCGGGTAACAAGCCCAGGGCCCCCATCAGGGCCAGAAAACGGTTGTTGGCTTTCAGGCGCTGCAGGGGGATGGAAAAGGTAATGATCAGGCAGATGGCACAGGCCAGGGTGGTGGCAATGGGCTGCTGCAGCAGGAAACGTTCGGCATCATCGATGAAAACCCGCTTCAGGGCCGCAATGGCCGCGCCCAGGATGATGCCGGCCTTGAGTGTGGCCGGTAGCCACACCATGAAGCGCTTGCCCATGCCGGTGATGCCGAGAACGAACACAATGGCGGCGAAATCCAGCGACAATGCGGTCATTGCCTGCCAGCGCACCACGGGGTCACTGAAACCGCCCAGTACGAAGGTCAGCACCAGGGGCAGTGCCGGAGTTATCCAGCCGGGGGCATAGGGTTCGCCGAAGAACACCGCTGCCGAGGTGATCAGAAAACTGTGAATCAGGGAGGCGGCCACGGCCTGCTCGAACGTGAGGCCGAACTGCGAGGTCATGAGCGGCACCAGCGCCAGGCCGGTTGCCGAAGCCACGAAGATGCCCTGCAGGAATTCCGGCCAGTAAAGCCGCGTGTGGTAGAAAGGGATACGGGCCGTGAAGGGCCCCCACCGCCAGCCGGGGTGTTCTTTGCCTCGCATGTAGTGTCTCCTCTGCGTTGGTGTGGCGCTTGTTATTCAGATGATTTTCCGCTGCTCCCGGGCAACAGTTTCATGATGATGCCAACGCCCAGGCCCCAGGCGGCGTTGAGAATCAGGGCGCCAACAATGATCTGCGGATTCCAGCCCATGGCCACGCCCAGCCCCTTGAGCGGCATCACCACAAAAAGTGCGACTGCACTGGGGCCGATGGCGCCGATCAAAATAGCGCGTGTCCAGTAACCGCTGCCGCTGCTGTTTTGCATCAGCAGCCACAGCAGGTTACCCCACAGGCCGCCCCAGAATGCGAGGGAAATCACGGCGGGCACGCCCAGTGGCGGCACCGGCGCCATGTTGAACGGGGCGGGGACTTCCGGGTTGGCCATGTGCAGCATATAGAGCATGCCCTGGTGAAAAAGCAGTGTTGCGATATAGCCGGCGGCAAAAACTTTGACATGTTGCATAAGGTTCTCCTCCCTTTTTCGCATGTCTGACGATTACATAGTTTGTTGCTGGCTAACCTGAATGAGGCATTTCTTTATGTGACGCCTCTGTCATTATTCAGTAAGCCAGCTTACCTGCACCTGTGGTGAGCATGGCGCAATGCATCTAGTATGCACTTATTACACAGGGATCACAGAGCACTATGAATACGGATATCGGACAGGTCGGTATCACGGATATCGCCTGTTACCTGCCAGAAGAGCGGGTTTGCAATATCACGCGGGCGCCGGAGCTGGAAGCTTCGGAGGAGCTGTTGCGTGAAAAAATCGGCGTGTTGAAGATCAGCCGCATGCTGCCCGAGCATGAGGCTTCGGATCTGGCCGTGTTGGCTGCAAAGCAGTTGTTCGAGAAGGGGGCCGTCAAGCCCGAGGAAATCGATTGCCTGGTGGTGGTAACCCAGAACCCGGATGATCACGGCCTGCCGCATGTATCGGCTCGGGTGCACGGCAAACTGGGTCTGGCCAGACATTGTGCCGCCTTCGATATTTCCCTGGGTTGTTCCGGCTTTGTGTATGGCCTGGCCGTCATCACCTCGTTAATGAATGCCCAGGGTCTGAAACGCGGCCTGCTGATTACGGCGGATCCCTATTCCAAGATTGTGAATCCGCTGGACCGCAATACCAGCCTGTTGTTTGGAGACGGCGCGGCCGCCACCCTGATTACCGATCATCCGGTCTGGAAGGTGGGGCGCTTTGACATGGGCAGCGAAGGCAGTGACTGGGACCAGATCGAGGTGCAGCCGGAATCCGGTCAGCTGTTCATGAACGGCCGGGCCGTACTGAACTTTGCTGCCAAAATAGTGCCGGACAGTATCCGCCGCGCCATGCAGTTGAATGGCGTGGACATGCCCCAGGTTGACCGCTTTGTCCTGCACCAGGGCAGCCGCCACATTGTGACTCAACTGGCCAAGCGCCTCGATGTGCCGCTGGACAAAGCGCCCTTCGTGGCCGGCGAATACGGCAATACCGTGTCGTCTTCCATCCCCATCATGATGTCGCAGGGGGCCGTGGACGCGGACGATATCGTGGTTCTGTCCGGTTTTGGCGTGGGCCTGTCCTGGGCGTCGACGGTACTGTTCCGGGCCTGATCCCGTTTAATGTGCCTGGCCTCCGGGCCAGCGGCCCAGCAGGTCACGGGTATTGCCGGAGCGGTGCACCTTTTCCGGATCAGGCGCGGTACCGAACAGTACATCACCCAACCCCATCGATACGCCCCACCACAGCCGCTCGTGTTTGAAGTGATGGAAGCGATGCAGGCGCACACGGCGCTTGTAGTACTCGATGGGCGGGCACCAGCGTATATGCGCCAGGTAGTGGCAGAACTCGTAATTCAGGGCCAGCAGAAAATAGAAAGCCAGGCCGCCGTAGAACAGTTCGGGGGTCGGCGCCAGCAGCCAGGCACCACCGATCAGGATGGGCGCCACCAGCGGATAGACATGTAGCGGAATGAAGATGCGCTTGATGTCCCAGGGCGTCTTGTGGTGTTCACGATGGGTCTGCGGCAGCAGGAAGTCGATCTTGCGGCCAAACAGAGTGAAGGGTTTGAAGTGCAGTAAGTGCACGTGAATACCCCATTCCATTATTGGCCAAAACAGGAAAATGGCGAGTGGCGCCACAGCATCCGCCCAGCTCCAGTGGCCGGCCTGTATACGCAGCAGGCTGAAGCCCAGTGTCAATGCACTCAGAATGAAGACGCTTGGGTGAAGAAAGAAGACTTTCAGCGCCTCGCCTGCAGTGGCCGGACTATTGGCGCCGGTCGTGCCCGTGGCGATGGCTTCTTCAGTGGTCGTGCTTTCAATACTCATAGCCGATACCTCCTATCGGACTATTCAAGTTCAGTGATCTTGCCGGCACCGGATTTGTCGGCGGCGTAGGCATCCAGCAGTGCCTGCATGGCCTGGGTGCCCAGCGCCACGTATTCGCTGGCCAGTGCGTGGGCGGCATCGGCATCGCCACGACGTACTGCGTCTGCCAGTCTGTGCAGACGTTCAATGTCGCGAAATTCATCGGACAGGGTGTTGGTTAACAGACCCCAGATTTTCTTGTAAGTCTTGCGCAGGGAATTGAAGGCCAGCCGGTAGGCGATGTTGCCACTGCCGTTGACCAGTACATTCCAGTACTCGAACACCTGATCCTGCAATTCGCACAGATCCTGCCCGGCGTGCAGTTCAGACAGTAGTGCCTCAAGCCGATCAGCGGTCTGTTCGCGCTGTTTCTGGCCCGCAGCCAGACGCGCCACTTCCGGCGCCAGGTTCTGGCGCAGGCTGATAATGCCCCGGGCGATTTCAACGCGCATGTTTCCTTCCTCGTCGACGAGCAGCGCCGGCAGCATTTCCAGGCCCGCTTCCTGCTCAAAATCCAGAACCACCGTAGGTCCGCCATGTCGTACCTGAACCAGCCCGGCTTGTTGCAGGCGCTTGATGCCCTCGCGCACTGCACCGCGGTTCACGCCCAGCATCTCGCAGAGAATGCGTTCCGATGGTAGTTCGGCACCGGCTTCAATATCGCGGTTGAGGATGCGCGCACGAAGCTGGTCATAAACCGCTTCCGAGAGAGATTGCTTGGCGACAGCTTCAAACACGATCAGAGCCTCTGGTGGATAACAGTTCAACTCATCATATCAGTTGACCAGTAAGTGTCAACTGTTTTGGTTGATGTTGTCACTTGTCGGTGCCGGTTAATCGTGTCAGTGAGTTACTAAGCCTAGTCAGTAAGGCCTAACCGTGTCAGTAACATTTTTTGGGACTGATGTGGAACCGCACCTGATATAGGAGCAAAATATTATTTAAGGGGCTGTCCTAGATAACTAGGCCATATTGTTATTAACCCATTGTTTCAATTGTATTAATTGAGACTTTGGATTGGGGTTGTTAAAACGCCACTCACATTCCTTCAAGAAGAGATGAAAGTGGTCCTTTGGAATACCATTGAAACGTCGCATATGTCGCTTGGCCTGGTTCCAGAAATTCTGGACACCCTCCTCTTAGAGGCGATGTTGCCCAATGCGTCATGGCTGAGCGTCATGCTCTGGCCATTGGAGGCGGAGGCATATGTCAGACGGTTCAGGGAGTCGTATTGGAAGGTTAATTAACTCCGACCCCTTTTCTCCGCACAGCACCTATGCCTCGCAGAGCTATCGGGATCTACTAAAAGGCTATGGCATGATTTCCAGCATGAGTCGCAAGAAGGACTGCTGGGACAATGCCGTGGCCGAAAGTTTCTTCAGCACCCTGAAGAATGAATTGGTGTGGGGCAGCAATTACGCTAACCGGCAGGAGGCAAGATCGGCGATCTTTGAATATATCGAGGTGTTTTACAATCGGCAGCGGCTGCATCAGACCTTGGGGTATCGCACTCCCCTGCAGGTCGAGCAGGCCACCGCTATGGTCTAATTACGGTGTCCGGGAATGTCAGTACAGCCCAGTCTGTCCCCTATTATTCGACCGTCCCAACAAGTGTCAGTAATATTGCAATTATGGCTTGGATGAAAGGCCGTTTAACTTTGATCCCTTTTCCTCCTTCAATTATTTTCCAGCCTTTTTAATATCTTTCTCGGTACTTGTCTAACAAACTATCATCCAAAATAGTTGCGTCTGTCTCACCAAATTTTGATACCCACACTGTAATGACATCTTGATTCGGATTCTCAAGACGAGCCCAGGAAAAGTAGTATCCGTTCACAGACTCTCTGATGGTTGTTGGTCCGACAAGCTCACTCTGATCAATATCTAATTGAATAGTAATTGATGAAAATTCGTGCTCAGCAAATAGCTGCGCATCTTCACTTGAGATTTGTCGTGCACTAATAACTGTAAGTGTAATTAGACATACTAAAATGACAGCCGATAATCCGAAAATGATTGGTCTACGCATTGTTTCTGCTCCGACTTTATTGGCCAATTTGGGCCGAGCCCCGATAAGTGATCGGGAATGGTGTACCTGAACCTGCGTAAACATCTCCAACAAAATTCAATACATTTCTTACGGGGTGGCTACTCCATGATTTATAGTTGAAATCGTACATTTCTGTACCAACTGTCAAGGTTGTTCCGTCAGCCCCTAGGGTGAAGCCTAAACTGCCATGGACAAGAAAATCACCAAAACCCGATACAGTGAGTTTCTCATATGACCCTGGCCCATTGGGAAAATCGCTCGCTGATATGCCTGAAATATCAATTTTATTTAAGTCAACAGTTAGCGGCTTACCATGCATATGACGGTACCAGGCATTTGCTTCATTTAATGTAAGGTGCCCGTCTTTAGCGCCTGACAAAAGGAGTTGCCTCCTCTGTTCTGCAAGCTGTCTGGCTCTACCATTACGCCCTGATTGGGTCGCCTGATTCAATGAATAACTCATTGCTCCAGTAATTGCCCCATTTGCAAACTTGCCCCCGCCTAGCTCGGCTGCGGTACCGCCTACAACAGCTGCTGCCGTCACTTGGCCGACATAGTCACCTTGACGGATATTTCCTGCTATCCAGGGGGCAGCAAAGGCGCTTGAACCTGCACTTAAGAACCCGTGTTGGAATTTGCCCCCGCGAAGTGCGCTTGACACACCGCCTATAGAGCCGTGAAGCAACACTTTCTTGGCATGCCCGGCTTGGAGAAAGGGTGCGTTACCCACCCCGGGAATTTTTCCTACACCATAGAATGCGCCTGCAGTAAAGCCGCCAATAAAGCCTGCCCGAATATCACCCCCGGAAGTAATTAATCCGGCAGCAAAGCCCCCCCAAAATGCTTGGCCGAAGGTTGCACCTACACCCCCGGTGAATACAGTTATTCCAATAGATACTACGGCACGCCAATTACGATCAAACCACCTTACAAATTTTCCAAATTGTCGTTTGAGCCAGCTCCCCAAACCAAAACCACTGGGGTCAGTGTGGGAAAGCGGGTTATTCAGGACGTATGAATACCGGTTATAACTCTGTGTATTCTCCGGGAACTGGATATAGGGGTCGGCACTTATAAACCGGCCATATATCGGGTCATAGACCCGGCCGTTCATGTGAACGAGTGCAACTGAGTCCAGGTGTTCATGTCCCGTGAAACCTCGCTCTGTTACTCGCTGACCTGGAGGCGTTTGGTACAACAATGCATCTGTTGCATCCGCTTGCCAGTTTATATTTCTTCGTTTTCCGAATGCGTCGTAACTAAATTGTTGCCATAGCGCGCCACTTGTGCCGGTGATCGCTACAACGCTACCTAGATGATCTGTATGCAGATAGCCCACAGACCACCCAGTGATCTCAGATGCGTTAAACACCGCATAGGTTCGTCCATAAGCAGAAAAGTGATGCTTACTTTCTTTCTTGGAATCTACGAATACTTGCTCGTAATGATCACCGATGTAGTGGGTAGTACGTGTGGTCGTCGTTCCATTCTGAGTATGATCGACCACAGTTTTGTAGCGTTTACGATCTGAACCGTAGCGAATCTGGGTTCGGTTTTGGCCGCCGGATACATTCTGGCGAATATCAATTGGTTTATTAAAGCTTGACCATGTGACAGTGCGGCCATTGCTTGATGTCAGTTGGTTGCCGTTCTCATCATAAGTAAAGGTCGCTGCGCGAGTGCCTGTTACTTCGGTTAATTGATGTGGCCGATTTGGGTCGTATTGATAGTTACCAACATCGCTTTTTGAGCTGATATTGCCCAACGAGTCGTATGTCAGGCTCATGACTTCGCCACCGGTAGTTGACGCATAGGTCATCCGGTTAAGAGCGTCGTAACTAAAGCTTTCGGATAGACCTGACTGGAGATGATCCGTTCGGCTGGTTAGATTGCCGACAGCATCCCAGGTGTATTCAAGGTTTTGGACATCTGCACTGATGCCATTGCCCGTCATAATCGCAGACATATGGCCTCTGGCCTGATCATGGTGACGTGTTTCAAAAATGCCGTTATTCAGCGTAGCGGACTCTACATTGCCAAAAGCGTCTATGTGATCCAGTCGCCAACTAAAGCCCTCAGCAGCGCAATCGTTTTGGTCGTCATAGCGTACTTGGCATAGATAGCCATAGCTGTTGTACACATTCCAAACTGGAAAACTGCTTGGGTATACCATTGCCCGGAGGCGGCTCTGTGAATCGTAGGTATAACCCGTGTAGTAATAAGAGCCTTCAATTACATCCGCCCGGTAAGTGACCCGGCCCAATGAGTCGTAGTAGTACCCCTCAACGTATGTAGAACCTCCCCCGTATGGCCCTTGTAAGGTATGACTTAGTGCGCCGATCCATCGGGTATCGTATTCCCAAGCTGTAACCTCCGTCGTCTCGAAGCGGACGGTCATGCGGCCCAGTTTGTCGTAGACCATTACGGTGTCCTGGCCCTTGGCATCAGTTTGCTTTGTTAGCTCGCCAAAGGTGTTGTAGACATAAACCCAATCACCCATATCCGGGTCAGACATGGATGTCTTATTACCCCGAATGTCATATCCCATTGTGATTTTGTTACCCGCTGGGTCGGTGGTTTCTACCAGGTTGCCAAACGCGTCATAACGATAAGAAACAGTGCCGCTCAGGGCATCCGTCACGCTCACCGTTCTTCCCAGAGCATCTACAACCTGGGTGGTGGTGTTCCCGTTAGCATCGGTTTGTAATGTAGTCAGTCCCTGGTAATCGTAAAGAGTACTGCGCAACGTGGGATCTGCTTCGCTGGTTGGCGAACTTTCTTTAACAACGCGATCAAAGTCATCGTATTGTAACTGCGTCCAGTATTGAGCATCTCCGCGATAATGAGGCGCGCTTTTCGAAACAGGCCGGTCGCGATCATCATAATTAGTAAGAACATCAATCCATTGTCCGTTGTAACCTAACTTGGATTCAGCAATGGACCGTTCGTATCGATCAAAAATCTTAACGGTTGTCGGTGCATCTGTTCTGTAGACATACAAGCCCAGAACCGCATTAGAACCCACTCCACAGTTTCCAATGCTTTCGCACCATCGGTACGGTGTGTAGACAATGGCGCCTCCCGGTTGAGTCTCTGTGAGTTGACGTCCAAAAGGATCAAAAGTCCAGTTTGTCGTGAGGCCGTTAGGGCCTGTTAATGATGTACGACCACCATGAGCTGGGTCATATTCATGTGTCTCTGTATGTCCCAGGGCATTCGTTATCGTTTCTGGGAATTTGCCATCATTCGTATACGTTATCTGCGTAGTGCGGGTATCCACATTGGGGCCGCTAACGCTGATGGATGTTTTGTTGCCGTACTGGTCATAGTTATAGCTTTTAACATGCTCCAGGGTGGCATGCCCTGGCTCTATGCGCTCTTCGGTCAGTAGGCCCGTAAGGCCATCATAGGTAAAGGACGATACCCTTGTATCTATTTCGCCACTAGGTGCACTATGCGTCACCTCGCTACGAGTCAGTCTCCCTAGGTACCAGCGTACTGTGTCATTGTCATACGTGTTGATCGTAGAGGTAACAAATGGTGCCTGGCTAGGTCCGCCTGTGGCCACAGATAACTCTGTGACGTTGCCACAAGTATCGTAAGTCGACGTGGTTTCTGTAACTCTTACAGGAATATTCGGGCTGATTTCGTAATCAGTAGCAATACTCGTTTCAACGTATGGAAAGACTCCACTCGCAGCATGTCCACATGCCGGCGTTAATGAGTTGAGCGTATTGCTCACCGTCGATAACAACCGGTTACTGGCGTCCCGCGTTTCTGAATATTCCAACATTCCTGAGTAGGGGTGTGTAGTAGCATAATCACTGATCTCCGTAATGCCGGAGGCTTTATTCCATGCGCTTATCCGTTGGAATCCGTGCATGCCAAGACCATGCAGGTTTGCTTGCAACCCCTCATATGAATAATGAACGAGCCGTGGGCCATCGGGTATGGTATATGTTGTGGCAGGCCGCTCTTCATACTTTTTCACGACAGTATAGGCTCCGATAATATCCTGGTCTGGATAGCTGGCATCGGTGCCTTTCGTATAAGTGCCCTTATCGTTTAAATTTGAATAGGTAACGACTATTTGGGCGCCAAGACCATTTGTTACCGTATGTAATAAATCTGGTTCTGCACTTTGTGATAGATACGTCTCACGGGCATAACCGCCTCGCGCGTAGACAAAATCAACCACCCCATTGCCATCAATATCTGCAATCGTGCCTCGTGTAGTCGGTGTGTAATATTGAGGGTGCGAGATGAACAAGGGCTTGGGGGCATTGTATGAGGGGTTGTAAACCCATCGACAACTGGTACTTGCGCACCCCGATGTTCCTAAGCCGCTATTTAAATAGGTTTGAAGGTAGGTTTGTTGGTTAACTTCATACGCACGCACTAAATCAGGAAGTCCGTCTTTATTCACATCCACGAGAAGGCCTTTTCTGGCCCCGGTTTGGAAAAACAAGTCTTTCGGGAGCGTGAAGGTAGTGTCTTCAACCCACAGCGCGTTAGTACCGGTCGTATAAAACAATCCTCCCGTATTCATCCACGTGCGGCGAGGGTTAGAGCTATTTTCGTAGTAGCCATACACGTAGTCCACAAGGCCATCGGCATTCAGATCGATTAATTCCCCACGAGCTTTATCATCGACAATTAGTGCCTTTGGTAAAGCTAGGCGGGAGTAGGGCTGAGATGACCAGCCATTGCCAGTGTTCAGCCATGTCTGGTTAACCGTGCCGTTTTTACTATAAGAATAGATGTACTCAGGTAGACCATCACCGGTTAAGTCGACAAGCTCGCCTCGTTGGGTTGCGTGGCCTTCACTTGAAAATAACCGATAACCTTCCGGCGTCTTATAGCCCGTGGATTCCACCCAATAGCAACTTTCCCCTGAGCAATTCGGGTCATTCCTGAAGTTGTTCAGCCAGGTTTTGTTTTCTTTACCGTCACGTGAGAGAACAAGGTCTGGAAGGCCGTCACCATTGATGTCTTTGATAATGCCGTTCTGGGCTTTATAGGTGTAAAGGTTTGAGGGTAACTGCCAGCGTGTGTCTATATCCCAGCCACTGCCGGTGTTGATATGAGTGGGTTTGCCGTATCCCAAGGACGGCATGGCTTCGATGTAATCAGGCAAACCATCAGCATTCAAATCAATAAGTCTGCCAATACCGTAGAAAGGCGCAAATCCGGTCGGATAGTACATTTCGAAAGGCATTCCCGGATAGCCGTCTTCGTCCCAGGAGTTTCCGGTGTTTGTCCAGGTTTTCAGAGCAAAAGTGGAAGTATTTACATCTGTATAGGCCGTGACCCAATCTGGTAAACCATCTCCGTTAACGTCTACTACTTCACCTAAAAGTACATCTTCGTATTCGCCCTCTTTTTGTAAGAAGTCTGGCGGTGTGGCAGCTTGATTAAACCCTGCATAGGCATCTTGCCAGCTAAAATCCGTGGTAGGCATGCACTTAGAAACGCCATTTCCATCAAATGCACATTCGCTGATGGCGCTCATTCTGGACCGGCCTGTACCAGGAGCGGTTTCGTAACTCATGCTGTACTCGCGTACTTTTGTTGTTCCCGTATAAGTAGCGATTTGAGTGAGCCGATGCTTCAGGATGATGGGCTGTGCATGTCCTTGGATACCAGCCACCACGTGCTTTTGGGTTACGTCCAGGCGTGTTGTGTCATAAGTAAACTCAACCTTTAGACTATGTGGCGTTCCCGAGGTATGACCACCATATTCAATATCACGAATCTGGTAGCTCCTGGAGTAAGCGTCGAAATCATAATTAAAGGTAATGTAGTTGCCTGCAGAGTCCTCAATACGACTGATTGGCCAAAGGTATTGCATTGAGGATTGCGGGATAACAACTCTTACATTGGCATTGCCATAGGTATAAGTCAGCCCAGATTTGGTTTTAAGTTCGAAATATGAGGTTGCGGCGTCTGTCGATCCTACGGCCGTTACAGCTTTAAAGCTGTCAATATCGGTACGATAATTCGCCCCATCCGCTCCATAGCTTCCCTGAACCAACTTGAGACGTTGGCCATCCAGACAAAGTCGGCCAGATGAGGCGTAAGCGCTACCATCATGGGCAATGGTTTTGTTGCAACGACTAATACTTGATAATCCGGAGAGACTCCAACCTATCCCCAACAGGCCATTGCCACTCTGGCTGGAGTACTGCAGCCCCAGTTCTGGTTCCATGCCGGCAACACCGGGAGGGACGGTGATAGGGATGCTATAAGAGGCGGCACCGCTTGGGGATACCTGAAACTGCCCAGCTATCGTTCCTGGTTCAGCAGAAGTATCAACCGCGCTTGAAGTCGCTATCATCGACGAGGATCGCATAGCAGTTCCGCCAATCGGCATTGATTGTGACTGTGCGATAAATTCAGAAGTTGAAATTGATTTCTCAACTTTAGTGTTTTGAATTGCTCCTAGAACATTCTTTAGGCTTCTTTTGCTGCCTATATTTTTTATAGGCTTGAAGTTTTCTTCGATAGATAGGGGTAATGCGGATTCATCTATGACTGGTGTTTCGCTACCGCTTAAAAGTAAGGGTTCCTTATCAGGAGTTGCAGCGATTGCATTTGCCGCAATGCATATGCCTAGCACGCTGGCAATGGCCATTCGAATGATCAATGTGAAGTTGCCCGAGTCAATTACACTTTTAGTCGTATGAATTTTCATGATTATTAGTCCCTGGGCGTCAGTTTCTGCTCTGAATCGCCATCATTGATAAGTGGGTGCATCTCGATGCACTTCACAGTTACGGGATCAAGTGACTGTCTCCCGCAACCACCTCAAAGGAATCGCTTCCTGAGAGCCTTTCCCTTTCAGGGTTCATAAGAGGTTATCTGGCAGACGGGGAGAGTTTTATAGGAAATTTCCTACGGCGTTTGTCAGGAAATGTCGGTAAATCTCCGTAAGCCGAGTAATTCGTAGATTTAGCGGGGCAGAGAAGCAAGGGCGCGTCAGAGTCCAGGTGGAGGAGGGCTTGCCCCTTGCCTGCCCAGCACCGTATTGCCCCATAATCAGGATTCAAAAGGGCGCTTGATGGTCTGTATCGCTTTCCTGGATCAGGCGGAAAACGTTGAATGGCCGCCTATATTCGGACCGATTTGTAGGTTGTCATAATGAATCGCCACGGCTTATGTAGACGTGGCTGAGTTCTATACTTCAGCCATTACAAGTGAGTACAACAGTCAGTTGTATTGGCACACCCCTTAATCTTGGTGCCTGACCTATAGGGGCATTACGTTTGTGATCTCTGGATTATAATTTAAGTGGATTTCCTTGCGAGCGAGGCCAAATAAGAAATGTGCCAGTACAAATATCCCTTGGACATCGGTGAGCTTAGCCAGGATGTGATCCGGAAGCTTAACGAAAAGAATGCGCCGCCAAAGAATTCGAAGATACTAAGCTCGTATATAGATGCCCTTAACGCGTCGAACTCTGAGAACACTGACGACCTTGTTGGGGTTCTACCCTAACGCCACGGACACTTTAAAGAAGACCGATAATGGTCGAAAGGAGTGTTCATGTCGAAGCGAAGAAAGTACAGCCTTCAGTTCAAACAGGAAGCTGTTGAGTTAGCCCGCCAGTCGGGTGTGAGTTGTGCCCAGGTGGCCCGAGAGCTGGGTATCGGAGCAAATCTGCTGACACGCTGGAAGCGTGAAGCCGATGATCAGGGTAAAAGAGTATTCGGCGGACCTGGCACGCCACGCGATGAAGAAGTGGCGCAGCTCAAACGCGAGCTGGCCCGTGTAAAGAAGGAGCGAGATTTTTTGCGCGAAGCGGCAACGTTCTTCGCCAGGGAGTCGTCCTGAGATACCAGGCGATCCAGCGTTGTCGCAATCAGTTTCCCGTTCGTTTGATGTGTCGATGCCTGAAGGTGTCACCTAGTGGCTATTACGCATGGGTAGGACGCCCGCCCAGCGCCAGGGCCTTGGATAACGCCCGTCTGTTAAAGCGTATCCGTGAGATACACGAAGACAGCAAAGGCATCATCGGTGCGCCACGCATGCATGAAGATCTGGTCCATGAAGGCGAAACCGCTAGCTTGAACCGCATTGCTCGCCTGATGGCGAACAATGGTCTCTATGGATGGCCTCGTCGCAAAGGCCGACGCCGCCTGGGTAGGGCTGCTCAACGCCCAGGTATGTAGTGAATCACCTTGAACGAGACTTCACTGCTTTAGAACCTGAGCGTAAATGGGTGACTGACATCACTGAAATCGGAACGCAGGAAGGTAAACTATTCCTCTGTGTGGTGATTGATCTTTACAGCAAACTGGTGCTCGGCTGGTCAATGCATCACCGACAGGACCGGCACATGGTGATTCGGGCGGTGGAGATGGCCATTTGGCAACGTCAGGGGGACTGGTCAGTGATTCTGCATTCGGATCGCGGCAGCCAATTCACCAGCGATGATTATCAGCGTTTCTTAAAACAGAATACGCTGATCTGCAGCATGAGTAAGGTGGGTCATTGCGGCGACAATGCTGCCTGTGAGGGTTTCTTCGGAATGCTTAAGCGGGAGCTTGTACAGCATGTCACCTATCGAACACTAGATGCCGCTAAGGCTGATGTGTTTGACTATATCGAGCGATTCCATAATCCTCGGATGAGGCGAAGAGTCGCTAAACAGGATCAAAAATTTTTAACCTATTCTAAACCGTCCGTGGTGACGGGGTAGAACCCGACAAGGCTTTCGGCCGAATCTACTAGACACCAGCCAGGAGCGGTTCATTACAAGAAGCAGTCCATCGCATTTAGGGAGCGCTTCTAATGACGAAGTGGTTTGACAAGGCTCAGTCTCTGATTCAGCCCTTACTTGATAAGGCGCACACTGCCACGGACGCAGGTGAAGTTAGTTTTACCTGTAACCCTGAGGATATCCAGAACGCAGTCAAAGGGTCTGCGCTGATCGACCAGGAGCTTGAGGGGAGGACTAGCAAAGTCACTGAATCCCTTATCGCTATAGCCGAGGATCCGGCGTCCCAGTCTGGTATTGTGGTCATCAGTGTAGATAACCTGGATTCTTCCGATGTAGATACCCGCCTAGAAGATGGTCGATTGCAAGTGGACTTGAATTCCCTTGCTGAGCGAGTTGATTCAACTCGTCGCAAGTACATTTAAATTGCGGTCAGTTTCTCGTCTTAATAACGTGGCGGCTAAGCCTGGTTGAGCACGGCCACGATTTGTTCTACAGAAAAAGCTTTCTTCACAGCAAACTCCTCGCCCCTCACAGGGCTCAGTTTGCCGGAAAACTAACATTCAGAATGGCTCAAATATCGGATAGCAGGTCACGGGGTGAGGGTCACTGAAAGGTAGATTATTGGCTAGTCTGTAGTTAAACAGAGGTCTAATTGATTTTGTGTTAGAAAGTCTATAGATTCGGGACACTGCTTATCATGTCGTCGTTAGTAAAATAATTTACATATCGCTCAGATGGGATTGAGAGACCCATTAAAAAAGCGATAAAAATCAGGACTGAAAATGTTAAAAATAATTCATACGGGGAAGTTCCGTTTTCTGGCTGGCATTATTTCTGCCTGTATCTTTCTAGTCGCAATTAATGCATACAGTGATCCTCAGGACAGCTATCTTGATGCTGTCTGGGTTGGGGATTCTGAAGGGCTGCTTAAATATCGAACATCTGATGGCTCTCTTGCTGTTGAGATTGATGAAATCCAGGATGTTCAGGCAATAGCTGTAGATGAAATTGCCAGTCTGGTATGGGCGTTTTCCGAAGGTTATCTATACGCCTATAATTTTGACGGCGTAGAACAGCTTGCCATTATGGTGCCAGACAATGAACTAACACTTAATGATGTTGGGCTTGGTTATGAAAAACTGCTTGCCGATAGTTTGGAAGCAGTTTATTGCGTCCCTGATTTACTGGTCCAACACGCAATCCCGATCAAGTATTTCTGGGAAGCTGCAAAACTTGTAGCAAACCCAGAGGATGGCAAAGTCTGGCTAGGTTACGGCAATCAGTTATATGAATACTCTATAGACGGATCACTTGTCTCAACCATTTCAACGCCAGGGTTAGTGACCTCGTTAACTTATGATAATTCGCGGTCGAATGTCTGGACGTCAGTCTGTAGAGAGTTGCTTGCGTACAATGCGGACAGCGGGCAGAAAGTACATAGCCATAATCATAATGTCATTGGCTGGATTCGAGATATTGACTACGACTCTGCGCAAGACCAGATATGGGTTGGTCTGGGTGGCAACCTTAGAAAATATGATGCGGGTACCGGGCAATCTACACTTTCCAAACACATCCCAATGGGCCGCCTGCAGTCAGATGGAAGTGGAAACCTATGGTCAACGAATTTAATCAATACCCGGCTTCGTTACCACGATTCTGAAGGGAACGTTCTATTTTCCCTGAGTCCATTCAATGGTTGGAACCTTGGCAAGATAGTTTCTTTGTCAGCCAATAAATCAGATCACTCAGTTTGGGTCGCTAACCGGAAAGAGATCCGACATATATCCAACGATTCTCAGGTACTCAATTCAATTGAGTTACATGGCCTGTTGGGTGGAATAAAAGCACAAGTTATTTCACTGGGAAACTATACAGATACAGTCGCCCCAGAGTTGTGGATTGACGCGCCTCTTCAGGATGAATATTTAAATACAAATCAGCCCGTACTATCCATTTCCTACTCTGATGCTGGTCAGGGCGTTGATCCAGATACTTTGTCTGTATTTCTGGATAATCAAGCTGCCGACGTAGTCTGTACTTCAGATTCAAATAGTGCGACATGTTCATTTAACGAAATACTGAGCGAAGGGTCACACTTTGTGGCTGCTAGCGTTTCAGATTATGCGGGCAATCAATCTGAGTCCGTTACTTTAGATTTTAGAGTGGATACGATTCCCCCTGCCCAGGCCGATACATCCAAGATTACTGCTAGTGAACCTGATGAAAATGGTGATGTTGTTATCACTGGGGAGGAAGGTTCAGTTGAGTCAGGCAGTACCGTCGTAGTTACAAATAATCGTACGGGAGAATCTGTGAGCGTAACTTCGAACGCTGATGGAAGCTTCTCCGTAACACTTAAAGGTGAGTTAGGTGATAGTTTCGCTATTACCGTGATTGATAAGGCAGGGAATCAGGGAGAAGCCAGCAGTGTGGTTTCGGCACCCCCTAGCCCGGAAACCATTGCCCCCCCATTACCCGAAGTGGGTTATCCACCGTTTGCGCAACGGATAGCCTTTATCTACTCCGGCGACAATCCTATTCAGCGAGATGTGGCCCCTGACACCATAGAAGACCGGCGTGCATCCATGATGCACGGCACCGTACGCGACCGGGAAGGCAAACCCATCCCAGTAGTGAGGGTAACCATTCTGGATCATCCTGAATTCGGCCATACGTTGACTCAGGCTGATGGTGATTTCGATATGGTGGTTAATGGAGGCGGAGTTTTAACGGTTGTATACGAGAAGGCAGGTTTTTTGCCCGTTCAACGTACGCTCCAAACGGGTTGGAATGATTGGTATATAGCCGATGATGTGGTCATGATCCCATTAGATGAAAAAGTGACCATCATAGATTTGTCAGATAACACTCAAAGTTTCCAGGTTGCACAAGGCAGTGTAGTCGAGGATTCGGATGGCAAAAGGCAGGCAACCCTCCTGTTTCCTGCAGGTACTACTGCTGAAATCACATTACCCGACGGAAGTAAACAGCAACTCAGTCAGATTTCTGTTCGAGCTACGGAGTATACAGTCGGTGAGAGCGGACCTGATGCAATGCCTGCAGGGCTGCCACCCACATCTGCATATACGTATGCTGTTGAGCTATCCGTGGATCAGGCACGGCAACAGGGGGTCAAGGTTAATGGAAAGGATATTGAGTTTAGCCAGGCTGTGCCGTTCTATCTCGACAATTTCTTGGAGTTCCCTACAGGTCAAGCCGTGCCCATCGGTTATTACGATGGCGATATCGCAGCCTGGATCCCGTACCCGAATGGCCGGATTATTGAAATTCTTCGGATAGAAAATGATCAGGCCATTTTAGATGTGACTGGCGATGGCGATGATGCTACTTCCACAGAACTAGAAGTGCTGGGAATTACCGATGATGAGCTCAGTCAGCTAGCACAGATATACATGTCAGGTGACAGTCTATGGCGTGCGGCACTTGAGCATTTTTCAACATGGGATTGTAATTGGCCTTATGGCCCGCCTGAAGATGCACAGTTTCCAGATCTCGACTTGCCTAAAGAGACAGAAAAAACTCCAGATAATACCGACGAGGAAAATTTGTGTCCTGGATGCACGATTCATCCTCAGTCTCAATCGCTACACGAATCTATTGGTATTGCAGGAACGCCATACTCTATGCATTATCAAAGTGATAGGGCATTGGGTTATGAGCAGAAGATAGCCATACCTTTAACAGGAAATACTCTCCCTTCTGACTTGGAAGGAGTCTCATTGTCAATACTTGTTGCTGGGCGCAAGATTAGTGAAAGCTTTGCTGCAGAGCGTAACTTGGAATACACATTTGGGTGGGATGGATTGGATGCGACTGGACGAAGGGTTGCTGAGGATGAAGTTGCATATATAAAGGTACGATATTTGTACCCATGTGTTTATCGACCCGGAGATAACGGGTTTGCACAATTTGGAGGTCGTTCTGAAGCATTCGGTTCTAAGAATCGTTGCCAGGGATTCGCACTACTGCAAGAGTCAATAGTATCTCTACGCTCACCCTATAAGACACCTAAGTCCATTGCTAATTGGAGTATTTCTAATGAGCATGTTTGGGACGAAGTGAATCGGATATTACTTCAGGGTGATGGTGTGAAAAGGACAATATCTGCCAATGTCATCGAAAGTGTCGTAGGTAATCCTGGTGCTGGAAATTTGAGCTCGCCACAAGGAATAGCGATTGCTCCTGATGGAGTCTTATATGTTGCTAATTCAGGTAAGAATAAAATATTACGGGTAGGTTTGGATGGTGTGAGAAAGACTATTGCGGGTACGGGTACAAGTGGTTATTCCGGCGATGGTGGCGACGCTACACAAGCCAGATTAAATAACCCTAGTGGGATTTTCATTGATGATGAAGGTTCTTTATATATTGCGGATTCTGGAAACAACAGAATTCGTAAAGTAACCACTGATGGAATAATTGAAACTGTTGCTGGCAATGGTCAGGGTTCTGGCGATGGCGATGGCGATGGCGATGGCGATGGTGATGGTGATGGTGATGGTGATGGTGATGGTGATGGTGATGGCGGGGTAATAGGGGGTGGCGGTGCATCTCTGGCGTCGACTTTAGTCCATCAAAATGCCGTTTCTCCTCTTGGTGATGGGGGCTTGGCAATAGAAGCCAACTTACTTAATCCAACTGATATAGCGCTAGCTTCTGACGGTACCTTGTTTATAGCTGATACTGGGAATGATCGTATCAGGTATGTATTGCCAGACGGAAAAATTTATACCTATGCGGGAAGTGGGAATCAGCTCGGAGATGGTGGACCCGCTACCGATGCTGCCTTAGGTGGACCTGGAGGCATTGCGCTTGCATCTGATGGCAGTCTGTACGTTGCGGACTCTGATCAGAACCGAATTCGAAAAATTAGTATTGATGGAACGATAACCACCGTTGCTGGGACAGGTTTAGCGGGGTATTCGGGAGATGGTGGATTGGCGATAGGTGCAGAATTAGCTAACCCGATAGGTATTGCTGTAAACCAAGAGGGTAGCTTAGTAATTGTGGATGCTGAAAGCTCATGTGTTCGCCAAGTGGCCCCTGATGGCATCATTAATACAGTGGCTGGCTATTGTGTTCCGTTCGCTGTCGGAAGCTATTATGGCGATGGGGACCTTGCCTTAGACGCCGGGTTAAATTCTCCGTCGAAAATTGCCATTGGCCCTGATGGCGCTTTTTATGTTGTAGATACTGGAAACAACCGTGTACGAAGAATCGATAACGGTGGGATACAAACGACTGAGTACGGAAGCCATGCCTTACCATCAGAACATGGAGAAAGTATTTTTGTATTTGACGATGCTGGCAGACATCGTCTTACTGTTGACGCACTTACGGGCGAGATCATTACGGAGTTTTCCCGTGATTCAGAAGGACGATTGATCACCATCACTGACGGTGAGGGTAACGTTACGACTGTCGAACGTGATGACGTGGGTAATCCGGTTTCTATTGTGGCGCCATATGGCCAGAGGTCAGTTATAGAGTTAGATAGTAGTAAACATCTTTCCAAGATAATCAAACCAAATGGAATTACTTGGATTGTGCAGCACACGTCATCTGGGCTGCTGACGGAAATTACTGATCCAAATAACAATCAGAACAACTTTACTTATAGTTCTACAGGGCGTCTTATTCAGGACATAAACGCGGCAGGTGGGGGATGGCAAACTTCACGAAAGAACCTAGAGTTGGGAGACCGTGTGTTTATGACGAGTGGTGAAGGTAGGGCCAGTCAATTTACATTCAAGGATTTGTTGAATCGTTTTCGCAGATATGTAGATATAGGGCCGGATGGCGCTAAAACCAGTCGCACATATTCCCCGTTTGAAGATCTGACCACTAAGTATCCCGAGGGCACGGTGACATTGGTATCAGAGAAGTCTGATCCGAGATTCGGCTTCAATGCTCCGATAATAGATAGGTACAGAGTTAAATTACCTTCGGGCCTTAAATATGTTCAAACTACAAAGAGAAAGGTGGATTTGGCTGACCCATCGGACGCGCTCTCGCTCGAAACGTTTGAGGATAAAATCACGACTAACGGGCGGAAGCTTATCGCAAGCTACGAAGCGCTCTCTCGTCAGTGGACGATTACAACGCCTGAAAGCCGGGTTAGCACTCTCACCACGGATAAACTTAGTCGCCCACTAATGCGGTCTATACCAGGTGTTGCTCCAATATCTGCTGGCTACGATTCGCGGGGGCGCCTTGCATCTATTAGCCAAGATGATGGGGTTGAAAACCGTAGCAGTACTTTCAGTTATGGCGCCGATGGGTATCTGGCCTCCGTGACTGATGCACTGAATCGTACCGTGAGCTTCGAAAGTGATGCTGTAGGTCGAGTCACGAAACAAACTTTGCCTGATGGTAGGGAAATCAACTTCACATATGACCCCAAGGGCAACCTGACATCATTGCAACCGCCGGGGCGGAATGCTCACGTATTCAAATACACTGCTGTTGACCAACAGGAGGAATACACTCCACCGGATGTCGGTGCTGGCACCAATATCACCGGCTATCAATACAACCTCGATAAGCAGTTGACCAAGATTACTCGCCCCGATGGTCAGGTTGTGAATTTGGCCTATGATTTCGGTGGTCGCCTGGGACAAATCAGTATTCCCACAGGGAATTACGACTATAGCTATACACCCGATTCAGGGCAATTTGATACGGTAACTGCACCCGCTGGCGGTGGTGCTCTTAACTATGCTTACGATGGCTTCCTGGTCACAGGGGAAACCCAGACAGGGGATATCTCAGGCAATGTCACCTGGACCTACGATAATAACTTCTGGGTCACCCAGCGCTGTGCCAGCAGCGACTGCATCAGCTTCACCTACGACGACGACGGTCTGCTCACTGGCGCCGGGGCCATCACCCTCAGCCGTGATGTCGGCAATGGCCTGCTCACTGGCACTACCTTGGGAGATATCACAACCAGCCAAGGCTATAACGGTTTTGCTGAGATGCAGGATATGGAAGCGGTGTATCAGAGCAATGAGCTGTTTGCCAGTAGCTATACCCGCGACAAGCTGGGCCGCATCACCGAGAAGGTCGAGACCATCGAGGGAGCAATCACGGCCTACGGTTACGAATATGATCTGGCCGGTCGACTTAAAACTGTCACCCAGGATGGGGTGACTGTATCCACCTACAGCTACGATGCCAACGGCAACCGCACGGCGCATAACAGTACGCAAGGCAGCTACGACGCCCAGGACCGTCTCACCAGCTATGGTAATGCTACCTACGAATACACAGCCAATGGTGAACTCAAGTCCAAGACTGTGAGTGGAGTCACCACCCAATACATTTACGATGTATTGGGTAACCTCAGGCAGGTCACGCTGCCAGGCGATATCACCATTGATTATGTGATTGATGGCAGAAACCGCAGGATTGGCAAGAAGGTCAATGGCGAGCTGACTCAGGGCTTAATCTACGGTAACCAGCTTGAGCCGATTGCGGAGCTGGATGGCGATGGCAATCTCGTCAGCAGATTCGTTTATGGCTCCAAGCCACATGTTCCGGACTACATGGTCAAGGCTGGGGTTACCTATCGGATTATCAGTGACCATCTGGGCAGCCCAAGACTCATCGTGAATACCACGGATGGATCAACCGTCCAGCGTATGGACTATGACGAATACGGCAACATCACCAGTGATACCAACCCCGGCTTCCAGCCTTTTGGCTTTGCGGGCGGCATCTACGACCCACACACCGGTCTCAGCCGATTCGGGGCCAGGGATTATGATCCCGAGACAGGGCGATGGACGGCGAAGGATCCTATACGGTTCCAGGGCGGGGATACGAACTTGTATGGGTATGTACTTAATGATCCGGTGAATGTGATTGATTTCACTGGCTTGGACGCAACAGTATGTTTATATCCGGGTGCAGCTGGAGCTGGTCATGTAGGCATAGGCGTGAATAGCGACGCTACAGTTGGATTTTATCCGGATAGTGGGGGTGAGGGTGATCCTATTACTGGTACACAAGGAATTGTGAAACCAGATACAAAACAGGCAAAAAGCTGCAAAACTATAGCGACATCGCCGTCTCAAGATAAGAGAATGAGTGATTTTATTAAGGGAGCGAGTACGCCTCCGGTAGCTGATTACACGCTGTTTAGTAATAATTGCGTGAATTTCGTCCGAATGACCTTGCAACAAGGGGAAATATCTTCCTCGGATTCTATTGCTCCAAAACCATTTTTTAACGATCTCCAAGGTTCACCATAGAGCAATTTAAATGAGTCGATTTGTTCTTGTTTGTGGGTCAATTGGAGGGGGGGTGCCAATACTGTGGCTTATCACTTATCACTTATATCCTAGGTTGATTGAGAGCCTGCTGTCCTTTTCCTGGTCAGATGGAATTTTACTTTGTCTGTGGCCTTTTTGGGTTTTGATGATTGGCGACCCTCTAGACTCTAGCATCCTACTTCCTGGATTAGCAGTAGCTTTGAATAGTCTGTTTTATGGAGTGTTTGGTGCATTACTTTGGGCAGGACTGAATAAATCAAAAGTTTACATTGCAGTATTTATCGTGTTGATACTCGTATTTTGGACACTGCTTATCAGTCTATACTATTGATATTGTTTTTAATTATAAAAATCAAGGGGTTAATATATATGGGTATGTGCTGGGGGATCCGATAAATCTGATCGATCAGTACCACCTTGCAAGTAAGATTCGCTTATATCCAGGCGAGACTCGTATTCAAACTTCACTCTATTACCATACGGAGCCGGACGGGTTCGGTACCTTTCTCGCGGGCATATCTGAAAGAGATCACAACGCCCCGAATCAGGTGGTGGAGCAGAGAACAAATGGGGAGGCAGTAGAAATTTACCCTCTGCATGACTAGATATTACTGATTCGTGTGTGTGGTCGTTACAACAGATTACAACGACTTGTTGTAATTACAAATAACTGTTGTAAAGCGTTGTAATGACCCATGTCGTAGACAAAAACTTGAGAAGCGATAATGCAGCTAGCTCAAGAGTGTCTCTTAACTATCAGGCTTTATGGGCTGACGGTGCACAAGCTGTGTTACGGCTGCGCCCATTGGGCGCAGCCGTGCCTTCTCACTTAATTTTCGTTTGCTTTGGCCTTCGCAATACGAAGTCGGGTATACGCCGCGATAAAAATTGCCTGTGCATCCCTTTCCTCGGCCGTCATCAGATGATGCCAAAACTGGCTAACCTGAGGGTCTGGGTCGGCGTTGTAAAAGAGATCGATTTCCAGCCCACGCAGCGCCAAGTGGATTGTGTCGTTTTCAGAAAGCCCTAAATGTTTGGCCATAGTCAGAACGACTTTACGTGGGACTTCGCGCTTACTGCGTGGCAAGTGTTGCGGTGGATAGTGGAACTTGATGATGTTGCTCATGTTCATCTCCTTATAGGCATAACCCAGCTAGCCCCAACGGCAAGCGTTCAGGTCAATCCATACAAGGGAGATGTGTTACTTCATGCGCGATTCATCCTGATTTTAGAGAGGAATGTATTTCTCGTTACTACTAAGAAGTAAGAAGGCATTATATACGATTGACTCTCAGCAGCGTTCACTGGTGATGCGGTGCTCTCGGGTTTCTGTAATCAAGATACGCAAAAATACTTTGACGGCGAACATGGGCTTTGTTTAATTTCCATGGCTAAACTCCTTTTATAGCAATTATCCCTACCGTTAAGAGCGAATTTTTACGCGTATACACCGTGTTCAATGGCCCCCAATACCTCAAGAACTCTGGTGGCGCCTATTTCATTGTCCAATTTGCTTATGGGAGTATCTCCACCTAGCGACTGCAGAGGCATCTTCATCCATTCCGAAGCTTTCTTCCTCGAACCGAATACATTTATGGCACGAACAATGACCGAGACAACACGATACAAGCGGTCACTGATATAGGCATCGACATTATTGCGCTTTAGCAACACAAAGAGGTTTCTCCGTGACGTACCAAAAATTGGCGCGAAGTCGTCAATTGTCACGCCGCAGGCTTGTCTGACACGATTTATGGCTTTAGATGGTAGACTCATACGCAGGTATGGCTCTAAGTCAGCCATTACTTTGAGAGAAAGACGTTCACGCTTCTCCAGTGCGAGTAAATCTGCAATTTGATCAAGCGCCGTTTCCATGGTGTGCCTTTACATTTGTGTTCACTGCGGGGTAATTCTCTGTTAGCACGGATACTCCCGAGAGGATTTCAATATATTTCGATTTGTATTGGAATGTGGCCCGATATTCTATGCAAATCAATATATCTGGAGATGAGTGTTAATCATGTCAGTAACTCACAGAAGTCATGCTTAAGCGTGTCAGTAAGGTGCAGTTATTCCTATCTTTGATCCTAGGTGCTCCATGTATTTTTTATAATAATTCAGTAAGTTATATTTAATTTTCTTGCTGCTGACATGGTTAAGCGTTTTCTACAGTCAGATTGATGCAGAAAAAGAAATGCCGGCATCAGCCGGCATTTCCAAATGGCTTGGCGGCATCAGGCCGCCGAAATTAACTGCCTTTCAGCTTGCGCCGGTAAGCATGCAGCAGCGGTTCAGTGTAGCCGCTTGGCTGGCTGACACCCTCGAATACCAGTGCACAGGCTGCCTGATAGGCAATGTCGTTACAGTCGGGGGCCATATTCCGGTAGGCAGGGTCGCCCGCATTCTGCCCATCGACCACGGCGGCCATGCGCTGGAAGGTTTCCTTCACCTGTTCCTCGGTGCAGACACCATGCTGCAGCCAGTTGCAGATGTGCTGGCTCGAAATACGCAGGGTGGCGCGGTCTTCCATCAGGCCAACGTTATTGATGTCCGGCACCTTGGAGCAGCCCACGCCCTGGTCGATCCAGCGCACCACATAGCCGAGGATGCCCTGGGCGTTGTTGTCCAGTTCCTTCTGGATCTGCTCGGGCGTCAGCGTGGAAGCATCCACTAGAGGAATGGTGAGGATGTCATCCAGGCTGGCGCGGGCGCGGGATTTCAGTTCATCCTGACGCGCGAACACATCCACCTGGTGATAGTGCAGACTGTGCAGGGTGGCGCCGTTGGGCGAGGGCACCCAGGCGGTGTTGGCGCCGGATTTCGGATGACCGATCTTGGCTTCCAGCATGGCGGCCATTTCGTCCGGCATGGGCCACATGCCCTTGCCTATCTGCGCCTTGCCCTGCAGGCCGCAGGCCAGGCCGATGTCCACGTTCCAGTCTTCGTAAGCCACGATCCAGGGCTGGGTCTTCATCTGCGTCTTGGGGATGAAAGGGCCGGCCCACATGGAGGTGTGGATTTCGTCACCGGTACGGTCCAGGAAGCCGGTGTTAATGAACACGGTGCGTTCCTTGGCGGCATGGATGCAGTTCTTCAGGTTGACCGTGGTGCGGCGTTCCTCGTCCATGATGCCGACCTTCAGCGTGTAGCGGTCCAGGCCCAGTGCGTCTTCCACGCGGCCGAACAGTTCATTGGTGAAGGCCACTTCTTCCGGGCCATGCATCTTCGGTTTCACGATGTACACGGAGCCGGTGCGGCTGTTGCGCTTGGCGTCCCTGGATTCCTGATCACCCTTGAGGTCGTGGATGGCGACCAGCGAGGTGATCATGCCGTCCATGATGCCTTCCGGGGCTTCGCTACCGTCAGGCAGCAGGATGGCCGGGTTGGTCATCAGATGGCCCACGTTACGCACGAACAGCAGGCTGCGGCCGTGCAGGCGCAGTTCGCTGCCGTCAGGAGCAGTGTAGAAGCGGTCGGCATTGAGCTTGCGCGTCATCATGCTGCCGCCCTTCTGAAAACTGTCTTCCAGGTTGCCCTGCATCAGGCCGAGCCAGTTCTTGTAGACCTCAACCTTGTCTTCGGCATCGACAGCAGCCACGGAGTCTTCGCAGTCCATGATAGTGGTCACCGCGGCTTCAACCAGCAGGTCTTTGACACCGGCAGCATCAGTCTTGCCAATGGGGCTTTCTGCGTCGATCTGGATTTCGATATGCAGGCCGTTGTTCTTCAGCAGTACTGCAGATGGTGCTGCGGCATCGCCTTGATAGCCGGCGAACTTTTCGGGCTGGGCCAGAGCGGTGGTGTCGCCATTGCTCAGGGTGACGCTCAGAGCGCCATCAACAATGGCATAGCCGGTGGAATCGGCATGGCTGCCGCTGGCCAGTGGTGCGGCCTGATCCAGGTGCTTGCGGGCGAAGGCAATGACTTTCGCGCCGCGCACGGGGTTGTAACCGCCGGCGCGCTCGGCGCCGCCTTCTTCGGAGATGGCATCGGTACCGTACAGCGCATCGTACAGGCTGCCCCAGCGTGCGTTGGCGGCGTTCAGGGCGAAACGCGCGTTCTTCACCGGCACCACCAGCTGCGGACCGGCCTGGGCGGCGATTTCGGTATCCACGTTTTCGGTGGTGATGGAGAAATCCGCCACTTCGGGTTCGAGGTAACCGATTTCAGTCAGGAAGGCTTTGTATTCAGCGGCGTTGTGCGGTTGCCCGGCGCGCTCCTTGTGGTAGGCGTCGATCCTGGCCTGGAAATCGTCGCGTTTCGCCAGCAGGGCCTTGTTCCTGGGCGCCAGATCGGCCAGCACCGACTCCATGGAGGTCCAGAAGGCCGCCGGTTCGATACCGGTGCCGGGGCAGATGTCGTTATCGACCAGTGACTTGAGTTCTTCGGCCACTTGCAGGCCGCCAACCTGAACATAATTCGTCATGGGTTTTCCCTTACTCAGTTCTCGAAACTGTGAATTGCAGTAGTAAATCGATGGCTGCTGACTGCGTAACGGCAAGGCTACAGGCGCCGCAAGGGCGGCAGAGGCCAGCAAAAAGAGGGGAATTCTACCAAAATCAGGTCAGAACGAGCATTTTTCGCTGTCCTGATCGAGCCCGTCATTCCAGATTGGCAGCAAATTCCAGTTGGATGGCTTCAACGGGCGTGGCAAAACCAATACCCTGCGTACCGGCCAGCACCGAGGTGTTCACGCCAATCGCCAGTCCTTCCTCGGTGATCAGCGGGCCTCCGCTATTGCCGGGATTGATCGGCGCATCGGTCTGAATCATGCGCAGCCCGGCGACTTCGCGGTAACCGGACAGCACGCCCGAGGTTACGGTATAGGCCAGCCCGGCCGGATTGCCAATGGTGTAGAGCTTCTCGCCCTGACGCAGATTATCCGATGCCGCGCTCTTCAGATACGGGCATTGACCGGCTGGCAGTTTGAACAGGGCCAGGTCGTAACGACTGGCCAGATCGCTGTGGTAAATCTCGAATTCCGAGCCATCCACCAGCGATACGGTGAAATTCTCGTAATTGGCTTCGCGGATTTTATCTTCCAGCGTCTCGTTCAGATTGTCGTCCACACGTTGTGGCAGGGTTTCGAGCTCGCCCTGGGTGACGCGCAGTTCCAGCTCCAGCCGTTCGATCTGTTTGCTGCTGGCGCGATTGGCCTTGGCTTCGGCTACCAGTCTCTGCAGATAGGCAACCCGCTGCTGCAGTCTGTTCCGGTAGGCCAGGTACTGGGCCTGAAAATTCGGATCACGCTGTATCGATTGGCGAACCTGGTCCATCTCCAGATGAACCACGTGCTTATTGGTAATGACATGGCAGTCTTCACTGATAATGAACCCCGAGCCCTGCGAGCCCCAGGAAGTGGTGATAAACACCGTGGCATTACGCGCCGCCTCAATCGGGTTTCCTGCGGGATGGCTTTGCGCCAGTCGGCCGGCTACACCGGTAAGTCGCACCGGCGCGATGTCAGGCTTGTCTGTCCCAGCCGGCGCCACAGCTGTAGTTTGCGTGGGGGATGTGGATTCAGCGGGTTTCCCTGGCGACAGAAAATAAAAAAGCGCCGCGGACACGACCAGCAGCAAACCCAGCACAGGAAACAGCGGCAGACCGCCTTTGCCGGATTCCTGCGAATGAGAAGGCTGCGGCTGAACGCCGGCTTCAATACGCTCCTGGAACTGCCGGTATTTTTCGAAAATAATTCCACAGGCTTCGCATTCGAAGCTGTCGGTTTGCTGGTGTCCGCATTTCGGGCATTCCATATAATTTTTCCTTATCCCGTTCCGCACTGACTTTAGTTATTTCGTGACCGGATGGCTAGTGTTTTTGTATTTCGCCAAAGTAAGCAGTGGCGGCCCGATTGACCTTGCCAGCCAGCAGCAGGGTGGAGGTCATGGTGGGAATGGCCATCAGGGCATACATGCCATCCACCAGCCCGATGATCGCCTTCAGGGACATCACCGCGCCGATCACCACTAGCAATGCGTAAAACCAGATGTAGTGGCGCTGAAAGCCTGCGCCGATCAGGAAGCCCAGGCACTTGCTGCCGTAATACCATAGTGACAGCACGGTGCTCAGACTCAGCAGGAACACCATCAACGTCAGCAGATAGGCGCCCAGCCCCGGAAAGGCGGCTTCGAATGCTTCGGCGGTCAGGGTGACGCCGACGGATTCGCCATGCCAGACGCCGGTCACGAGAATCGCCAGTGCCGTGCAGGTGCAGACGATCAGGGTGTCGATGACCGGCCCCATCATGGCCACCAGGCCTTCGCGGATGGGCTCATTGGTGCAGGCCGCGCCATGCGCCATGGATTCGGTGCCGATGCCGGCTTCATTGGAAAAGGCGCCACGGCGAATACCCATGATCAACACGCTGCTGAACACGCCGCCGGCCACGGCATTGCCGGTGAAAGCGTCGGAGACAATCAGCCTCAGCGCCGCCGGTATCTCTTGCCAATGCATGGCCAGCAGCCACAGGGTCATGCCCAGATAGAGCAGCACCATGAGGGGCACCAGGCGCGCGGCCACCCAGCCCACGCGCCAGATGTTGCCCAGAATGACCATGAGCACAATGCCGGCAATCAGCAGGCCCATCACCAGATCGAAAGTGAAGTGACTGTCAGGCGAGGCCAGGCCGGCGGGGACGGCGATCACGTCGCGCAGGATCTGCACCAGCTGGTTGACCTGGAAAATGGGCAGGGTGCCGAACAGGCCGGCGATGCAGAACAGCCAGGCCAGCGGCAACCAGCGGCGCCCGAGGCCTTCGCGGATGACATACATCGGACCGCCCTGCAGCACACCTTTACTGTCCCGGCCGCGATACATGATGGCCAGTGAGGCGGTATAGAACTTGGTGGCGACGCCCACCAGGGCCGTAACCCACATCCAGAAAATGGCGCCGGGGCCGCCCAGCGTGATGGCCACCGCGACACCGGCGATATTACCCAGGCCCAGGGTGCCGGACAGCGCCGTGCTCAGGGCGTGGAAATGCGGAATATGGCCGTCATCGTCCGGATTGTCGTAACGGCCGCTGAGAATGCCCAGCGCATGCGGGAAGTGCCGGTAGGGCAGCAGGCGCGAATAAAGCACGAAGAACAGGCCGCCGCCCACCATCAGCACCACCAGGGGCATGCCCCACATGAATTCGGCAAAGGCGGTGAAAAAAGCTTCCATGGAAAAAGTAATGCGGAGAATACCCTTTCACTGTCCCACAGATGCAGGCTGATTTCGAATAGCCTGGCGGAATCAGTCGTTTTCCTGCGAGGCTTCGATGAACACCAGTCCTTCGTTGTCCACTTGCAAGGTCATCAAGATAGGGCTGCAGCAGACCTGGCAATCTTCGGTGTACTGCTGATCACCGGCGGAAGTGTCGACCAGTACACTGATGCCCTCCCCGCAGTAGGGGCAATGAACCAGGCACTCGGTGAGTTCATGCATGAGTGGCCTAATGTCCGGCCTTGTCACCCCAAAGCTGTTCCAGACGCTTGTCGCGGCCGCAGCCAAAGCGATAGTAGTTGTAACGCAGCGGATTCTTCTTGTAATAGTCCTGGTGGTATTCCTCGGCCACGGTGAAGTTGTCGAATTTGGCGATTTGCGTCACGACAGGTTTGCCCAGCTCTTCCTCAACAGCCTCTCTGGAGGCTTTGGCCGCGGCCAACTCCGTCTCATCCGTGCTGAAGATGGCGGTGCGGTATTGCGAGCCTTTGTCGCAGAACTGCGCATTGGCGGTCAGGGGGTCGACGTTGTGCCAGAAATGGGTCAGCAGGTCGGCATAGCTGACTTTGGCCGGATCGTAGGTGACACGCACGGTTTCGGCGTGGCCGGTGCCGCCGGCGGACGTGGATTCATAGGTGGGGTTCGGGGTGTGTCCACCCATGTAGCCGGAAACTGCTTCGACCACGCCGTCGAGTTTCTCGAAGTCTGATTCCACACACCAGAAACAGCCGCCGGCGAAGTAGGCGTCTTTCGTTTCAGCGGCCTGGGCGGTGCCTGCGAGCATCAGGCCGGCGAGTAGTGCGCTGATGAATCTGCTCATGAGCGCAACTCCGGCAGTGCTTCGCCTTCCGGCACAAACTGCAGGGCCAGGCCGTTATTGCAGTAACGCAGGCCGGTGGGTTCCGGGCCGTCTTCGAAGACATGGCCCTGGTGACCGCCGCAGCGGGCGCAGTGGTATTCGGTACGCGGCAGGATCAGTTTGAAATCGCGCTTGGTGCCTAAAGCCTGTTCACTGATGGGCTGGTAGAAGCTGGGCCAGCCGGTGCCGCTGTCGTACTTGGTCGTGGAAGCAAATAGCGGATTCAGGCAGGCAGCGCACAGGAAAGTGCCGACACGCTTTTCGTCGTTCAGCGGGCTGCTGAAGGGGCGCTCTGTGTCTTCATGAAACAGCACGTCGAACTGGGCTTCGTTCAGGTGAGGGGCCCAGTGTTCCGGCGGTAGCTGCAGGCTGCCTAGTTTTTTTTCGCCAGCCACGGCTTTCAGACCGAGGCTGCCGAGTCCGATCAGGGAGGCTGTCTGGAAAAGAAAATGTCGGCGTTGCATGAGGTTTTCCTGCGCTGTTCAGGTTTTCGACCCCGGACGGGTCAAAAGGGTTCATGCAGTAGACCGCGCCGCCCGGTAGTTCATTGCGCCACAGGGCGTTTCTTGAGCTTTCTCTGCAAGGTGCGCCGGTGCATGCCCATGGCGCGGGCCGCGGCTGAAATATTGCCTTCGTATTCCTTCAATACGCGCTGGATATGCTCCCATTCTAGCCGGCGCAGACTGGGCGGGTCATCAGGAATATCAGGCGGCGTGGCGGCAGGTTCGAAGGCGGCCAGAATGCTGTCTGCATCCGCGGGTTTGGCCAGGTAGTTCACCGCGCCGCGCCGCATCGCTTCAACAGCCGTTGGAATGCTGGCATAACCGGTCAGCAGCAGAATGCGTATGTCTTTGTCCAGTTGCAGCAGGGGAATAATCAGCTCAAGCCCGGATTCCGTACCCAGTTTGAGGTCCAGTACCACGTGACTGGGTTGCATCTGTTGTGCCTGTTGCAGGGCGGTGCGTGAATCCGTGGCTATCGCTACATTGAGTTCACGGCGTTTAAAGGCGCGTTCCAGCACCCGGCAGAATACCGGGTCGTCATCAATTATCAGGTAGTTCGGCTCAGGCATCATCGGCTGTCGTTGAGAGTGGAATGAGGACGGTGGCACGGCTTCCCCCGGCGCTCAGGTTTTCCAGTATCACTTCGCCGCCCAGGCGTTCCAGCGTGGCGTTGGATAGCACCAGGCCCATACCGAGTCCACCGCTCTTGGTGCTGAAGAAGGCCTGTCCGGCCCGGGCCTGCTGTTGTTCAGTGAGGCCGGGGCCATGATCGTCGATGAACAGCCGTAGTCTGCCAGCCTCGATATCGGCCTGCAGGCCGATATGGTCTGCAGCGTTTTGCGCCGATGCATCTGCAGCATTGGTCAGCAGGTTTATCAATGCTTGAACCAGCGTCGGGTCGGTGACGATATGCGCCGACTTCAGTTGCCGGGAAAGATTCAGATCCAGCCGGGTTTCCGGGCGCAGCAGTGACCAGCGTTCGATGACCGTGGACAGAAGGGACTCGGCCGTTTGGGTGCCGCTGCTGTTTGCTTTCTGGCTGTTGTCTACAAGTTCGCGGATGCGTTGGCGGCAAAGCCCGATTTGACCGGCGAGGGTATCGAGATCGTCTTTGCTGCTGTCCGGGCAGTCGGCGCGCATTTCGTCGACGAGGATGGCCATGGTCGACAAGGGCGTATTGAGCTCATGTGCAGTGCCTGCCGCCTGTGTGCCCAGCGCCAGCAGCTGTTCAGTTCGCAGGGCATCTTCACGTTGCCGTGCAAGTGCCTGATCACGCCTGCGCACGGCGGTGGCCAGCACCGTGAGGAAGCCGGCGATGAGCAGGCTGCTGATAATGAAATTCGCCCACATGCCCAGCACATGCAGATTGAAATCGTCACCGCCGTGGCCATGAGCATGCGGCAGGGGGATGTGCCGCCACAGCAACAGGCTGTAGGCGATGATGCAGGCCAGGGCAATCGCCCAGGCATGCCGGGCAGGTAGTGTGGCGGCGGCAATGGCTATGGGCACCAGGTATAGCGACACAAAGGGATTCGTCGGGCCGCCGGCCCAGTACAGCAAGCTGCTGAGTACAGCGACATCCACCAGCAGATGTGTACTGGCTTCCAAAACCGTGGGCGCCCAGCGTTCCAGAATGGCGGGGCGCAGGCGCCACCATACGAGCAGATTCCAGGTCGTAAGGGCGGCAATGAAGCCCAGTAAAGGCAGCAGCGGTAGTTGCATGCGCAGTACCGCCTCGGCAAAGGCGATGACGGCGAGCTGGGTAGCAATAGCAATAAAACGCAGCTGAAAAAGGCCGCTTAGTACTTTGCTGGGTGTGAATCCGAGAGTGCGTTGCATGATATTGGCAGGATTATCCGTCCAATAGGATAACGTTGAACCGCTGCGCTGGCTTGTACTTGCGACAATTAGCCGCAGGGTCCTGTCACTGTCATTTGCTTTTCATGCAGGCGCGGGTAGCATTCAGAGCGGTTTCATTCACCGGTATCGATTATGTCCAAGGCCTTCCGCTGGTTTGTGTTGTCTCTGTCGAGCCTGCTTGCCGGGCCGGCGCTGGCAGGTGGATTGCCGGTAACGGTCAGTCCTGATCTGATTCACCTGGCCGGTGATGAGGGTGACGCAGTGGGCCAGGCGCTAACCATCACCAATACCGGTCGCAATGCTGCAACAGTCAAGCTTCAGGCCGTCAACTGGATACTGGATGTCAGTGGCCAACGCCTGTTCAATCCGGTGGGCGAACAGCCCGACGATTGCCGCGACTGGTGGCAGGCCGGTTTTGCCGACCTGCTGGTAGAGGCCGGCGCCAGAACCATCCATAGCGTTGATGTACAGATTCCGGATGATCTGGAAGAAGAGCGGGAATGTCGCTTTGCCATCGCTGTGCATTCGTCTTCTGGCGAGCAGGAAAGAACCGACTACATCCCCCTATATGTCAATGCTGAAGGCGCTGAGCCGGAATTGGAGTTCGAGAGCCTGGCGATATTGACCGATGGCAAGGTCAAGCAGCCGGTGATCATGCTCAGGAATGTCGGTACCGCGCATGCGCGTGTCGTGGGCATGCTGGAAGGCGAGGATGCCCAGGGCCAGGAACTGGAGCTGGTGGTGCGCTCCACCGAAGTGCTGCCGAGAGAAACCCGTGCCGTGCCGCTCCTGGTGAGCCGGCGCGGCGGTGGTGAACTCTTCTGGAGTGCGCCACTCAAGGTCGAGGGCCGCATCATGTGGGGCGACGACGACATGGATATCAGCGGCGTGCTGCGCTAAGTCCAGAAACATCTTCGAACACGCTGACGGTCAGGACTTCTCCTGTCCTTCTCGATCAGTGCATACCCCGAGCGGTTGTGAGTGCTTTCGAAGTAAACCATCGAAGCGAGGAGCAGGGGCCCCATTTATGGGGATGTGACCGCGTAGATGGGATAAGAATTTTGATTGCGCTACCGGTGATTAACTTTCTTTGTCCTTCTCAATCAACGCATAGGCAGAATGATTGTGAATGCTCTCGAAGTAAACGGCGGAAGGGCGGAGCAGGGGCCCCACGCAGTGGGGATGTGACCCCGTAAGCCGGAAAAGAATTTTGAGCGCTCTGTAGGTGACTATTTCTCTTTATCTTTCTCGATCAACGCATAAGCGGAATGATTGTGAATGCTCTCAAAATTCTCCGACTCCACCACATAAGCCTTCACCCGGTCATCCGCATTCAGCTGCGCTGCGACGTCACGCACCAGGTCTTCCACAAACTTGGGGTTGTCGTAGGCTTTCTCGGTGACGTGTTTTTCATCCGGGCGCTTGAGGATGCCGTAGACCTCGCATGAGGCCTGGCTTTCGGCGATATCGATCAGGTCTTCCAGCCACATGAAGCCGTCCAGCTTCACGTTAATGGTGATATGCGAGCGCTGGTTGTGGGCGCCGTAGTCGGAAATCTTCTTGGAGCAGGGGCACAGGCTGGTAGCAGCAACCACGACCTTGACCCAGATGTCTGTCTTGTCACCGCATTTTTCACCGATGAAGGTGACGTCGTAGTCCATCAGGCTCTGTACGCCACTAACGGGTGCGGCCTTGTTGACGAAATAGGGGAAGCGCATCTCGATGTGACCGGCTTCCGCCTCCAGGCGATCAGTCACTTCGCTGAGCATTTCACGGAAGGATTCCACCGTGATTTCGTAGTCGTGGCCGTTCAGGATTTCCACGAAACGTGACATGTGCGTGCCCTTGAAGTTATGGGGCAGGTTCACGTACATGTTGAAGTTGGCCACGGTGTGCTGTTCGCCACTGCAGCGCTGTTTCACGCGCACGGGATGGCGAATGTCCTTGATGCCGACCTTGTTTATCGGAATCTGACGTGAATCGGCCCGGCCCTGGACATCTTCGATCAGGCTGGACGCGGTATCAGGTAGAGACTCGGAAGAGGCGCTCATGAATGTTCCACTACTCGCGCTTGTTGCGCAGGAACAGACAATTGTAACAGACCGACTGGTTTGTAAACTGGTATTTAGCTGCCAAACAGTGATAACAATAACGTCATAACTATTAGTTATTACCTTGTTGAGTCGCGAAAGCGCTCAACATTAAAGCGATACAGGTGGGAGAAAATCATGACCGATCATAAGGATGGGCGGAAAACGCCCGCAGCGGAGACGCGTACCCCCGTTATTACCGGTGGAAAGCCGGTTGATCCAAGGCGCCGTGAGCTGCTGGCGGGCATTGCAGCTGCGACCGGCGCGTTTGCCCTGGGAGGCTGCGGCGGCGATGGTGCTGACGATCTGCAGGGCGGCGGTGGTGGAGGCGGTTCCGGGCAAGGGGGTGAATCTGCCTTGCCCCCGCCGGAAGAATCCGGCATTGATCATATCGTCGTGGTGATGATGGAAAACCGTTCCTTCGATCACTATCTGGGCTGGGTGCCGGGAGCCGACGGCTTGCAGGAAGGCCTGGCCTTTCCCGACAAGAACGGGGTCATGCGCGAGACCTTTCATCTCGCCTCACATGAGGAATATGGTTACCAGGGTTGCGGCAAGGAAGACCCCGGTCACGGTTATGGTGACGGCCGCGTGCATCTGAATGAAGGCGCCATGGACGGCTGGCTGCAAACCGTTGATGACGCGAACGTCGATAACGATTTCTTTCCCATTGGTTACTACACGGCCGACGATGTGCCGTTTTTCAAGGGGGTGGTGGAGAACTACACCATTTGCGACCGTTATTTCACCGGCATTCTGGGTTCGACTTTTCCGAACCGGGTTTATATGCATTCCGGGGCGACTGACCGCACTTCCAATGGTTTTGCGCCGGATGACTTCGGTGCGCCGGTCGGGCCGACCACCATTCCCACCGTGTGGGATCGCCTGGCCGAAGTCGGTGCGTCCCGCGCCTATTACTTTCAGGATTTGCCGGTCACGGCGTTCTGGGGTCAGGCGTACCTGGATATTACGCGGCCCTATAGTTCATTCCTGCTGGAAGCGGCGGCCGGCCTGTTGCCGTCGGTCAGTTTTGTGGAACCCTTCTTCGGGGCGGCAGTGGGTGAAAGTCCCTATGGCATATCCACCGACGATCATCCTCAGGCGGATATTCGCAACGGCCAGGCGTTTCTGAACCAGGTCTACAATGCCTTGCGTAACGGACCCAACTGGGACCGTACCCTGCTGGTGATCAACTACGACGAATGGGGTGGGTTCTACGATCATGTCGTGCCCCCGGTCCTGCCGGTGAGCGAGCATGAAGCTTCTCTGGGCAACGACGGGCGGCTTGGATTCCGCGTGCCCTGCGCCATTATCGGGCCGCGTGCCCGCCGCGGGCATGTGAGTCACACTACCTTCAGCCCCAGCTCCATTCTCAAGATGATCGAATGGCGTTTCGGTACAGGGCCGGTGAGTCTGCGATCCGAGTACAGCAACAATATGGCGACGGCACTGGATTTTTCGGGTGATCCGCATACCGAGGCCCCGGCCTTTAACGTGCCCACTGGTCCCTTTGGTATGGAATGCGGAACTGGATTCCCGCAGTTGATTGACGTGATCGGCCCGCCAACGACCGTATTGCCATCGACGACATCCGGCGCCTCGAGCGAAAGGCATCCCTCCATGGACGCCCATGCGGCTGATTGGCAGAAGCTCTACGAGATCGCCAAGGGTTATGGATTTCCGGTCTGATTGCTAACGCATTTGCAGGCGGGTGCCTAACACCACGATGCGCTGGTAGAAGGACGGCATCAGTCGAACTGTCCAGTCCAGCAGGCGGGCATCCGGACCGATCAGGATACGGCGTTTGTTACAGCGTACACCTTTGAGGATGACGCGGGCGGCCCTGTCGGCTGATGTGATAAACATCTCTTCAAACTGCGCCTTGGCAGTGACCTCATCCTGACCGATGAGATCCTTCATGTTGTCCGAGAAACGGGCTGATTGGGCAATGTTGGTCTTGATGCCACCAGGGTGTACACAGCTGGCGCTGACACATGACCCTGTCAGGTCAAGTTCCATACGCAGTGACTCAGTGAACCCCCTTACAGCAAACTTGGTGGCGTTATAGGCGCTCTGGCTGGGAATGCCCGCCAGGCCGAAGACGCTGGAAGTATTGATGATATGCCCTTCGCCTGACGACTTAAGGTGGGGCAGAAATGCCTTGGTGCCATACACGACGCCCGAGAAGTTAATGCCCATGATCCATTCGAGATCCTCATAGGCCATGCCTTCAATCGAACTGCCCAGGGCAACGCCGGCGTTGTTGAAGATGAGGTTGACCCTGCCGTGATCGGCGACGACCTTGTCGGCCCAGGCATACATGGCTTCACGGTCGGCCACATCCAGTTTCTGCGAGGTCACCTTGACCGGATATTCTTCCAGCATTTTGACCGTTTCGGCCAGACCGGTTTCGTTTACATCCGATATGGCCAGATGACAACCGGCCTTGGCCAGATTCAGGGCCAGATGGCGGCCGATGCCTGAGCCGGCGCCGGTGATCGCGGCGACTTTGTCTGTAAAGTTTTTCATGTGTTCCCTGGTGGCTACTGCGCTGGTTTCTGGTTGCCCGGCCGGAGGTGCCCGGCCGGTCCTGTTTGTGAAGGCTGATTGTTTGCGAAGATCAGTACAGAAATCGCAAAGACTGTTCGACTAGGCAGCTTCCGGCATGAGCTTGTTTTCGCCCGTTGCCTGGTCAAGCGCCACCGTTTCGAAGTTCTGCAGATCGAAGTCTCGAGTCTGGCGGCGGAAGGCAAAAGTGAAACCCGGCCACAGGGTGGTGTTCTTGCCGTTCTCGTCGATGTACCAGCTCTGACAGCCGCCGGTGTTCCAGATGGTGCCCTTGATGCGCTCCTGCACGTTTTCGTTGTAGGCGCGCTGGGCGTCGGCCCTGACGTTAATCGTGGCCAGTTGTTTTTTGTCCATGGCTTTGAGCGCGCCCATGGCATAGCGAATCTGCGATTCGATCATGTAGACCATGGAGCTGTGACCCAGGCCGGTGTTCGGGCCGGGAATGATGAACAGGTTGGGGAAGCCGGAGACCACGCAGCCCTTGTAGGCTTCGATGCCGTCTTTCCAGGCATCCATGATGTCGATGCCATTCTGGCCGAAGACCATGCCGCGCGGCAGGGGATCGGTTGCATGGAAGCCGGTGCCGTAAATGATGGCGTCGACTTCATGTTCCTGGCCGTCGCCGGTGATTACGCTGTTTTCGCGCACTTCCACCACGCCAGCGGTAATGACATTGACGTTGTCACGCGCCAGGGCAGGGTAGTAGTCGTCGGAAATCAGCACACGTTTGCAGCCGATGGTGTAGTCCGGCGTGACCTTGGCGCGCAGCACCGGATCCTTGATGTGCTTGTTGATGTGGCGCTTGGCCTGCGTCTGTACCAGTTTCATCAGTCTGGGATTGATGACAAAGGCCAGTACGCGGGATTCCAGAATGCTGTAGATGCCGCCACGGAACAGTTTCTGTGTGAACGGGAGCTTGTTGAACAGGAACCGTTCGAAACGGCTGACCTCACGGTCAGGCTTGGGCATGATCCACGGCGGCGTGCGCTGGAACAGGTGCAGGGTGTCCACTTCATTGGCGATTTGCGGCACGAACTGAATGGCGCTGGCGCCGGTGCCAATGACGGCTACCTTCTTGCCCTTCAGGTCATAGTCATGATCCCACTGCTGGGAGTGGAAGGTCTTGCCCTTGAAGCTGTCGATGCCCTTGATTTCCGGTATGGACGGACGATCCAGCGGGCCCATGGCCGAAACCAGTATGCGCGCGGTAACGGATTTCCCGTTTTCGAGTTTGACTTCCCACAGCTGGCTGGCGTCATCGAAACGGGCGCCGACCACCGTGGTATTGAAGCGGATCTTCGAACGCAGCTGGTACTTGTCTGCACAGCCAGCCAGATAACGCTGAATTTCCGCTTGAGGCGAGAACATGCGTGACCAGTTGGGGTTGGGCTCGAAGGAGAAGGAGTAGAGGTGTGACTGTACGTCGCAGGCGCAGCCAGGGTAGTTGTTGACCCACCAGGTGCCGCCCACGTCGGCTTCGCGTTCGAAGATAATGAAATCTTCCTTGCCGGCCTTTTGCAGGTTAATGGCCATGCCCAGGCCGGCAAAGCCGGTGCCGACGATGGCGACTTCGGTATCCGGCTGATGCGCCGTAATAGCGGTGGCAGTCATGGCTGTCTCCGATGTTTTATCTGACAATGATGCGTGTCACTTTACATCTGACAATGCTTCATGTCAATATCTAAATATGAGTACAGCAACTGCCCCCAAACGCACAGCCAGGCCCAGACGCCAGTACGGCGGTATCAGCGCCGAGCAGCGCCGCAGTGAACGGCGTGAAAAGCTGATGCTGGCGGGCAAGAAGGTGTTTGGCGGCCAGGGCATTCAGGCGGCTACCGTAAAGCAGATCTGCACGGAAGCGGGGCTCACCGAGCGCTATTTCTATGAATCCTTCAAGAACCTGGAGGAAATGTTCAACGCGGTCTATGACCGTGAACTGGATTCCTTGCGTGAGGCCCTGGTCAGCGAAATCACCCAGGGGCCGCTCAACAATATTGAAGATATTACCCGCCGGGCGCTGCAGCGCTACTTCAGCATTTTGCAGGACGATCCCTGGGGAGCACGCATACTCATTATCGAGGTATACGGCACCACCCACGACATGGAGCGTCTGTATCGGCGGGGTGTGTACGAATTCGCGGAAATCATCCGCGGCATTATCGAAACCCGGTTCGCACCGCGAAAAGACTCGGTGCTCGATGCCGGCCTGTTATCCACGGCCGTGGTCGGTGCCCATATCCACGTAGCCATGCGCTGGCTGCTCAGCGGTTACAGTGAGCCCCGTGAAAAGGTGGTTGAAAACTGCCTGACCATCATTACTTCTGTCGCCGAAAAACTGGCGACACCCCAGGCAATAAAAGGGAGATAAAGAATGCGCAAGCTGTTCATCGTTGTGCTGGTACTGGTGGCGGCGTTAGTCGCCTTCGATTTCCTGTTTCCGCATACCTCGGCAAGCGTGGGCCTGAGCCTTGAGCGTGCCCGCAATGGCCTGGAAACCAAGAGCATGCAGGTAGGGGCAGTCGAAATTGTCTACCTGGAGGGCGGGCCACGGGGTGAAGACGTGGAAAGCATCGTGCTGATCCATGGCTTCGGCGCCGACAAGGATAATTTCACCCGCGCGGCGGGTTACCTGACCGACAACTACCATGTCGTCATCCCCGATCTGCCGGGCTTCGGCGACAGCGAGCGCCTGATGGACGTCAGTTATGACGTGGATTCCCAGGTGCTGCGTCTGCACGGTATCTTGCAGGCTATGGGGCTCGAGCGCTTCCATATCGGGGGCAGTTCCATGGGTGGCGCCATTGCGGCCGTTTATGCTGCGACCTATCCGCAGGAAGTGGCCAGCGCCTGGCTGGTTGCGCCGGGCGGTGTGTCCGGGGCCAGGGACAGCAAGCTGATTGCCGAATACAAGGAAACCGGCAAATCCCTTTTGGTGGCCCGCGAACCGGGCGAGTTCCAGAATATTCTGGATCTGGTGATGGAAAAGCCGCCCTTCATCCCCTATAGCGGCAAGCGCGTTTTGTCCGAGCGTGCAGTGAATGACTTTGAACTGCATTCCCGCATCTTCGAGACACTGGCCAATTCGATGGACATCAATCCCAAGGCCGCTACGGTTCAGGCACCCACACTCATCGTGTGGGGCACAGAAGATCGTGCGCTGGATGTGTCAGGCGCCGAAATTCTCGATGGACTCATGCCGAACTCGCAGTTGATCGTGATGGAAGGCATCGGGCATCTGCCGATGCTGGAAGTGCCGAAGCAGGCGGCTAATGATTATCTGGCGTTTCTGGGTGAGGTGGCTGAATAGGCCGGTAGTTCATCTGGCAGTGGGGGTAATCGCTTCACCCTGCATTGGGCAGGGTTTGCGATGGCCATCCGCCGGCGGTCACATCCCCACTGCGTGGGGCCCCTGCTCCTCGCCTCGAATGGTTAACCGTTTCACCTCGCATTGAGCGAGGTTTACGGTGTCCCCCCGCCGGCGGTATCGTCCCGAGAGGCGGAGGAGGGCCCCGCCGTGAGGTGGGATCCGACCCTCGGCGGGACGAATAGCTGTCAGGTGCTAGGCGACTTTGCTGTCCACCGGCGGTCACATCCCAACATAGTTGGGGTCCTGCTCTTCACCTCGGGCAGCTATCCCCGCCTTGCGGGGCCCCTGCTCCTCGCCTCGGGTTAAATTGCTGCGCCTGGCATTGAGCCAGGCTAGCAATGGCCATCCGCCGGCGGTCACATCCCCACTGCGTGGGGCCCCTGCTCCTCGCCTCGAATGGTTCACCCCGGCGGCCATTTCATTGCGCGGCCACCGAGGACGTGGAGGTGGAGGTGGAAGACGCTCTGGCCGGCACCGGCGCCGTTGTTGATGGCGACGCGGAAGGCGTCACCATGGCCTTCCTGTTCGGCGATCTTGCTGCAGGTCAGCATCAGGTGGCCCAGTAGCTGCTGGTCTTCCGGTGTGGCGTCCACCAGCTTGGGGATGGGTTTGCGCGGAACTACCAGTACATGCATCGGCGCGCCGGGATTGATGTCGCGGAAGGCGATGCAGTGTTCGTCTTCGTGAATGATGTCGCCGGGAATTTCACGGTCGATGATTTTCTCAAACAGGGTTTTCGACATGCTGTGCCCTTTTTGCGCGGTTCATGGAGCGGAGGCCTATGGTAGCGCAGCCACTATGGATACCGAATACCCGCTAAGATAGTGGCATGAACGAAGTCCAATTCATGCCCCTGCATATCGCCGTGCTCACGGTGTCGGATTCGCGTACCGAGCAGGACGACAAGTCCGGTAATCTGTTGTGTGAATGCGTCGGTGAAGCCGGGCACAAGCTGGCCGGTCGCCGCATTGTGCCGGATGATCGGTATGAGCTGCGGGCGGTGGTTTCGCAGTGGATCGCTGACGAAAACGTGAATGTGGTGATCACCACCGGCGGTACCGGTATTACCGGCCGGGATATTACGCCCGAGGCCCTGCAGCCCTTGTTCGATCGCCCGATTGACGGTTTTGGCGAGCTGTTCCGGCAGGTTTCATTTGAGGATATCGGCGCCGCCACGATTCAGTCGCGGGCCTGTGCCGGCATTGCCAATGGCACGCTGATTTTCTGCCTGCCAGGTTCGACCGGTGCCTGCGTCACCGCCTGGGAGCGAATTCTGCTCAGCCAGCTTGATCGACGTACACGGCCCTGCAATTTCGCTATGCTGGTTGAACGGTTCCGGGAGTAGATGACTTCATCGGGCTGTCATATCAGTAATGGGGCTGTCATATCAGTAATGCTATGTTGTTACGTCGTATCTACGCTAAATCTGTCTGTGTAAATCACAAGGATGCAATCATGAACTTGATTAGATTTCCGGTTTTGCTGACATTGCTGCTGGCCGGCCTTATGGCCTGCAGTCAGGAAGAACCGGCAAACGAAACCGCTGACGAAACCTCCATGATGCAAAGCGCCGGACAGGCTGCAGAAGACATGGCCGAGGAGGCCGAGGTCATGACGGAAGAGGCGGCCGATATGATGCACGGCTCGGTCGAGGAAGAGACGGCTGCTTCGGTGTTCATCATTTCACCTGAGGATGGCGCAGTCGTGACCAGCCCGGTGACGGTGAAATTCGGTATTGAAGGCATGCAGGTCGCACCCGCCGGCACCATGGAGCCGAATACCGGGCATCATCATCTGCTGGTGGATCTGGAAGAGCTGCCGCCGCTGGATCAGCCGATACCCGCAGACGAAAACCACATCCATTTCGGCAAGGGTCAGACCGAGGTCGAGCTGGAGCTGACGCCAGGCGAGCACAGCCTGCAACTGCTGCTGGGTGACGGCAGTCATGTGCCGCATGATCCACCGCTGGTTTCGGAAACCATCACGATTACAGTTGAAGAATAAGCTGCGCCGCAAACGAAAAGACCCGGCGATGCCGGGTCTTTTTTTGACTGCTTTCAGTCAGAAACAGTGATGTACCTGCTGGCCGCTGCCGCCGTGCAGGGCCAGGTCCAGCAGTTTCTGTGCAACTGCCTCAGCCTGGATACCCCGGTACTTTTTCAGGGGGCCGCCGAGTAGCGGGTTGAACAGCGGCATGATCTGCTTGCTGATTTCCTCTCCCGGGCGATGTTCCTTGCGTTCACCCAGCAACAGGGATGGCCGCAGGATATGCACGATGTGCGGACCCGCCGCCATCACTTCCTGCTCTGTTTCACCCTTGACCCGGCTATAGAAAAACATCGACTTGGGGTGGGCGCCAACCGCCGAGATCATCAGAAAGCGTTGGGCGCCGCCTTCATTGGCGAGCTGCGCCAGGCGTACGACGTAGTCGTGATCCACGCGCCTGAAAGCTTCGCGGCTGCCTGCCTGCTTCATGGTGGTGCCCAGACAGCAGAAGACATCGTCAACATCGAACAGGGCCGCGTATTTGTCGAGACGTTCGAAATCGATTTCGTGCACATGGAGTTTGCTTTCGGCAGCAGCGATAGGCCGTCTGCTGAGAACATGCACTTCCGTGTATCGATCATCTGCCAGTAATTTCGCCAGCAGATGGCGGCCGACTGCGCCGGTAGCGCCCGCCAGCAGGGCAGTGCGGTTCTGGGTGCTGCTATTCGACATGGTGCGTGTATTCAGGGCAAGCGAGCGCGCAGCATACACAAGCTGTTGGCTACTGTCTGCCGTCATCCGCGGTTAATATGAGAGCGGGGAATCCGGAAGAGTTATGTATCTGGGTAGAATCCAAATAGAGCGCAGTGTGGCCTTGTCGGCCCTGGGTGTGGCCTGGTTCTGGGGCTTTGCCGCGCTGTTTCTGACACTGGGGACAGTGCACGCCCTGCCCGAACTGGCAGCTGCCCTGATGGGCATTGTGGTCGGCGCTTTATTGTGTGTGCAGCTGGTCGGTGGGCGTGTGGAGTTGGGCTTTGCTCCTCTGGGAACTCTGCTGATGAGCTTTTTTGTCTGGCAGCTCAATGATACAGAGGGCGGCAGCGTTTTCTGGCGCTATGCCAGCCTGGCCGGGGTCGGCCTGGGCGGAGGGTTGTTCGTGGTGCCGCTCTATGCCTTTGCACAACAGAATATGCGGCACCAGGCCCTGGGTTGGCTGGCGGCGCTGACGCTCATACTTTCCGCCTTGATGGTGCTGTTGCTGCTCAGCATTGATCTGGGGCTGGAACGGCTGGGCCTCGGTCTGCAGCGCCGGCAATTCATTCTGGCGCTGGGTAATGTGGCGGTCGCGCTGTATATCTACAAACAGGCTCCGGAGTTTTTTATCCGTCTGCTGTTATGGGTGCTGACGCGCGTCATGTACCGCATACAAACCGAGGGCGTGCACAAGGTGCCGCTGGATGGGCCGGCGGTGCTGGTCTGCAACCATGTCAGCTTCATGGATCCGCTCATTATCGGCGCCTCCCTGCCGCGGCCGGCGCGCTTTGTCATGTATCACAAGATTTTCAAGTTGCCTCTGGTGCATTTGTTCTTCAAGGCCGTCAAGGCCATAGCCATCGCGCCTGCCAAAGAGGATCCGGCCATGCTGGAAGAAGCCTATCGGCGGATTGCCGCGGAGCTTGATGAAGGACACCTGGTGGTTATTTATCCGGAAGGCAGCATTACCTTTGATGGTGAGATACAGGCCTTTCGTTCCGGCATTGAGCGAATACTGGCGCGCAATCCGGTGCCGGTCTATCCCATGGCATTGCGTGGTGTCTGGGGCAGCTGGTTCAGCCGCTACCGTGGGCAGGCGCTCAAGGGACTGCCCCGGCGTTTCCGTGCCCGCATTCGCATAATTGTCGGTGATGAAATCGCCCCTGAGAACGCCACGGCCAGTCGTCTTGAGCAATGTGTCCGGGCTTTGCGCGGTCCTTACAGATGAGCGTCACGAAATACACAGGGAGAAAAGCATGATTGCTGAAATGATGCAGGACAATTTGTTCACACGTTTTATCGAGTTGCCGATGTGGTTGCAGGCCTGGATCTACTGGATGATGCTGCTCAATACGGCCGCGTTGTTTTTTCTGCGCAGTACCGAAGGCCGGGTTGTGCTGGCGGTATGGATCTGCAACGGCATTACCATGTCGCTGATGTACGAGATGTACGGCTACGTCCGCCTGCTGGGTTTGTCGCATGTGATCTGGTGGACGCCGCTGGTGATCTACCTGTTCCGCCGGCGAAAGGCGTTTCCTGCAGGCGCCGTTGCCACCTGGCTATGGGTGCTGATGCTGACCAACTCAGCCTCACTGGTGATCGACTACATCGACGTCATCCGTTTCTTCATGGGTGATGTGGCGGAAACCGGTTAAGCCAATCGTCAGGCTGCCTGGAACAGTCCGCTGGATTGGCCAGGCTGGAAGCCGGGGAAGACTGAATCCATAGAGGTTTCGCCGCGTCGCAGTTGCAGATAGTCGGATAGCACCTGACGATAATCGGTGGTGATGCGCAGGTCGCCGTCGTCCAGATCGGCCGGGGCGAGACCCGGCCACTGTCCATGTACCTGTCCACCGTTCACACCGGCGCCCATAGCCAGCATGCAGCCGCCGCTGCCGTGAGCGGTGCCGTCACCGTTTTCCACCAACCTGCGGCCGAACTCGGTCATGACGATGACAGTCGTGCTCGACATCAAGGCGCCCAGGTCATTGTGGAAGGCCAGTAATGAGTGGGCCAGGTTCGACAGCATGGCGGGCAGGGTTGTGCTCTGGCGTTGATGGGTATCCCAGGTGCTGTCGTCCAGATGGGCAACTTCAGTGCCCATGTCGGCCTTGATCAGTTGTGCGAGCTGTTTGAGGGAGTTGCCCATTTCGGTGTCGGGATAGGTGGCATTGCTGGCAACGTTCCAGCCCTGCGCGCTTTCCAGCGCATTCATCAGGTCCAGGGCACTTGCGCCCGTGGCCGGGAAACCAAGCGGCGAAGCACTGCCTTGCAATGCCTCAAGCACGTCATAGTAGCCAGGCGCCATACCGCCGAGTCCCTGCACGATATTGAGCACAGGCAGTGCAGCCACCGTGGGATCGCCACGCATGGATTTCGGCAGGCCTGGATTGAGACTCACGGCTCGCAGCGGCGAGGGGTTGTCATTGAGGTTCTGCAGATGGCGACCCAGCCAGCCATGCTGGATGCCGCCTGAGGTGCCGCCCAGTTCTATCAGTCGCTGCATTTCGAAGTGCGAGCGTGAATCGATATCCAGGCCGGTGGCATGAATGAAACCCAGTATGCCGGCGTCATACAGAGGCTTGAGTGGCGCCAGCTGCGGATGCAGACCGAACTGACCATCAAGGTTGATGGCGCCATTGGCCTGGCCGGGAGCCGGCAGCGCCAGTCTGGGACGTAACCGATAGTATTCGGACTCCTGTAGCGGTGGCAGTATGCTCAGTGCATCGGCTCCGCCGCGCAGGAAAATCACAACCAGACGATCGCGGTTGAGATTGGCGGCTGCCTGTTGCGAAGCCGCAAAAGCGGCAACACCCAGCCCGGTAAGTAATGCGCGTCGGTCCATGGCTGCCATCCTCTAGTTGGCCTGGAAGTGGGCGGAGCTGAGCAGCAGGGCCACGGTATAGGCGGCTGCGATAACGCGTTGCTGCAGGTTGGCGGGTGCGTCGGGATTCTGTCCCTGACTGACAAAACTGCTCAGCGCCTGGTGTTGGTTGTCGGGCAGGCTGTGACCCAGGATCTGTTCCGAAAGGCCGGCAACCACGCCGTTGACCGTGCTTGTATTCATTACCGGCGCGAGGTTCATCAGGCTGCCATCCTGAATCAGATTAATGCCGCTAAGCATGGAGAACATCCAGCGGGTGATGGCGCCGTAGGGCGTGTGCCAGTAGGCGGCCTGCCAGGGATAGCCATCCGGAGTCACCCATTGATAGCAGCCATGCCCCGAAATTTCCGTGGTGTAGCGCGCCGCCGCCTGCAGGCTGTGTCCTGCGGGGAGCTGCAGGCTGCGCAGCGCCGCCGCCACGAAATGAAAAGGCCGGCGATAAAGATTGCCGCGGGCGCTGTTGAACTCGGCGGAGTTCAGCAGTGCGCGCAGCATGCCCTTGATGTCGCCATCCGCGCCATAAGCGGCCGCCACGGCATTCACGGTGGATGCGCTTGGGGTTTCCGAAATAAAGAAGCGGCACAGCTTGCCAGCGATGAATTTTGCGGTAGACGGATGGGCCACCAGAATGTCGCGCAGCAGCAGTCCGTCCTGCATGCCGCCACCGGCAGGAATGTTGTGACCCAGTACCGTTTTGCTGCCCTGGTCATGCAGGAAATCGTAATACTGGAAGCCGGCATCGTAGCCGCAGCTCCAGGCCTTCGGGTCCACCGCCACACTCCATCCGGTGAGGCAGCGGGCCACCTCTTTTACATCCTGCTCGGTATAGCCGCCATCCACGCCCAGGGTATGCAGTTCGAGCAATTCCCGGGCGTAGTTATCAACGGGTGTTTTGGCAATGCTGTTGCTGTTATCCAGATAGATGAGCATGGCCGGGCTCAGCATGGAGGCGCCCAGCAGGTCGCGGAACGAGCCCAGGGCATGGTGGCGGATCACGTCGCGGTCATCCTTGATCTTGAGTTTCTTGACGTAGTCGGAGTGCAGCAGATTGATATTGAAATGATCGGTCCAGAATTCGACCATCATTTCGTGCAACTGGGCCTTGCTGTGCACCGCGCGCACCAAGCGTGCGTCGATCAGGGCATTGCCGGTGGCCATCGGTTCTGCTACCAGCAGCTTGCAGTCGGTCAGGGCTGTTTGTGGGTGCTGGGTCTGCACATGGTTGTTGACCGCGGAATCATCAAAGGCCTGCCAGTTCAGCTGCTCTTCAATATAGGCTGCGCGGCCGATCTGCCGAATGCGCGCTACGCTCTCGGGGGTGAGGCCGAAACTGCAGCGCTTGAGCAGGTGGATTTCCGGCGCCACATCGACGCTGACGGATTCTCCCAGACTGTTGACCACTGATTCGGCCGCACTGCTGAGCGGCCAGCTGAACAGTGGAAGTGCGGCGCCGGCGCCCAGGGCAGAGATAAATTGGCGCCTTTGTAATTCAAACTGGGGCATCTGCGCACCTGGTTGTGAAATGGCTTGGGCAGGAGACAAGCGGCTTATCTCTTGTAGACATCATAGACACTGAGGCAGCCGGAAGATGTCGGTGGCACCTTATAGTTTCTGTAATCCATGGCTTACAAGGCCTTGCCGTGGTGCGAAGCAAATTCTTGCCGGTACAATACGCGTCTTGCACGCAAAAGGACCCACAGGTCCCGGTTATACAGCGAGGAGAGTCATGAGCGAAACGGTCGTCCAGATGTTCGAGTCTGCGGTGAATAACTTTGCCAGCATGCCGGCCATGAAATACAAGACCCATGGGCAATGGGAGGCGATCAGCTGGCGCGAATATGGCGACCTGACCGAGCGGGCGGGTCGCGCCTTCATGGCCCTGGGCGTCGCGCCCGGTGATGGGGTGAGCATTATTGGCTACAACTGTCCGCAGTGGGTGATCGCCATGATGGGGGCTGGTTATGCGGGCGGCTGGCCTGCCGGTATCTATACCACCAGTTCTGCCGAACAATGCCATTACATCTCTGATCATTGCGAAGCCACCGTGGCCGTGGTCGAGAATCGCGAGCATCTGCAGAAATTCCTGGAGATTCGCGAGCGCCTGCCCAGACTCAAGGCCATTGTCATGATGTTTGGGCACCATCCCGACGATGATGTCTATTCCTGGGAGGAGTTCCTGGATCTGGCAGACAAGGTGCCGGTCGAAGAGCTCAAGGCGCGGGCGGCGAAGTTCAAGGCCGACGATGTGGCCGGTCTTATTTATACATCCGGCACGACCGGTAATCCCAAGGCGGTGATGCTGACGCATCGTAATGTGACCTGGACGGCCAAGCAGATGCTGGATCAGCTTGCGCCGGTGTTGCGTCAGGCCTTTGGCGGCAAGTTGCCGCAGGAGTCCAGGGCAGGATTTGACCTCATCAGCTACCTGCCGCTCTGCCATGTGGCCGAGCAGGGTATGACGGTGTTCGTGCCCATGGTGCTGGGCGGTACCGTCTGGTTCGCGGAAAGCATTGACCAGCTCGGAGATAATCTGCCGGAAGTACGGCCGCATTTCTTCCTGGGCGTGCCGCGTGTGTGGGAAAAGATCCAGGCGAAAATGCTGGCGATTGGCGCTCAGGCCAGTCCTACGCAGAAGAAACTGATCGCCTGGGCCAAGAAGCATGGCGCCATTCACAGCGCCGCTGTGCAGGCGGGCACAAAATCGCCATTGATGTCCCGTCTGGTCACTGAAAAGCTGCTGGGCAAGGCACGGCAGAAACTGGGTCTGGATCGCTGCATTCTGCAGTTCACCGGCGCTGCGCCGATCGCACCGGATACCCTGGATTACTTTGCCAGCGTTGGTATTCCGCTATACGAAGTCTATGGCATGAGCGAATCCTCGGGGCCGGCAACGGCTTCCTATCCGGGTATGGCCAAACCCGGCAAGGCCGGTGTGGCCCTCAAGGGAGCTGAGCTGAAAATTGCCGAAGATGGTGAGGTGCTCATGCGCGGCGGGCATGTTTTCTCCGGCTATTACAAGAACGAGCAAGCCACGGCTGAAACCATCGATGCCGACGGTTGGTTGCATAGCGGAGATATCGGCACTATTGATGCCGATGGCTTCCTGCAGATTACGGACCGTAAGAAAGAACTGATCATTACCGCGGGTGGCGAGAACATTGCCCCGCAGATGGTGGAAGGACAACTCAAGAGTATTCCGTTGGTCGATCAGGCCGTGGTGATCGGTGACCGCCGCAAATATCTCACCGCGCTGCTGGTGCTGGATGAGGAGTCGCTGGCGAGCGCAGCCGAGACTCTGGGCAGTTCCGCCGGCAATCTGCGCGAAGCCAGCCAATGCGAGAAATTCCGCCAGCACATCGAAGCCGAAGTGAATCGTATCAATGGTCAGCTGGCCCGGGTGCAGACCATCAAGCACTGGACACTGCTGCCCGAAGCGTTGACTCCGGAAACCGGCGAATTGACTCCGACCATGAAGCTCAAACGCCGGATCATCAACGAGAAATATGCTGACCAGATCGAGGCAATGTACGTGGGTGCCTGAGGCAGCTATCTGAGGTGGTAATAAAAAGCCCGGTTAGTGACCGGGCTTTTTTGTGCCTTGTGCCCTGCTTCAGGAGGCCTTGCGGTCCTCGCTGCGGCGGGTGGCGACGGCATCTGCCAGTTCACGCAGGATCACTTCGGTATCGTCCCAGCCCAGGCAGGCATCGGTGATACTCTGGCCGTAGGTCAGGGGCTTCTCCGGAATGACATCCTGGCGCCCTTCGACAAGGTGGCTTTCGATCATAACGCCGAACACGCTGTTTGAGCCACCGGCGATCTGGGCGGCGATGTCGCGGCCAACCTCGATCTGGCGCCTGTGTTCCTTGTTACTGTTGGCATGGCTGAAGTCGACCATGACCTGGGGGCGCAGCTCGGCCTTTTCCAGTAATTCGCAGGCCTCGGCCACGCTCTCGGCATCATAGTTGGTGCCGCGGCTGCCGCCACGCAGGATGATGTGGGCATCTTCGTTGCCCTGCGTGGAAAAGATGGCGACGTGGCCCTGTTTGGTGACCGACATGAAATGATGCGGGCGAATGGCGGCGCCCACGGCATCCACGGCGATTTTGATATTGCCGCCGGTGCCGTTCTTGAAGCCGACCGGACAGGAGAGGCCGGAAGCCAGTTCGCGGTGACTCTGACTTTCAGTGGTACGCGCGCCGATTGCGCCCCAGGCCACCAGGTCCGAGATGAACTGCGGAGAAATCAGATCCAGGAATTCCACGCCGGCGGGCATGCCCCGGGAATTCAGATCCAGCAGCAGTTTGCGCGCCGTGCGCAGGCCCTTGTTGATTTGATAGGTGTCGTTCAGGTCAGGATCGTTGATCAAACCTTTCCAGCCGACAGTGGTACGGGGCTTTTCGAAATACACACGCATCACAATCAGCAGGCGATCAGACAATTCTTCACGAATGCTCTGCAGGCGCTCAGCGTATTCCAGCGCCGCCCTGGGATCATGGATGGAGCAGGGACCCACCACGCACAGCAGGCGGTCATCACGGTTGTGCATGATGTCCTTGATTTGCTGGCGGGTTTCAAAAGTGGTTCTGGCAGCTTCTTCTGTAATGGGAAGTTCCCGGGTCACCGTTTCCGGTGAGGCCACTTCCTGTATACCCTTGATGCGCAGATTGTCGGTTTCGTAATTCATGGTCGTCTGTTGATGTGCCAGCGTTTGCCGGCTGTAAGGAACTGCGCATGCTAGCAGATCATGGCCCCGCCGCGCATCCGTTGGGGTGGCGGCGAATCCGTCTGGTCAGGGCGTCAGCTCCGCTGAACTGCCCCGGTGCCGGTAGTACATGCGGCGTATCCAGGCGGTGCCGGGATGATCCCGCCAACGGCTGAGCCAGTCATCCATTTCCGTCGGGTAGGGCGGGTCGATGTTGAACGGTAATTCCGGCGGAAAGCAGGTCGGCATGACCAGCGAAGCAGCTGTCAGGTCGGCTACGGAAAACTTGTCACCCACCATATAGCCTTCGGCTGCCGTTTGTTCGGCGATAAAATCCAGCGCTTCCTCTGTGCGGGTCAGGCCGGCTTCATAGCCCTTGCGGGTGATACGCATATCCAGTTTCAGGATCGGCACCAGGCCGGGAAACATCAGACGATAAGCAGTCCGTACCGGACGGGAAAAACCCTGGCTGAAGGCAGCCGCGGAAAACCGGTGTGCGGGCAGGATCTGGTGAAACAGCGCGCGCCGTACATGTGCGCCAACTTGTCCGTCGAACCACGCCTGGATTTCCAGCGCCCTTTTGCGGGCGTGCAGACTGCGGGGGTACAGGCTGCGTTTTGGGTAACGTTGTTCGAGGTGATCGATGATCTCGCCCGAGCCGGCGATGAATTTCTGGCCATCCCGCAGTACCGGCAGCTGTTTCTGTCCACTCATCCAGATCACCTGCGGGATGTGCGTCCCCGGCAGAAGTGAATGGCGGTAATGGGGGATGGACTTGTAATCCAGTGCCCAACGTACTTTCTCGTTGTAATGTGAAAAGCTGAACTGAAAAAGCTCAGGAACAGCCATCTCCCCACTCCAGCGTTGGCCACTTTCCGGCAGTGTGCCACACTCCTGTGCATGAGCACACTTTCAACAACGACAAAAAAACTGGCGCAATTCAGGCCCAGGCGTGTGCCCGGAAGGCGCTGGATGACCCGCTGCGGCGTTGCCGTGTTGCTCGATGAAAATGAACGCGAAGGTGCGCGCGTGCTGCTGATGCGCCGGGCCAAACGTCCGGGTGATCCCTGGTCGGGAGATATGTCTTTCCCCGGTGGCCGCATGTCTCCGCCCGACATGAACCCGCTGGATACGGCTATCAGGGAAACGGCCGAGGAAATCGGTTTGCAGGTTGCAGCCGACAGCTTCATAGGGCGTTTATCGGATGTGGTGACACGCAAGCATGAACACTGGCGGCCCATGATCGTGACCCCCTACATCTTCCGCCTGCAGTCCGAGCTGGATCTGACGCTGGGTGATGAGGCGGTCAAGGTGATCCAGGTGCCGCTGAGTTATTTCGCCGATGCCGCCAATCGTGAATTGATGCACTGGAATACAGGGCGCATGACATGGGAAATGCCCTGCTATTTTTATGAGGGTTGCCGTATCTGGGGTCTGACGTTGTTGATGCTCAGGGAACTGGTGCAGTTGCAGCATGGCACCCGCTGGCAGGCCATGCGGATCAGTTTCGGTCAGCCGCGTGGAGAAGTGCTCAAGCGCAAACCCTGAGCGGTCATGCGGCGTTGGCGCGCTCCAGCAGTGCGTCAAATTCTGACTGTATATAGGCGCCCAGTTTTTCCGGATCCGGCAGCATGCGGGCGTCGGCAGCTATACCTATGTGGGCATTGCCGGCATAGCGCATGGCTGATATCGAAAGGCCGATACCGTGATAGATGATGTTCATGGGATAAGCGGCCAGTATGCGGTAGCCGGCCACACTGACCTGTCGCACCGGCCCGGGCATATAGGTGGTGATGGCGCTGGCGGTGGCCAGGATGCGTCCGGAATTCATCAGCCGCAGGCCGGCCCGGGCGGCCAGATCCACCAGGCGCACAGAAGCGTTCAGCCACAGAATTTTCGCCCGTTCCCATTTCGGCGGCAGTTGCCGCTTCAGGGCGCGGGCACAGCGCTGTTTCATCGCTTCCAGCCGTTTGACCGGATCGTCTATGCGCGTACCCAGGGTGACACGCGTGATGTTGGCCTGATTGGCGGCAGTTTCCTGGGATTCGCTGAACATGGTGGAGATGGGCATGTTCGCGTGCATGGAGCGTTCCGGGAGCTCGCCTTTTTCCAGCAGGTAGCGGCGCAACGCGCCGGAATATATCGACATCAGGACTTCATTCTCCGAAGAGCCATATCGGCGGTTGATTCGCCGGATATCCTTGAGTGAAATGTCCAGCGTAGCGTAGCTGCGCCGGCCAGATATGGGGCCGGTAAAACGCGAGGCCTGGGGCGCGCGTTTGCCGCTTGGCTTGCCCCGGTAGAGTTGCAGGAACAGCCAGACCAGGCTGATGGCAACAAGGTTATAGAGCAGGCGTATGGGATGTTGCAGCAATCCCTTCAGGCTGAGCCAGAGACCCTCGGCCACGCCGGGCGTGGGACGTGGCGGCCAGATGGGTTCGACTGAGCCGGTTTCCTCCACTGTGCGGGCAAACATCTTGACGGCGTTGAGGCCGTCGGCGCAGGCGTGATGAAGTTTCAGAATCAGCGCATGTTGGCCGTTTTCCAGTCCGTCGATGAGATGGAACTCCCACAGGGGTTCAGTGCGATCCATGGGCCGGGGGAACAACTTTTCCGCCAATGCGTGCAGCTGCCGGGTGTTGCCCGGTGACTCAAGTACATGGTGGGTGATGTGTTTTTCCACGTCCATCCGGCCGTCATTCAGCCAGTAGGGATAGTCGTGAATTAAATGGCTATACCACAGTCGCTGATGATGACGTTCATTACGCAGGGCGCCGATCTTCAGCTGGGTCAGCAACTCGCGGATGCTGTCTTCGGAACTGGGGCCTTCCAGCATGATCAGCAGCCCCATGTTCAACGGGCATTCGGGGGTTTCCAGTCCGAGGAACTGTGCATCGAAGGCGGTTAACTGCTGCATGGCCCGGGTTTTTTTTTGGAAAGCTGGTATAGCTCAGTCAGTGCTTCCTGCATGAGGTCGGCGAAATGATCGGGGTCCGGTAACTGTTTCTGGTCAGCGATGATGCCGAAATGCAGGTCGCTGCGGTATCGCACTGCCGAGATGAACAGACCGCCGCCATGGTGATTCACACTGACAGGGTGCATGCCTACGACCTCGCGTCCGCTGATATGCGCGGTTCTGCCAGGCCCGGGAATGAGGGTGGAAATAATATTCGCATTGGGGCGAACCATGTTCCTGGACAGCATCTTCATGTACATGCTTGCCAGCGATCGGATGGTGGTCGGCGGCAATAGCGTCATGCGTTCCAGCAGGCGCCGGTTCCACTTTTCCCGCGCCCTGTTGGCTGAGCGGTGCAGGCGGGACTTTATGGTGGCCAGGCGTTTGACCGGGTCTTCAACCGTGGTCGCCAGTGAACTTCGGTAGAAAGTCAGCTGGTTGGCAGAGCCGGGGCGTTTTTCATCACCGATAATGGCCATGGGCAGGCCGGTATACAACGAACGATCAGGCAATTCGTCGTGTTCAAGCAGATACTGGCGAAGCGCACCGGAGATGACAGCCAGAAAAACCTCGTTGCGTGAACAGTCCTGGGCCGCACAAATGTCGCGAATCCTGTCCAGAGGCAGCTGACCGTGCGTATAGCTGCGTGACGCGCAGAGCATGCCGTTGAAGCGTGTGACGGGTGCTGTATAGGGGTTGGTCAGCCGGCGTTGCAGGTAGAACTTGTTCAGAAAAAACAGATGCTGGGCAAGTTTGCCCAGAAAGGAAAACAGGAGGCGTTTGGCCAGATTCAGTTGTACCGGCTTGGCTGCCAGTGTTTCGGAACCGGCATCGCTGCCTGCTTCTTCAAGCTGTCTGACACGGGCGCTGTTGATGCCGGCCAGACTCAGCACCATCTGGATGCCGGTCACGCCATCCGCCAGAGCGTGATGGACCTTGCCGATGACAGCTGTTTCTCCGTCCTGCAATCCGCGGATCAGATGAACTTCCCATAGCGGTTTGCTGCGGCTCAGGGGCAGTTGCACAAGGTCGGCCACAAATTGATTGAATTCACGGCTGTCGGAAGCGGCATTCAGGTGATGGATCTGTAAATGCCTGTCGGGGTCGAAGTCATCATCATGAATCCAGGCGGGAAAGTTGAAACTGAGCGTCGCCGGCCGGATTTTCTTCTGCAAGCGCCGCATGAGAACGGAGTCCTCATTGATGATGTCGCGAATACGTTGTTCCAGCGCCGCCTCGTCGCCGCGCGCCAGAATCAGCAGCAGCGCCACGTTCATGGAGCATTCGGGAGTCTCGATATCCAGGAAGAGTGAATCGGCGCCGCTCAGTACCTGGGGTGCCTCTCCCGGTTTCAGGGAATGTTCGGAATTAGATTGCAAGTCGAGACCGCCGGTTCTGCCGTGATATCTGTGTTGTGTAACAAGGCCTTATAGGAGCCGCATTATAGTCATGAGCGCATGGGAATTGTTCAAGCTCAAGTCTGGTATTTATCTTTCCATTCCTCATAGGGCATACCGTAAATGATTTCACGGGCCCTGTCGTAATCGATTTCCTCGCCCTTTTCCGCGGCGGCGGCCATGTACCACTTGGCCAGGCAGTTGCGGCAAAAGCCGGCGAGTTTCATCAGATCGATGTTCTGTACATCCTTGCGACTGTCCAGATGCTCAAGCAGTTGCCTGAAGGCGGCGGCTTCGATTTCGGTGCGAATGCTGTCCTGCATTGCCATTCCTGCTGGATTTAGGGAAGCTAGTGGGAATGATACCGGTTGAGTATGCACAGGGGCAGTCTACAGCGTGAATCTCATCATAGGCACGGGGGCGGTAGGGACCATTCTGGCGGCCTTTCTAAGCAAGGCGCGGCACAAGGTGCAATGCTGTGTGCGCGAGGTGGAGCTGGCCGATTACGAGGCGGCCAGGTCCATGAAAGTGGAGCGCGTGACAGGGGGGCCGCCGATGGAATTCCCGTCTCCACCTCTTGTGGTCAAGCCACAGCTGGACGGCGTTGAATATGTGTTTATCTGCGTCAAGTACCCCGATCTGGCCGCCGTTATGGACCAGCTGCCGGAGAAGCTGCCCGAGGGCGTGACGCTGGTCGCCTGCATGAACGGCATTGGCGCGGCGCATCAGTTGCGTCAACGCTTCCCGGACACGCCTGTGGCGCAGATGACCATCATGTTCAATGCGCGTCTTTACGAACCCTTGCATGTGCGCATTACCACGCGGCCGGAAGTGCATATCAATACCGATGACAAAACCCTGCTGCAGCTTTTCGACAACAGCGGCATGATGGCGCACCGTGCGGAAGACGAGTCCGTGGCCTGGGGGCGTCTGCTCATCAGCCTGCAGAATGCGGTCTGCACCATTACCCACAGTGGCTTCAAGGCGGTATATACCAACCGTGATCTCAACCACGTGCTCCTGGCTTCGGTGGATGAGGCCGTGGCCGTGCTGGAGCACGCCAGTATTCGTTTCCGCCTGCCGACCTTTCTGCCGTTTCCGCTGGCACGGCGGCTGTTGCACGTAGGCTGGCTGGCCTGGTGGTGGGGCCGTCTGCGGGCTGGCTGGACCGAAGAATCCTACCCGTCCATGGTGGCCGATATTGATCGTGGCAATCTGACTGAAATTGATCAGCTCAACGGCGAGATTGTGCGTATTGGCCGCGAGCAGGGTGTGCCGACGCCGGTGAACTCACGAATCGTGGAACTGGTGCATGCCATGGAGGGAAAGCCGGGCGGCAGCTATAAAACACCTTCGGATCTGCGTGAAATTATCGACAAAGCGCTGGCTGGAGCCGGGGCGAAATAAGAAACATCCATAAACCGGGAGATATCCATGTTTCCGATCACCATTGCCTTTGGCACCCTGATACTGGCCCTGATAACGCTGCTTGCCATGAACACGACCCGGGTGCGTGGCAAGACGCCGCGCGATCCTTCGCCGCAACAGCGTGAAGCTCTGCGCCGGGCCATCCGCACGCATGGCAACAACTTCGAACACGGTATCCCGGTGATCCTGCTGATGCTGTTTTACGAGCTCAATGGCGGCGATGCCAATATTCTTTGCGGCATTGGTACGGTTTATCTGCTGACACGCGTTGCGTACAGCTTCGGCTATCTCACCCGGCCGGCCAGCATGCCGCAAATGATCGGCGCGGGTCTGACCTACCTGGTCGAGCTGTCACTGCTGGTGCTGGTGGGACTCAAGCTGCTTTAGGTGACTGAAGAAGGCCGCAGCCTTTATTCCTTGCCGAGTTCCTCGCGGCGATTGCGTCTGGCTTCGCGGCGCGCCTTGCGCCTAGCAGCAAGGCCGCGCCAGCGGCGTTTGCGCCGGGGTTTTGAATAGCTGGGCGCATGCTCTGCAAAAAGGGCCTGGATGGGGATGGGCTGCGGGAAACCTTTCAGCGGTTCCGGGCGGCGTTCTTCTGTCCTGATGCCGTCTTCGGCTTGCAGTTGCTGGGAGGTGCGCAGGTCGGCCAGTACTTCACCGTTCTCGGCCCGGTCACAGAGGCGGGCGGCCAGATTGACCGCATTACCGACCGCCACGTATTCCAGGCGTCCGGCTCCCTTGATGGCGCCTACCGTCATGGTGCCGGTGGCGATGCCAATGCCCATGCCGAGTTCCGGGGCAAGCTCCGCAAGCAGCTTCTGGGTGCGGTCCATGAGCTCCAGGCCAAGCAACGCCGCGCGCCGCGCATGATCCTCGATGGCAACCGGAGCGCCGACCAGAATCAGCACGCCGTCGCCTGCATGATCCTTGATGGTGCCGCCATGCGCGGCCGCCACTTCTCCGACTACGTCGTAGTAGCGTTCCAGAATATCGATGACTTCACCCGAATCGCGTTCACGGGCAAAGGCGGTAAAACCGCGCAGGTCACAGGCTACCGCGCTCAGCACCCGTCGTTCGCGTTGCAGGGCGCGGTCCAGACCCTCCTGCTGCACGATGCGGGCCACTTCCGGTGACAGGAACTGGCGCATGAACTGGCCGCGACGGCTTTGCAGGATGAGATAGCGCACCGAGCCGGACAGAAAGATCAGCAGGCCCATGGCTATGGTGACCGGTACCCATTCGGTATTGATGACCAGGGCGGCGGTCAGAAAGGGGGCGGCGAAGAACAGGGCGCGCAGGCGCGGGACTTCCGCCCGGTCAATGCGGGCGATCAGCAGGATGCCAATGGCAATGGCGGACAGCAGCATGCTGGTGCCCAGAATGGGAATGAACACGGCCGCTTCGCCGGCCCGGGCGCGGATAAAGCCTTCCGCGTCGGTGGTGGCGTCTTCCGGGAAAATGGCCAGATAACCTAGCGACATCAGCCAGTAGATGATGGCCAGCAACTGGGAAAACCGGAACAGGATATTGGCGGCGCGCCGCGGTCCCGTTGAGGCGGTTTGTCCGATCAACCGCCCCCATTCGATACCGAAATAAATGGCCAGAAATTCCAGCGTCAGCGTGAAAACCACGGCCTGCCAGGGCATGGCCCCGTCATCGCTGCGATCAGTGAGCAGATTGCAGCCAATCGCCAGCAGGCACCAGGCCAGCGCCCGGCTGGCGCGGTTGCTGCGATCAGTCCAGAGGAATATCAGCCCACTGCCAACCGTCAGCAGGCCGATGACCAGGAAAGGTATCTCGGGCAGGGGCATGTTCAACCTGTGATAGTCGGCTGCTGGCGGTCGAGCCAGACTTCAAGGCCCTGGGTATTCAGTTCGATGTCCATCTCCAGCAATTTGCGTATCTGTTCCTGCGGCAAGCGGCAACCATGCAGACTCAACAACTCCAGGTAATGCGCCATCAGCCGTTCCCTGATGCATGCATGACGCGCGTCGTTTGCATGACATTCACGCGCGACGCTCACATGGTACTGGATATCCTTTTTCAGGCGCGCCGCCAGTGCCGGCACGTCCTCGACCTTGCCGTAATGCGTGAGATACATCACCGCCGGTTCATAGCCAAGCATGCGGTCCAGCGAGTTCATCCAGGCTTCAGGATCGAACTGTACCGGCGTGGTGGTGGCCATGATGAAGGGGCCGTTGTCGGTATCAAATTCACGATAGGAGAGGCCAAAGGTATCGCCGGTAAAAAAGCCGTTACTGGTTTCATCATAAACGCAGAAATGGTGTCTGGCATGGCCGGGTGTATCCAGAAACATCAGGTTGCGGCCATCGCCGAAGGACAGACTCGACCCATCCTCCCGGACCACGACCCGGTCCTTGTCTACCGGAGGTATTTCGCCGTAGACCCGTTGCATGGTGGCCTCGCCGTAGACGGCGGTAGCGCCTGCATAGAGTTTGGCCGGGTCGATCATATGCGCCGCACCGCGCGGGTGGATGGCCAGTTCGGCGTTGGGGCATTCCCGCATCAACAGGCCCACACCGCCCGCATGGTCAAGATGTACATGGGTCGGGATTACGTAGCGCACCTGCTCCGTTGTGAGACCGGCGGCGGCAAGTGCCTTGAGCATGCCCGGCACGCTGTGTGTAGTGCCGGTTTCGATGAAGGCGGCTTCCTCGCCCGAGACCATCATGTAGCAAGCGGCCAGCCCGGGTCGGTGCATGCCGCTGTCGATCAGGGTGATGCCGTGTCCGAGATCCTGAGTCGGCGGAAGCGTCATGTCGGGTTCCATTGCTGTGGACGTTCCAGCAGCGCCATGGTCAGGCGGCTGATGCAGGTGGGGCGGCCCTGTTCATCCTGCAGTTCTATGCTCCACACATGGGTCGAGCGCCCCAGGTGAACGGGGCGTGCGGTTCCCGTGACCAGGCCATTGCTTACCGAACGCAGGTGGTTGGCATTGATGTCGAGACCCACTGCGTAATGTGTCTCGGGGTTGAGGCAGAAATTCGCGCTCACGCTGCCCAGTGTCTCTGCCAGCACCACCGAGGCGCCGCCATGCAGAATGCCGAAGGGCTGATGTGTGCGCGCATCCACTGGCATGGTGGCCGAAATACTGCCCTCGTCCACTTTGGTGAATCGAATGCCGAGGCGTTCGTTTATGGTGTCCTTGTTGCTGTCGTTGAGTGTGTCCAGGTCGGGCGTCCGGAACCAGATGCTCATGTTGTTCTCCGCAATATTGAGTGTCGCATTCTATGAGTCCGTGGCAGATTCCGCGACGATGAAGAAATCGAAATTACGGCAATTTCAATTACCGGTGGTCTGCCGCACTATAAGCGTTAAAATTGACGGCTTGGTCATTATTTTGGATCAGTACCCATGAGTCAAAGAGCAGCAAGTGAAAGCCAGATTTCCGTGCCTGACACGGACGAACAGCCGTTGCGTTTCGTTACGGCCGCTTCGCTTTTTGATGGCCATGACGCCTCCATCAACATCATGCGGCGTCTGCTGCAGCAGATGGGCGCCGAGGTTATTCATCTGGGGCATAACCGCTCTGTCGATGAAGTAGTGACTACGGCGTTGCAGGAAGATGCTCATGGTATTGCCATTTCCTCCTACCAGGGCGGTCATGTCGAATATTTCAAGTACATGATTGATCTGCTGCGCGAGCGCGGTGGTGACAACATCCGCGTCTTTGGCGGTGGCGGCGGGGTCATTATTCCCGAGGAAATTCGCGAGCTCCAGGCATACGGTGTTACCCGCATTTACTCGCCGCACGACGGTCAGGCACTGGGTCTGCCGGGCATGATCCAGGACATGCTGGAGCGCACCCGCCAGACCCTGGGCGGTGATGCCAACGAATTGCTAATGAAGCTGCGCGGCGGTGACCGTCGGGCGCTTTCCCGGGTGATCAGTCTGGTGGAGCAGGGTGATTTCGACCTGGAGAAACTCAAGGCGCAGGCTGCTGCTGAAGTCCCGGTGCTGGGAATCACCGGCACGGGCGGTGCAGGCAAGTCCTCTCTCACGGATGAACTGATTCGTCGTTTCCGACTGGATCAGGAAGACAGCCTCAATATCGCGATTCTGGCCGTGGATCCTTCACGCCGTAAAACGGGGGGCGCGCTACTGGGTGATCGCATTCGCATGAACGCCTTGTCCGGCGACAAGCTGTACATGCGTTCGCTGGCTTCACGCGCGGCCGGCGCCGAAGTATCCGAGGCTTTGCCGGGCGCGATTGATGCCTGCAAGGCAGGTGGCTTCGATCTGGTGATCGTGGAAACCGCGGGTATTGGCCAGGGTGATGCGGCCATTACTGAACACGCGGATGTGGCGCTGTATGTCATGACGCCCGAATTCGGCGCCCAGAGCCAGCTCGAGAAAATCGACATGCTGGACTTTGCTGACGTCGTCGCCATCAACAAATTTGATCGCCGTGGCGCGGAAGACGCACTGCGCGACGTGCGCAAGCAGATGCAGCGCAATCGCCAGGCCTTTGACCAGATGCCGGACAAGATGCCGGCCTTCGGCACCATGGCCAGTCATTTCAACGACGAGGGCGTGACGGCGCTGTATCAGGAACTGGTACGTCAGTTGTCGGCCAAGGGTCTCAAGGTACAGGAAGGCCGTCTGCCGCGGGTGGACGGCACCACCAGCAAGACGGGTGAGGCCATTGTGCCGCCTGCCAGGGCGCGCTATCTGGCCGAAATTTCCGAGACCCTGCATGAATACAAGGCCGAAGCCGGCCGTCAGGCACAGCTTGCGCGCGAGCGTCAGCAACTGCGCGCCGCGCGCGACATGCTGGGTGACTCGGATAATGCCGCCGCCCTGGACAAGCTGATTACCGAACGCGAAGCAGCGCTGGACAAGGAATCTGTGCGACTGCTGGAAGACTGGCCGGCGACTCGAGAGGCCTATCGCCGGGACGAATACGTGTACAAGGTGCGTGACCGGGAAATCCGCTCGCCGTTGTTTCGCGAGTCGCTCTCCGGCACAAGAATCCCCCGTGTCGCGCTACCCAATTACTCCGATGACGGCGATACGCTCAAGTGGCTGAAACTGGAAAACCTGCCTGGCCGCTTCCCCTACACCGCCGGTGTGTTTCCGCTCAAGCGCGAAGGTGAGGACCCGGCGCGCATGTTCGCGGGTGAGGGCGGCCCGGCGCGTACCAATCGCCGTTTCCACTACTTGTCCGAGGACTCCGAGGCCAAGCGCCTGTCCACGGCGTTCGATTCGGTGACCCTCTACGGTCATGACCCCGACGAGCGCCCGGATATTTACGGCAAGGTAGGTAACTCGGGCGTGTCCATCGCCACGCTCGACGATATGGAAGTGCTGTACAGCGGTTTCGATCTCTGTGCGCCGACCACCTCCGTGTCCATGACCATTAACGGACCGGCGCCGACCATTCTGGCCATGTTCCTGAACACGGCGATCGACCAGCAGCTCGAAAAATTCGTGAAGGATAAAGGCCGCGAGCCGAACGAGGCCGAGCGTGCCGAGATTCGTGCCTGGGCGCTGCAGAATGCCCGTGGCACCGTGCAGGCCGATATTCTCAAGGAAGATCAGGGTCAGAATACCTGCATCTTCAGCACCGAGTTTTCACTCAAGTGCATGGCGGATATCCAGCAGTACTTTATCGACAACAAGGTGCGTAATTTCTACTCGGTGTCCATTTCCGGTTATCACATCGCCGAGGCGGGAGCGAACCCGATTTCACAGCTGGCTTTCACCCTTGCCAATGGCTTTACCTACGTGGAGAGCTATCTGGCGCGGGGCATGGACATCAACGATTTTGCCCCCAGCCTGTCGTTCTTCTATTCCAATGGCATGGACCCGGAATATACCGTCATGGGCCGGGTGGCGCGTCGCATCTGGGCAGTGGCCATGCGCGAACGTTATGGCGCCAATGCCCGTTCGCAGATGCACAAATACCACATCCAGACTTCGGGTCGCTCGCTGCATGCGCAGGAAATTGCCTTCAATGATATCCGCACCACCCTGCAAGCCCTGATTGCGCTTTACGACAACTGTAACAGCCTGCATACCAATGCCTATGATGAAGCCATCACCACGCCGACCGAGGAGTCGGTGCGCCGGGCGCTGGCTATTCAGCTCATCATCAACAAGGAGTGGGGGCTGGCCAAGAATGAGAATCCCAACCAGGGCGCGTTCATCATTGATGAGCTGACCGAACTGGTCGAGGAAGCGGTGCTGGCCGAGTTCGAACGTATCTCCGAGCGCGGTGGTGTGCTGGGCGCCATGGAAACCGGTTACCAGCGCGGCAAGATTCAGGATGAATCCATGTACTACGAGCACCGCAAACACACCGGGGATCTGCCCATCGTGGGCGTGAATACCTTCCGCAATCCGCATGAGGAAGCGCCGGAAGAAAACACCCTGGAACTGGCACGTTCCTCGGATGAAGAGAAGGACGACCAGATCAAGCGGCTGCGCGATTTCCAGTCCCGGCATGCGGATGAGGCACCCGAAGCGCTGCGCAAGCTGCAGCAGGTTGCGATTGAGGGCGGCAATATCTTTGCCGAACTCATGAACGCCGTGCGGGTGGCTTCGCTCGGCCAGATCACACATGCGTTGTTTGAGGTTGGTGGTCAGTACCGGCGGAATATGTAAAACCTGCCGGAATACAAAAGAAGCGGATAGAGGCAATACCCACAGACGCGGCTCAGTGTCGTCGTTCTGCAACCTTGCCTGATTAATCTGGATCGCTTGCCATGCAGGAGATCCAACGATGCCGAAGCGTCCGCTCGACTTCGACCCCAAACTGAATCGCCGTCTTTTTCTGCAGTCTGTCGCCGGTGGCGGCGCATTGGCGTCGCTGACGCTGTTGCCGGGTTGTGAGTCGTCGGATAACGACGACGATGCGCCGAATGTGCCTGGTACGTCGGGGGGTGACAGTTCCGATGCCGCCACCCATATGCCGCGTGGCCTGCATGTCAGTTTTACCGGGGACATCTACACCACCCGCACCGTCACCTGGTTTACAGATGGCCTGGAGGCGCCGGCTTCGATCATCGAGTACGACAACATTGAGCGGGGCATGACCGAGGCGCAGATTCAGAATCTGCCGATGTCCATGCGCATGGAAGGCGGCTCGGAAGCGACGCCGGGTGTAGACGCCTTTACCCACCGCGCGACGGCACGGGACTTCGACCCGGCTAAGCCGCTGCGCTATCGGGTGGGCTCTGAGCAGGGCTGGTCGGCGGTACAGGTGCTCAAGCCCACGCCCGCCGATAGCTGGAAGTTCGTGCATTTCGGCGACCATGGTGTGAATCCCCGGGCGCGCCAACTCGCCGCCGAACTGCTCAAGCATGAATACGATCTGTTATTGCTGGCAGGTGACCTGTCCTATGCCAATGGCGATCAGCCGGTATGGGATCAATGGTTCGATGAGGTGGAGCCGGTACTGTCGACGGTGCCGCTGATGGCCAGCCCCGGTAATCACGAAGAAGAGGATGACGGCGGCAATACCTACAAGAACCGTTTCAGTCATCCGCCGGCATTACTGGACGGGGTCACCGGGGGGAATCCGGGCAGCAGCTTCTACTCCTTTGATTACAATCGTATTCATTTTCTGGTGACCACCGCCGGTGCTCTGGTCAATGACGGTACGCTGCCGGAGGAGTTGCTGACCATTGAACTGGACCTGGCGACCGCCGCCATTCGCAGAGCGGCCGGAGAAATCGATTTCATTGCCGTGGTCCAGCACTTCACCATCTGGACGGATCAGCTGGACCGCAGCCCTGCGAATCCTGCCTTGGTGGTCCTGGAAGAAAACATCATGGTTCGTTACGGCGTTGATCTGCTGCTGGTCGGACATGATCACGTCTATCAGCGTTCGGCAAAAATGGCCTTTGGTCTGCCGAACCCCCTGGGTTACCAGCAGATTCTGGTGGGCACCGGCGGCAGTTCGATCCGGCTGTTTGACGAGGATGGTCCGCAGTCCTGGTCGGCTGCCGAGTTCATTGGCGTCGGATTCGCTGAATACGAAGTCGACGGCACCACCATTCGCGGCAAACTCTACGGGGCGCCGCCGCTGGATATGTCGGAAGAGGGCCGGCAGTTATCAACCGGACAATTCATGGTGATTGATGAGTTCGAGATACAGGCGCGGGACCTGCTGGCCCGGCGTGAAGCGGTCAAGCCGCCGCGCTCCAGGGAAGTGTTGCTGGCCAATTATCCGGCCATCGAGAAGCACACGCAGGAGCGCAACGCCCGTCACCTGGGCAAACACTGGTTGAAGATAGGTTAATCGGCGGTCAGGCTGCTGTACACAATCGCCACAAAGGCGTCCGGGGAGATGAAGCCATTGCCCCATTCGTCGTCATAGTCCGCGGTCGGGCGGTTAGCCTGAATCTGTTCCAGGGTCTTGCCTTGGGTAATGAGTTTCTGTACGCCATCCCGGATGTGCTTGAGCATGTCGCGGTATTCGCTCAGCCCGGCCTTGTCGCCGAGCGGGCCATGCCCGGGAATGATGCGGGTGTCGTCATTTGCCAGGCGCAGAATGCGGTCCAGCGCCTTGATGACGCCGTCTACCGAGCCGCCGCTGGAAACATCGATAAAGGGATACAGTCCGTTGAAATAGATGTCACCGGTATGGATGACATTGGCCTGGCGGAAACGGATGACGGTATCGCCGTCGGTATGGCCGTTGTTGACATGAAACGCATGTACCGTATCGCCGTTCAGGTGGAAGGTGACCGTATCCGAAAAGGTGACCACCGGCAGAGCGCCTGCCGGAGAGGCCGGAACCTTCTTGTTGAAGGCGGCGATAAACTGTTCGCTGCTCATGCGCTTGCGGACATTGTCGTGCGCCACAATGATGGCGCCGCTACTGCCGAAGTTCTCGTTGCCGCCAGTGTGATCCTGATGCCAGTGGGTATTGAGGATAAAGCGCAGCGGCTCATCACTGATCGCTGCAATCGCCTCCCTGATCTGCGGCGTCATGGGCGCGTATTGATCGTCGATCATGAAGATGCCGTCGTCGCCCACCGAAATGCCGATGTTGCCGCCGTTACCTTGCAACATGTAGACATGTTCTCTGACCTGGGTTGTGCTGACGGTTTCCGTATCCTGTGCAGTAGCCAGGCTGCTGTTAATGCAGAGTAACAGGCAGGTGGTGAGGACGGTCAGACGCATGGAAATCCTTTGTTTCTGGCAGGGGTCAGTGTGCCGGCACGATGGCGATGCCAGCCAGCCAGGGATGAGCGTAGGCAACGACAAGAAACAATACGGTACCGATCACCACTGTGATCAGGTTACGCACCACGCCGACCGGTTCGGATTTTTGCCAGACACCTTCGCGGCGATTGATAAAGATGATTTCCAGAATGGCCCACAGTCCGAGACCGCCAAAAAGGAAAAGCGAGCGGCTGTCGCCATTGGACAGCAGGTGCGCGAATGCCCACACAATGACGGCCGTCAGCTGCGGGTGGCGCAGGATGCGTTTGAAGTCATTGGGTGCGCGTGCGCAGATGAACAGAATCAACGCCACCCACATTAGTGCCATGGTGACCAGTTTGACGCCGGCGGGCAGGGCATAGAGCAAAACCGGGCTGCTGTCCTTCCAGCCCATCACCATCAGCACTATCGCGCCGACCAGAACCAGGGAGAACAGGCCTTTGTAAAGGTTTTCTCCCATGCCGGTGATGAGGCTTTCCCTCACGCCGGGTGTGACCGAGATGCTCAGATGGGTCAGTGCCCAGAGCAGTACGCCTGCAGGCAAGAGCAGATCTGGCAGCATGTTTCTCTCCTTCCCAGCGAAGTGGTTCTTATAGATCACCAGACTAAGGCATTTAAAAGCAGACGTCAGCAGGCGAGAGGCACAAAAAAGCCCCCGCCGTGACCGGCGGGGGCCGGGATTCTCCAGTCTGATTTATTCTCAGGCAGCTTCGGCGATACGCTCCTGGCCATTCAGCCGGGCGCTGACCGTTTCGGCCAGATGGTTATGGGCGCGTGCCACCACTTCCTTGAGTTCGTCAGTGCGGGCCAGGAACTTGCTGGCGCGGGCATTGATTTCATCCAGGCTGGGCAACTCGGCCTTGACCAGTTCCGGCAGTTTGGCTTCCGGCAACTGGGCTTCACCCATGCGCGTTTTCACACGGGCGATAATTTCATCGGCCGGGAAGCGCTGGGCTACCAGCATGCCGAGGCGGTCGAGCAGATGGGCCGGCAGTTGGCGGTCGCCCTTGAGGATGCGTTCCGGCGGCTGCTTCAGGTCCCACACAATGCCGAACCAGCTCAGCACCTTGAGAATGTAGTAGGTGATGTCGATTTCCCACCACATGAAGCCGTTACGGGCAGAAGCCATGTAGTAGTGATGGTTGTTGTGCCAGCCTTCGCCCAGGGCAATGATGCCCAGCAGGAAGCTGTTCTTGGACTCGTCGCCGGTCAGGTAGCGGGCGCGGCCGAATACATGCGCCAGCGAGTTGATGCAGAAGGTGGCGTGGTACACGGCCACAGTCGACCAGAAGAAACCGACCACCAGACCGGGCCAGCCGGCGATCAGCCAGCAGATCAGGCCGGTGAGGATGCCCGGGCCGTACTTGTTCTTGTCCAGCCACACCAGTTCGGGATAGGCGGTGAGATCAGGCACGCGATCGTAGTCGGCCTTGGCCGCTTCTTCGTTGAACACCCAGCCGCAGTGGGAGAACCAGAAGCCGTGCTGTACCGGAGAATGCGCATCCACCGGGGTGTCCGAATCACGATGATGCTCACGGTGCTTGGCGGCCCACCAGATGACGCCGCGCTGCATGGACATCTGGCCCATGAAGGCGATGATGAACTGGAACACACGGCTGGTCTTGTAGGTGCGATGGGCAAACAGGCGATGGAAACCGCCGGTAATGCCAAACACGCGAATGACATAAAGTGCGATACCCAGAATCACGGCTTCGGTGGTGACGCCTGTCCAGATGGCGGCGAAACATGCAATATGCATGAAAATGAAGCCAGTAAAAGACTTGTAACTCTTGGGCGAAATTTCGTAGTTGCTGTAAGCCACGGGATACCTCCCTGGGAGCGGAAATGCTATAACTGATGGCGATTATACACACATATATACATTTGTCTATACATGTGTATAATAAGTCAAAATCACATGTTACAGGGGCGACGTGACGATAATGTTTCAAGCCCCCGAGCCCGGGAGTGGCCAATGACCACAATAGCGCTGGAAGCCAATCTGGCGGAGGAATCGAATCCCCCGCACCGCAAGCCGCATATTGACCGTGAGGACATCATGTCTGCGGCGCTCAAGCTGCTGGGCCCGAACCGGAGCGTGTCTACTATCAGCCTGCGTGAAGTTGCGCGCGCGGCCGGCATTGCCCCCAACAGTTTCTATCGTCACTTCCGTGATATGGACGAACTGGCGGTAGCCCTTATCGAGCGCGCCGGCGAAAAGCTGCGTTATGTCATTCGCGAGGCGCGTCAGCGAGCTACGACGGCGCCGAGCATCATCCGCAGCTCGATTGATACCTTCATGGAACAGTTGGGTGCGGAAGAGCAACTGCTGCATGTGCTGCTGTGCGAGGGCACGGTGGGTTCCGACGCCTACAAGCAGGCTGTGGAGATGGTGCTGACCGAGTTTGAAAACGAGCTGCAGGAAGATCTGGTGCGGCTGTCCACCGAAGCCAATGCACCGCTGCATCGGCCGGATCTCGTCGCCAAGGCCATCACCCGCCTGGTTTTCGCCATGGGCGGTAATGCGCTGGACAAAAGCCTTGAGGAAAAACGCGCAATCGCCGAGCAGATGATGGTGATGGTGCTGTTTCTGATGGAGGGTTCGGAAGCTGTTTTCAAGCAGCACGGATCCGGCGATATCGTCTAGTTCGCCAGCGGTAGACTCAGACTTATCCGCAGTCCGCCGCCATCCATGTTGGTAGCCTTCACATTGCCTTTGTGGGCTAGTGTGACGCGCTTGACGATGGCCAGGCCCACTCCGTATCCACCGCTGTCAGCGCCTTCGCCGGTTTCGGGCGTGCGCGCTTCCGAAGTCCGGTAAAACGGGCGAAAGATCGCCTCCAACTGAGCGTCGGGCACTCCGGGACCATGATCCCTGACTTCAATCACCGCGGTATCGCCGGCCGGGTACAGGCAAACTCCGACTTCAGTACCGCCAGCGGTATATTTCATGGCATTGCGAATCACGTTTTCCAGGGCGCTGCGCAGCAGGCCGTCGTTACCCAGCACATGCAGATCCGGATAAGGCTCCAGGCGAATGTCTGCTTCAGGCAGCATGTCCAGATCCTCACAGACCGATTCCAGTAATTCGCCGATATTCAGCAGCTGAAACTGATAGGCGGCCTCTGGATCGTCCAGCCTGGCCAGGGTCATGACCTGATCAATCAGCGCCTTCAGGCGCTGCGTTTCCAGGTCGATGCGGTTCAGCTCCTTGCCAGCCGCGCCGTTGCTCTTTTCTCTCGCGAGTTCCAGCGCTACTTCCAGGCGTGCCAGTGGTGAGCGCAGTTCATGCGAAACGTCGCGCAACAAACGCTCCTTGTTGGCGACCAGGCTCTGCAGGCGGTCCGCCATGCGGTTGAAGGCCGAACCCAGTTCTCCAATTTCGTCATGACGCGACGCTACCGAGGCACCCACGCGGCTGCCAAGGTCGCCGGCCGTCATGTTGTCCGTGGCGATACGCAATTGTTTGATAGGTCGGCCCAGCCAGGTGGTAAACAGCAAGGCTGCCAGCGCCATGAAGGCCAGAAAGATGACCAGTCTGACACCTCCCAGCGTGCGCCATTGAGCCGGGCCGGGCGGCGGGCGCAACACGCGCCACTGGTAGATGGCGTTATCGGTGTGAATGTCGAAATGCGCAAGCCGGTGAAAGCGGGGGCCACTGCTTGAGGAATCTTCGCCTTTAAGCAGGGTTTGCCGCATATCGGGCGGCATGCGCAGTCGGGTGAGCGGCTTGCCCGCCCGGTTGAAAAGCAATCCGGTAACACGATGCTCACGACGCAGATTGCGCAGATAACTGTGCAGGGCTTCTTCACCGCCGCTTTCATAGGCAAGAGCCGCCTGCTGTCCCCACCGGGGAAGCTGGTCGACGGTTTGATCCAGGGCATCCCATAACGGCCTTACCACGGCGAGCGTGGCAATGATCGCCAGCAGGCTGGCGGCGGTAAACCAGCCCAGCAGCTTCAGATAAAGGGAGTTTGGCAGGATTTTCATTTGATCAGCTGGTAACCCTTGCCGCGCAGCGTCTTGATGCGTTCGTTGCCGAATTTCCGTCGCAGGGCAACGATATGCATGTCCAGACTGCGGTCGGTCGGTAGCCAGCGCCGGCCCAGGGCGGCGCGCATCAGATTGTCCCGGTCGACGGGGCTACCCGCAGATTCGGCGAGTGTGCGCAGCACTTCGAATTCCACGCTGGTCAGTTCGACCGGGTTGCCCTGAAGCTGCGCTTCCCGACGAGCGATGTCCAGCTCGATATCCCCGGCCTGCAGTTTTGCGGTATCGGTCGTCACCGGCAGGCCGCGGCGTAACAGGGCCTTAAGCCTGGCCGCCAGTTCGCGGGGATTGCAGGGCTTTGGCAGATAGTCATCCGCGCCCATTTCGAGGCCCAGAATGCGGTCAACATCCTCGCCACGTGCAGTGAGCATGAGGATGGGAATCTGTACGCCCTGCTGGCGGATTTCACGCAGTGCATCGAAGCCGTCCTTGATCGGCATCATGACGTCCAGAATGATTGCGGCATGTTCGTCGTCGGCGCTTTCGATTGCCGCTTGTCCATCGTGCACCGCAAGCACGTGAAAGTCGTGCCCGCTCAGGTATTCGCGGATCAGGGCGCAGAATTCCCGGTCGTCATCTGCCATCAGGATGTTATGCATGGCCCTACTTTAACGACAAAAAACACTTGCAGGGCCGTGCTTTACAAATCTCTACACAGGCAGACGTTGCTTTGCAGTGAGCGGCGTATCTTGAATGCGTCAATCAAGAACCACTGGAGGTAGGACATGACACGGACAGGCAAATGGACCCCTGATGAACATCAACGCGGTTTTTTCCGGCATTCGAGTTGGTTGCTGGTATTGGGCGCCGTGCTGTTAGCCATTTTTTACATGGGCAGTGCGCAAAGTCATGGCAAGGGCTTCGATGGCAAGCGCGGTCACGGTGGCATGCAGGCCCGTATGGAGAAAATGATGGACGAAGTCGGAGTCAGCGACGAGCAGCGCACACAAATCCGTGATGTCATGGAGAGGCAGCACGAAAAGTTCAAGGACGTGCATCTACAGATGCGTACGGCCCGCAAGTCGCTGCATCAGCTCGACCCGCTGGATGGCGGCTATGACGCTGAAGTGCAACGTCTGGCCGGGGAAGTCGCCGAGAACAGCCGTCAGATGACTGTCTTGATGGCGGATGGCCGCAAGCAGGTCTGGCAAATTCTTAATGAAGAGCAGCGTGCCAAGGCTGAACAGCTCAAAGAGGATCGCCGTCAGAAATTCCGTGAGCGCAGGCTTGAAAGGCAGGGTGCCGAAGCTGAATAATCAGGAGCTTTGTTTTTAGCTGTCCGCGGTTCCCGCGGACAGCATTTCCTGTTTCTGCAACCTGTCTGGATTCTCTCCCGGGTAAAGGGACGCAAGCCATCATCGGCGGGCGGCGTGTTATTCGCGCCAGCTTCAGCTAAGGTTCATATACGGGCCTTAAAATGACATGAAAGTGTCGAAGGGGAGAGCATGAAACACAAGCTTTTAATCGTTTTGCCAGTGCTGCTTTGCCTGGGGGCAAGTCCCGCGGCCCTGGCGGATGATGACCGCAATATCTTCGAGCGTGGCTGGGACGGTATCCGCAATATATTCAGCGGCGGTGAGGAAACCGCGCGCATGCCAGACAGGCGTGGCGGCGAGGACTGGGTCAAAGCCACGTTCAGCGATGATCAGCGCCACCTGATCCGGGACTACTTCGGCAAGCACGGTTATGAATCGGGACCGCCGCCCCATGCCCAGGGCAAGGATCTGCCGCCCGGATTGAAAAAGAAGGTGGCCCAGGGTAAACCGCTGCCGCCCGGCTGGCAGAAAAAACTGACGCGCGGCAAGCGCATGCCGGATGATATCTTTGCCTATCATCATCGATTGCCGCCTGAGCTGTACGGCCGCCTGCCACGCATCGACGGTATCGTGGATATCCGCGTGGAGGGCAAGGTTATCCGCCTGCTTGAGGCAACCCGCGAAATTGTGGATATTCTTGAACTGTAGTCTTTTAAGAAGGGAGAAAATATGAGGGCTGTATGGTTATTGGCGCCGCTATTGGCGTTTGCGCTTCTGGCGGGCTGTTCCAGAGCTACCCAGGACAACTACAACAAAGTCGAATCCGGTATGAGCCAGGACGAGGTGTATGCCATCCTCGGCAAGCCGGACGAAGTCAACAGTGGCAGTATTGGCTCGCTGACAGCGTCTTCGGAAACCTGGTTTGGCAGCGACCACACCATTTCCGTGAAATTCGCCAACGGTGAGGTGAAAATGAAGAGCATCACCGCCAATCAAAAAGAGGAAAAGTAATCATGGGCATCATGACGATTATTTACTGGATTATTGTCGGCTTCATCGTCGGCGTATTGGCCAAGTGGATCATGCCGGGCAAGGATCCCGGTGGCTTCTGGATCACGGTACTGATTGGTGTGGCCGGCGCATTCGTGGGTGGACTGATCTCCAGTTTCCTGGGTATCGGCGGTGGCCTGGTCGTTAACCTGTTGTTTGCGGTTGGCGGTGGTGTGTTGTTGCTGTTCGTCTACCGGAAGATCAAGGAGGCCTGAGGTTCGGGTAACACAAGAAAGGCGGCCCATGGCCGCCTTTTTTATGCGTCAGGTAAATCGTCGGGCCAGCCATCCGCCAGCAAGCATGCCGACAACCATCCAGCCGGGTTCCTGCCAACCCAGTGATAGCGCCGTCAGTGCGGGGCCAGGGCAATAACCTGCCAGACCCCAACCTACACCAAAAATAGCAGCGCCTATGATGAGCCTGGGATCCGGTTTCGTCTTTGTCGGGAGTCTGAATTCGCTTGCCAACGCAGGTTTGGTTTGTCTCAGAATCAGGCGGAACGTCGGCAATGTCACGGCGAGAGCGCCGGTCATGACAAAAGCCAGTGTGGGGTCCCACTCGCCGGTGATGTCCAGGAAGCCAATAATCCTCTGTGGCTCGACCATGTGTGAAATCACCAGGCCCGAGCCAAATAAAGTGCCGGCGAGCAGAATCAATACCAGATTAACCATCACAGTACTCCCAGAAGATGACGGCCTACAAAAACCGTTGTGATACCGCTGAGCATGAAAACCATCGTGGCAAGGAGTGAACGTTTGGACAAACGGGCAATGCCACACACGCCATGACCGCTGGTGCAGCCGCCGCCCACGCGTGTGCCAATGCCAACAAGCAGGCCGGCGCTGAGCAGAAGGGTGTTGGAAAAACCCTCCCTAGGTACTACAGATACGGCAATGATCTGTGAGACAACAACGCCCCCGGCCAACAATCCGATGAGGAAAGTGGCGCGCCATGCTGTGTCGCCCTTGGGGTGATCGAGTAATCCATAGACGATTCCGCTAATGCCGGCTATGCGGCCATGCAGCCAGAGCATCATGACGGCCGACAGACCAATCAGGATGCCGCCCGTCAGTGCTTGTATATATATCTGGTTCATCAGTCAGACCTCCTGACTTGAAATTTAATACTATACCCCCTATAGTATATTCAGACATGTAATTTTTCAATGCTGGGAGAGCCGAATGGATGCGAAATGGACTAAAGACAAGAGCGCACTGATCAGCAGGCTCAAGCGCATTGAAGGCCAGTTGCGTGGTGTGCAGGCGATGATGGAGCGCGAAGACGACTGTGAAAAAATTGCACAGCAACTATCCGCCGCTCGCAAGGCATTGGACAAGGCCTTTTATCAGATGATGGCCTGTGCGATGGAGAAGGACCTGATGCAACGTGGCGATGGAAAAAGCCATGAGGCCGAAAACGCCATCGGGCACTTTACGCAAATGATGGCCAAATACGCTTAGGTGTCTGAATGCTGATCTTGCTCTTTGGCTTGATAACCGGTCTTTCCCTGGGCCTGACCGGCGCGGGTGGTTCCATTCTGGCCGTGCCGCTGCTGGTGTTTGGTCTTGGGCTGGCGCCGCATGAGGCCGTCCGTGTATCGCTGCTGGTGGTTGCCCTAACCGCATTACTAGGCGCTGTTACAGCTTGGCGGCAACAGGTGGTCAGTCTGAAAGCGGGGCTGGTTTTTGCTGCTACCGGCATGCTGTTCGCGCCGTTAGGCGTCATGGTCGGCAAGCATATAGACGGGCAGGCATTGTTGCTCGCTTTTGCCGTGCTCACGGTGTTTGTCTCAGTAAGCATGTGGCACCGTGCCAGTCATTCGCCAGAGGAAACAAGGGTTGTGCGCTCGAATCTGGGGGCAGGGCTGGCGAGCGATCCGGTCTGCCGACTGAGTGAGTCCGGGCGTTTGCGGCTGAATGCACCTTGTGCAGGAATGCTCGCGCTATGCGGCGTTCTGGTAGGCGTCCTGTCAGGACTTTTCGGAGTAGGCGGTGGTTTTCTCATCGTACCGATTCTTATGTTTGTGACACAGATGAAGGTCCACGGTGCGGTAGGTACATCACTGCTGGTTATCGCCCTGGTTGGTGGTGCAGGCGCACTGATGGGGGTTTCCCAGGGTGGCCTGAACTGGCAGCTCGTTGGTCTGTTTCTCGCAGGCGGCGCAGTTGGCATGCTGCTTGGCCGTTTTGGCGCAGGCCGTCTGGCCGGGCCGCAGCTACAGAAAGTTTTTGCCGCTGCCGTCTTTCTTATTGGGGTGTCAATGTTGATGCAACAGGTCGCAGGAATTGAGTCATGATTTTCAGACAACTCTACGATCTGGAATCCGGTACTTATACCTATCTGCTGGCGGCACGTGCGGGCGGCGAGGCGCTGTTGATCGATCCGGTGCTGGAGAATACAAAACAGTACGTCACATTGATTGAGCAGCTGGGTCTGCAACTGGTGATGGCGATCGACACCCACACCCATGCCGATCATGTGACGGCACTGGGCGCGTTGCGTGACGAACTGGACATCACCACCGTCATGGGCGAGCGCACCAAGGCCGAATGTGTGAATCGCACCGTTAAGGAAGACGAGATAATTGATGTCGATGGCCTCAAGCTGCGGGCCATGTTCACGCCGGGACATACCGACGAATCCTTCAGCTTCGCCATGAAGGACCGGGTGTTCACCGGCGATGCACTGCTGATCCGTGGCACCGGCCGCACCGATTTCCAGAACGGCGATCCGCATGCCGCCTATGACAGCCTGTTCAACAAGCTATTGAAACTGCCCGATGACACCTGGGTGTATCCGGCCCACGATTACAAGGGCTGGACGGTAAGCACGATAGACGAGGAACGTCGTTTCAATCCGCGCCTGCAGGTGAAATCGGCAGAGGAATACGCCGACATCATGAATAACCTGAACCTGCCGAACCCGAAGATGATGGATATTGCGGTGCCGGCTAACCTGCAATGCGGCCGGCAGAATAATCCCTGATACCAGCCAGACCTGTTTCCCGAGACACATGGCTGGTATAGCCGAGTTCACGGCGTGCCTTGGCGTCGTTGACCGTGACTTCCTGGCCTATGAGGTTGACGGTGACACGGGTAACCGGTGGCGGTGACTGAATGCCGAACAGGTTCCACAGTCCCTCGCAAACCTTCGCCGCGTTCCAGGCCAGCCAGCGTGGGATGCTTTTGTCCGGTGGCGTCACATTCTGGGTAGCCAGCAACCGTGTTATCCAGTCCCTGAACTCAACGGGTTCGCCGTCGGTAAGGAAGTAGATTTCGCCGCCGCGCCCCTTGTCCGCGGCCAGCAGCGCACCTTCCACGACATTGTCGACATGGCAGGTGGAAGACAGGTAACGGCCGCCATCCATCCACATGAAACGGCCCGTTTTGACGGCCTCCACAATCTGGCCGAGGACGGAGGTATCGTCCTTGCCCCATATAAAGCGCGGACGAACCACCACAGTTTTCAGATTTTCGTCGTTGGCGGCGATGATGGCGGCTTCGGCCTGGGCTTTGGTGCGGGGATAACGCGGCAGGGCATTGTCCGGACGTGGGTATGTTTCGTCGACGTTTACCAGAGGCATGCCATTGGCCAGCACAGCCTCGGTACTGATGTGTACCAGTGTTTTGACGCCGGCCGCACGGGCGGCCTGAATGACGTTGTTCGTGCCGGTGACGTTGAAACGATAGAAGTCATCGGGATCGCCCCATTCCGTGACCTGGGCGGCGGAATGGAAGACAGCTTCACAACCACGCATGCCCTCGCGCAGCGCATCCACATCCTCCAGGTCGCCACTGGCGGACAGGGCGCCCAGTTCTTCTACGGTGAGGGTGGAGGCAGGTGAGCGGGCCAGGGCGACGACTTCATCGCCGCGCGCTACCAGCGCGCGAATAAGGTTCCTGCCGACGAAGCCGGAGCCGCCGGTAACAAATACCCGGGCCATAGATTCTCCCTATTGGTTCTGCTTGCCTTGGGAATCCTTTTGATCGCTGTCTTTCTTGTAATCACCTATGACGCCCTTGGCGGGGCAAAATGAGAACATCGGACACTTCTTGCAGCCTGCGGCTAAAGCAATGGGGCATAAGGTCATGGTCATCTCCCTTGGTCATTTTCCTGGGGAACGCACTGGCAGTATAGCGCGTGATTTATGGATTCACCGGCTCGTTTTTAAGCAACCCCCGCCCGCGGGTGTATTCCAGGAAACACTCCAGGCTCGTGCGACCGGGCGTGTAACCGAAGTCTTCTTTCAACGCCCGATTGGAGAGAACGGGGCGGTAACGAAGGAAATTCACCTGTTCCGGCCCGTATTGTGAAACGCCCAGGCGCTTGAACAGCCACAACGCCGATTTCACGACCGACACCGGTACGGCTACGAAAGGCTTGCCAAGCATCTGTGCCATTTCCGGAAAGGTCACGACGCCGTCGCCCGCCTGGTTATAGATGCCGGTCTTGTCCGTGACGATACCCCGGGCGATACAGCGGGCAACATCTTCGTCCCAGATGATGGTAAAAGGCGTCTCGCTGCCCCGTATGCCCAGAATGACAGGTTTGTTGAACAGAGCGGTGATCTGATTCTCGCAGTCCGGGCCGAGGATGAAGCCGGGGCGGAAGACCAGTTGCGACAGTTCGGGATGCTTGTCGCGGAAGTCAGCCAGCAGGTCTTCGACCTGGCGTTTGTGATCAGAGTAGGCGAATTCAGTATTGCCGCGCAGCGCGTCATTTTCCGTCAGTGGCACCGGGTTGTCGGCATGATAGCCGTAACTGGCGGCACTGGTGGTGACGATAAACTTCTTCACGTCGGCGGCTACGCTGGCTTCCAGCATGTTACGTGTACCGCCGACATCGATATCGTGCATGGTGTGGCGATCCATGCCGGGACCAGGCGTAACGACCGAGGCCAGGTGCACAACCGTATCCACCTTCTGTTGCCTGAGCAGATCGATTGCTTCCACCGAACGTACATCCAGACTCATAAAGCGGACGTTGCTGCCGGGCTGGTCGAGTAAGTCGAGTTCCGGCTTGCGGCGGGCAGTGGCAATTACTTGCAGCTGTGGATGCTCATCGTGCAGCAATCGCAGCAGGCGGCGGCCAATGAAGCCCGCGGCGCCTGTGATGAGTACCGTATGTGTCGTCGGTTCCGGGGTTGTCTCCATACCTGTCTCGCTGCCTTTGGTTGGGTCGTCTAAGCCATTATTTTTCCTGTTATTTTGTTCTTTCTGCATTGTACAGAGGGTTGCCGCGTGTTTAAATTCAACGCTTGAAGGATACAGGCGGGAGGCCTGCGGTACCTCCGGGCGGGCCGCAATAATCATGAATGCCATTGACCAGATTCAGCTGAATTTCAATCCGGCTGCCCTGCAGTTTCTGAATATTATCCTGGCGCTGGTAATGTTCGGTGTGGCGCTGGATCTGCGGGTGGACGACTTCAAGCGGGTGGTGAGAATGCCCAGAGCGCCGCTGATCGGCCTGGCCTCGCAGTTTTTTGTCATGCCGGCCTTCGCCACCCTGATCCTGCTTTTGCTGCAACCGCATCCTTCGCTGGCGCTGGGCATTATCCTGGTGGCTGCCTGTCCGGGCGGCAATGTCTCCAACTTTTTCACTGCCCTCGGCGGGGGTAACGCTGCCCTGTCCGTCAGCATGTCAGCGATATCGACCATGTGCTCGATTGTGATGACACCTTTCAATTTCATGTTCTGGGGCCGCATTAACCCATTGACCGCTGATCTGCTGCGGGAAATCGAAATAGCGCCGGGCCAGATATTCATGACGGTGCTCACCATACTTATTATTCCGACGCTGTTTGGGATGCTGACTGCGCATAATCTGCCGCGGCTGGCTGGCCGCTTGCTGAAGCCGATGCGGATATTGTCTGTGTTCGTGTTTGTGGGCTTTATTCTTGCGGCCCTGGCCGCCAACTGGGAAAACTTCCTGGCCCATACCGGCCTGGCCTTCTGGATTGTACTGATCGTCAATGGCGCCGCCCTGTTGCTGGGTTTCTGGCTGGCGCGCCTGTTTGGTCTGGCGCCGCGCGATTGCAAGGCAGTGTGCTTTGAAACGGGTATCCAGAACAGCGGTTTCGGGCTGATTCTGATCTTCAATTTCTTCAGCGGCCTGGGCGGCATGGCGCTGGTGGCCGCGTGGTGGGGTGTATGGCACCTGATTACGGGCCTGAATCTATCGCTGTTCTGGCGCTGGCGTGGACGCAAGCAGCAGGAGGCGGCGACATGAGCGAAGGATTGCGTGTCTTCATTACCGGTGCTACCTCCGGCATGGGCCTGCTGTTGGCGCAGCGTTATCTGGACGCCGGCGCAGCGGTGGGCACTTGCTCGGTGGAGGACAAGGCAGCGGTGGTGGACCGGTTGCCCGAAGGCCTGGACTATACGCAGGCCGATGTTACTGATGCGGCGGCCACGCGCACGGCGATTGAAGGATTTGCAAAGCGCGTGGGTGGTCTGGATGTGCTGGTGGCCAATGCCGGCATTTCCATGCCCAAGGCGGCGTTTCCGGATTTCGAGCGCGGCCGCCTGGTCATGAATGTGAACCTGATGGGCACCATCAACAGCTTTGAGCCGGCCATGGAAATCATGCGCCGGCAGGGCAGTGGCCAGCTGGTGGCGCTGGGGTCAATTTCCGGGATTACCGGCATGCCGGGCATGGCTTTTTACGGGGCGTCGAAAGCCGCGGTTATGCATTTCTGCGAATCGCTGGCGGCGGACCTCAAGGATTCGGGGATTGATGTGACGGTGGTGGCGCCGGGTTTCGTGGCTACACCGTTGACGGCTGAAAACCCGCACAAGATGCCGTTTCTCATCAGCAGCGAGCAGGCCGTGGAGCGCATCTATAGCGCGATTGTGAAACGCCGCACTCGCGTTGTTTTTCCCTGGCCGATGGCCCTGCTGGCCGGGGTGCTCTACCATTTACCGAGAAATCTTTACATCCGTCTCATGCGCATTGATCTCCTGGGTCTGCGCAGTTCCGAATAACCCTATGACCAGACCTGTATATGATGCCGTGACCGTAGTGTTTACCTGCGGTGAACTGGGCTACATCACCGTGCGACGACCCGAGATGCCGGCGTTTCCCGGCTACTGGGCTTTCCCCGGCGGCAAGGTCGACAGGACTGACCCGGATACGCCGCTGGAAGAGCGCTGGCTGAGTGAGCATGAGCCAAAGCTGATGCACGCCCTGTGCCGCGAGATCGAGGAGGAAATCAACTTCGATCTGCCTGCGGCCATCCGCAACGGGCAGGTGAAAGATATCTGCAAGCTGGGCGTCGCCATTACACCGAAGTTCGAGCCCTTCCGCTTCAATACGCGCTTCTATCGTATTGAATTGAGCGAGCCGGTAGATTTCGAAGTCGATCCGCGCGAAACCGCGCATGGCGAATGGGCGCCCTGGAAGGAACTGGACGCACGCTACGAAGATGGCCAGTTGCTCGGTGTGCCGCCGACTATCGTGGTAATCAAGTCGCTGGCGGCTGATCCCGGCCTGCGTGATCTTTCCGCGCTCAAATTCGAATTTGATGCCGACAAGTATTTGCCCTGCATCGAGGCTTTGCGTGGCGTACGCGCCATCCCCGTGCCTTCGCATACCATACCGCCGGCCACGCGCACCAACTGCTTTCTGATCGGTGACGAGGACGCACAGCGTTTTCTGGTTGACCCTTCTCCGCAGGACGAGGAAAACCTGGAAAAACTCTGTCGCAGCGTAGAGCCGGTCGGCTTCGATGCGGTCTTCCTGACCCACCATCACCCGGACCACCGGCAGTTCGCCGACGTGATTGCCCGCCGGTATGAGGTGCCCATGCATCTCAGTCAGGACAGCTACGAACGCATTCACAAGCGTACCGGCGGCAAGTTTTTCGAGGGTATCGAGACCGTCATTCGTAGCGACGGCGAAGTGCTGACCCAATGGCTGGGTCGCGATGTCATGATTCTGGCCGTACCGGGGCACGACGAAGGCCAGCTGGCTCTTATGCCGACCGACCATGCCTGGTGCATTGTCAGCGACCTGATCCAGGGTATCGGCACGGTAGTGATCGCCGCGCCCGAGGGCAATATGCGCAAGTACATGGGCAGCCTGCAGAAAGTCATCGACTGGGACCCCAAGGTCATCTATCCCTCGCACGGCATGGGCATGGGCACTACATTCCGTATCCGTAATACGCTGATGCACCGGCAGATGCGCGAAGGGCAGATCATGGATATGCACAACGACGGCAAGACGAACGAGCAAATACTGTCCGTGGTCTACAAGGGCATCGACGAGCGCCTGCTGCCGCTGGCGATGTGCAATATCGAAAGCCACCTGGAAAAACTACGGGAAGAAGGCCGGATCAAGGCCGCCTGACATGAAAAAACTGTTCTGGCTTCTGCCGTTATTGGCCATCGCAGTCTGGGTGGGCTGTGCCAGTATGCAGCGCATGCCGTACTACAATCCTGACAAGCCGCATCACACAAAACAGGGCTTCCTCAACAACTACATTGGCCCGCGCCGTCAGCATACGCTGGATTTGCTGAAATGGATGTGGCAGCGCGACTGGGATCGTTCACAGAACATTGAATTCACGCTGGCGGAGAATGACCCGGCCTACCTGAAAGCCAATCGTCAGGATGCAACCCTGACATGGATCGGCCACGCCGCCTTTCTGCTGCAATACCGGGGTGTGAACATCCTCACTGATCCGCACCTCAGCGAACGCGCCTCGCCGCTGCCTTTCGGTGAACCCAAGCGCTGGGTGGCGCCGGGCCTGGATTTCGACGAACTGCCGCATATTGAAGTGGTGATCATTTCCCACAACCACTACGACTCGCTGGACGTGGAAACGGTGCGGCGGCTGGCTGCGCAGGAGGGCGGGCCGCCACTGTTCCTGGTGCCGCTCGGACTGAAAGACTGGTTTGCCGATCTGGGCATCGAGACGGTGACGGAACTGGACTGGTGGGAGAGCGTGCAGACTCAGGGCATGACCTTCCACGCTGTGCCGGTGCAGCATTTCTCCGCCCGCACCCCGTTCGACCGTAATGAGACACTATGGGCCGGCTGGGTGATGGAGGCGCCGGATTTCCGTTTCTTCTTCATGGGCGATTCCGGCTATTCAAAGGATTTCGCCGATATCGGCGAGCGTTTCGGGTCGTTCGATCTGGCGGCGCTGGCCATCGGCGCCTATGACCCGCGTTGGTTCATGTCCATGGCGCATGTCGATCCCGAGCAGGCCGTGCAGATATTCCAGGACATTAATGCTCGCTATGCGGTGGGTATGCACTGGGGCACCTTCAAGCTGACCGACGAGCCCATGGACGAACCGCCCCGGCGTATGGCGGCGGCGCGGGACGCCGCCGGCATAGCGCCGGAACGGTTCTTTGTCATGCAGCACGGTCAGACGCGGCGGCTGGACTTCCTCGCCAGGTAGAGTGCCGCCAGCAGCGCGAACAGCGGCAGCAGTGGGTCTGGTGAAGAACCGGCCATCAGAGAACAGCCGCTGCTGCTTTTCTTTTTCTTCTTGGATTGCTGTTTGGGTGGCTCTTTGGGCTTGACCATTTCCTTGATCGTGACGGCGTAGTCCTCGACTTCACCATCTTCGGCTATGCCACGCGGGGTCAGCTCCCCTGTGGTGGACAGACGAAAGCGGGCGAATGTGCCACCCGTCTTGGCAGTATCCGGTATGGCAAAGGTCAGGCCGGGGTTGTTGCCGTTCACCACTGGCTGACCCACGAAGACCTGTTCGTCGACATCATCGAAGTCGCCATCGGCATTGAAGTCCAACCAGGCATGCAGTTTGGCCGGGCCGTTACTGACGGTGACATCGACGGTTGCGTCCTGACCCGGGATCAGGTCGCTGGCGAAGAAGACGCCGTCCTCGTCGGACAGGTTGTCATCGTCGTCACCTTTGGCGTTCGCCGTGGGTTGCCCATCGCCCTCGACATCGATGAGCACGCCCAGGATAGGTGCGTCCGCGATCAAAGCGTGGCTGGCCCCGTTTTCGGCCAAGGTCGTGGGATAGTCGAAGTTGAATCCGGACTGCTGGGCCGTCGGCAGATCGCCATAGTCAAAACCCGCATTCACTTCATGTGAGCCGATGTCACACAGCTTGCCAGCGGGAAAGGGCCGTGGAGAACCCCGCTGATCCACCGGGCTGCAGAAATTCTGATCAGCTGTTTCCAGTGCGTCACTGAAAGGTCCGGGTTCGTGCGTTGCCGTAGGCCCGCCATTCAGCTTGAGTTCGCCCAGGGCGATATTCCCTTCTGGCGTAGCAATGCCGGTACAGCTGGTATCAGTCGCCAGACTGCTTATCGCAACATCTGCCTGTTTCGAGCAGCTGCTGTCAGCAGGGTTCGGGTGCACTATCAGGCTGTTACGCAGTGAAAACGTATCTGCGGGGGTAAAGAAGTGAACGTTCGCACCGTCAAGACCTGTTCCCTCGGATGAGTTATGGAACAAGGTGGTGTGCAGCAGGCTGATGTTACTATTGATGCTCCGGATACCGCCGCCGTGACTGTTTATACCCAGTGTTGTATTGCCGGAAAAGGTGCTGTTACTCACCGCGATATTGCCGATGCTTACGGCAACCCCGCCCCCGCCGGAAAGATCGCCCATGGTCAGGTTGCCGGAGATGGTGCTGCCCGTAATATTGGCATTACCGTTTCTTACGAAGACACCCCCGCCCGGGGAATCTTCCTGTGTTGTGGTGTTGTTGGCTACGGTGGTGCGTGACAGGCTGGCGTTGCCTTCACGAACCGATATGCCAGCCCCGCCGCTTTCAGTACCTAACGTCATGTTGTCCCGCACATTCGCGTTGTAGACATCCAGGTTGGTGTTAAATGCCCAGATGCCGGCCCCGCCTTCCCCGATAGCGTTTGTCCGGCCTTGCACAAAGCTCAGGTCGACCAGGGTGACAGTGAAGTCCTGGGGTACGCTGCCTTCCGCCTGCAGGATGCGGAAAGACCCCATGCCATCCAGCGTCAATCCTCCCGCATGATTCGGTACAGGGCCATAAATCTGCAGCGCTTCCGTGATAATCGGTAGCGTGCTGGTTAATGCAATCGTACCGCCGCCCAGTTCGGGGTCTACCATGATGTAGTCGATACCCGGCTCTCCCGCCACGCAGGCTTTCGAGCCGGACTGGTCATTGTTATTGGCGTTGGTGATTGCCTCGCGCAGGCTGCAGGCTTTGTCCTTGTTGATCTTGTCATCCAGCGTATCGACGTGGATGAAGGCAGCCTGACTCTGCATGGATGCCAGGAGCAGGCCCACCGCCAACAAATGGCGTCCGGCAGTCCTGGCGGTGCTAAAGCGTGAAGTTGTTCTTGCTTCCGATGAAGCGCGTATTCCAATGTGCATGATCGCCTCCTGTGAGTTGGAATGCGATCAGCCTAGGGCCGGAGTTTGCTCAGTTTGTGCTACAGATTGTGCTCAAAATGCTCATCGGGAAGATCTAACTAACTGATTTTTGTGCTTCTTTCTCTGCCAGCCACAAGCGGGTCTGGACCAGTTTTACGGCTTCGGCGAGATGGCGCCGGAAACTGCCGTAGGCCATGTGCGCGGCTTCGGCGGCCAGGCGCTGGCTTGGCGCAGGCACCAGGTAGCCACGCCGCAACGCGCGACCCATAGGCTCGGTCCTGGGATTGGCGGAGAGTTCTTCCTGGATCTCCTGAATCAGGGCACGCAACGCGGTCAGGCAGGCTGCACGGTCGGTGTTGCCTGCTCGCCTGATGACAACCTGGCTGCCCAGCAGTGGATTGCCGTCAAGACGGTGGGGCCGGTGGTATTGCTTGAGGGCGTCGCGCACGCCCTGCTCGAAGCGTGCCTTGTCGAGTGTCGGCGCGGCTTCAGGCTCGGGCTCCACATATACCCTGCCGGTCAGCAGGCTTTGCACGCGGCGGTAGATGCTGCGTAGCCAGTCCAGTGCGCGTCGCTGTGTATAGTCCTGGAAGGCAATAGCCGTGGGCCCCGCCGGCAGGGTTCTTTCGGAGCCGGCCAGCCGCTGGTTGCCGAACATTTCACCCACATATTTCCAGACCGGGTCGTCCAGCTGATGGATGCCGCTGAATGCCTGTCCCGGTGGCGCCATGTCCAGCAACAGGGGCACAAAGACCAGGGTCAGGATATTTGACAGGGCCATATGTTGGTCCCTGTGCATCCAGAAACGCAGGAGGGAAATACGGCCGGGATTATCCGATATCGTTCGGCAGTGCGCCATGAATGCCGTACTGACCGGGTCGATCTTGATGACTTCCGATGGCAGTTTGTGCAGGGCGAGTAACAGGTAGAAGCCGAGCACTTGCTGATTATTGTCCCGGATCACGCGCAGGGCTTCGGGCTGGGCGGATACAAATGCCTGCAATATCGGGACTTCCGATGCGCCTTCGTGCCGGGCGAGCATGGCCTCAATCTGTAGCATGTCCCGCTTTCTTGCTCTGTCCACATAGGCAAGCTCTTCGTTGCTGGGTGTGGGGATATGCCAGGGCACATCCATGTCCCTGAGCAGAAACAGGGTATCCAGGCCGTAGCCCATGGCATCGCCCTTGCCGCTTTCCATGCGTTCGATCAGCCAGGTATAGGCCCGTTCGCCGAGCTGATGGTACAGGTCCGGATTGCGCTGCTTGATGTCGGCCACCAGCGCTTCGCGGATCAGGTCATGCGGGAACAGGCCGTTGGGGCCGGTTTCGATAAAGGACAGGTTATGCAGCCAGGTGAACAGCGGCCGGCAATTATTCTGTGGAAGCATGCCGCTGAGCAGCGGCTCCGACATGCTTCTTACGATGGCGCAGGCATAAAGCGCGTTGCGTTGCGCCTCGTCCTCGATGTGATCCAGCAGGCTGGCGGTCAGTTCCGGTAGCAGGGCATTGCTGGCTGTGTTGGCAGCGAGCGGATTGTCAGGTCCCCTGCTGACGGTTTCGGCGAACAGGGCCAGGGCCAGCGGATGGCCGCGGGCGAAATCCGTGCCTTGCTCAACCATGGTGGTGGGAAGGTTTCGCCGGGTCAGGTAATCGCGGGTCTGTTCTTCATTCAGGTAGTCGAGCTTGTGACATTGCAGGCCTGTCGCCCAGGCCGGGTCGGTGCGCCAGGCGGTAGACGGTGGCGTGCGTCCGGCGATGACCATGCGCATTTCGTCTGATTGCTGCGGCAGCCATTGCTCTCTCAGCCAGACTTCCAGCGGGGTGAGCAATTCAAAGGTATCCAGCAGAATGACGTGCGCAGCGTCCTCACCGATTTTCGACGTGTTACGCGCCTGATCAATGGCCTGCGCCAGGGCGTCGGGCATGGCGGCAATGCTGCGGGCGTCCAGCTGGATGACCGGATATCCCGATTCTCCGGCAAGGCTGGCGTATTCCCGCAGCAGGGTGCTTTTGCCAAGTCCGCCGGCGCCGTCGATATACAGCACGCGCAGGTCGCCGTCCGGATCCAGCAGGTTTCTGAAGAGGTTTTTTTCGCTTTGGCGGCCAACGAAAAGACGACGCCGCGCCTCGGCGAGCCTGCTCGCCAGACTGCTGTATTTCTTGTTGGTAAATACCGGCTGCTTAAGACTGCTTGCGTCCATGACATAGCATTATTTGAAATCAAGATTATGTAAAGATGTTCGAATGAGGATTTGCCTGGAAAACAGTGAATGCGGCGAAAGTTTGGCTGAGTTTCCTCCCGAACCCGTCTGGCCTATAGTGGAAGGTGGGGCTTTGCGCGAACCTACGGGGTTCGGTAACGTCCAAGAAATAATGACGCGATAGTTTTGTGTAACTGAAAACTTCGTTACAGTTACGCGGAAAGGACAAAGACAATCGTTGCTGACTGGCAGGAGGCCAAGAAAGTGACACAACACACGGTGCGAATGATGGAAAGACTGGGTTTGCCGACGCTGCGCAAGGCAGCCGACTGGTCCGCATATGCTGCGGTGATTTTTCTGGCGCTGGGCGCACAGCAAGCCTGGGCCAAGGTTTCTCCCGAAGAAGCCGAGAAGCTCAAGAACGGTACGCTGACGCCGTCGGGTGCTGAGCCTGGCGCGAATGCGGATGGCACGATCACGGCCTGGGAAGGCGGTATCACCACCCCGCCACCGGGTTACCCCGGTGCGCCGGAAGCGCGTTATCCGAATATCTTTCCGAATGACAAGCCCAAGTTTGTCATCACTACGCAGAACCTGGATCAATACAAGGACAAACTGACTCCGGGCCAGCTGGCGTTGTTCGCGAAATTCCCGGACACCTACAAGATGCCGGTCTACGAGACCAAGCGCACTTTCGCCAACAATGACTGGGTTTACGAGTGGAACTACAAGAACGCGCTGAATGCCGTGGTGACCAATGAGGGCAACGGTTTCGAAGGCGCAGCTGTGGGTATTCCGTTCCCGATTCCGAAAGACGGTTTCGAGCCCATCTGGAATCACAAGGCCCGTTTCCGTGGCCAGAGCGTGCGGCGCTGGAACAACCAGGCGGCTGTGACGACCAGCGGCAACTTCAACCTGGCCACGCTGCAGGAAGATGTGCAGTTCTGGTACAACATGAAGGAACGCACCCCGGATACCGTGAACAACCTGCTGCTGAGCTTCATGCAGATTCGTCATGCGCCTTCCCGCCTGCGTGGTGAGGTGCTGCTGGTGCATGAAACGCTCGACCAGGTAAGCGAAGAACGCCGTGCCTGGCTCTACAATCCGGGCCAGCGTCGTGTACGTCGCGCCCCGAATGTGGGCCATGACAACCCCGGCACCGGCGCTGACGGTCTGCGTACCAATGACCAGACCGACATGTTCAACGGCTCACTGGAGCGTTATACCTGGAAGCTGGTGGGCAAGAAGGAAATCTATATTCCCAACAACTCCTATGACATTCACCAGGACAAGTACAAGTACGAGGATCTGGTGAATCCTGGTCACATGAACCAGGACCCTGCGCGTTACGAATTGCATCGCGTGTGGGTGGTGGATTCCAATCTGAAGGAAGGCACTTCGCATATCTACGGCCGCCGCGTCTATTACATCTCCGAGGACGCGTGGCAGATGGCCGTGGTCGATGTCTATGACAAGCGTGGTGAGCTGTGGCGTGTACAGGAAGCCCACACTATTCAGGCTGCTGATCCCAAGTCGGGCATTGTTGCCACCGCGCCGATCCTCGAAGCCATTTACGACCTGCAGGCAACCCGTTATCTGCTGCAGGCCATGAACAACGAGCACGAGGAATCGCATGAGGTGCCGTTCGACGAGAAGTATTTCACCACCGGCAACATGAAACAGTTGGCGCCGAAGTAATCATCAATGCTTTAAAAAAGGCCCCGAAAGGGGCCTTTTTTGTTTCAAGGGGTTCCTTGCCTCAGGCACGGATGATTCAGCTGCGGCGCTGCGCCCACCAACGCCAGACGCTGCCGGCCGGATGATCAATGCCGGTCAGAATGTATTCGAGCTGGTTGCGGTTTCTCTGATTCCATTCCATGCGTCGATGACAGCCCTCCCGAGCGCAGAAAAGAACGCGATCGCCAAGCGCCAATGGGGTGTCCAGCGAAGGTAGCAACGTATTTTCATTGTCGCCATGCACATGCATCAGCGGTATGACGGGCAGCATGTGTTCGCGGTCATGCGGGTCGCAGAGCAAGTGTCTGAGCAATACCTGTTCGCCAGCCTCAAGGGCGGTATAGACAGCTTCCGTTGTGTCCGGCGTGATTTCAATGGACCAGGTTTCGGGAGTAACGCCCTTGGTCAGGCTGCGTACCTGCAGCAGCGCGCGTGAGGCCAGGCTTTCCTGGTTATCCCGCAGCAGGCGCAGAAAACGGGTCAGCATCGGGGTGGTGATCAGAGGCAGGATGCGCCAGACAATAATGCGGCTGGGCTCCATCACCAGATCGATTTTTGCGGCATTGAAAATGGCCGTATCGGCCCGCCGGTCCTGTCGCGCAACGAGATAGAGATCGGGGTTGAGTTCGCGCGCGGTCATGATGGCCGAAAGCGTATTGGTGTCGGAGTTGGTGCCGGCCACTATGCCCACGGCATCCCGGATGCCTGCCTGTATTAACGGTGCGGCTTCCGTGCCGCGGCCGATAATGGCGCCCTCGGGTGCTTTTTCCTCGCGATTCTCGAGAATCGTGATGTCGTTTCCCTCGGCCTGCAGATAACGCGCCGAGGCCTGACCAAAGCGCCCATAGCCGCAGATGACCCAGCGTCCCTTGGGTGGCGTGATGGGTGGGTCGAGCTGCCGGCCCGGCAGGCTGATGAGCCAGGCATGCAGTAAATGCACGCTGGGCGTGCGCTGGGTCATGGCGAGGTGTTCACCGAAGACTTCGTAGGCATTAATGATGTGGTCGGTATTGAAAGAGGCCAGGTTGTCGACCGCTTCCTTGGTGCCTGCCCGGCAGATTACCTGCAAATCCGGGTGCAGCAGTTTGGAAGTGATGGCGATCTTGACGTTGACGTCGTCATTGTCGGTAATGGCGACCACGCCCTTGCAGTTGGAACGCCTGAGCCCGGCCTCCAGCAGATGCCGCGTTTCTGCCGCGTTGGCGACCATGCTGGGAATGTCCATGCCGACATCTTCCAGCGCGAGGCCATTCAGGTGGTCTTCGTTCTGATCCATGACCACGCACTGGATACCGCGCCGGGCCAGTGCGCGAACCAGCAGGCTACCAGTCTCACCGTAGCCGCAGATGATGTAAAAAGGCGTGCGGATGCCGCGTACATCCAGAATGAACCGTGCCTCGGTTACCGCGCGGCGGAAAGCCGGGTCCTGCATCAGGGTGAATATGCGGCCAATGGCATAAAGCCAGGCGATAACGGTCAGGAAGATGCAGAATGCGACCCACAGACGCTGAGCGCCGCTGAATGCATAGGGAATTTCGCCAAAGCCGATGGTGGAGCTCATGAAGCTCACGAAATAAAAGGCGTGGAAGAAATCGAAACGCCAGGGATTGCCCTGGTCGTCCACACCCGGCATGAGCACCAGACCGCCGACGGAGACGGAATAGGCAAAGATCAGCAGCAGCAGGGGCGCACGCATGCGCCGGAAGAAGAGAAATACGACCTTCTGCAGGGCGGAATCCATCAGTATTCCGTAGTGTGAGTGACTAGCGGCGCAGGTTGGCGGTTTCGATGATCAGCAGGATAACCGAGGCCAGGTTGGCCAGCAGCGCACCACCGGCCAGCGACACAATGCTGGACATGGTGCTCGGGGAAATGCCGACACCCGCGACATGTTCCGCCAGACCCCAGACCAGGGCCGCCGCAAGCAGCTGCAGGTCGGCCACCAGGCTGGTCGCCAGCAGTACAGCGCCCATGTGGGTGCGGTCGCCGAATTTAAGCACTGTTGCGATCAGGCTGATGATGATGGCGGCGAAGAGTTCGTAGACATGGTGGTGGCTGGGGTCATCAATGTCGCCCATTACAAAGCCGAAATTCAGCGTGAGCGCCAGTAGTACGAAGAAGCCGAAAACGACTTTTTCAAGATTCATTGTTTTCTCCTCCCAGCCTGTGATCAGACTAGCTTATGGGAAGAGAAGGGCAGGGTAAAATTGTTGCTTGTCAGGGTCGGCTGCTGGCCTGCTTGGCGCCCATCAGGCGTTGCCATGCACGCATCACCTTTTTGGCATAACCGCGCCCAGCCTTGAGGTTGTAACCGGCGTTGTAGGCGGCAAAGGCTGTTTCATACTTACCGTGCCGGTTCAGCGCCTGGCGGTATATCCATGCGCCTACGGCGATATTGGTGCAGGCGTCTTCCAGCAGGTGTTGGCGGGTGATGCCCAGTTCTTCCAGTTCAGGCAGCCAGATGGTGTTGATCTGCATCGGACCCAGGTCGTAGGTGCCGTTGCGATTGGGTCCAATGGTGGAGCCCGGCCGGCCGCCTTCTACCTTGTGAATCGCCTGGAGCACTTCAACCGGCAACTGGTACACTTCCGCAACTTGTTCAACACAGGGGGGCAGGTCCCACATGTTCACTCCCTTTCACGGTGACGTCATACTCCAGCCCTAAACTGTGACCATGTTTTTTATGTGCCTGGTTTCAGTGCCGCAACACGGTGCTGGAACGGATATTGCTGCGATTACGCAGTCTAGAACCTGTCCATGACGAAAATGTTTCAATTACGCCCGAACCGGCTCTCTTATCTGCGTATTCGCAAGTCATATGCCATTTCAGTGGTATGCGGTCTTATGTGGCTTTGCTATGGGTCTGCCGCTATCGCGCAGGCCAATGCGGTGAAATGGCTGGAATCACCGCATGCGGGTATGGATGCCAATGGCGATGGCATACGCGACGATGTGGCTGAAAGTCTGATTCAGGAATACCCCAAGCGGAACTGGCATCACTGGGCGTCTGAAATTGCCCGGGCCGGTCAGCGTTTTGTTACCAGCGAGGGTAATCCCTTTGCCATTTATCGGGCGCAGTCGGAGATGCAGCGGGCTCTTCGCTGCCTGACCCAGTTAGGCGGTGACCTCAAGGCATCTGGCGTGCGGGACCTGGTGCTGAGCAAGGTGCTGAATACCGATGCCCGCCAGCATGCCTATAACGCGGCCATTGCCCAATGGGAGGAAGATGTACGTCACCGTGATCTGCCATCCCGGCCGGATGACCGCTGGGATGCTACCTGTGGCGCCTATGGCAAGGCTGTTTATCAACCCAAGCCGAAGTCCGGGCTGGGAGCAGGCGTCCGGCCCGAACCGAAACCCAGGGACAACCCCCGGAGCCGTGCTGTGCAAGCAGAGTCTCCCCGGCTTGCACCCGGCCTGATGCCGGCAGTGGCCAAAACCGATCAGCTACCGCCCCCCAATTTTTTCATTACCGGCAAAGTGCCTGCACCAAGCCCCATGAGTCGTCACATGGCGCCGGCGAAGGCCAGGGTGGTGGCGGTTGCCCAGACCCGTAAAGTCCCGGTGCAGCCGACCCGTATGCCAGGGCCGGTAAAAGTAGCCGAAGCACCGGCCGACAGCCAGGCTGACTCACTGCCGGCATGGGCGCAGGTGCCGGCCCCGGGCGAGGCGCCTGAAGGCGTCAATGGCGTGGATATGACCCTGCCGCGATCAGTGGTGGTGGACCCGCCTGCCCCCCAGGTCCCTGAAAGTGAGGGCAAACCGAAAGCGCTGGCTGCGCCGGATTTGCCAGCCCATGACACGCCGATCCAGACTCCGCGTGATGAACAGCCGGAGGCGCAAGCGCTTACTCAGGATGATGCCCTGGCAACGCCGGCCGCCCAGAAGGAAGAAATACCGGTGGAAGCGCCAGTAGCGGCTCTACCCAGGGAACTGCAATCGCTCGCGCCCTTCATCAAGAGCTTTAACTACAATCAGAGTTGGGGCGCTCAGCAGTAAGTCGCAGTTTTCCGGGGTTTGCCTTGGGTTTACTTACCTTTGTAGACCGCTTCGCGCCGCTCCACAAAAGACTGCACACCTTCCTTCACGTCTTCCGACTGCATGATGGGGACCAGGTCCGGCATCAGCCGGTCGAAAGCAGCCTGTTCACCTTCAGCCAGCGCCAGGCGGGATGAACGCAGCGAGGCCTGCACACCCAGCGGCCCCTGCCTGGCAATGGTTTCGGCAATCTCAATCGCCTTGTCCAGTTCCTGACCCGCGGGCACCACTTCCTGCACCAATCCGGTGCGATAGGCCTCCTGGGCTGTGAAGTCTTCACCGGTCAGCAGCCAGCGCATGGCATTGCCCCAGCCCATGTTCTGCACAAAGCGCACAGTGGCGCCGCCCACGGCATAGATGGCGCGCCGGGGTTCGATCTGACCGAAGCGGGTATCCTCGGCAGCCACCCGGATATCGGTGGCCAGCATCAATTCGATACCGATGGTGTAGCAAATGCCGTGCACGGCTGAAACCACAGGCTTGCTTACGCGTTTGGCCGGATTCAGGCCCAGCGGGTCCAGTTCGTTGTTCGCCAGTTCCGGCCAGGCGCCGCTGCCAAAGGTTCCGGTCCAGTTAACCAGATTCAGCCCGGCTGTGGTGTGCTTGCCGTGGGCATGCAGCACGCCGCAACGCAGTTCGGGGTCCTGATCCAGTTCATAGTAGGCGCGGGCAATGGCGTCATGCATTTCCGGCTCGTAGGCATTGTACTTTTCGGGATTGTTGAGGCCGATGAGCAGAATATGCCCACGGCGTTCTACCGTTACTTTGTCGGTCATGGTGTCTCCATAAAGGCTTGTGAAGATAGTGGGATAACTTAACTCATTGCACGCGCCGGAACAGGGTCAGCACGTTGCCAATAGGCGTGACGGTATCCTGCAATATCCCTTTTTCCGTGACCAGAATGTCGCCGGGTTCGAACATCGGAGGCCGCGCCTGCTGTACGGCGGAGGGAAAGGCAAAGGTCAGCGGATTGGTCTGCTGCAGGACGTTGCCCTGCAGGTCCAGGTGCACGATCTTGCCGAGGAAGAAGTCGGTGACGAGCAGGGATTTCTGGTCGTCAGTCACGCTCAGGTCATCATGCGCAGTGGGTTCAAAGAATAGCGAGGTCGGATCACCAGCGCTGCCATCTTCCATCAACTCCACCGAGAACACGACACCGCCGTCGGTGGAATAGAAAGTGTTGCCGATGCGGGCCAGACCGTTGGGGAAGCGCAGGGTCTGATCGAGGTTGAGGAACATCAGGCCCAGCGGGCCACCCTGTACCCAGGTTTCCTGTTCAATGATGTTGAAGGGGTCGTCAGGATCAATGGTAAGCCGGACGATGCGCGGGTCGGGGACACAGACATTAAGGGGTTCATCCACCACGTAGATCCTGCCGTCCGGGCCCAGTGCTGCGCCATTGGGAATGCACATGTTCTCGGCGAAGGTATAGATCTGGGTCAGTACCGGCGTGTTGGTGATTTTTCCTGCGAACAGCCGGCTGTCGCCGCAGACGGCATAGAGCATGTCGTCTTTCTGCACCAGGCCGGTAAAGCCGCATTCGCTGTCGGCGATGGGGGTGGCGATGAACTGCCCGTCCGGCAGTTTGGTGATTTCGTAGACGTTCAGGCCACCGCTGACGAACAGGCGGCCCTCGGGCGTGAAGAGAATATTTTCGGCATCCGGGATCGTGACCAGCTTTATGGCTTCACCACAATCCGAGCTGACGCAGAGGCTGCCCGAAGGGGCGCTGGCGCCACCGCTGTTGCCGCCTGCGGAAGCGGCAGACAATTCGTCGGCCGAATCACCGCCACAGCCGCTCAGCATGAGTACGGCAGTCAGTATCAACGGGGCCAGAAGCCAGCGGCGCAGGCCGCCCGCGTGGGCAGGAAGCATAGGTTTCTCCTCTCGAGTCGTTCTGTCGTTATTTGGCTGCTACAGTCACCGGCAGGCCGTTGAGTGCGGCGTTGCCGGACAGCGGATCAAAATATCTGTGATCGGTAATATCGTTAATGCTAACACCGGCATGCTCGCTGGCTACAGACATGCGGATGCCGCTGCGATTGTGGCCCCAGCCATGCGGCAGGCTGACCACGCCGGGCATCATGTCTTCCGAGGCCTGAACCTCGGCCTCGACGCTGCCCACCCTGGAACTGAGCGAAACCGACTGGCCATCGGCCAGTCCGCGTTGCTGCATGTCCCGGGGGTGCATCAGCAACTGGCAGCGGCTCTTGCCTTTTACCAGGCGCAGGGAGTTGTGCATCCAGGAGTTATTGCTGCGGATGTGGCGGCGGCCGATCAGGCGCAGTTCCTCACTCTGTGTGGCGGCGAACAGTTCCTGCTCAAGGCGCTGCAGGTCGGCCAGTAATTCGGGAACGGCGCAGCGGATACGCTTGTTCTTGTGCTGCAAGCGTTGCGGCAGGCAGGGTTCCATCGGGCCCAGGTCCACGCCATGGGGATGCTTCTTAAGCTTGCTGATGCTCAGCCAGTGCCGGCTGAGCAGGCCATAGGGTCCAATCCTGAGTCCCAGGTCCACGGTCTTGTGCGGCGCACGCGCTTCCTTCCATTTGTGGTTGCCGAGCCTTTCGGCCAGGCGTTTGCCCAGGGCATTGAAAATTTCCCAGTCGTGCATGGCGCCTTCCGGTTTGTCGAAAAGCGCCGGACTGTATTTGGCGGTATTGCGCACGGCGAAGATATGGAAGATGAAATCGTAGTGGTCATGCTCCAGGCCGCTGGTGGGCGGCAGGATGATGTCGGCGTGCCGGGTGGTTTCGTTCAGGTAGATATCCACGGCCACCATGAAATCCAGTTGCTTGAGCGCTTCTTCCAGTTGACGGCCGTTGGGCGTTGACAGCACCGGGTTGCCGGCAATGGTGATCATGGCGCGGATCTGACCGTCTCCCGGGGTGCTGATCTCTTCGGCCAGCGCGGCCACCGGGAGTTCGCCGCCGAATTCCGGCAGTTGGCTGACCCGGCTTTGCCAGACGTTGTAATGCCCGGGCTTGGAAGTGGGGCCGCCGATAAGGTCGACCGCCGGTTTGGTGAACATGATCCCGCCGGGTCGGTCCAGGTTGCCGGTGGCCACATTGATCAGCTGAATCAGCCACTGGCATAGCGAGCCATAGGCCTGGGTGGAAACACCCATGCGGCCGTAGCAGGCGGCGCCGTCGGCAGCGGCGAATTCGCGTGCGATACGGCGGATGGTTTCGGCTTCAATGCCGGTGATGGGGGCTGCCCGTTCGGCAGTAAAACCGGCGATAGCCCGCGCGACCTCGTCCAGGCCGTCGGTAAAGTTTGCAAGTTTTCCCGGCTTGCACAGGTCTTCTTGGAACAGCGTATTGAGCAGGGCCGCCAGAAATGCGGCATCTGTACCCGGGCGTATGAAGTGGTGTTCGTCGGCGACCTCGGCGGTTTCCGTGCGGCGCGGGTCGAACAAAACCATCTTGCCGCCGCGCGCCTGCAGGTCCTTCAGGCGGTGGCGGAAGTCCGGCACGGTCATGAGACTGCCGTTGGAGGCCATGGGGTTGGCACCCAGGACCAGGAAATACTGCGTGCGGTCAATATCGGAAATAGGAACGAGAAGCTGATGTCCATACATCCACATGGCGACCAGCTGGTGCGGCAGCTGGTCGACGGAAGTCGCGGAAAAGCGGCTCTTGGTGCGCAGTGGTCCCAGGAACTGGGAGCTGTGCGTCATGGTGCCGTAATTGTGAACACTGGGATTGCCCAGATAGGCGCCGACAGCATTGGCGCCGTATTGCTCGTGGATACCGGCAAGGCGGTCGGCGACTTCGTCGAAGGCGGTGTCCCAGTCAATCTCTTCCCATTGGTCGCCACGGCGGCGCATGGGGCGGCGCAGGCGATCGGGGTCGTTATATATGTCCTTGAGCGCGACGGCCTTGGGGCAGATATGGCCCCGGCTCAAGGGATCGTTTTTGTCGCCTTTGATGGACAGGATTTCGCCATCCCGGACCTGGAATTCCAGGCCGCAAATCGCTTCGCAGAGATTGCAGGCGCCGTAATGGGTCTGTGCGCCGTTTAACGCATTGTTATCGCTGGCTTGCATAGTATGTACCTCCGAAGCCAAGAGACTAGCAGAACTGCGGTAAAAGACAGCAATTACCGCAGGGGTAAAGCCCCGAGGGAGAAGGGCCGTGGACAAGTGCTGAAGCAAGGCGCAAGCTTTTCATCGTTAAAGGGAGGCCTCCGGGCGAGGGATATTCAATGAACAAGAGCAAGGTTCTGCTGCTGCTGGCGGTAGCGGCGGCGATAGCGGCGTTTTTCTGGTTTGACCTCGACAGCCAGCTGACGCTGGCGAATTTCAAGGCGCAGCAGTCGGCGATTGCTGACTATTACCAGGCCAATCGTCTGTGGTTCGCCTTGTTGTTCTTTGCCGGTTATGTGGCGGTGACCGGACTGTCTTTGCCCGGGGCGGCGGTGATGACGCTGGTGGCCGGGGCCATATTCGGTCTGCTATGGGGCGTGGTCATCGTATCCTTTGCCTCTACTCTGGGCGCCACGCTGGCTTTCCTGGTTTCGCGTTTCATTTTGCGTGACGCCATCCAGCGGAAATTCAGCGATCGCCTGGCCGCGATCAACCGCGGCGTTGAAAAGGACGGCGCCTTCTATCTGTTTGCCCTGCGTCTGGTGCCGGCAGTGCCGTTCTTCGTCATCAATCTGGTCATGGGGCTGACGCCGATACGCGCACTGACCTTCTACTGGGTCAGCCAGCTCGGCATGCTGCCGGGAACTGCGGTCTACGTGTTTGCCGGCACTCGCATTGCGGAAATAGATTCCGTTGGCGGCATCTTTTCGCCGGATATCATCGGCGCCTTTGTGCTATTGGCCATCTTTCCGTTCCTGGCGCGCAAGTTTCTGGACTGGCTCAAGGCGCGCCGTGTGTACAAGGGCCATAAGCGCCCGAAAACCTTCGATACCAATATGGCCGTTATCGGCGCCGGTAGCGCCGGCCTTGTGTCGGCCTATATTGCGGCGGCGGTAAAGGCCAAGGTGACGCTGATTGAAAAACACCAGATGGGTGGTGACTGCCTGAATACCGGTTGTGTGCCATCCAAGGCCATTATCCGCTCGGCCAAGTTCCGCAGCCATATTCAGCGCGCCCGCGATTTCGGCTTCAGGCAGGCCAGTGTCGAGTTCGACTTTGCCGATGTCATGGCGCGGGTGCATAAGGTGATCGCCGCTATCGAGCCGCATGACTCGGTAGAGCGCTATACCGGTCTGGGTGTGGATTGTGTGCAGGGCGATGCCCGCCTGACCTCTCCCTGGACGGTGGAAGTGAACGGTCGAACGATTACGGCCAGAAATATCGTGATCGCGAGCGGCGCCGAACCCTTTGTGCCGCCCATTCCCGGTCTGGAGTCAGTGGAATATCTGACCTCGGATACGGTGTGGAATCTGCGCGAACTGCCGCGGCGGTTGATCGTGCTGGGTGGCGGGCCTATTGGCTCGGAGCTGACCCAGACCTTTGCCCGCCTGGGGTCGCAAGTCAGCCAGGTAGAAATGCTCGACCGCCTGCTGATCAAGGAAGACCCGGACGTTTCCGAGCTGGTGCAGAAACGCTTCGAATCTGAAGGCGTGAACGTGCTCACCGGGCACCGGGCCAGGGAAGTGCGGCAGGTCAATGGCGAGCATGTGCTGGTTTGTGAGTATCAGGGTGACGATATCGAGATTCCCTTTGACCGGATTCTCGTGGCCGTTGGCCGGGCTGCCCGCCTCAAGGGCTTTGGCCTGGAAGAGCTGGGCGTGGAAGTGAATCGCACCGTGGTGGTCGATGAGTTCATGCGCACCAATTATCCGAATATCTTCGCTTGCGGGGATGTGGCCGGGCCCTACCAGTTCACACACACAGCCTCGCATCAGGCCTGGTATGCAGCGGTGAATGCGCTTTTCGGCCGCTTCAAGAAATTCAAGGCCGATTACTCGGTCATTCCCTGGGCGACCTTCACCGAGCCGGAAGTGGCCACGGTGGGCCTGAATGAAACGGCAGCGAAGGAGCAGGGCATCGACTACGAAGTTACACACTTCGGCATCGACGACCTGGACCGGGCGATTGCCGATTCAGAAGCGCATGGCTTCGTAAAAGTGCTGACCGTGCCCGGCAAGGACAGGATTCTGGGTGTCACCATCGTGGGCGAACATGCGGGTGACTTGATTGCCGAGTACGTGCTGGCCATGCGTTACAAGCTGGGCCTGAACAAGATTCTGGGTACCATCCATATTTACCCGACGCTGGCCGAGGCCAACAAGTTTGCCGCCGGTGAGTGGAAAAAGGCCCATGCGCCGGAGTGGGCGCTGAAGCTGCTGGAGCGGTACCACGCCTGGCAGCGAGGCTGAGGCATTCCGGTTATCTCAAGCGGGCAGTGCATGACGGTTACTTGAGCGCCGGGCCCAGATGCGTTCGTGGAAGTGATAGCCCACGGTATTGATGCAGGGTTCGACCAGGGCAGCGACACCGCCGACAACCCAGTCGCCGGTCATCAGCCCGATGACCACGAAGGCGATGCTGATATGCATGATGCCAAAGCTGATGGTCTTGATCATGACGATCTCCAAATGAGAATAATTCTCAAATAGAATCGATCATTTGCGGGATGCTGTCCAACGATTTTTGCCAATTTCGGCGATAGGAAAAAACTATGCCCGGCGGTTGAGCCGCCGGGCATACATTGGCATAAGCTTTTCTAGAAGCTGTAGGTGACTTCCATGGCTACGCTGTCACGGTCGCGCAGCTGGTTATCATCACCGTCGAAGATCTGGAAGATTACGCTGCCGGTAATGTTCTCACCGTACTCGACGTAGACGCCGGGAATCAGCCAGAGGCTGTCCTCCACATAGTTCTGAATCGGGAAGGGTGCGATACCGTCGATATCGTAGAACCCGATCAGGGTCGGTTTCAGGTTGATACCCGAGTTAAAGATATTCGGGTAATCCAGCTGAATCAGCGTGCGCATGCCGTAGGCGAAGTCTTCGCCGAAACCGCGCGTCTGCTGTGTGGGGTTGAAGGTGAAGTAGGGGGACTGGCCAGGGGCAAGACCGGTGCCATCGGCGCCGGGTGCGGGGTGGGTAAAGTTGGCGCTGCCCTGCAATACCAGGCCGTCGTCAATACTGGGCAGGTCCTGGATGTAGGTGGCGCCGAATTCCAGGCCGAAGATCACGTTTTCAGAACCCACCGGGTTTTCCACCAGCACTTTCAGGGCGGTCAGGGTGAACTGATGCACCTTGAACTGTTCGTAGCCCTGCACATACTGCCCGGGACGTATGCGGTCGATGCCCCGGTAACGGTTGATAAAGCTGGGTGCGACCTGATGTGCCGCCGGAATGGCAAAGTTCAATGCATCAGGACCAATGACGCCGGCGGCCACCAGATCGGTCAGCAGCGTCAGCACCCGGGGAATGGCGGAGGGGTCTGTGATGGTGCCAAGCAACGCGGCCGGGTCCAGCAAGCCGGCCGGATCAGCAATGGTCAGCTCATTCGAAGGCAGGCCCGGTTGTACGGCGGTAAACAGCAGGTCCGTTATATGTACCTGCAACGGCATGTTGGGCCGGTAGGCGTATTCACCTGCCCATGACCAGCCGAACTCGGTGAAGTTGAAGGAGATGCCGTAAACCTCAAGATCTTCCGGGAAGTCCTGAAAGGCCCGCGTCGTGTCCACAGGCAGCGGTTCGCGGGCCAGATAGGCCTGCAGGTCACAGCCGCGCGGGTCGCATCGTTCCGCAGTGTCGGGATGGGCGCCGGCGTTGAAGCCGTTGCAGTCGTCAATGGCTTCAAGCAGGCCGGCGGAGTCGCGGGCGCAGGAATCCTGCGAGGCGATAAAACTCAGGTAGGGCAGGCGGCTATGCACATTGGCATAGTAAAAGCCCAGTTCCGTGCCGTTGAGGATGTCCGGCAGGAAGGTGCGGACACTGATGCCGTACTGACCGCCGTCACGGGCGCCGAATTTCTTCTCATTCGGCATGAAGACCGTGCGATGCGAGTTGCTGAACAGGCTCAGCGTGCCGCTGGATACATAACGGGAATCCAGATCTTCGGGGAACTGGCCGAGGGTGAGCTGAGCATTGTCACCACCTCCCAGGGCATCAATCGAAGAGAAGAAAGTGCCGGAAGGTTCAGGCACCGTAGGGCGCCAGTTCAGCTGATAAAACACCTCTACGCTGGTGCTTTCCGTGATATCGGAGCCGAGAGTGAACAGTTCCACCGGACTCCAGGTTTCCTTCAGCGGGAAGCCGGGTTGCCGGGCCAGTGAGGCATCCAGCGGGTTGATGAAGTCGAGGGTGTTGAACAAGGTCAGGTTGGATTCGCCCCAACGCAGTCGGGTACGGCCAATGGTGAAAAAGAAATCACGGTCAAAGGCGTTGAAGGTGGAGCCAATCTGCCAGGACCGCAGTTTGATCTGGTTGCCGGCGCGGTCCTCGATCGCCTTGCTGCGGCGGGTTTCAGCGGGCTGGAAGAGGGTGTTGGGATGTGTTTCGTCAAAGTCGGTATTGATCTCGTCGAAGAAGCCAACCACGTTGGCCTTGAACAGCCAGTCCTTCCAGTTCACGCCCCAGTCGGAGTTGACCTTGACCAGAGCGGTATAGAGATCGCCCTTGTCGTAGTTGAGATTGCCGTTGTCGAAGAGATGACCGCTGAAGCTGCCTTCGGCATCCACCAGGCGCTGATTGGGGCCCGTGTCGCCAAAAAAGGAAAGACAATCATCGGCAGCGCAGAGATTTTGCTGGCCCTCGACGTTGGTTTTGTAAACGAGATCGTTATCTCGTTCTTCCAGTCGCCAACCCGCACCGACGGTGACAAAGGTTTTGCCGGATACCGAGAAGTCGCCCCAGTCGAATTGCAAAGCCGTCGCCGGCAAAGATCCCCCGATAAGCAGTGCCAGACAGCACAGCCTGATTACGTGTCGCATTACTCCTCCTCGCATGCGCCCCGAATTTATTAGTGCAAAGTGTGATGTAACTGATTCGCCCCGAACTCTACATCGCACAATGTCAAGATTGAATAGCTTAGCGATATGTTACTGCTTTGAAAAGCTTTCTCGCCTCCGGAGTTCTGGAATAGATCTAAAGCACCATTAATGTGGCGATACCCAGAAACATGCCCAGACTCACAACATCAGTCGCCGTAGTCAGGAAAATGCTCGAGGCCGTAGCCGGATCGACGCCGACGCGCTTGAGGGTAAGCGGCACCAATACACCTGTGACGCCGCTGACGATGCAGCTGCCGGTCATGGCCAGTAGCATGACCAGCCCCAGCAGCCAGGCATTCTCGGCGCCCGACCACAGGCTGTAGCCAGTCATGGCGATGGCGGCAACCAGGCCCACAGCCACGCCATTCACCAGTCCCAGCATGGCTTCCTTGCGCAGCAGTTTGCGCATGGCTTCAGTGCCGTGTTCGCCGAGGGTCAGGCCGCGCAGGGTGACCGCCAGCGCCTGGCATCCCGTATTGCCTGACTGGCCGGCCAGGACCGGCAGGAAGACCGCCAGCACCACGATGCTGGCAATGGTGTCTTCGAAAATGCCGACTACAAACGCGGCAAGAAAAGCCGTCAGCAGGTTGAACTGCAACCAGGGCTGGCGCATGCGCAGGCAACGCTGCAGTGGTGTGGTGAAGTGTTCTTCCCGGTCCACGCCCACCATGCTGCCCGCCTGGGCACTCAGGCTGAAATTGTGTTCTTCAAAAAGCAGGTAGCCATGCACCAGGCCAATGAGGACACCCGCTTCATCGCAGACCGGGTAAACCGGATATTGGCGATATACCGTTTCCAGCATGGCATCTTCCATGCGGGTGTCCGGTTTGAAGTGGAATGGCTGGGTCACCATGATGGAATGAATCGGGGCATCCGGCTCGCTGAGCATGAGGTCGCGCATGACGATCACGCCCTGAAGCCGGTTCTCGCCATCGACTGCATAACCGTAGGTAATGGGCTGCTGCTGATTCCATTCGCGAATCTTCTCAATGGCCTCCCTGGCCGTGAGGTTGGCATCCAGCATGCCGACGGGACTCGACATCAGACGGCCAACACTGTCTTCCGGATACTGCAGGCAGATGTTCCAGTACTCACCGGCTTCGGTATGTACCTTCGGCATAATGGCCTGACGTCGCTCCTCTGGCAGCCGCAGGAGGATTTTGGTGCTGAGCCCGGTGGGCAGAGCGGAAAGTACCGCGGCCGCCATGGCGTCGTCCTGTGCCTGGAGGTAGCCGGCCGCATCCAGGGGAGCTCGGCGTTTGAGCTCACGGACAATACGGTTCACCTGCGTGATATCAGGATGTACTGAGGCCGTTTCTGATTCCATAGTGACAGCTCCTTCCCCGCTCCTGCAGTCATCATACGGCAGCCGCGAATAATGCATAAGCCAGAAAAAACTGGTGATTGCGTTTTCACGAACTATACTCAGGTCAATAACTAAACTAAGGGGTACGAAATGCCCGGAATGAGAGAACTAAAAAACATCCAACTTCACCGTCTGGCGACTCTCCTGCTGTTTCTTCTGGGCAGTTGTGTATCGCTGCTGGCTTTTGCCTCCGACCCACCTGCGGAACTGAATAACACCAATAGCGCTGCTGATTCACCCGACTACTACGTGCTTTTTATCTGTCTGATGGCCGGTGCTTTTGGCGGGCTGCTGTATGCCGTCAAAGAGAACAAGCTCAGGCTGCCGGGCAGTGATTCTGAGGGGGGAAGCTACAAGCTTGGCTGGGTCGCCGATGTTCTGTTTGGTGTCGGTGGGGGTGTGGTGATTTTTCTTGTGTACCCCGACGACATCGACCTCTACAAGAAGGGCATTTCCGGCATCATCAAGTTTATCGGGCTGGGTATTATCGGTGGTTATGGCGGACGGCTTTTTCTTGAGAAAGCCACCAGTGCCAGGCTGGCGGGTGTTGAAGAAAAGGTGGAGGCTCTCAAGGAAAAAGACAAATTCGACGCGAGGGCCATGGCTGCGGTTGATCGTGTGCTGGATGAGCGTCCGGAAAGTGCGCCGGAACAGGAAGAACTCGTGCAGTTACTCGACAGCGCCAGCCATGCCGTGCAGGTGGAAGCCTTCAAGGCGGCACGCGTATTCCGCAAGAAAATGACTGCCGTTGTGTTCGATGAGGAAGCTACGGACGGGGCGAGGCAGAGTGCGCAAGGCGGCTTGCGGCAGGCCATCAAGGTGCTGGAAGCATTGGCGGAAATCGACAAGGGTGGAAAGTATCACCGCACCTACGGCCAGTTGGCTTATGCACACAGAGCACTGGGAGAACACGCCAAGGCGCTTACCGCCTTTTCCAAGGCGATAGAAATTCGCAACAAGCATGAAGTCGCAGGCTACCGCCTGTACGAATTTGGCCGTGCAGCCTGCCGGGCCATTGAAACACCTGAAGATGCAAATGCGATCCAGCAGGATCTTGCCGAGGCCGTGAAAGCCAAGGGCGAAGCCCTGAAACGTATGCAACCCCTGGAAGAAAAGTACGAAGTCGAACTAAAAGATTGGTTCGAAAAACATCCCGGGCAAGTTGAGGACTTCAGGGAAAAAAACGGGTTTGATCCTTTAGGCACGGAATTACAGTAGGGGGGGTGATGCATCACATTTTATGTATTCATGGCATTGGCAAGCACAGCGCCAGCTGGATTAGAGACAAGGCTGATGGTGAGGAATCCTTCGAAGACTTGTTTAAGGGTACATGGAAGAATTTTTCCAGACTCGGAGATTTTGATGATGAGGTGACTCTGCATTCCATTCATTACGATGATGAGATAGATAAGATTGTTTCTTCCTGGGAGGGGCAAGCAAAGTCCATAAAAGATCAACTGCAGGTATCGCCTCAACTGGTAGGAGAGGTCGAGTGGTTTACCGAAACGCTGGACGAAGTATCTAAAGCCAAGCAGGAAGATCAATGGGCGTACACCCATTTAATGGATCTACTCCTCTTTGTGGGCTCTCCGAGTCTTCAGGACAGATTGGTCAACTACGTTGGCGCACAACTCCTGGATATCATCAAAAGTAATAAGGGTAGCTTCTCGCTCATTGGTCATTCGATGGGTACCGCTATGGCGCACAAGGTTGTGCAGGCGATGTATAACGAAGAAGTAAAGACAGCAAGTGGGGTTGTTCAGACGCTTAGAGGGGATTTTTCATTCGAAACTGTGGCGATGATCGCAAATACAAGCTACGCTTTATCCAGGGATAGAAAAGATCATTACAAAGGGGTAGTTAAACCGTCTGTGGTTGTAGGCGCTGGTTGTTGCAGCAAGTGGTTCAATGTTAATCACAAATATGACCCTGTGGGCCAATTCATGCCTTTTGATTACAGGGAAAACCCTGACTGGTTGGAGACCGCCGTGTCAGCCAATGGTTGGCATTGGGATATTGAGTTAACTGATATAACCGCTCGCAATATTCACTCTATCAATCATTACTTTCGTGATCCTGCTTTTCATATCCCATTTTTTGAAAAGACGTTCGGCGTCGATATGAAGAAAGCGGAGAAACGAGCAGCGATTCAGAAGTTTGATGGCTTAAAAAAAGCCTTTCCCGTCAAAACATTCAAGGCCTCGTTGGAAACCCTTGGCGTGTCCAAGTTGGAAACTTTCCGAGATTTTTATACGGCGATTAAACGTTTAAGGATTCTGGCCTGAGTCAACAGGATTCGGTGTATTTCATGAAAATAATCAATAACTTGGTGGCATCGATTTTTCTTTGCCTGGTGCTCTTTAGCCCTTTTTCATTCGCAGAGGAAGTTGATTGCAATGCATCTGCAGCTGAAGTCGACGATCAATATGGGATTAGGAAATACCTGAAAAAGTACCAGGAGTTCTGTTATTCGGAAGAGAAAAATAACAGGTTGATAAAGTACAAATTGCTTCCATACGAAGGGCTGAATGAAGCATGGCTTATACATGCAAGATCGGCATGGCGTGATCTGGCCGGGCGATTTGCAGCGTTAGCGAATGATGCTCCGGCTGCTAGTGAATTAAGAACGCAACTTGGCTCATTAGCCAAGCGGGCAACTGCTACAGGTAACGAGCTTGCTCAGGCTCTTATCAGTGGCAGCGACCTACCAGACATCAGCCTTAACAGCGCCGGTGCCTGGAAAGCGAATCAGGATATCGCTTTGCGTGCTATCAGGGATTTTTCTTCCCTGAATTTTGGTGAGACCCTGAAAAATGCCTGCGAAACCGCTGTTAACTGCGACAAGGTGTTAGGACAAGGGAGGGTTTTAGTAGGCGAGTTGAGTATTGCTCAGTTCATAGTGGAGAAATTCAGCGGGGAGGCGATCAACAGTGTTTCCGAAAAGGTGGCCGCCAAAAATAGGTTATGGGATCAGTATCTGTACGATTCTAAGCCGATGTTGCCGTTTGATTTTTTTCTGACGGATTTGGCTAATCGAAAATTTCAGGAAAGCGATCAATATCCGGATGGTTTCAGGCCTCCACCCGACACGCAATGGTTTCTGATGCATCCAGCGGCGGCTCTGGAGTACGTTGGGGATGCACCAGAGGGAGAGCAGTTCAAGCCTGCTCTCTACGTCGAAGTTATTGGTGTAAATCGGTGGCGTGAAGAGGCGCGTTGGTTCGATTTACCGTTGTTGAAATATTTCTCGGGTGTTTCTTTGGTCGTGAGTTATGCGGATCGCGCTGGTGTGTCCGATATGGGGGTTGGCGGTCTGTTTGTATTCGGTAATGTCTATTCGCTGGGTGTGGTCAGTTACGATGGCGATGGGGGTGTGTTCCTTTCACTGGACTTGGCTAACCTCTGGCGGGAAAAATACAAGCCCAGATACGAAAGCCTCAAAGAGAAGCTCTAGCTTTAAGCTTCAGGTCGAATTCCTTCAGCTAGCGTCTGAGCCCACAGTTCATAACCTTTGGACGAGGGGTGGAACCCGTCTACGCAGAAGTACCCGGCGCCCGGCAATGGCGTGAGTTTGATGTGTTCCAGGCTGCGCATTTCACTGGCCAGTTGATCAGCGGCAAGTTCGAGGGCGTCGGCGCGCAGGCCAAGGATACTGCGGGTGGGTTCGGGCAGGGCCGGGAAGTGGCGGAAGGGCGGGATGCCGCTGAAGATGATGCGTGGTTGGTGCAGCCGTGTTTCCAGGTATTCAACGATAGCTTTGAGCTCTTTCTGCCAACGGGTGGGTGAGGTCATGTTGACGGTGTCGTTGAAGCCGTGAACCAGGACTACGATATCAGCCGAACCTCCCGGTACCCTCGGGCACAGCAGCTTCCGGGTCTGGGCAGCAGTGAAGCCATTCTGGCCGATGACCCGCCAGTGAACCGCGGCGCCTGTCTTTTGGCGCAGTGCACGGGCCAGATGTCCGGCCAGTGCCTGATCATTCGAGACCGCGCCCACGCCCGAAGCCGTGGATTCCCCGAGTAGCAGTAACCGTATGGCGGGCTTGTTGCCCTCAACGTGACCCGCAGTATCCGCAGCTTCGTCCAGTCTGAGCACGGACCTGCCCAGCCGCCAGGCCTGCCAAAGTACAAGAGGCAGGCACAGTGCTGTGAGCAGATTGGCTCTGGATACCAGCGAACGGATTTGTCGCTGACTTTCTGTCGTTGTCACGCAGAACCTAGAAGTATCGTGTCAGCTCCATGCGAAGATGGCTGTCTTCGCTCACGCTGTACAACGGGTCAGTGACGGGAATATCACTGAAGGTCCGTAGTTCGACAGACAACTTCCAGTTGCTTCCAAGACGCCGGCTGGCCTCGATGGTGCCCAGGATGGCGTCGGATTCAAGGTCAACAATCACCCCGGCCAGCATCTCGGTACTCTGTACGTCGTTGAAGGCCCAGCGTGTGCCAATAAAGGCATCGTCCTGGAAAGGTGAATAGGTGGTCGGTTCAAGCCCGGCCAGGGCTTCGGCCTCGGCCACAGTAAACGATTCACCCGCAGCGAATTTGGTGATGGCCAGGCCCTGGGGTGAGTTCGGATCCAGCGAGCCACGGTCGTCGTAGAGATATTCTGCCACCAGGCTGAAGTCCAGGGCGGTATCGAAAATGGCGCCCCAGGTGTATTCAAAGCCGGCCGCCAGCGCCGTGTAACTCTGCGGCTCGCTGCTGACGTGTATGCCTTCCAGTTTCAGAAACCAGCCTTCGGCGAGGTACTGCAGTTCCAGACCTGTCTGCTCTATCTGGTCATAGGCAGGTACCAGATGCGGATTGACCGGGCGTACCGTGACGAAGTCTTCACAGTTGGGGGCCAGGATCGGCACCAGGCCGTTCAGCAGCGGCCCCACCAGCGGTACGGTGGAAAGAATACAGTTGGGTGGCGGGTTGCCTTCGATGGCGATGTCGTCAAAGCCGAACAGCAGGCGGGGCTCGCGGCCGGTGCCGCGGAAATAGGACAGGCCAACGTCCCATGCGCCGAAGCTGTTGGCATAGCGTATGGCGCCATCGATGTGTTTCTCTTCGTCATCGTCTTCGTAAATCGGATGGTCGAAGTCAATCGGCAGAAAGGGGCGCATGCGTCCATCGGGGCCGGCGAACGTGCGTTCGCGGAAATAGGGCAGCACGAAGAAATCAATGGTGCCGAAGTCTGTGATCCAGGCCAGGTTGACCATCGGCTGGCCAAGTTTGTCTTCGCCGTCCAGATTCTCGACAGCGTCGGTCTGGTTGATGATGTCGACCAGATGCACCGATTCGGTTTTGCCCCAGAAGACCTTGCGCACACCTACGCGCCATTCGAAGTCGCGGCTGATGTAATGGTAGAAGAGTTCCCGTACGTCAGCATGGCTGCGTTCGTCATCCATTTCGTCGTAACGCAGGAAACCGGCAAAGGTAAAACTCTGATTGCGGTCTTCCGATTCCAGATAGTATTCGGGCTCGAATGAAACAGAGAGGGCCGTCTGATCCGGGTCCTGAGCAGTAGACAAAGGCTTGTCGAAAAAGTAGCGGCCTTCCAGAGTGGCCGACAAATCGAACTCACCTTCAGCGGCCTGGACGGTCTGCAGGCATCCAAGCAAAGTCGTACACAGCAAGGCTGCTGTTGTGCCCCTCGTTTTCACACCCATCATTCTGATGACTCTTTATTGTGACGTTAAGCGGTGATCGGCCCCGTTCGGGGCCGATTCCAGGACAAGTATTACCGGGCGGATTTCAGACTGTTCTGGTCGAAATCACGGTCGGTAAAGCCATTGTCGAATTTGTAGTTGCTGAAAATCAACGTGGTGCTCTTGCCGGTCTGGTGGTTCACCATATCCAGCTGGTCCGGGCGCCAGTGCTTGCCCTTGTATTGCTGGAAGCCGCTGGCCGTCAGGGTTTTCAGCAGCTCGCCCTTGCGGTCATAAAAGTCCACTTTCATGACGCGGTAGTGTTCCTTGTCGACCCAGGCGATCTGTTTGGTATATCCGGACTTCTCGTCTACTGGCACACGTTCGCCGACATTGCACTGGTAACCATCGCCGCAGGCTTCTTCACGCAGCCATTTGTAGTCCTTGTACTTCTCGATCTCCTGCGAGGACAGGTCCTCGTAGGCAAACTCCGAACCCATGAAGGGGCCGGATTTGTTATTCGAGGCAATGCGCTTCACGCGCTTCAAGGCAGGCAGATAAAGCCACTGGTCATCGGGTTCGACTTTATGGCTATAGGTCAGTAGTGCGGTGCCTTCGACGTCCTTGGGTTCGTCGAAAATAATCATGCTCCAGTCACCATCTTCGGGTTTTTCGAGTGAGCGGCTGCGCAGCTCACGCGTACTTTCCTGGCCCTGTTTGTTACGCAGGATCATTTTCATGTCCACCCGGGAATCGCCCCAGCCGGCATCATAGGCATCTGCCTCGTTGGCCAGACGCAGGCCTTTTTCCTCGGGCGTCTCCGCAAAGGCGGAAACACTGACTGCACTCAGGCATAGCGCGAGTAGCGCCGTCGTTTTCAGGTTAAGCGGTTGCAACTTCCGCATGATTGTCGTCCTCTTCAGTTTGCATGTTGGCAGCGTATTGCCTGCGATCCAGGCGCAGCAATAACGCAGGAAGTAAAAGGAAGTCTGCCACCAGCGCGGCAGCGATCGCCAGTGCCGTGAGCTGGGCATTGCCGCTGTTAGGCAGGAAAGAAGATGTGCTGAGCAGCAGGAAGCCGGCCACGAGCACCAGGGTGGTCACGGTGATGGCCGAACCCACCGTGCGCAGGGAATAGCGTACGGCCTCTTCCACGGTATGACCCTGTTCACGGCGCCCGCGCAGGTATTTGCTCAGGAAGTGAATAGTGTCGTCCACCACGATGCCGAGCGTCATGCCCATGACCATGGCCATGGTGAAATTGATTTCGCCGTCGATCATGCCCCAGATGCCGAATGCAATACCGATCGGCAGCAGGTTGGGGACCAGGCTGAGCATGCCGATCTTGAAGCTTCGCAGCGTGATAATCAGGATCAGGGAAATGCCGATAATGGCAATGGGCATGCCGATGAACATGGACTTGATGTTGCGTTCGGAGATATAGGAGAACATCACCGGCACACCTACGGCATAGGTATCCAGTTCCGGCGCATTCTCCCGCAGCCAGAGTTCACCCAGTTCGGCGAAACGGCGGGTTTCCTTCGAACTGATGTTCTCGAAAGTGATCTGGAAACGGGTGCCGGATTTGTCGATGTTGACCTGGTTGGTCAGGTCCAGCCCATAAGGCAGTGAGAGCTCATATAACAGCAGATACTGTGCTGCCAGATCACGGTCTTCGGGAATCCGGTACCACTCTGGATCATCTCCGTGCATGTTTTTGTTGAGGCGTTTCATGATGGTGGTGAAGTTGTTCACATGCACCACTTCCGGGAAGCTCCGCCACCAGGCTTCGAATTCTTCCAGGGTTTGCAGGTACTCGGGGTCGGCAACCTTGCCGCTCTCGCCCGTGTCCAGGTTGAAGCTGAAGCTATACAGGCCGGTCATGTTCTTGACCACGTAATCATTGTCGGTTCGGAAGCGGATGTCCTCTGCAAAGAACTCCGTGAATCGGTCGTTGGCCTCGTTGAGCGGGATCGCGGCGAGGAAAACAGCTGATATCGCCAGCGAACTCCACAGCACCGCGCCCTTGCGGCGAATAACGAAGTCGGCGATTTTTACCATGCTGCCGGCCAGGCGGCTTTTGGCTACCGGCGCATGGACCGGAATGATGGCAACCAGAGCGGGCAGCAGAGTGACGGAATAAACGAATGCCGCCGCGATACCGATGGCAGTGATATTGCCCAGGTCCTGCAGCGGCGGGGCGTCGGAGAAGTTCAGGGTCAGGAAGCCGATCACCGTGGTGACGCTGGTCAGGAATACCGGCACGAAATTCAGGCGCATGGATTCCACCAGCGCCTGGTGCCGCGACATACCCTCGCGCATCAGGAAGAACATACTCACCAGAATGTGAATACTGTCAGCGATCGCCAGGGTCATGATGATGGTGGGCGCAGTGGCGGCCGGCGGTGACATGCCGATGCCGATAAAGCCGGTCAGACCCAGGGCGGTTGCGGCGGAGGCGCCGATAATCACCAGGGTTGCGAATGTGGCTCCGATAGAACGCAACAGCAGCCACATGGTGATGGTCATCAACAGGTAGACCAGCGGGATGAGTGCGGCAATGTCATCCTTGGAAGCCTCGGAGAAGGCGTTGTTGAGCATCACCGAACCGGTGAGATAGATGTTCACCTCGGGATATTCCGCCAGCACTTCGTCGCGCAGGGCGCGTGCGGCTTCCACGACTTCCGGAGTTTCGTTGATGCTGGTGCCGGGCAGGTTGAAGGTGACCGACACGCCCACCATGCGCGCGTCGTCGGATACCAGGCGCTTGGCGATCAGCGGCTCATTGAGCGCAATACGCTTCGCCTTGTCGAAGTCTGCCGGCGGCAGTTCCATGGCGTTTTCGACCAGTGGTGCCACCACAAGATCGTCGCCGCTGGCTTCGGTGTGCTGGTAATTGGTGACCGAATCCACGCGCGTGGCGTAAGGCATTTTCCAGCCCGCCTCAGTCAGTTTTTCAATGGCTGCCAGAACGCGCGGGTTGAAGGCATCGCCGTCTTTTGCCTCCACCGCGAAGAAGGCATTGTCGATCTTGGTGTAGATTTTCTCGATGGCATCAAAGGCCTGCAGCTGCGGATTTTCCGGTCCGAAGAAAATGCGATAGCTGGTGGAGAAAGTGATCAGCCGCGCGCCGCTTGCCAGGGCTACGGTGGCCAGCAGAGTGCCGAACAGCACCAGCCAGCGCCAGCGAACCAGCCATTGGGCGTAACTGACGATCAAACGTTCAAAGCGTGATTGGCCGGGCATGAAAGTCTCCTGAGTTATTCTGGCTGATCGAATCTGGGGCTGGAGTTGACTACAGGGTCAAGCAAGCAGGATTAGTGGGTTCGTTTCGCGGGTCGCAGGCTTTCGAGAAACTGCGCCAGGCCGGTCATGCCCTTGTAGAGGATGGCATGGTCTTGCGAGGCCTTGGCCATGCCCATGCAGCCTTCGATGCTGCCCACTATAAAGGCAGCGCAGCCTTCGGGATCGGCATCCGCGCGCACCGAGCCGTTCTCCTGTCCGCGACGCATGGCCATGGCGATGCCGTCGCGCCAGGAGCAGACGATACTGTTCAGACGCTCCTGGAATCCGGCATCAATACCGGACATTTCCTGACAGAGGTTATTAAGCGGGCAACCCAGGCTGATCATTTCGTCGGTCGTTTCTTCCAGCCGGTTCTTCAGTACGTTCAGTGCCGCGTCAATCGGATTTTCCGCTTCGATGATGGGTTTCCAGCGCTGTTCTACCCAGGGTTTGAGGACTTCGTCGACCACCGCATAGCCCAGTTCGGTCTTGTTCCGGAAATGGTGGTACAGCGCGCCCTTGGTGACGTTGGTGTCCTTGAGAATGGACTCCAGGCTGGCGGAGCGGAAACCGAAACGGTGCATTTCCTCGAAAGCAGCTTCAATCAGTCGCTGACGGGTCAGGTCCGGTTGGCGTTTTACTGGCATAGCGGTGTTTTCCGGGGACTACATACCAATTAGTATGTATCGTCTCCGGGTATTGTCAAGGCAAGACTTTTTTGCGGTCGCCGGTACAATTCGCTGATGCTCGTTATCGCCCTTACGATTGCCGCTTTTCTGGCGGCCACATTGTCCGGTATCACCGGCCTCGGTGGCGGCACGATTCTGATTGCGGTGCTCTATGCGATCGGCCTGGTGCCGGCCGTCGCCGTGCCGTTGCACGCGGGGGTGCAACTGGTTTCCAATGCTTCACGAACCCTGGCTTTTCTCAAGCATGTGGACTGGGATTCGCTGCGCTGGTTCCTGGTCGGTGCGGTGCCTGCGCCGTTCGTGGTGGCGCCGTTGGTGGTTCAGGCCAATCCGGACTGGATACGTCTTGGCATGGCTGCTTTTATTCTGCTGGCGCTATGGCCCGGGGCATTTTCCTTTATCCATATTCACGGCCGTGCCGGCATGGTGATGGCCGGTGTGCTGGCCGGCGGTGTGGGCATGATCGTGGGCGCCACGGGCATGCTGATTGCGCCGTTTTTCCTGCAGCCGACCTGGGCCAAGCAGCGCGTGATCGCCAGCCTGGCGGTATGCCAGACCTGCGCGCATCTTCTGAAGATGGTGGCCTTTGCCAGCTACGGTTTCAACGTATTCGAGCATTGGGAGTGGTTACTGCCGATGTGTGTGGCAGTGATTGTTGGTACCTGGTTGGGCAAGCATCTGCACGGGCACCTGGAGGAGCATCACTTCCGTCTGGCATTCAGGGCAATTCTGGCTCTGCTGGCGCTCAAACTGGCCTGGGACGGATCTGTGGGGTTGGCCTGGACAGGTTAATTGCCGCTAGTCGTCAAAGCCGTGGTCGTAGCGCAGGGTGGTGTGTGGCGGGTGCACAAAGGACAGGCCGCGCGCCAGATTTCTGAAGCCCAGCTGGTCGGCAATATAGGAAAAGTTGAAGCTTATGCCGGTATACAGGTAGCGCTGACGATTACTGCGGTCGCCGTCGAAGCCGCGGGTGTAATAACCGATGTGGAACTCCAGTGGCTTGAGCCACGGGCTGCGTACGCCATCAAAACCACTCAGTTTGATGGCCGTGAAAAAGCGCAGATTTTCAAAGTCGGTGAATATGTCACCGTCAACGTTTTTGAGGCTGTGTTCGGCCCGGAAATCCAGTTTCCGGTTAATGTCGGGATTCAGGTACAGCCAGTAGCCCGCCAGACTGCCCAGCGTGTTGACTGCGAAGTCCTCGGGTGAGAAGCCCTTGTCGGTGAAGGCGTCGCCTACTTCCAGCAGGGTCAGGGCAGCAAAGCTGCCCCAGGCGCCGCGCCGCGCAGCTTCGTATTGTCCATAGCCCCAGCTGCGATGCATTTCGGCAATCGCCTGGCTGATGGTGAGCGCACTCCAGATATGCCCCAGTTTGTCGGCGCCGCCGTTTTCGGTGCGTAGTTCAAACCAGTCCTCGCTCTGGGAATGCGCGTCATGCTCTCCGGCATCGCGTTCCACAATGCTGTAAGTGGCGATGCCGGCCAGCAGGGCAGCGCCGGAGTACATGGATTTCTCGTTGCGGTCGAGATCCTCCCACCATTGCGGCGCCGCATGCGCGGAGAAGCTCCACAGCAGGATGGCTGTGGCTATAAGCAGTAAACGCATTTCAGTCAGCAGGTGTGATGGGCCAGACGGCGTCGGCGTCGTCAGCGTTATCCAGGGATACCCCCAGGTCATGGGCCCGGCCATCCTTGAGGCCGTAGACGATGCCATGCACCGCCAGCTTCTGACCGCGTGCCCAAGCGTCCTTGACCACCGTGGTCTGGCTGACGTGATACACCTGCGCCTTCACATTCAGTTCGCACAGCATATCGCCCCGGTCGGACTCGGTGGGCAGTGCATCGATTTGTTTGCGCAACACCTGGTACAGCTCGCGGATACTGCGAATCCAGTTGTCCGCCAGGCCCACATGCTGGTCGGTGAGGGCTGCATGCACGCCACCGCAGCCGTAGTGGCCGCAGACAATGATGTGTTCCACTTTCAGAACATCGACAGCGAACTGGATCACCGAGAGGACGTTGAGGTCACTGTGGTGTACCAGGTTGGCGACATTACGATGCACAAAGACTTCGCCGGGCATCAGGCCGATGACCTGATTGGCGGGTACGCGGCTGTCCGAGCAGCCGATCCACAGGTAACGCGGCGTTTGCTGTCCGGCAAGACGGGAGAAGAAATCCGGTTGCTGGGCCTGGATTTCTTCCGCCCAGCGGCGGTTGTTTTCAAGAAGTTGCTTGAGTTCGTCCATACCTGATTCTATTCAATCCGGGTGAAATACGTATTCGCTCTGCTTTTACAGCTCGCAGACTGGCGACAGGTGCCGGATAATAGGCCGCTTTGCATCTGACCACCAGTTATATGGAAACAGCCATTATTCCTTTGCCCGGCTTCAGCGAGCCGGTCAGTTCCATGACGCACCTGTTCGGCACGGTGCCTTTTGCGCTTGCCGCGGTGATTGTCATCCTGCGCGCGGTGCAGCGGCCACACTGGGGCGGCAGGGTATTCTGGATCAGTGTGCTCATTTTCGCGACCATGTTCATGTTATCCATGAGCGGTGTCTACCATTTGCTGGAACCGGGTGGCACGGCCCGCCTGGTGCTGCAGTACCTGGATCATGCGGCGATTTTTACCCTGATCGCCGGAACCTTCATCACCGCACACGGCATCCTTTTTACCGGTGTCTGGCGCTGGGGCATGGTGGTGCTGATGCTGGCGGTGATTGCCACCGCAATTCCGCTGGTGATGGTGTATTTCAGCGATATGCCGGAATGGCTGAGCCTGACGCTGTATCTGACCATGGGCTGGCTGGGCGTGATTTCGGGCGTCAAGCTGTGGCGGCGTTTCGGTTATCGTTTCATTCGTTTCCTGCTATGGGGTGGCATCGCCTACAGCATCGGCGCCGTGGCGGAATTCATGCGCCAACCGGTACTGATGGAAGGCGTATTCGGTCCGCATGAATTCTTCCATGTGGCTGTGTTGGTCGGGCTGGCCTGTCACTGGATTTTTGTCTGGCAGATTGCCGACGGCCGTACGCCGATGACCGAAGAAGAAGCCCGGCAATTGAAAACAGTCGAAGGCGTCCAGGACAGTCTTTATCGTGGCGTACCCATCGTGGCCGACTATGGGGTTCGTGTGGAAGCTGTCGGTCAGGGCTTTGCCCGCGCCCGCCTGCCGTATGCCACGCGCCTGTTACGCCCTGGCGGCAGTATTTCCGGACCGGCGCTGATGGCTCTTATTGATACCGCCATGTATGCCTTGCTGCTGCATGATTATGGTCACAGCGATATGGATCCGAGTTCGGATGTGCGCATTCGCTTTCTTGACCGGCACCGCCGGCGCGACATGCTGGCCGAGGCCCGCAGCCTGCTGATGGATGAGGATCTGCTGGTGATCGAAGTCGTGATTACCGGTGATGACGCGCCGGAACCCTTTGCCCAGGCCAGCGGTACCTACAAACTGCCGGCCCTGGCTGCTGACAAGTCATGAGTATCGAGCAGGTCAGCCTTGTCACAGAGGACGGCTGGTCTCTGGCCGGCACCTGGTACCGTGCCCAGGAACCTGCTTTCGGCGTCAGCGTTGTGTTGTGCGGTGAGTTTGGATACCTGCGCGATGACTATGCAGCCTATGCGCGGTACCTGCATGAGCATGGCATGGATGTGCTGTGCTTTGATTACCGCGGCTGTCCCGAAAGTCCATCACCGGCAGGAGAGGGGCCGCCCCACTTGCTGGACTGGGGGCGGGATATCTCCGCGGCCATGCACTGGGTCACAGAGCGCAAGCCTGGCAACCGGCTCGTACTGGTGAGCCATGGACTGGGTGGCTTGCTCACAGGCCTGACCTCTCCACCGCCGGGCCTGCGGGGTATGCTGTGTCTGGCGCCGGCCAACGGTTTTTTCGCCGGCTTGAGTTTTCTGCAGCGGCGCTGGTTGTGGCTCAGGGCGAGATTCCTTTGGCCGTTATTGCGTCTGACAGGCATGCATCCACAGTTGCCACAAGGCATTGGCCGGCAGCTGCCACAGAGCCTGATCAGAGACTGGTCTCATTGGTGTTTTCATCCACAGCCGCCCGTGGATGCCTATGGCGTTTCGCCGCAGCAGAGTTACATGGCATGGAACAGGCCGATACGCTGCTACAGTTTCGTTACCAACCCTGACGAACCTACGCGCAGCATTCATGAAATCGCAGCGCGTTACCCGCGTGCACCCGTGGAGCTGGTGCGCAGCGCCTCCGCCGCGCTGCCTGAGGGATTGTCAGGCTACGCCTGTTTTTTCAAGCCGGAGATGCAGCATCATCTCTGGGAGGAAACGCTGCACTGGATGCAGCGTGTGGCGCCGGCGCCAGTGGGCGAATCCTTGATTGAAGTCTAGGCTGGCACGGCAGCGGTAGAAGGTACTTCCTTCTGGAAAGCCTTGATCCGCATGCCGGCGCGGATTTCATTGCTCAGGTTCTGCCGTATGGCGGACAGCGTGCCCAGTTTCAGATCCGGCTCCTCGCCGCGCCCCAACCGCAGCAACTGCACATAGTAGAAGCCCTGCTGGCCCATGGTGTTGATGGTACGAATGAGATTCTTGGGGCTGTGTGCGCCCCAGTAACCTTCACCCATCTGCACCGTGTCCTCGAAACGCGGAGCTTCGTCTACAGTGCCTTCCAGTAACTGTTTGGCGAAATCGGTATGCGTACACAGTGGGCGTCCCAGGCCGATGACATCGCAGTCGCCGGAGTTGATCGCTTCGTGCATGGCCCCGCGTGTGCGGAAGCCACCGGTCACCATCAGCGGCATTTTCGCCACGCGTCGGATCGCCGCAGCGTAATCCATGAAATAGGCTTCACGCTTGCGCGTGCTGGCGCGCTTGCCGCTTTCGTCTTCCTGCTCCAGGCCCCATAGCGCGACCTGTTCGTAGTTGCCGCCGGAGATTTCCAGCAGGTCGACGCCGGTCTCGTTGAGCCATTCCACCACTTGCAGGCAGTCTTCGTTACTGAAGCCGCCTTTCTGGAAATCCGAGGAATTGAGTTTCACGCTGACCGGATAATCCGGACCCACGGCCTGACGTACTGCGCGCACGCTCTCGAGCAGGAAGCGGGCGCGGTTTTCCAGCGAGCCGCCCCATTCGTCGTCGCGGCGGTTGGTGTAGGGCGAGAGAAAGGAGCTGAGCATGTAGCCATGCGCGCCGTGCACCTGCACGCCGGTAAAACCGGTTTGTTGCGCCACCTTGGCGACGCTGGCGAAGCGGCCGATGAAGTCACGGATTTCATCCCCGGTCACGGCGCGCGGGGTTTTGAAACTACCGGCCAGCTTCACGCCAATAGGTGAAGGCGCCAGCGGTTTACTGGTGACATAGAACGGCGACTGCCGGCCGGCATGGCTGATCTGCATCCACAATTGGTTGCCGGCTTCAGTGCCGGCCTCGGCCCATGCACGCAAGGCATCTTCGCCGCCGTTGTTGTCGATGGCGACATTGCCCGGGCGTTCCAGCACGCGGCGGTCAATCTGTACGTTGCCAGTAATCAGCAGGCCACAACCGCCCTGCGACCAGCGGCGATAAAGCCTGACGTGCTTGTCGGTGGCCCGCAGGCGCTCGTCAGCCAGGCCTTCGGTCATGGGCGCCTTGGCCAGACGGTTGGGCAGGGTCACGCCGCAGGGCAGGCGCAGTTCAGAAGACAGCATCGAATCCATGGCAAAACCCTTTATTCAGGTGCATAGAGGTAACAAACCGTATGGTATGCTCGCGCACTATGCAACACACAGTTAAGCGACAAACGCACTACCTTGGCGAAACCAAGCTTTCCGTCCTGGAGGCAGGGCAGGATCAGCTTGGCACGGTGATGTTGCTGCATGGTATTCCGGCCGGTGCCGAGTTGTGGCGGGGTATTGCAGAGCGTCTTGCCGCAGCGGGTTATCGTGTTCTTGCCCCGGATTTGCCCGGTTACGGCCATAGCCGGCTGCCGGCCGAAGCGGATTATTCACTGGAAGGCGCGGCTTCATTACTGGCCGAGTGGCTCAGGGAAGATGTGCGTACACCGGTGCATCTGGTGGCGCATGATATAGGCGGTGGCGTGGCTCAGCGGTTGCTGACCGCGCATCCCGACCTGTTTCCCAGCGCAGTATTTTGCAATGCCATTATTGGCGACACCTGGCCTGTGCGGCCCATCATCCTTATGCAGCTGATGGCCCGCTTTGGTCTGTTGGTGCCACTGGCCGCCATGCGGCTGATGCCTAATCCCTATGCCACCTGGGAGCTGCGGCATTCGGTGGTGCAGCAGACGCAGCTGAATCCGGATGTGCAGAAGCGCATTTTCTGGGACGGTAAATTCCGCGATGCCGAAGGCCGCCGACAGTTCGCCCGGCATCTGCTGGCACTGACCCCGGAGCAGACCCTGGCCTGGGAGTCCGAGCTGGCCAACTACGACAAGCCGGTGCAACTGGTCTGGGGCATGCGTGACCGTTTCCAGAGCTGGGACGTGGTGGGTGAGCGTTACCGCAAGGTCTGGCCGAAAGCGCAGATCGCCAAGCTGGAAAGCGCCGGGCATTTTCTGCAGCTGGATTGCCCGGTCGAATTTACACAGGCGTTACTGGACTTCTGGGCGGCATAGCGTCATTTCGAGCAGCGCCGTGAAGCGGCGGAATGGAGCAATCTCAAGCCTCGGGATTTTCCGGCTCGGCTAATGCCTCACTTGAAACGACAATAGCCGGCTCCCCATGCCGCTGCCACTCCGGCGGCGCCCACAGGTGCTTCAGTCGCAGCCACAGCGGCCCGGGCTTGAGCACATCCCGCCACATGTCGGCGAATTCATGAAAGTTCAGGGTCAGTACGTTGTAGCTGTGCACCTGGTTCACGATACCGTACTCGACTTTCTCCTTTTCTTCGGCGTAGGTGCCGAACAGGCGATCGAAGATGATCAACACGCCGCCGTAGTTGTGGTCGATGTACCGGGGGTTGCGGCCATGATGGACGCGGTGATTGGAAGGCGTGTTGAAAACCCATTCCACCCAACGCGGCAGTTTGCCGACTGCTTCGGTGTGCACGAAATACTGGTAGGCAAGATCGGCGGCATACATCAGGAAAACCACTGCCGGATGTACGCCCAGAATGACCAGTGGCATGAAGAACAGCCACCAGCCGGTGATGGAATACAGCAGGCTCTGGCGCATGGCGGTGGTCAGATTCATGTGCTCGCTGGAGTGATGCACCACATGCGCGGTCCAGAACCAGCGGATGCGGTGGCTGCTGCGATGGAACCAGTAATAACAGAACTCCACACCAACAAAGAGGGGTAGAACGGTCCAGCCGTTGACGGGAATATCGAACAGCCGCTGCTGATACAACCACCAGCTGGCGGGGCCGGTGATCAGGGCATGCGCTGCCAGTTCGAAGATCTGGTAGCTGCCGCCCAGGCCCAGGTTGGCCATGATGTCCGGTAACACGAACTGCTCTGTGCGTTTGCGCCGCCACATGGCATACAGCTCGATGGCAAAGGCAATGACGAAGATCGGACTCAGGCTGATGAGCATGACCTGTTTCCAGTCCGGGTCGCTGCCGAACAGGCTGTGAACAAGATTGAGCAGTTCGTTCATGGCGGTCTCCACGCACATATCTTTTTACGATGATGCGTATTTTCCCGGGTGGTGCCCGGGAAATATTGACCATCGCCCTCCATTTTTTTGACATTTCATGCCAAACTGCCGGGATGAAGCCCGAGATCGGTTATGTATCCAGCACCTATGTGCAGCTGCTGTTCGACTACATCGAACAGCAGGGCATGAAGGCAGCTACCGTGCTTGGCCGGGTCCGACCGGATACTGCGGACGGCCTTGGCCGCACGGCCATGAGCGAATGGCGCAGCCTGCTGGAGCGGGCAGCGCAGGCGCTGCAAGACCCGCTGCTGGGCCTGCATGTGGGGCAGACCATCAGCCCGGCCCATATCGGTGTACTCGGTTATGTCATTCTGGCCAGCGCCAATCTGGGTGAGGCGCTACTCCGGCTGCAGCATTTCTACCGACTGGTCTACGATGCCGAACCGATGCAGATTCGCCAGGACGGTGAGGACATTACCCTGCACTGGGGCGTGGACCACGGCCGGCCGGGGCAACAGGTGGATGCCTGTGCCCTTGCCGCACTGGTGCAGTTCGCACGCGACATCACCGGACATACGGCAAACCCGAGTGCCGTGATATTCGTCAATCCCGAACCTGATGATGCGGCAGCCTACCGTGATTATTTCGCATGCCCCGTGCTGTTCGAACAGCCGGGCACCCAGGTGCGTTTCCCGATGAAGTATCTGGCCACGGCCCTGCGCCAGCCGGATGCGGCCTTGCTCGGCATTCTTGAACAACAGGCCACGGCCTTGTTGAATCGGCTGCCGGATGCAGATGATTTTGAACAGCAGATCAGGCGGGCCATCGCACGGCTTGCCCGCAGCGGTACGCCCGGTATTGAGCAGGTGGCTGCCGAGTTGAACACCTCGGTCAGAACACTACAGCGCCGCTTGGCGGAGCGGCATCTGCAATTTCAGTTGTTGCTGGATGACACGCGCTACCGCCTGGCGCAGGACTACCTGGCCGACCGGCGTCTGCAGCTCAGTGAGGTGGCGCAGCTTTTGGGTTATTCGGAGCAGAGCGCCTTCAATCGTGCTTTCAGACGTTGGTCCGGTAGTACGCCGCGCGTCTGGCGTCAGGCCTTGTAGGCGGCCGCCGGCTCCTGGATGGAGTCGCTTTGCAGGCGGATGTGGTCACGTAACCAGCCGGCCAGCTCATGCTCACTCATCAGTCCTTGCGCGACTTCCAGAATGACCGGAAACAGATCGGAATCCGAAGCGACCAGTGCACCCTCATTGAGTTCGATGAAAAGTTCGGCCGACACTATCGCGGTGCGCTTGTTGCCGTCGACAAACGGATGGTTCCTCGCCAGCCCATAAGTCAGGGCCGCGGCCAGCGCGGCCATATCAGGCATGGGGTCACCATAGGCGAATAATTGCTGCGGCCTGGCCAGAGCTGATTCCAGCAGACTTTCATCACGGATGCCCTCTGAACCACCATGCTCGGAAAGCTGGCGGTCATGAACGGCGATGACCAGAGCCTTTTCCAGCCAGGTGAACATCAGTTATCCGCCAACTTGTGCAGTAGGTTACGGCGCTTGTGCATGATGCGCTCCGCCACTTCCATCTGCCGGGCGAAGTTCTCATCGTAAGCGGTGATCCTGAAGCCGTCCGGTGTTTCGGTCACATACAGTTCGTCGCCCTTCTTGAGGCGGAGACGGGTGAGCAGTTCGCGCGGCAGTACCACGCCGGCGGAATTGCCTACGGTAGTGATTTTGAGTTTCATGGCAGGCTCCTGAGTACGGAGCCTGGATTATAACGCAAGTAATAACAAATTATAATAAACGTTATAACTACTGTCGCCGCGCATTCGACAGTTTGAAGATGGCATTGAGCATCATGATGCCGCCTCCCAGCGCCAGGCCTACCCCGAGACCGATCATCAATTTGCGTTCGGTATACAGAAAGCCACCCATGAAGCCGGGGTCGTCCCCGAACTGCCAGATGAGAATCAGCAGCACCAGGCCCAGGGTAAATATGCTGTCGGCAATGACCAGCGGTTTGATGTGATCGCGATAATTCAGGTTCGACTTTTGCATTGTCTTCTCCTAGCCAAGCGCTAGTGGCAGGCAAACGGCCAGAGTAAAGCCCATCAGACTCATGCCCAGCGCGGCAAAGGCTCCGCATTGGCGGCTGATCTCAAAGGCCCGCGCGGTACCCACGGCGTGGGCGGACAGGCCCAAGGCGAAGCCCAGCGCCGCGTGATGCTGCACGCCCAGTTTATGCAGCAGGCCCGGTCCGGTCATGGCGCCCAGGATGCCCGTAAGCATGACCACGACTGCAGCGACACCCATATAACCGCCGATTGAATCAGCAATCAGAATGGCGATCGGGGTGGTGGCGGCCTTGGGCGCCAGGGACATCACCAGTGCATCGCTACCGCCCAGGCCAAAGCCAATGTATACCGCCGAAGACGCGACGGTGACCGCCGTGATCACAAGCATGAGCAGCAGGGGCCACCACAGACGCGCCATCAGGTGCAGGTTCTCGTAGAGCGGGACAGCCAGCGCCACTGTCACCGGCCCGAGCAGAACCATGATGGGGCCTGCACCCAGCTCGTAGGCGGCAAGTGGACGGTCGAGCAACCACACCAGCAGAGCGGTGAGCACAAAGCCGATGAACACGGGCAGCAGGAAGGGCTTGTTGCCCGAGCGACGATAGGCCCACAGCCCCAGTTGATAGCAGGCCACGGTCAGCGCGATATCGAAAACGGGGCTGCTGAATATGGCCTCATTGGCGGCCTGCCAGTTCAGCATCATTGCCAGCGCTCCCGACTGATGCGATAGACCAGCGCACAGACGGCGAAGGAAATCAGCAGCGTAAGAACAAGCACAGCGCTGACTGGTTGCCACTCGCGGCCGATCAGTTCCAGGTGCGCGAGTACGCCCACGCTGGGCGGCACGAGAATCAGCGGCAGGTAGGCGAACATGGCATGACAATGCTGCTGGAACTGCGGCGTGATGCGCTTGCGCAGGATCAGCACAACGAGGAGCAGGCACATGCCGATCACCGGGCCAGGCACAGGCACGCTCAGTAACGCGGCCAGGCTTTCGCCAAGCAACTGGAATCCACAGAGCACGAGGACGGTTCTGAGCATGTCAAAGACTGTTTTGCAGGTGACGTTGGGGAAAGTTTACCGGCTCGGGGATAATGCCGTCTTGCCTCTTTGTGTCGCGCCGTTGATCGTCAACCGGCCTGCAATGCATGGATATGCAGTTTGACCTCGCAGGCGCCCTCTTGCTCGGTGACGATCAGGCGGCGACCGTCTTCAGCGATTTCCACTGATTCCACACCCTCCGCCTGTAGCCTGTAACCCCAGGGATAATGCACTTCCAGCGGCACGAAGAGTTCGGTTTTGGCGCTGCTGCGGCGTGGTGTGTAGCGATACGCCATGCGCCCGGTGTCCGGATCGAAACTCAGTTTCTGCGGAATGCCCGCCGTGTATTGGGGGTAGGCGCGCGAGAGAATGCGCAGCTTGGCCAGGCGCGCCGTATCCAGGTCGGCGTCGTCCTCGAACATGCTCTGTTCGCCGCGTCCCTGACTCTGGGTGGTCGGGTCCTGCCAGTTCTTGTAATGCCAGTACATCCAGCCCACCAGATTTTCATCCGCCACTTCGGTGGCCTGACGCATGTCGCGCAGATCCTGATTGGCGCCGAACTCGGTCATCAAAGAGGCGGCCCCCATGTTTTCGATCACCTTTTCCGCATTCCTGGCGACCCGTGCATGCTGGGCCTTGCAACCGGGCAGGCCGGTGATGCCGGCCATATTCAGGGCGGCGCCGGTCAGGCAGTAACTGTGGTAGGAAAAGCCCAGCTGCGCATCATCATGGCCAGCGTCCTTGCCGAAATGATTGGGCGTGCCAAAGTCGAAGGTCAAAAAGGGTTCGTACCAGACCAGGTTATGCAGATCGCTGTTGCGTATGTCCTGACGCACAGCGTCGAAAAACGCCTGCAGTTTCCCGTCCTGTTCCTCGCAGCCGCTGAGCGGATTGGCGCAGGTCATCCAGTCGCTGCCGGGCCAGGGTTCGTTCATCAGGTCATAACCCAGGTGGTAGGGCTGCGCCCGCCATTTCTCCGCCACCGCCTGCCAGGCCTGTCCGTATTCGTTCCAGATGTCGCCGCTGTTTTTATAGAGCAGGTCGTATTGATGCTGCACGGCATCGACCAGATAGTTGCGCGGGAATCCGTGCCGGGCCTTGTGTGCGGCGGGCACGTTCTTGTAAACCGACCATTCGGGGAAACCGTTGCCCTGGAATTTTTCGCTGAACATGTCCTGGTGGAAGTCGAACAGCATCCAGATCTGCTGGTCGGCGAGTAGTTGCACGATGCGGTCCCAGGCGTCCAGATAGGTTTCGTCTATCTGGCCACGGCGGGGCATGACTCCGGGAAACAACACGCCAATGCGGGCAGCGTTGAATCCCTGTTGCTGCAGCCATGATGCATCTTCGGCCACGAAGCCTTCCGGAGAATCGGGTGGTACGTAGGGCGCGGTTTTCCAGATAGCGTTCATGCCGTGCAGCAGCACCACGCGGCCATGGGGATCAATCAGCCAGCGGCCATCACGGCGTAACTGGGTGCTGGCATGCTGAGGGGCGGTTTCCGTGGCACAGGCGGGTGCTTGCGCGGAGTGCAGCTCAATCAGTGGCTGACGGTCCTTGGCGCGTGCCAGGGGCGCCATGCGGTCACCCGCCCAGGCTGGCGAGATAAAGCTGCTTTCCCGGGAGGTTGCATCATAAAATGCAGCCAACAACAGTCCCAGGCAGCACAGGCTGCAGAGAAGAAACAGTTTGTTGCGATGCCGGATGATGCGGGTCACGGGTTCAGCGTCCTGCCGTATTTCTGTTTGTCACGAAAACGTCACGTGACAATTGTATGAAATTTCCGCGCGCGTATTGTTACAGTCGCTGTCATATTCCAGGCTTGGAAAGGGATAGAATAAGTAGATGTCCGATACTACAACCAGAAACATCCAGGTGCGGGTCGCTCCCAGCTATGTGCCGGAACAGTCCGAGCCGGAGGAAGACCGCTATTTGTTTGCCTACCACGTCAGGATCGAGAATCAGTCTGATCAGGCGGTGCGTCTGATTTCACGGCACTGGATCATTACCGATGGCGATGGCGACGTCTCCGAGGTGCGCGGCCAGGGTGTGGTGGGCGAACAGCCGCATCTGCAGCCAGGAGAGGCCTTCGAATACACCAGTGCCTGTCCGTTGCCGACACCGGTGGGTACCATGCAGGGCAGTTTTCAGATGATCACGGACGAGGGCGAATCCTTCGACGCGGAGATCGCACCCTTCACCCTGGCCTTGCCGGGCGCGCTGAATTGACCGGGCATTCAGACCAGCAGGAAAAATTGCTGGCGGCCCGGCGGCGGCTGGCGCGGTTAGCCTGGTGGCTGGATGAAAGTATTCCACTGCCGGGCACGAACAAACGCTTTGGTCTTGATCCCCTGATTGGTTTGATCCCCGGCGCCGGTGATGTTGTGGGTGGTCTGCTTTCACTATGGCTTGTGGCGGAAGCCGCGCGTCTGGGTGCGCCAGGACGATTGCTGGTGCGCATGCTGGGCAATGTGTTACTGGAATCCGTGGTGGGCCTGGTGCCGGTGCTGGGTGACCTGTTCGACTTTTACTGGAAGGCGAACAGCCGCAACCGCGACTTGCTGGAAAGTTATATAGACCATCAGCTCATGCCCGGGCAGCAGGGTCGCACATGGTTGTGGCTTTTGCTGGCTATAGTGGCCGTTATGCTCGTGCTGATGCTGTATCCGAAAATCGTGCACGGTCCGGGATTCTGATCGTTTAGTCGCTCATCGTAGTCAGGGGAGTTGGGGAATGTTGAAGTTGCCGGTGGTTGGCGATCAGGTGCCGCGTCGCCATGATCCGTTTCTGAGATGGCTGGGCACCAGTATTCTGCGTAACCGCGGCTGGACGGTTCACGGCGAGTTGCCGAACGTGCCCAAGCTGGTGGTCATTGCCGTGCCGCATACTTCCAACTGGGATGGGCTTTTCGCCATGTCCTTCGTACAGGCGGCGCAGATCCGCCTGAGTACCATGGGCAAGGACAGTCTGTTCAAGAATCCGTTGATCGGCCGTTTTCTGCGCTGGCTCGGGCTGTTTCCCATCGACCGCAGTGCCCCCAATGGCGTGGTGGGGCAGAGCATTGAACGTTTGCAGGCAGCCGACAAACTCTGGTTGATGATGGCGCCGGAAGGTACGCGCGGCGGTGCCGATGAATGGAAAACCGGGTTCTACCGTATTGCCAGCGGCGCGGGTGTGCCGATTTTCAGCGCTGCACTGGACTATGCGAAAAAACAGGTGGTTCTGATGGAGCTGTTTCATCCCACCGGCGATCTTGAAGCTGATGTGCAAACACTGATCCGGCGCTTCGTCGATATCGAGCCCAGGCGTCCGGAACGTCTTTCCGGGCCTTTGAAGGCGTTGCGTCAGGACAAAAACTGAGTCCTGCTTCCCTTATAATGTCGCGCTTCAGGTTTTTCCGGCGACATCAGGCCCCATGAGCGAGCATTCTTCAGAACCCACCCGCGGCAGCAACTTTCTGCGTAACCACATCCAGGCCGAAGTTGATGAGGGCAGGCTGCAACCGCAGGACCTGATGACGCGCTTTCCGCCGGAGCCCAACGGCTATCTGCATATCGGTCATGCCAAGTCCATCTGTCTGAATTTCGGCCTGGCCGAATACTTCGGCGGGCGCTGCAACCTGCGCTTCGACGACACCAATCCGGAAAAAGAAAACCAGGAATACATCGACGCCATCCTCGAGGATGTGCGCTGGCTGGGTTTCGAGTGGAACGGCGAGGTGCGGCATGCCTCCGGCTATTTCGACCAGTTACATGACTATGCCCTGCACCTGATCCGCGAGGGGCTGGCCTATGTGGATGAACTGAGCGCCGAGCAGGTGCGCGAATACCGCGGCACGCTCACCGAGCCGGGCAGGAACAGTCCCTACCGCGATCGCCCGGTGGAAGAAAACCTGGCGCTGTTCGAGAAAATGCGCAACGGTGAGCTGGATGAGGGCAGCTGCGCACTGCGGGCCAAAATCGACATGGCCTCGCCCAACATGAACATGCGCGACCCCACCATCTATCGCATCCGCAAGGCGGCGCATCACCAGACCGGCGACAAGTGGTGCATCTATCCCACTTATGATTTTGCGCACGGCCAGTCGGATGCCATCGAGGGCATTACGCATTCCATCTGCACGCTGGAATTCGAGGATCACCGCCCGCTCTACGACTGGTTCATCGAACACCTGCCGGTGCCGGCGCGGCCGCGCCAATACGAATTCGGGCGTCTGAACCTCAACTTCACGGTGACCAGCAAACGCAAGCTCAAGCAGCTGGTGGACGAAGGCCATGTCGATGGCTGGCGCGACCCGCGCATGCCGACGCTGCAGGGTATGCGGCGCCGTGGCTATACGCCGCGCGCCATTCGCCAGTTCTGCGACATGATCGGGGTCAGCCGCAGCGATGGCATTGTCGACATGAGCGCTCTGGAACACAGTATCCGCGACGACCTCAACCAGAACGCGCCACGCGCCATGTGTGTGCTCGATCCGCTGAAACTGGTGATCACCAATTTCCCGCAAGGCGAAGTGGAAATGCTCAGTGCGCCGGGCCATCCGAGCCGTGATGATCTGGGCGAACGCCAGCTACCGCTGACGCGCGAAATCTGGATCGAGCGCGAGGATTTTCGCGAGGAAGCCAACAAGAAATACAAGCGCCTGGTGCTGGGCAAGAAGGTACGCCTGCGCAATGCCTACGTGCTGACCGCGGAAGACGTGATCAAGGATGCCGACGGTAATATTACCGAAGTGCATTGCAGCTACGATGCCGACACGCTGGGCGCCGATCCGGCCGATGGCGTCAAGCCCAAGGGCGTGATCCACTGGGTCTCGGCCAGTGAAGGCCGGCAAGCCACGGTGCGGCTCTACGACCGCCTGTTCAACCACGAAGCACCGGGCCGTGGTGATGTGGATTTTCTGCAGCATCTCAACCCGGACAGCCTCAAAGTACTCGACAATTGCTGGATCGAAGCGGGCCTGGCCGAGGCGCAGCCCGAGCAGAATTTCCAGTTCGAGCGCCAGGGCTATTTCGTCGCCGACCGCTTTGATCATTCCGCTGAACAGCCGGTGTTCAACCGTACGGTGGAATTGCGCGACTCCTGGTCCAGAATTGAGGCACAAGACTGATGGACCTGCGCGCCAATGCCCTGTTGCTGGTGGTGGTTTCCACGCTGTTGCAGGGCTTCGCGCTACTCGGCCTGCTGCCGATCTCCGACGGTACGCCGGGCAAGATCTGGTTCGGTCATGCCGAGATGCTGCTGATTGCCCTGTTGCTGCTCAATGGCTGGTTCATTCGCTACCGGGTTATTGCGACGGGACAGGACGCGCTTACGCAATCGGTGGCGACCCTGTGTTTTCTGTCGCTGCTGGTTTGTGCCGGGGGTGATTTCGTCAACCGCAATTACTTCGGTATCTACCACGGGCACGACAGCGCCATCCGGCATAGCTACCTGGCCGATTCGGTGTGGCTCTTCGCGCCCGGTTATGCGCTGTTCCTCTGGGCGACCGTCAAGACAGCAAGATTTCATGGCGTGGGCCGGGGTTTCATCGCGGTCTGTGCCCTGGTCGCCGGAGCCCTGGGTGCGCTGAGTTTTATTGATCTCTACACGCCGGAAGCCGGCGGCTATGTCAGCACCATGACCGGTGGCTACGCCGTGTTCATTTCCATTGTCGGTGTGTCGTCCGTGTGGCTGGTCAAGGCGCTGGGCTGGCGCATTGCCTACCCGGTAGCCATCGGCGCGGTGATGGCCACCGTGGCCGATGCCCTGATCGGTAATTTCTGGATTTACCGCGAAGGTTTCTATCCCGCCATCAGCCACGTCAACTGGATTCTCTACTTCGCTTCGCAGGCCCTCGTGCAACAATTCCCGTTGCAACTTTCCCGTTCCTGACGGCTTGAGATTCTGGCGACTGTCCAGCGTTGTTCGCAGCGTCTATGCTTAGGGCGGTTTGGAATTCTCCGGAGATACAAAATGTCAAAGCCGGTTCTGTATGGACATCCGTTGTCGCCCTACAGCCGCAAGGCGCGTCTGGTGCTGCTGTTTCAGGGCGTGGATCATGATTACGAAATCACAGCGCCACATGCTGATAATCCCGAATTCAGGATGGCCAGCCCATTGGGCAAGATCCCGGCATTCAAGGATGAACATGTTTCCTTTGCCGATTCCAGTGTCATTACGCACTACCTCAGCCGCTATTATCCCGGCGAAAAACTGTTGCCGGAGGGGCAATCAGATTTCGCCCGCTCCCTGTGGTTCGAGGAGTATGCCGATACCATCATGACGCCGGTCATTGGTGGGCATCTGTTTGCCGAAATGGTGTTGGCCGAACGACTGTTTAAGCGGGCAGTCATCCAGAGTGACATCGACAAGGCGATCAACGAAGAATTACCGGTGATTTACGCCTTTCTCGACAGCAAGCTGGAATCCGGCGCCTGGCTGGCAGGGGAGTCTCTCAGCATCGGCGATATTGCGGTGGGCGGACTCATGCTGTCTCTTTACCATTGCGGCCAGACGGTGCCGGATTCCGCACCGAAATTGCAGGATTTTGTCGAGCGCTTTTTTGCCTTGCCGTCAGTGCGGCAGGTCATGGCCGAAGAAGTGCAGATTCTCAACGTAGTTAAATACGACACGCCCTTGGCCGCGCGGGTTGCGGCCTGATCGCCTCATGTAAAGAACGGTAAATAATTCCCTGTCTTTATCAGCGCCTATTGTGGTTGGCGGCGGCTGTCGCTAACTTGATGTTCCCTTGACGATGTTGTTTTCCGTGCACAGTAGAATCAGCTGCTATTCCCTGAGCCTGACCCTGGCAGTGTTGCTGCCGGCCTGTGCCATTGCGCCCAGGGACCAGTCGCTGGATGCCTATGTGCCTACCCCGGAGACCTGGCGGGCGGAAAGCGACGACGGAAGTCTGCATGACGACTGGCTGCGGGATTTTGCTGGCGAACCGCTGACAGACCTGGTTACCGAGGCGCTGAACGGCAATTTCGATCTGCGGGTCGCGGCCAGCCGCATGCGCAGCTTCGAAGCACAGCGCAAGTCGGTCAATGCCGCCCGCTGGCCGCAACTGTCGGCCGCCTTCGAAGCCGCCCGCAGTCAGCAGGAACTTGCGGGGGTCACGTCCAAAGGCAATGACTTCAGCTTGCAGGCAAACATCAGCTGGGAGCTGGATCTGTGGCAGCGGCTCGGTAATCGGACCCGTGCCGCGGTATTGGATGTGGAAGCAGCGCGTGCCGATTATGCGGCTGCACGGTTGTCGCTGGCTGCCAATATTGCGCGGAGCTGGTACGACGCCATTACTGCCCGCAGACAGGTGCTGTTTGCCGAAGCGACCGAACGCAGTTTCGCCGAAACGCTGGAGGTTATCGAAGGCCGTTATCGCAACGGTATTGGCGATGCGCTGGATGTGCGTCTGGCCCGCGCCAATCTGGAATCGGCCAGGAGCCGGCTTGAGGCGCGAAGGGTGCAGGCGGATAACACGGTGTTGTTGCTGGAAACCCTGCTGGGCCGATATCCGGCGCGTGAGCTTCATGTGCTGGAAAGCATGCCGGAGCTGGCCGCCGTGCCGCCGGCCGGGTTGCCGGCGCAACTGGTCGAGCGCCGCCCCGACCTGCTGTCGGCACGCCTGAGCATGCTGGCGGAAACCGAGCGCCAGTACGCGGCCAACAAGAACTATCTGCCAAGCCTGAATCTGGCCGGCAGCTATGGCAGTACCACCGATGACATTGATGAGCTGCTGGATTTTGACGATCTGGTGTGGCGTGTCGCTGCGCAATTAACCGCGCCACTGTTCCAGGCCGGGCGGCTTGAAGCGGAGCGGGAACTGGCAGCTGCCACCCAGGAACAGGCGGTACTGAATTATGCTTCCACCGCCCTGGATGCGTTTCGCGAGGTCGAATCCGCCTTGCGCGCCGAACGTTATCTGGAGCAGCAGGAAGACGCACTGAAGCTGGCGGCAGATGAGTCCGTACAGGCCGAGGCGTTGGCGCAGGAGCGCTACGCAGCCGGTCTGGCGGATATCACGACATTGCTTGAGACGCAGCGCCGTGCAGTCGATGCCCAGAGCGGGCTGATCGACCTGCGCAACCAGCGCCTGCAGAATCGTATTAACCTGCATGCCGCGCTGGGTGGTGATTTCGGCGCCGGAGAGCGGATTGATCCGGCTGCAGCAGACAAGGAAACACAGGCACCATGAGCAAACTGCTTAAAGTGTTGCCGCCGCTGGCCATCATCCTGGTGGCGGTGGTGGCGGCCAGAATCATGATCGCGAACCGGCCGCCGGCAGAACGCCAGGCGCCGCGTCCGCCAGCACCCGCCGTGCAGGTAATTGAAGTCGAACGAGGTGAGTATCAGGTTCATGTACTCAGCCGTGGCGTGGTCGAGGCCCGTACTCGCGCCACCCTGCTGGCCCAGGTGAGCGGCGAGGTGGTCAAGATCAACCCGGACTTTCGGGATGGCGGGTTCTTCTCCGCCCGCGAGGTGCTGGTGCAGATTGATCCGCGTGATTATCAGGCAGCGGTCACCATTGCAGAATCCGACCTGGTGCAGGCGCAGCAGGCACTGGCGCAGGAAGAGGCCCAGTCCGCGCAGGCTGCTCGCGACTGGCAGCGGCTCGGCGGCGATGATACGCCCAGTGAACTGACATTGCGTAAACCGCAGCTGGCCACTGCCCGGGCCAATCTTGCCGCGGCGGAAGCGCGTCTGGCCCAGGCGCGCCTGAATCTGCAGCGTACGCGCATTTCCGTGCCCTACGATGGCCGTGTTCTCAGCCAGCAGGTGGATATCGGCCAGGTAGTGGGTGTCGGCGCGGTGCTGGGCGAGGTCTATGCCACCGATGCCGTGGAAATTCGCCTGCCGCTGAGCAACCGGCAACTGGCCCGGCTGCAAGTGCCGGAGCAGTACCGGGGTGAATCCGGTGAGCCGCAGGGGCCCGGAGTCCGCCTTTCGGCTCTGGTGGGTGACCAGCTGCACAGCTGGGATGGGCGTATCGTTCGCAGCGAAGGCGCGATCGACAGCGGAAGCCGTCAGACCTTTGTCGTCGCGAGGGTTGATGCGCCCTATGCCCGCCAGGACGATGGCCGGCCGCCGCTGAAGGTGGGGCAATACGTGGAGGCGAGTATCGAAGGTGAGGTGCTGGAAGATGTGTTCGTGATTCCGTCCTCGGCCGTGCGCGGCGATGTGCTGGCCTACGTGGTGGGTGAGGATAACCGCCTGTCCGAGCGGCGGCTGGATGTCGTGTGGCGCGGTGAGAACAATGTGGTGGCGGCGGCAGGTCTGAAATCAGGCGAACGCGTGATTACTACAGTGCCTTCAGGCGCGGCCGAAGGCATGCTGGTGCGTCTGCCCGCTGAGACGCCGAAGCAGGAAAAGACCGCTGAGCCGACTGAAGCGATGGAGAGCCCTGCATCGTGATTGCCTGGTTCGCACGTAACGGGGTTGCCGCCAATCTGCTGATGGTGACCATTGCCTGTCTGGGCCTGCATGCCGTTATCGCGCGGACACCGCTTGAGGTGTTTCCCAGCTTTGAGCTGGAAATCGTGAGCATCAATTTCGTTTATCGCGGCGCAACCCCGGAAGAATCGGAAGAAGGGGTGGTGCTGCGTGTCGAAGAAGCCATCCATGATCTGGAGGGCATCAAGGAAATCACGGCGGTCGCCAGTGAAGGTTCCGCCAGCATCACGGCCGAAATCGAAAGCGGTTATGACCCGCGCGACCTGCTGGACGATATCAAGAATCGCGTTGATGCCATCAGTACCTTTCCCGCCGAGGTGGAACGTCCCATCTATTCCATCGCCCAGGTACAGCGTGATGTGATTTCGGTGGTCATATCGGGTCCGGGTTCGGAGCTGGCCCTGCGTCAGATGGGTGAGCGCGTGCGTGACGACCTGACCAATCTACCCGGCGTCACCCAGGTCACACTTGATGCCGTGCGCGACTATGAAGTCGCAGTTGAGATCTCCGCCAATACCCTGGATGCCTATGGGCTGACCCTGTCCGAAGTGGCCAATGCGGTGAAGAACTCCTCGCTGGATCTGTCGGCCGGCGAAGTGCGTACCGAGGGCGGGGACTATCTGGTGCGCACCCGAGGGCAGGCCTATACCCGCAAGGACTTTGAAAAGGTGGTGGTGTTGTCGCGCGCGGATGGCACGCACCTGACCCTGGCGGATATCGCCACGGTGAAAGATGGTTTCGAGGAAGTGCCCATCGAGTCACGCTTCAATGGCAAGCCGGCGGTGTTGATCGAGGTGTTTCGCGTGGGCGACCAGAACGCTATCGATATAGCGGATGCCGTGAAGGCTTATGTCGCAGATGCCCAGGGCTGGCTGCCGGCCGGATTCGAAATGGATTACTGGCGGGATGATTCCCGCATCGTCAAGGCGCGCCTGGGCACCCTGATGAACAGCGCCATCCAGGGGGGCATTCTCATCTTCATCCTGCTGGCCCTGTTCCTGCGCATGTCGGTGGCTATCTGGGTATGCGTGGGTATCCCCATCAGCTTCATGGGCGCCCTGCTGGTAATGCCGGAGATGGGCGCCACCATCAATATCGTCAGCCTGTTCGCCTTCATCGTGGTGCTGGGCATTGTGGTGGACGATGCCATCGTCACAGGGGAGAACATCTACAGCCATTTGCAGCACACCAAGGACAGCACGCTGGCGGCGATACGCGGCACCGAGGAAGTGGCAGTGCCGGTGGTGTTTGGTGTGCTGACTACCGCAGCGGCCTTTCTGCCGATCTATTTCATCGAAGGCGTGCGCGGCAAGCTGTTTGCCCAGATACCCATTGTGGCCATCTCGGCCCTGATGTTTTCCCTGATCGAGTCCAAGCTGATTTTGCCTGCGCATATGAAGCATGTGCGGGCCTATCATGACGACCCGGAGCAACACAGTTTCTTTGTGCGCTGGCAGCAAAAATTCGCCAACGGTTTCGAAAAATTCATTCTTGTTCGCTATCTGCCGATACTGAAAATGGCGATGAAACATCGCTATGTCACCTGGTCGGTGTTTGTGGCTGCGCTGATCCTGAGTTTTGCCATGATCATGAGCGGCCAGCTGCGCTTCGTGTTCTTTCCCAGAGTGCAGAGCGAAACTGCCAGGGCGAGCGTAGTGATGAATCCGGGTACGCCTTTCGAAGAAACCCGGAAGCACATTCAGCGCATGACCGAAGCCGCACAGACGCTGCAGGACAAGTACATCGACCCGGAAACCGATGAAAGCATCATCATCAATATCCTGTCGACCAGTGGCCATGGCGGGCATAACCAGGGTCAGGGCGCACATGTCGGCCGGGTCATGTTCGAGATCGTGTCACCGGAAAAACGCAGTCTTGAAGTGACCAGCTCGGAACTGGTCAGCGAATGGCGCGATCTGATCGGTACTATTCCCGGCGCCCAGGAGGTGACCTACCGTGCAGAGATCGGCCGCGGCGAGGCGCCGCTGGAAGTGCGGCTCAAGGGTGCGAACCTGGAACAGCTGAATGCGGTAGCTGAACGTATCCAGTTGCGTATGACCGAATATGCCGGCGTGTTTGATATCGCCACCTCGGTGGGCAACGGCAAGGAGCAGATAGAGCTGCGCCTGAAGCCGGAAGCCGAACTGCTGGGTATTACCCTGGAACAGCTGGCGCGACAGGTGCGTGGCGCTTTTTTCGGCCTGGAAGCGCAGCGCATTCAGCGGGGGCGCGAGGATGTCAGAGTCATGGTGCGGTATCCCAGGGATGAGCGGGATTCCCTGGCCGACCTGCAGCAGATGCGCATTCGTACGCCGGCTGGCGCCGAGGTGCCTTTACGCGAAGTCGCGCATGTCAGCTTCGGACAGAGCGACGACAGCATCCGTCGCATCGACCGCAGGCGTATCGTCAACATCAGTGCGGATGTTGACAAGGAAAACGCGGATATCGAGGCCATCAAGGCCGACCTGCTGAGCTTCACCGAGGAAGTGGTGTCGCACTATCCCGGCCTGGATGCCGAACTCAGCGGTGAAGCCGAGGAGCAGCGCGAATCCTTTGGCAGTCTCAAGCTGGGGCTGATGTTCGTGCTGTTCGTCATCTACGTGCTGCTGGCAATCCCGTTCCGTTCCTACGGTCAGCCACTGATGGTGATGTCGGTCATACCCTTTGGCCTGATTGGCGCACTGCTGGGTCACATGCTGTTGGGCTTCGACATGAGCCTGATCAGCCTGATGGGTATGCTGGCCCTGATCGGCGTGGTCGTGAACGACAGTCTGGTGCTGGTGGATTACGTCAATCGCCGGCGGCGTGAAGGTGCACAGCTGTTCGAGGCAGTTAGCAGGGCCGGTGCGGCGCGATTCCGCGCAGTCATGCTCACGTCGCTGACCACGTTTGCCGGACTGATGCCGTTGATCTTCGAAAAAAGCACGCAGGCCCAGTTCCTCAAACCTATGGCCATTTCGCTGGGATTCGGCATCCTGTTTGCCACGGCCATCACCCTGATATTAATTCCCGTGAACTACCTGATCCTGGAAGATATCAAACGGGTGCTGGGTATGGGCGGGGAGGAGGCCAATGCCCAGGCCGCCAAGGGTTAGCAGTTTATCCCGCAGTCGTCAGGATAAGTGCGTATAATTCCGCTCTCCACCAGGCCAGTGCGCTGGCCGTCTCCTGTTTCTCCGGAATTCCCATGACCACCGACTCTCCCGTGCCCGGCTTTGATCAGCTAGGTCTTTCTGAAACCATCCTGCAGGCCCTGGACGCGGTAGGTTATGAAACCCCTTCGCCGATTCAGGCTGAGGTGATTCCACATGTCCTGCAGGGCCGGGATGTGCTCGGTCAGGCGCAGACCGGTACAGGCAAGACAGCGGCTTTTGCCTTGCCGCTGCTGTCGAAAATCGATCTGAAGCAGCGTGAGCCCCAGGTGCTCGTGCTTGCACCTACCCGTGAACTGGCGATTCAGGTGGCCGAAGCGTTCCAGAAATACGCGGCTACGCTCAAGGGTTTTCATGTGTTGCCCATCTATGGCGGGCAGGCTTACGCCGGCCAGTTGAAATCGCTCAAGCGAGGCGTGCATGTGATCGTGGGTACGCCGGGCCGTGTGGTGGACCATATAAAACGCGGCACACTCAAGCTCGACAGCCTGCAATGCCTGGTGCTGGACGAGGCCGATGAAATGCTGCGCATGGGGTTCATCGACGATGTGGAGTGGGTGCTGGCGCAGACCCCTGAAAAGCGTCAGGTCGCACTGTTTTCGGCCACCATGCCAACCGCCATCCGGCGTATTGCAGAGAAACATCTGCATGAGCCCGTGCAGGTCACGATCAAGGCCAGAACCTCGACGGCGGAAAACATCCGCCAGCGCATGTGGCAGGTCAGCGGTCTGCATAAACTGGATGCCCTGACGCGTATTCTCGAAGGCGAAGACTTCGATGGTGTGATCGTGTTTGTACGCACCAAGCTGGCGACTGCGGATCTGGCGGAAAAACTTTCGGCCAGAGGACATCAGGCCTCCGCCATCAACGGCGACATGGACCAGCGCCAGCGCGAACGCACCATCGAGCAGTTCAAGGCCGGCAAGCTGGATATTCTGGTGGCGACTGACGTGGTCGCGCGCGGTATTGACGTCGATCGGGTCAGCCACGTGGTGAACTACGACATTCCCTATGACACCGAATCCTATGTGCATCGTATAGGCCGTACCGGCCGCGCCGGGCGCAAGGGTGAAGCCATTTTGTTCGTGGCCCCACGTGAGCGCCGCATGCTCAAGGCTATCGAACGCGCCACCAAACAGCCGATAGAGTGGATGGATCTGCCGTCGGTGGAAGTCATCAACGACAAGCGCATTGCCGACTTCAAGCAACGTATCGTCGATGCGCTGGCCAGTGGCGAAGAGCTGGAGTTCTTCCGCCGTCTGATCGCGGAAATCGAGGCCGAGCAGGCCATTCCGGCCACGGATGTGGCGGCAGCCCTGGCAAGGCAGTTACAGGCCGGCAAGCCCTTGTTGCTGAAGAAGGAAGCACCGGGCAAGCCGCGTGCGGAAAAAGCTCCGGATAACCGTTCGAAAGACAGAAAATCCGCCTCACGTCCGCCGGAAGAGGATATGGAAACCTACCGTATCGAGGTCGGCCACCAGCACAAGGTGGAGCCACGCAATATCGTGGGTGCGATCGCCAACGAGGCGGGACTCGACAGTCAGCACATCGGCCGTATCGATATTCGTGAGGATCACAGTTTTATTGATCTGCCGGTCGGCATGCCCAAGGAAGTCTATAAGCATCTGCGCAAGGTCTGGGTGGCCGGACGCCAGCTGCAGATTCAGAAGATGGGTGCCGGCGCTGAATCCGAGGCCAAACCAGCAGTCCGCAAGTCACACAGCGGCAAGCATCAGGCACAGGGCAAGGGGCGCAGCAAACCGGGTGGCCACAAGAAGGCCGCGCACAAGGGTAAAAGAGGGCCCTCGAAGAAGTCCTGATTTGCGAGAACGGGTGTCAGGGGGCGGACGGTGACGACATCTCCAGTAGTCCGGCCGTGATCGCCTCGGCGATGCGCCCCACTGACAGAGCGCCGCCATATGGCCAGACTCCATCCAGTATCAGCAGGCGCCCGTTCCCTGCGGCGATATCCGCGGCCAGTTCCTTTTCTCCCCAGGCATTGCCCTTGAAGCTTCGGGCATTCACTAGCCCCAGTTGTTCCAGGGCATGGCCCGGCAGACTGTTGGGTCCGTAAACGGCAAGCTTTTCCGGGCTCAGCGTGCGTGCTGCCGTGACGTCTGGCAGCTGGCTTCCGAAATGATTCATCAGCAGGGAGCGCAGTTCTGCGATGCGTGTATCCATGGCCGCCAGCTTGTTTTCCGCCACTGTGGTTCTCTGGAAAAGCTCAGCTATCTGCAGGAATCGGGTCCGTGCTTTGCTGCCATTGGTACGGTAGCGCTCGCTGAAGAACTTGTACCAGGCCACGCGGCTGATACGTGAGAACGGCCGCGCCAGATCTTTCTGTCCGGTGCCGAGGATGATCAGCTCCGGCGTCAGGGTTGCGAGCGCCTTTATCGAAGGTGCTTGCCGCAGGCCGATGTCGGTAATGTCTTGCGGCAGCGCCGGCCACTGCACGTGACGGCGATAAGCTTCCAGCTCAGGTGCGCCGACCGGCGTGATGCCCAGTTCCAGCAGGTTTTCCAGCAGTGTCCAGTCAGTTACAACCACCCGGGCCGGCGGGGCGTCGAAGCGGTGCTTGCCGAAGGCGTCGGTGACTTCATAGCTGCCGCTGGCCAGCGCGGGCAGCGCCAGGCACAAGAATCCGATTGTCAGAAGCAGCGCTTTCATGACTTACAGCCGGGCGCGGTGTTCCCTGGCGGCAGCAAAGAGTGAAACCAGGCCGAGAATCATGATGGCGCTGACGATGTAAAGGGGCAGGCGGAAGCTGCCGCTCAGCTCGGCAATGATGCCAGAGAGAATTGGCGACAGAATCTGCGCCACGCAATAACCGAGCGTCATGCGCGCCATGATCTGGGTGGCCTTGTTGCCATAGGCATGCCCCACCGTGCTCAGGGTCAGGGACACGATACCCATGAACGTAAAGCCGAACAGCACCGCGGCGATCACTGTAGTTTGCAGCGAGAAGGTCAGGGCCAGCGTGATGTTGCCCAGCACATTGATGACGAAGGCGGCCTTGAGCGCCGTCATGCGGCCAACGCGGCGGGCAATGCGGTCCCAGATGAAGGGTGCGGGCGTGGCGGCAATGCCCACCACCAGCCACATCTTCGCGCCCCAGCCATCCAGCGGTTGAAGCTCGGCAATCAAGGAAGTGAAAGTGACATTCAGCGTATTGCTGAAACCGGCACAGAAGTAGGCCGCCTGCATCAGCCACAGCCAGCGCAGGGAGGGCGGCTGCACACCGCTGCCTTCGCCGATGTCCTCGTCGCGGGCCATCTCGATATCCTGCGGCTTGGGCATGGGCAGCAGCGCCATGGCGGGGATGGCGAGCAGGGCGGCCACGCCGGCCAGCGCTACCCATTGCAGGCGCCAGTTGAAATCCAGGGCAGTGCCCGGCCCGCTGGCGTCCACCACCAGGGCGCAGGCAACGATGCCCAGGCCAATGCCCGAGAAGTGCAGGCCAAGCTCACTCTTGTGGCCGTGATGATGCAGCCAGTTGAGGATGAGGCCGGTGCCAAGCATGAAGCCGGTAGCCGTGGCGACACCGGCAAAAAAGCGGCTCATGTACCACACCAGGCGATGGTCGTGGGCTGCCATGACCAGTGTGGCGATGACGGCCACCACCAGGCCGTAACGGTAGAAGAAGTCCTTGGCGCGCAGATCAGAAATCAGCCACACAATGAACAGGCCGGTGAGGTAGCCCATATAATTCCAGCCGGCCAGCCAGCCGGCCAGGCTTTCGCTCAGACCCAGCTGAGCCGACATGTTGGGGATCATCGGCGTGAAGGAATAACGGGCCATGCCCATGCTGAGGATCAGTGCGCAGATGCCGGAAAACAGCACGGTGGTACGGTTGGCTCTTAAATTGACTAACACGACTGACCTCTTACATCAGGCTGCGGATACGGGTGATCAGTTCGTTCGGCGTGGTGCTGTGACGCATGGCGTCCACCAGTTCGCCTGCCTGGTTGATCACGTAGTAACGGGAGGAATGACGAAACAGGTAACCGGGGTCGTTCCTGTCTGCATCGGTAATTTCATAATGGGCGCCGTAGTCGGCGGTCACGGCATCGATTTCGCGTTGGCTGCCGCGCAGGCCGATGATGTTTTCGTGAAAGCGCCGGGTGAACTCGGCCAGATCCTCATTGCTGTCACGCTCCGGATCGATGCTCACCAGCAGGACGCGTACCTGATCCAGTTGTTCAGCGGGAAGCCGCAGCAGACTGGTCTGCAATACGGTCATGGAATTCAGGCAGACCTCCTGGCAGTTGAGGAAGCCGAAGTACATGACCACGATCTTGCCGCGAAAATCAGACAGTGAAACCTCACCGTCGATGCCGTTGAGCGTGAATTCACCACCCAGCTTGCCGTCCGCGCCACCGTAAGCGGCAGCCGACTGATCGCTGGTTTCAACCAGCACGTAGACCAGGGCTGCCACGATGCTGGCTGCCAGCAGCAGGGCAAGGCGGGTAGTGTTGCGTGGGCTTACGGTAATTGCAGACATTAGAAAGGCTCCTTCCGTTCAGCGCCGTCGCGAGCGGGCCAAGCACAAGGCGCCCGGAGCGCAGGTCCCGGAATGTATGGGTAATACATGAGGACACCGAGCACCGCGCAACGCCGGGATTGGTTCGCGTAGCAGGCGCACATTAGTGCCCCAGCAGCATGTTGTGGTTCAGATGCCGCATGATCCAGATCGAGCCGACGATCAGGATGGCGACCAGAATCACTGCGAAGGCCGCCGTCATGGTGTTCCACCACTGCTCGGACGACGTGTTCATATGCAGGAAGAACACCAGCTGCACCATGACCTGGGCGGCCGCACACAGCAGGATCAGGGTGATGCTGATGCTTTCACTGGCTGCGCCACTCATCACCACGCCGAAGGGAATGGCGGTCAGCACAATCGAAAGGATCAGGCCGGTGACGTATTCGCGGACGCTGCCGTGGGCGGCTGCTGCATGCATCTCGTGAGCGCTCATTTAAAGAACTCCCATCAGGTAGACAAAGCTGAAGACACAAATCCAGATAATGTCGAGAAAGTGCCAGAACAGACTCAGACACATCAGGCGTACCCGGTTGTGCGCGGTCAGACCATCGCGCAGCAGCAGCGCGCCCAGCACCAGCATCCACATCATGCCGGCGAAAACGTGAAGGCCATGGGTGCCGATCAATCCGTAGAAGGCCGACCAGGCGCCGGAACTCCAGGCGGCGGCGCCTTCATGCGTGAAGTGGATGAACTCATTGACTTCCATGACCAGGAAGCCGCCACCCAGCAACCAGGTAATGCCCAGCCAGCCGAGCAGCCCTTTCATGCTGTTGGCGTTGGCCGCCAGCATGGCCATGCCGAAAGTGAAGCTGCTCAGCAACAGCAGCGCGGTTTCACCCAGTACATAGTCGAGCTCGACCAGATCAACGGCTTCAATGGTGCCGGCGTAGTTGCCCTGCAGTACGGCAAACACTGCGAAAAGGGTGGCAAAGAGGATGCAGTCCGACAGGATGTAGATCCAGAAGCCGAACACGGTATCGCCGCCATAGTCGTGATGGTGTTCCTCGGCCAGATAACCGGTGAAACCGGGCGGTGGGGCAGGGAGTGCAGTATTGAGACTCATATTGAATACCTGCTAGACGGAGATGGTGACGACATCGGCTTCTTCGACCCTGTCGTCGGCCGCTTCCAGACGGCGGTAACGCTGGTCTTCGATAGCCTGTACCTCATCGGCCTCGACGTAGTAGTCCTTGTCGTTCAGGAAGGCATGGATGATCCACGAAGCGATCATGCCGGCCGTGCCGAGCGCGGCCATCCACCAGATGTGCCAGACCATGGCGAAGCCCATCATCATGGCGAAGCCGCTGATAACCACGCCAGCCCAGGTGTTTCGTGGCATATGGATGCGCTGGTAAGCCTCCGGGCGCTGCCAGGCCAGACCGTTTTCCTTCATGTCATGCCAGTGGTCACGATCACGCACCTGCGGCAAATGGGCGAAGTTGTAGAACGGCGGCGGTGAGGAAGTGGACCATTCCAGGGTGCGGCCGCCCCAGGGATCGCCGCTATGGTCACGGTTCTTCCGTTGGTCACGAATGCTGGCGAAGATCTGGTAGAGCTGGACCAGGATGCCGCAGAGCACGATCAACGCGCCGCAGGCAGCGACGATCAACCAGGCATTCCACACCGGGTTGTCGTAGTAGTTCAGCCGGCGCGTCATGCCCATGAAGCCGAGTACATACAGTGGCATGAAGGCCAGGAAGAAGCCGACGGTCCACAGGCTGCAGGCCCATTTGCCCAGTTTTTCGTCGAGCATGAAGCCGGTCGCTTTCGGGAACCAGTAGGTGAAACCGGCGAAGTAACCGAACAGCGCGCCGCCAATAATCACGTTATGGAAATGCGCCACCAGGAACAGGCTGTTGTGCAGCACGAAATTGGCCGCCGGGATCGCCAGCATGACGCCGGTGGCGCCGCCGATGGCGAAAGTCAGGAAGAACGCCACCGTCCACCACATGGGTGAGCTGTATTCCACCTGGCCGCGGTACATGGTGAACAGCCAGTTGAACAGCTTTACCCCGGTGGGTATCGAGATGATCATGGTGGCGATGCCGAAGAAGGCGTTGACGCTGGCGCCGGCACCCATCGTGAAGAAGTGATGCAGCCACACCACGAAGGACAGCAGCATGATGCAGGCCGTGGCCCAGATCAGTGCGGTATAACCGAACAGGCGCTTGCGCGAGAAGGTGGCGGTGACTTCCGAAAAAATACCGAAGGCTGGCAGGATGAGGATGTATACCTCGGGATGACCCCAGGCCCAGATGAGGTTCACATACATCATCTGGTTGCCGCCCATATCGCCGGTAAAGAAGTGCGTGCCGATATAGCGATCAAGCGTCAGCAGGGTGAGGCTTACCGTGAGGATCGGGAAAGCGGCCACGATGAGGACGTTGGCGCACAACGAGGTCCAGGTGAACACCGGCATCTGCATCAGCTTCATGCCCGGCGCCCGCATGCGCAGGATGGTGACGACGAAGTTCACACCGGTCAGTAGCGTGCCGATGCCCGAAATCTGTAGCGCCCAGAGCCAGTAATCCACCCCGACCCAGGGGCTGTATTCCAGCCCGGACAGTGGCGGGTAGGCGAGCCAGCCGGTGGCGGCGAACTCGCCCAGGAACAGCGAGATGTTGAGCATCAATGCGCCGACCACGAACAGCCAGAAACTCAGCGAGTTGAGGAAGGGGAAGGCCACGTCGCGTGCGCCGATCTGTAGCGGCACGACGATATTCATCAGGCCAACAATGAAGGGCATGGCCACGAAGAAGATCATGATCACGCCGTGGGCGGTGAAGATCTGGTCGTAGTGTTCAGGCGGCAGATAGCCGGCGCCGGAAGAGTCCGCCACCGCGATGGCCTGTTGCGAGCGCATCAGCAGAGCATCGGAGAAACCGCGCAGCATCATGATGAGCGCAGTGATGATGTACATGATGCCGATCTTCTTGTGATCGACCGAGGTGATCCATTCGTCCCACAGGTACTTCAGCTTGCCGAAGTAGATAACCGAACCGACGATGCCCAGCGAGCCGATCAGCACCACGATAAAGGTCGTGACCAGGATCGGGTCGTGGTAGGGGATGGAGTCGAGCGTGAGCTTGCCGAACAGGATGTGGGGTTCGGTCACGATAGTGTGATTACTGGCCATTGAGGGCTCCTGCATACTGCTCGATGATGTCGGTGAAGAGCAGGGGGTTCACCGAGGCGAAGTGCATGGGCGGCACATCGCGGCTCTTCTTGCGCAGCTCGGCGAGGCGCTCATCATCCAGTGATTCGGGCGAGGCTTTTACCTTGGCAACCCAGTCATCAAAGCCAGCGTTATTGGTGGCAATGGCCGTGAATTTCATGCCGGAAAATCCGAAGCCGCTGTAGTTGGCCGAGAAGCCGCGGTACTCACCAGGCTCATCCGCCATCAGGTGGACGCGGTTTTCCATGCCGCTCATGGCGTAGATCTGGGTGCCGAGCTGGGGAATGAAGAAGGAGTTCATGACCGTGTCCGAGGTCACCAGGAACTCCACCGGCGTCCCCACCGGCAGGGCCATTTCATTCACCGTGGCAATGCCTTCTTCGGGGTAGATGAACAGCCACTTCCAGTCCATGGCCACCACCTGGACCACCATGGTGGGTTTTTCAGACTCGATCGGCTGGCGCGGGTCGAGCGTATAGGAGGTCACCAGGGTAATGGCGCCCAGGGCAATAATAATCAGAATAGGAATGGTCCAGACCACCGCCTCGATGCGGTTGGAGTGCTGCCAGTCAGGACGGTATTTCTCGACGCGTTTGCCCTTCGCGTACCGGATCGGAAATACCACACCCATGATGGTGACGGGTACCACTACAATGAGCATCACCAGTGCGCAGATGATGATGAGCCACATCTGTTCCTCGGCGATCGGCCCTTTCGGGTCGAACAGCCAGAAATTACAGCCGCTGAGCAGCAGCATCAGGCTGGCGATTCCAAGCCGCAGGCAGCCCCGGGTCAACGTCTTTTTCACGTTTGTGTCCCTTGCAGGTTGTTGAGATCCGGACTAGTTGTCCGTGTTTTTGCCTGGATCCTCGAGGGATTCCAGTTCCTTGATCAGCGCGGTCTGCGCGTCCTTGTTCGGCGTGCCGGAGGAGAAGAAGCGGTCCTTCAGGTCCAGCAGTTTTGCGATCTTGCTGCCCAGTGACATCAGGCGGCGCATGGAATCCGGCGACATGCGCTGCAGTTCGTCAAACCAGTTGTTGGCCATTTCGGCCAGGTCGTACATTTCCTGCATGCGCTGCTGGGCGTATTTATCGGTTTCGCTCTCCGAGGACATCAGCAGCGCCTGACGCAGCATCGACAGGGTGGGTTCGATTTCGCGGCGGCGGCGTTCGGCGGCTACTGCGCGGAAGATGTCCCACACGCTGCCCAGCGTGGTGAAGTATTCGTGCCGATCGCCCTGCACGCGTTCCATTTTCACGATCTGCCAGGCCTGCAGTTCCTTCAAGCTCATGCTGACATTGGAGCGGGACATGCCCAGGGTGTCGCCGATTTCATCGGCATGCAGGGGGCGCTGGGTGACGAAGAGCAGGGCATAGACCTGCCCGACGGAGCGGTTGATGCCCCAGCGGCTGCCCATTTCACCGAAGTGAGCGACGAAGGATTCGGTCAGGGTCGATGTTTGCATGATCATCCTGAACTTTCAGTAATTTCTGAAAGTTTAAACAATTCGATCAGGAATGCAAGCGTATCCTGCTGTGACTGTCCCGGGTTGGATCAGGCTTTGTCAGTGGTCAGCAGCCAACCGGCCAGGGCTGCCATGGCGGCTTCGGCGACGAGATAAAGCAGCATGTACTGATTCGGTGATCCGTCGATCAGCAGGCCCATGGTGCGTGTGACTGCCATGCAGATCAGGATAAGAAAAACGGCCTGCAGCCCGATGCGTACGGTCTTGTCGTTGCGCGTGGTGAGGGCCAGCAGAAGACCGATTCCGATCATCATGCCGCCATAGACGGCACGGAAGTCGGTCATGGCGGATGTGCTGGCGGGTATCGCGCCTGTAGTGAGTTCTGCAATCCCGGCTGGCCATAAGGCACAGGCGACGCCAAAGCCCGCAAAGACCGCGGCGTTCAGCCAGAGGATGAGTTTGGCCATGTCATGGTCTCCTAGTGACTCAGCATGATCTGCACCTGCAATTCACCCACCAGGAAGCCGAGTACGGCGCCGACCGCAATCAGTTTCCACTCATCCTGCTTGAAGATGGGGCGCAGCAGGCCTTCGAAATCCTCATCGGACAGCAGTTTTATCTTTTCGATCAGGTTGTTCTTCAGGTCCATGGCGTCGGTGGCGTATTCCTCGACATGCTTGAGCGCTTCCGGCATACGGTGCATGACGCCTTCTGCGACGGACCTTTTCATGTCCTGGTAATTGCGGCTGCCAATGCGGAACACCACCAGCGGCCGGGCAATGCCAGCCTGGTCGTCTACTGTTTTCTGCACATGTTTTTGCACCATGTCGAACAGGCGGTCTGACATGGGCCCGGAAAGAATGGCCTCAGAAATATTGGCCGGGGTGAGAATTTCATTGGCGATCAGCGTGCCGTAGTCCACGGCCACTTCGTCCCGACGCTTGTGAAACAGTCCCTGCCAGCGGAACAGGCCAAACACGCGTTTCTCGTCGCGGGGCTCGAAGATCAGTTTCAGTGCCAGCCAGTCGGTGAGCCAGCCGGTGAGGCCGCCGAAAACCGGCATCACCCAGGGGTTATGGGTCAGTGCCCACACGACCGCCTGCACGCAACCGATGGCGAAACCGAAGTAGATGCCCGAGTTGCGTATGAAACGGAATTCCTCGGCGCCCATGTCCTGGAAGATTCTGTTCAGCAGCACCTTGTCGCGCGTGAGGTTGGTGACCACCATGTGCTTGAGGTCCACCACCCTGTCGAGGTTGTTGCGGATGTCGGACATGAGGCCCTCGATCATGCGCGGAGCATCGGCCTGTACGCGGCGGATCAGCATGCCGCGGACGCGTTCCGGCAGGGATTCCCACAGGCCGGGTTGGTAAGAGGCGGCGACTTCGCGGGTGATGTCCTCCACCATTTCCAGCAGCGGCTGCTCGATTTCCTCGGCCACGCGGGCCGGATCCAGGCGGTCGAACAGGTCTTCAGGCTTGAGCAGGTCGCGGGTCAGGGTGTCGCAGGCGATCTCGGCCATGGCCTGCGCACGGGCCGGCACCACACCCTGCCAGCCAAAGAACGGGCGGAAGCCGACGAATTCCAGGGGTTCGAACATCATGCGGATAGCAGCAATTTTGGTGCCGTAGCCGATCATCGCGGCCACCACCGGCAGCAGGCAGTAAAGCCACCAGTTCTCCTGAATATCCGTCAGGATGCTGTTGAGATCCATGATTCTCCCCTCGCTCTTGTAATCGTAAGTTATCCCCAGATGTCGATATTAGAGACAACAGACTGGCCTGCAAAGCGAGGGCAGGGTGCCTGCGGGTAATAGCCGGTACCCTGGTGGTTGCCTGTCGTGCCCGGCCCGCGCAATCTTGGCGCAGATTCAACACTGGGGATAGACATGGATTACCGGGATAAAGTGGTATTTGTGGCCGGCGGCACCAGCGGCATCAATCTGGGTATTGCCCGCGGCTTCGCCGCTGCCGGCGCGCGTTTGTCAGTGATCAGCCGCAAACAGGACAAGGTCGATGCCGCTGTAGCGGAACTACAGGGTTTGGGCGCTCAGGCCATGGGCTTCGCTGCCGATGTGCGTGACTACGAAGCGGTGGAAAAAACGCTGGCGGCAACGGCAGAGGCTTATGGTGAGATCGATGTGCTGATATCCGGCGCCGCGGGTAATTTTCTGGCGCCGGCCCTGGGCCTTTCCGCCAACGCTTTCAAGACCGTGGTGGATATCGATCTGCTCGGCACCTTCAATGTCATGCGTGCGGCTTATGCCTTTCTACGCAAGCCCGGGGCGACGGTGGTGAATATATCCGCGCCGCAGTCCTGGCTGCCGACCCCCATGCAGATACATGCCTGCGCCGCCAAGGCCGGGGTGGATATGGTCACGCGTACTCTGGCCATGGAATGGGGGCCTGCGGGTGTGCGCGTAAACGCCATCGCACCGGGTCCCATCGAGGGTACGGAAGGCATGGACCGCCTCTCGCCCAACCCGGAGGCGGTCGCGAAACTGACCAAAACCATTCCTCTGCAGCGTTACGGCCAGAAAGAGGAAATCGCCGAAGCCGCCATGTGGCTCTGTTCCGACAAGGCCGCCTACGTGAACGGTGTGGTCCTGCCGGTAGACGGTGGCTGGTCGCTGGGCGGTTCGCTGGGTATGTCACAGGCCTGATTCGTTTTTCCAGCCTACGAGGGACAGCTTGAATAATCGTGTTGCAGAGAAACAGTTACGGGTTGACGATTTTTTGCACCATGTTGTGTAGTGCTTTCCTTGAAGCGCTACTCGTTTTTCTGCCGGAAAAGGCTGATCTCAATGCCAGGCCTTCGATCAGGTCGAGAAGCAGCCCGGCTACTTCTATGTTGCTGGCCGACTGGGCAAACTGTTCCTGCCCTACGCCTTTTGTCAGCAGGTTCAAAATGGCTTTTGCAAGTCTTTGCCTGTTCGTCATGAAGCGCTTGCCAATTTGAGGATTACGAATTGCCTCCGCAGTGATCTGGGCTGTCAAAACGGCACTTACAGGTTGCTGGCTGTAGTCCAGATACTCATCGGAAAACCGCTTCAGCGCAGAAGCGGGGTCACCCGCAGACAATAGTCCGGCTTCGAATTCTGTGAGTTCGTTTGCTTCAAGTACCGCAATTTCCTCAATGAGAGCGTCTTTGCTCTCAAAATGGTTATAAAACCCGCCAAGGCTTATACCTGCCTTGTTGGCGATGTCACGAATGCTGGTTTGGTGGAAGCCCTTGAGAACAAAGCAGTCGACTGCTGTTTCCAGAATCAGCTCGCGACGTTGGTGGATGGACTCAGCCCGGCTTGGTTTGTTTTGTATTTTCTCTGTCATATACGACGTCCTTGCGTATCTTTGATGAGGTGATTATAGTAATGAACGGTCGTTCGTTCAAATAATGTTGAATCAAGGCATGGTTATGGCCTTGAAAGAAAAAGAGAGAAAGCATCATGGATGATATTGAGCAACAGTTTGAGGCTTTTGCCGGTACCTTTGCTGTCCTGGAACTCGTGGGTCTGGCATTTTTGGTCTTAATACTCGGCGAGACGGTATGGGATATCTGCATTAAAAATAGAACAAGTTACGGGGAAACGATTGCTAACTTTATTATCGCTGCCGGTAATTCTTTGCTGGATCGTACAGTGTACGGTCTTGTGTTCGTCTTGGGATTATTTATCACGCAGGACTACGCGTTTTTCGAAATCAGGACTGCGTGGTGGAATTGGATACTGGCGATAGTAGCCGCCGACTTTACCTACTACTGGATGCACCGGGCGGAGCACGAGATACGAATCTTATGGGCATATCATAGTATCCACCACTCTTCGCCCGAATTTAATCTGACCACGGGGCTTCGTCTGGCCTGGATAGAAGGCGCTATCGAGTGGATATTCTTTGTGCCAATGATTCTGCTCGGATTCGGCACCGTACAGACAATTATTGCTCTAGCGATTGTCGTTATCTATCAGACCTGGATCCATACCGAGAAGATCGGGAAACTCGGCTGGCTCGATCGTGTCTTCAACACTCCGTCCGTTCATCGTGTGCATCACGGGTCCAACAAGCAATACCACGACAAGAACTATGGCGGAATATTGATGCTGTGGGACCGTTTTTTCGGAACGTACAAGTCAGAGCAAGAGGCGGTTATTTATGGCATTACCACACCTGTAGGCACATGGAATCCGCTGATAATCAATTTTCACGAGTTCGGGAAAATATTCAAAGAGGTCAAACACTCAAAAAGTGTGAGTGATGCGTTTGGGTATGTATGCAAACGTCCTGGCTGGAAACCGGAAGCTGACACGAATAAAACAGAATCATTGGGCAGCGATTGATGAAAGTCGCTTTGAAAATGATCTTGCTTCCCATGGTGGCATTTCTTGCTGCATGTAGCAGTGCATTCGACAGCGTCTTGTTCAGACTGGTACATCATCCGCAAGAGCCGGGGCCAAGACCCTATACCGTTAGGGAGGCGGAGTTTGTTAACGCTCGGGATGGGATCAGGTTGGCAGGCGAGCTTACCTACCCGGCATCTGGAGAGCCCTTTCCTGCCCTGGTGCTGGTATCGGGGCACTCGGGAGGTGAGCCACCTGCCGACCGGGATAACTACATTACCGGGCATAAATATTTCCTGGTCATCTCTCACCTTCTGACACTGCGTGGTTACGCCGTATTGCGCTATGACAATCGTGGAGTTGGAAAAAGCTCCGGTGATTACGCCGATGCTTCGGATAATGAGTTCGCCTCTGATGCGGCGGCTGCATTGAAATGGCTTCGCGAAGATTCTGGAATTCAATTGGCTTCGTCGGGCTTTCTGGGGCATTCCCAGGGAGGCATTAAATCGCTGCTGGCGGCCGAGATTGAAAAGCCGGATTTCATTGTCAGTCTTGCGGGAATGGGCATTGAAACAACTGCCGAGGCAATAATTCGTCAGAACCAGGAAATAAGTAAAGCAACGGGTGTAAAGCAGGCGATAACGGATCAGCAAACGAAAGAGATGACAGATATATTCGAAATTCTTCGCAAATCCAGAGACAGAGAGCAAGCACAGTTATTGATACAACAATATGCGCGGGATGCAGGCGTTACCGATGAGACCCATATTCGGAAACTCGTAACCGAATTCGGTTCCGCCTGGTGGTTTACTGAGTCTCACAGAGATGTGCAGGCACTTATCGAGAGCTACGATGGTCCGGTGCTGGCGCTGTTCGGGTCAAAGGATTTGTTGGTTTCAGCATCAAAAAATGAAGCGCCGACAAGAAATCTGCTTCGACATCCTCGGGCAAAATCCCATACCTTTGAAAACCTGAATCATCTTTTCCAGATTTCGAAGAAGGGAACCGGGCCGGAAGAATACTGGGAGATTCCGACCACGATAGAGGAAAAGGTCATCGACGAAATTGATGTCTGGATAAGGTCAATTTCCTTGCATTCTGAATCTAGAACTTGAGCTTGCCTGCAACTGCGGCTGAAAGACCCGGGAACAGGGTGTTATTCACGCCGCCCATCACGGCATAGGATGGTGCGATGCGCGCCGGACGTTTGCGTACGGCTTTCACGATCCATTTGCCGGCCTGCTCCGGCGTCATGCCGGGTATTTTTGCGTAGTGCTTGGTGGGTGCGCTCATGGCGGTATGCACCAGCGGATAGTGGATGGACGTAAAGGGAATGCCTTTGCGGCGCAGTTCGGCGTCCATGCCCTGGGTGGCGGCACCGAGTGCGGATTTGCTGGCGTTGTAGGCAGTAAAGTTGGCCGCCGGTAGCAGGGTGCCCCAGGTCAGCACGTTCACGATATGGCCATCGCCTGCCTCCAGCATGGCCGGCAACACCTTCAATATGAGACGCATGGCCGCAAAATAATTGATCTGCATGCAGCGTTCATAGTCGTGAAAACGGTCCAGTGATTTGGCGACCGGGCGGCGGATGGAGCGGCCGGCATTGTTGATCAGTACATCGATTTTGCCGTGTTCGGCCAGGATGTCATCGACAGTGGCATCCAGAGCATCGAGATCGCTCAGGTCGACGGCATTAATATGTACCCGGCCGCCAGCCTCAAGAATTTCCTTTTCCACGGCTTCCAGTTCTTCCTGGCGACGCGCGATCAGGAACATCTCCGCGCCCTGCGCGGCAAGCTGAATTGCGGCGGCCCGGCCGATTCCACTGGAAGCGCCGGTGAGGATGATCTTCTTGTTCTGTATGGATGTGCTGCTCATCTGAGTACCCAAAGCTTGAATGATGGCAACAGTGTAACTGCCAGAAACGCTGGCAGAAGAGTGAAGGGAATACAGGATTACCGAAGCTTCAGAGTACCTGCATGACTTCCCTGGCCACACGTTCTCCGGACTGAATCGCGCCTTCGATGTAGCCATTCCACTCGGTGGCGGTTTCGGTGCCGGCCCAGTGAATGCGGCCGACCGGTTCGCGAATGACGTGACCCAGGCGCGACATCACGCCGGGCGCCATGAGACCGACATAGCAGCCCTGGGCAAACGGGTCGTCGCACCAGTCTTTCTCGATATATTCGATGGGGTGACCTGCCGCCTTGCCGAAATAACCGGTGAGCTGCCGGCAGATTTCACCGCGCCTGATGGCCTTCGGTTGTTCGCTCCAGCGCGCTGCTTCGGCGCCCAGAATGAAGCCTACCAGGGCGCCCTGTTCCGAATCGGGCGGGGTGGAGTCAAAGGTCATGCGCAGCGGCGCCTCGTCGCAAACCATTTCTCCGGACAATCCCGCTTCGCGCCAGAAGGGCTTGTCGTAAATCAGAATCACCTTGATCACGGAACCCATGGGCATGCGCTGCATCAACTGGCGGCGCTGCGTCGGTAAGCCGGGTGCGAATTCGAGATTTGCCGCCTGACTTGGGGCCATGGCGATGACGACCCGTTGCGCCCGTTCCGTGCCGCTGTCCGTGATGACATTGACGCCGTCTTCGTCCTGGTCGATCTGACGCACGGGTGTGGCCAGACGGATCTGGGCGCCGCGACTGCGCGCCATGCTGGCCAGGCCTTCCGACAACTGTTGAGCACCCCCTCTAATGCGTTGTTCCTGGGCGCCGCCCTCTGCGCTGATGAGTGGGATCAGGCCGCCGGCGCTGCGCAGATAGAACAGGAACTGCAGCATGGAAATCTCTTCCGGCTCGGTGGCAAGCACGGCGTGGGTGGCAGCATGAAACATGGCGCGGGTGCGGCGGCTGCGTACATGCCGGTGCATCCACTGGGCGAAGGTGATGCGGTCCCAGTCAGCGGCCTGGGCGCTGTTGTGGGGCGCTTCGGCCAGGATGCGCCTGGCCATGGCCTCCAGACGCCAGATGTTGATCTGCAAGTCCAGCAGGGAAAAAAGCGACAGGGCCGGGACGTTGCCGCTGAAGCTGCTCAGCTTGCCCCGCAACCTGAGCAGGTTGCGGCCATGCTGGGGCTGCGGCCACAGGCTGAGCTCAAGTTCAGCGGCCAGCGCCAGGGCGCGATTCTGTCCGGGTCCCAGCCACTGCCCGCCAACATCGACCGGCATGCCGCATTGCGCGGTCTGCGTGTAGGTGCGGCCGCCCACACGGTCGCGCGCCTCCAGCACCAGAACCCGTTTGCCGTTGCGGCTGAGCTGGCGGGCGGCCGAGAGGCCGGCGGCGCCTGCGCCGATGATGATGCAGTCCCAAGGATTTGCGGACATATATTCTCTGTTCAAACCGTTGTGGAGGCGCGGCGCCGGTCAGCCAGAAGACCAAAAAATATCAGTTGTAGCGTCACTGCCGCCGTGCCAATAGCGGAAGCCCAGCCAATGATCTGTACCCAGGAATGCCAGGCGTCCCAGGCACCGGTCATGCCGAACCAGACCAGTAATATACAGGCACCGCCATTGCTCACAATACCCGTAATGACGGGCCCCATGGCAACGCGTCCATGCAGGGCTTCGCGCAGGCCGTAGGCGTAACCGACGCATAGCGAGAGATAGGCCCAGCCAAGCATGCGCAGGAACATGCCGTCGCTCCCTGTCGGCAGGCCAAACGACTGCAGCATGCTGAGCGGGAGGAAGATCAAGGGCAGGCACCACAATGCGACGGTGACGAAAATTTTTGCAATAAAGACCTGGGCAAGTATGTTCACGATGTGCTCCTTGCGTGTCATGTATGAGCAGGGCGGTTATAATTAGGTCTTATGACCTAATTGTCAAGAATGGGGCAAGGATTGAAAATGAGTACGCGAAAAGGCACAGGCGTTCAGAAACGCGGCAAACAGTCAGCGGTAGCAGCGTTGGCGGCCGCAGAACAGTTATTGATAGATAAAGGCTGGGCCGCTTTATCTCTGCGGGGCGTGGCCACAATGGCGGGCATGCGTCTGGGTAATCTGCAGTATTACTACCCGACCAAGCGCGATCTGCTGCGCGCACTGCTGACCCGGTGGGAAAGTCAGTACGCCGAACGTGCAAGCACATGGGAAGCGGACAAGACGAAACCGGAGGACAGGCTCATGGCCGTGGCCGGAGGTTTTTTTGATGACCTTGCGACGCCCGGCGGTTCGGTACTGTTCTGGGAGCTGTGGGCCATGGCGGCGCATGACGAGGATGCCGCCGAAATCATGAACAGCATCTACGGCAGTTATCGCCAGGCGGTGGCTGATGTTCTGATGGAGATAGACAGCAAATTGCCGCGGAAACGTGCTGAATTGAAAGCGGCCGTATTTGTTTCGCTTCTGGAGGGCAGTAGCCTGCATGCGGGCTACGGCAAGCAGCCGCCGTTCAACAGGGCTTTACTCAAGGAAGAAGTGCTGCAGGCGGTTCGGGGGCTGGCCGGTATCAGGTAAACCCGTCCAGACGGTCCAGATGCCGCCAAAAGAGGCCTGCCGGGTTCCAGGGTTTGCGGAAATCGGAGGCCGCCAGGCGTTGCAGTTGATGGGCCTCCCATTCCCGCGCCAGCAAGTCGGCCTTGTCACGCTTGCCGGTATGAATCATTTGCAGGATCTGTGCTTCAACCGCATCACGGCTGGCGCGCAGGGCGTGGCGCAGGTCAGCATCGAAAAGCGCACGCCGGTGCAGCGGCTCGAAATGCCACCACAGGCTTTCTTCCGGCACGGCATCCGCAGCTGACAGCACCGAATAATCCTGGTCATCGAAAGCCACCGGCCGGAACAGCGACAGGCAGGGTGCGGAAGTGCCTGTCACCAGATGCGTGATGCCATTGCGACTGAGATGGGAAACCATTGATCCACAGCTTTGACTGCGCCGAACGGGGCCTGCGGCATGCATGCACAGGTCGGCATTGCTGCCGGCCATGGGATCTTCGTTGTCGGCGGCATGGCTGCGCAGGTGCTCGATCATGCCGGTCAGGCTTGCGCCGGATTGCTGGCGGCGGTGCAGGCATTGGGCGGCCAGCGCCACCCGTCGATGCGAGCCGGCAAACCAGGGCATGAGGCGGGTATCGAAAGTGTCGGCAAAATGCACCGGTCCGCCAGGGTGACCATGCTCGCGGGCCACGGTTTCCAGGTCGTCGGCCTGCAGGTCGTAGTCGGTGCCCAGCGTCAGGCAATTTGAAATGGCATGGAAAGTCTGCACGCGCTTGGCCACCCACACCCGGCCGGCAGTTTCCAGCACCCAGGCCTCGTCGGGGTCGGCAATAATGAAGCTGTTGTCGTAGTGAAAGCGCCTGTCGCGATAGCCGGCCGGACCACCCTGGCCGTATTCCTCCAGATGCCAGGTGATGACATCCATGGCCTGCCGCGCCGTGGCGCCGCGTTCCAGTCCAAGCCGTAACAGATCCATGCCCAGCAGCCCGGGCTCGAGTGTGCGCAGCTTCGAAAAAATGGCCTCGTTGCCGATGACCACGCCGGCATCATTGGCGCCTATTTCCGCACCCCACATCCAGTGCGGTTTGGACAGGATCACTGCATGCCGGTCCGGCACCTGGGGGATTTCCAGGTAAGTTGTGTGCAGGGTGGTCGTGCGGTCGCCATATACCGCCGGCAGCCGGATGACCGGCTGCGGTTCCGAGGGTTCGCGGTCCGAGTTCTTGGCGAACCACACGCCCGCCTCGTTAATCAGTACCTGGGTATCGCACATGGCGGTTACATTGACGCGCGAATCCGGTTCGCGCAACTGCCACTAAAGTGGAGCAGTCCGCAGCCATAAAGCTGCGGACTACCCAAAACCGGGGACTAGCGGATATAGCTCACCGGGTAGTTTTCGGGCGGCGACAGCATCAGGGTTTCGCAGGCCGGAGAGACGAAGTTGTCGCTGACCAGCTGCATATCCAGTTGCTGCGGATTCTGTCCCAGCAGCAGTTGCAACAGCCAGTCCAGGCCCGCCGGGGGCTGCAGGCGCAGGAACAGGGCGTGATATCCCACCATGCCGCCCACATCGAAACGCAGGTCGTAACACACCGTGCCGGTCTGGAAACTGACGCTGGCAGGATCCGGGTTAACGACGGCCGCGGGGTCCGGATCGATGGCGACCACGAAATCCTCATGAATGGAATCCAGGTTGTCGTCGGGGTCGAAGGCTGAAAAATCACTGCCGTGACCGATGGCGATGTTGACATGTGTGTCCGGAGCCAGGTTCCAGGGCACGATGCTGACAGCCGCCTGTTCGAGTTCGAACAGCGCTTCGGGTGGGGCTGCATCAATATCCGGGTTGAACCAGGCGCCACGCAGGCGCAGCGGCAAGTCCCAGCCGGCCCGTCCGCAGGCTGGTGGCACTGATGCCAGTAACGCGGCCCACTGCTGGCGCAGTGGCTCAGGCATGTAGTCGAGGAAACAGGCGGCATTCAAAGTACGGCTGCCGCGGAACGGCGGATGCTCCAGTTCCACGCCGAGTATCTCCAGCAGTTCCAGGTCGGGATAACGCTCCGGGTTGGCAAAGCGGCCGCTGCGCTGACGGCTGTCAATAACACCGACATCCCAGGCATGGCCGTAGCTTTTGGTCGTGCCGAGCACCTCGCCGGCGGTAATCGTCAGCGGTTCCGATGCGCCCAGTTGGCCCGGGAACAGGAAAGCTGTGTCACCGAATTCAATCCAGGCACCTGGAACGGAATCCAGGTAGGCCTGCAGACCCGGTGTTACGGAGTACATATGTGCGTACTGGGAAGTCAGGTGGAAACTGTGGCGCACATACAGTTCGTAATCGGGGTCGGGGATGTCATCGGAGGTTTCCCGCAGCACCATCACCAGTTCGCCATCGCCCATGGCATAGACCAGGAATTCGTCCATGCCGCCATTGGCCGGATCGGGATAGGCGATCATAGCGTGGTCGACAGGCAGAATGTGTGAAAAGCCATTCAGGCCGCCGATCGGTATCACCGCCGGGGTACTGCCCAGGTCGGTCGGGCCATGGATGAAAGGCTTGGGATGGAGTGCATATGCCGCGGACGCGAATCCGGCCGCGAACCATGCCAGAACCAGAGTGACGATGGCAGGAAGAGCTCGACCGGTCACGGGCGGTACCTCCTGGTTGCGGTCGTTCTGGCCGCCAGATAGACACAGCTCAGCAGCAGCCACAGCATCCAGAGCGGATCAGGCTGCCCGGCTGCGGTCATGCTGCAGCCGCTGCTGCCACCGCCGCCTCCACCACCGCCGCCTCCGCCGCCACCACCACCGCTATTGCTGATGGTCACGCCGTAATCTTCGACTTCGCCGTCCGTAGCGAGGTCACGGGGGCCGAGGGCGCCGGCGGAAACCAGCCGGAAGCGGGCGAAAGTATCACCGGTTTGCGCATCGTCGGGGACGGGGAAACTCAGATCCGGGTTATTGCCGTTGGCTACCGCTTCGCCGGAGAAGATTTTCTCGCCCAGGTCGTCGAAGTCACCGTCGGCGTTGAAGTCGATCCAGGCATGCAGTTCTGCCGGCCCGTTGCTCACGGTGACATCAATGGTGGCGTCACTATCCGGCGTGATATCGGAACTGAAGAAAATGCCATCCTCGTCGGCCAGATTGTCGTTATCGTCACCATCTGCGTCGGCGCTCGGCAAAGGTCCTATTTCGGCATCGGCCAGCGGGCCGAGAAAAGGCGCGCCAGGCACTTGCACGTGGCCGGCGCCATTGTCGAAGAGCGCGGTGGGGTAGTTACTCGCAAAACCGGATTGCGCGGCGGTGGGTGCATCGCCAAAGTCGAGCAAGGCACCGGCTTCAAACGCGCCGATATCGCAGGCCCCTCCCTGCGGCCGCGGTACGCCGCGCTGATCCGTAGAGGTGCAGAATCCCGCCAGCGCGCCATCAATCGCCACGCTGCCGGCATCCAGACCGCGTATGCGGGTAGGTCCGCCCCGGAAGCCCAGGCCCTGCAGAGCGATATCCGCAGCGGTGGTGCTTACGCCCGTGCAACTGTCATGTGTGGCCAGGCTATTAGCCAGTACGTCGGCTGGCTTGGAACAGGTCAGGTCGCCCGGGTCCGGCTGGGTGATAAGGCTGTTCTGCAGGATCAACATGGCAGCGGCATTGTTCATATGCACAGCATGCGCGCCGCTGGCTCCGGCGTTATTGGAGAGGGTGGCATGCTGCAGGGAAACACCGCCATCGTCGTTGAACAACCCGCCACCGTGGCTGTTGTTGCCCTGTGTGAAGTTGCCGACTACGGTGCTGTTTACCAGGTTGAGGTTGCCGCCGAAAACAGCAATGCCGCCGCCCGGGGAAGTGTCGCCCGCGGTGGAATTGCTCACCAGCGCCGATTCGGAAATGGTCGCATCGCCTCCGAAAACCGATATGCCTCCACCGTGCGAGGTGACCTCCGCGGTTGAGTTGTCCGACACTTCGCAGCGGGTCAGGCTGACGTCGCCGTTGTTGACACTGATCCCACCGCCGGCACTTTGTGTGCCCGCGGTCGAGTTGTCGACGATGGCCACGTTGTTAAGCACCAGATCGGCGTTGACTGCGCTGATTGCACCGCCTGGTAGTCCCGCGCCATTGATAAAACCCTGGGTCAGTGTGAGGCCGGCAAGCGTAACGCTGAACTCATGCGGCATATTGCCGTTAATCAACAGGATCTGCGAGTTGCCGCCGGCATCGAGCGTCATGCTCGATGCACTGCCGGCCAACGGGCCGCTAATCAGCAATGGTTCGGTGATGGCCAGGGCTGAGCCGTCAAGGTTTACGGTCTCGCCGGTCAGTGAGCCGTGAAAGATAATACTGTCGCCACCTGCATCGCCTGCCGCACAATCCGCGGAACCGGACTGGTCATTGTTGTTGGTGTTGACGATCGCTTCGCGCAGACTGCAGACCTCATTGTCGTTGATGACGTCATCAGTGGTTTCTACCACCAGAATCGCGGCCTGTGCCGGCAGGGTGGTCAGCAGCAGGAGCGCAGCAGCGGCGTATCGCAGGGCGGGAATAAGGGGTTTGTCGTAATGTTTCATATTGCATCCCCATGCTTTAGTGATCCTGACTTCTAAATTAGTATTAATTACCGCTCACTTTCTGCATCAAAATTCGTTCAGATTGATCCAGTTCGGCCATCCACAGGCGGGCGGACAATAATTTGCGTGCATCGGTCAGATATCGCCGGTAACTGCCATAGGCCAGTCCCAGGCTGCGGGCGGCTGCGGGTTGACTGGTTGCGGGACACAGATAGGTTGCCGCCAGGACATCGCGGTAAATCACGGTCTTTGGAGCAGCGGCCAGGGCATCCACCTGTTGCGCCAGCAGGCTGCGCAGGACAGCAACTTGCTCCAGTGGGTCGGTGTCTACACTGATTCCGGTGCTGATGAGCCTGGAATCCAGCAGGGGATTGCCTACCAGGCGATCGGGACGGGCGTAGTGCCTGAGTGCCTGCGCCAGGCCGGTTTCGAAGTTTGTCCGTGAAAGTCGGGTTTCGTACATGGCATCTTCCCGCGCAGGTTCACGACAAGTCTAGGTCCTGCTTCCGCTCAGATTCTGCTACAGATTTTGCTCAATCGCCGGCGCGGGCGTTCTGTTCCGCCAGCCACAGGCGCGTTTGCACCTCCCGTACCGCAGCACTCAAGTGCCGACGAAAGCTGCCATAGGCCATTTGTGCGGCCTCGGCAGCGAGTTCCTGATTAGCTGCCGGCTTCAGGTAGGTGTGACGCAAGGCGCGAGCCAGCGGCTCGGTCTGTGGGTTGTCGGCCAGTTCTTCGTAACTGTCTTCCAGCACTGCCTGCAACGCCGCCAGACAGGCAGTGCTGTCGTTACTGCCGGCCCGTTGGATGACCAGAGGTGCGGTTAACAGGGGATTGTCGGCCAGCCGGTGTGGACGGTGATAATGCTTGAGCGCATCGCGCACCGCCTGGTCAAAAGCTGGCCGGTCCATGGCAGTGTACTGCGGCGTGGCGGTAGAGGATGGTGCTTCTGCCAGGCCCTGGATGCGCCGGAAGACATTGCGTAACCAGTCCAGGGCCGAACGTTGCCTGAAATCCTGATACATGACGACCGTTGCGCCGCCCGGCAGATTCTGTTCGGAGCCCTCAAGGCGCTGGTGGCCGACCAGGTCGGCAATATAGCGCCAGACCTCGTCGTCCAGTTGGCGGGCGCCGGAATAGGCCTGCCCCGGCCGCACCGCCTCCAGCACCAGGGAAATAAACCCCAACGTCACAATACTGGACAGCCGCATGTAGTGTTCGGCATGCATCCAGTAACGCAGCAGGCTGACACGCCCGTCCTTGTTCGTGGCTTTGGAGCAACGGGCCTGGAAAGCGGCGCAAACCGGGTCGGCGGCGATGACGTCGGCTGGCAATTCCTGCAGGGCCAGCAGCAGGGAAAAACCGATCACTTGCTGGTGGGTATCGCGGATGACCTGCAACGCCTCGGGCTGAGCTGCCACCAGCCTTCGCAGGTTGGCTACTTCGGCTGCGCCCTCATGTCTGCGCAGCATGGCCTCGACAGCATTCATGTCCTGGTCAGAGGCTGCATCGATATAAGCCGGCTCCTCTACGGCAGGGCCGGCCATGTGCCAGGGCAGTTCCATGTCGCCGAGCAGGAAGAAGGCATCCAGGCCATGTGTAAGTACGTCGCCCCGGTTCGCTTCAATCGCCTGCAGATACCAGGTATAGGCACGTTCACCGAGCAGGTGGTACAGGTCGGGGTCGCATTGCTTGAGATCGGCTACCAGCACGTCGCGGATCAGGTCATGCGGGAAAAGCCCACCCGGACCGGATTCAATAAAGGACAGATTGCGCAGCCAGGCAAACAATTCGCTGCACTGGGTCTGGTCCAGCATGACACCCAGCAGGGATTCCGGCAGGCTGCGCACAATGGCGCAGGCGTATAGCGCCCGTCTGCGGGACTCGTCCTGCACATTGCCCAGCAAACCGGCCATGAGTTCGGGCAGCAGAGTCTCGGGGTCGGGCACTTGTTCAGGTGCATCGCTCTGGCCGCTGACCGCGGCGTCTGCAAACAGGGCCAGGGCCAGCGGGTGACCCCGGGCAAAACTGATGCCCTGTTCAATGGCTGCGGGTGGCATTTCCCGTCGCTGGAGATACTCGCGAGCCAGCTCCTCCTGCAGGTACGGTAATTGGTGGTGCCTCAGACTGTCCGCCCAGGCGGTATCTGTCCGCCAGGCCAACGAAGGTGGCGTGCGGCCCGCGATCACTACACGGACACAATCTGCCTGCGCAGGCAGCCATTGTTCCCTCAGCCAGCTTTCCAGTGGGGCCAGTAATTCATACGTATCGAGAACAATAATATGCGGCGTATCTTCAGCAACACTCAGACGATCCCGGGCCTGTTGAACGGCTTTGGCCACTGCCTGCGGCATGGCGGTAATGCTGCGCGCATCCAGTTGAATGACAGGTAGTGCTCTGGCTTCGGCCAGTGCGGCGTATTCCCGAAGCAGGCTGGTTTTTCCAATGCCACCAGCCGCAAAAAGGTAGAGAACCCGGAATTTGCTGTCCGCATCTATCAAATTTTCGAACAGGACCTTTTCCGCCTCCCGGCCGACAAAAAACCGGCGGCGGGCGTCGGCCAGACGGCCGGCTAGCCTGTTATGTTGCTTCTTCATCGGCCGGATATATGCCCCCGATGCATTCGTAGCGCAGCATGTTTGTATTAATACATCAGTAAGTGTAGCTGCTTGGAGGCGGAGAATTGACGGCATAAGCCTCTCATGCAAGCCTGCCGTCTATTACAAACAATTGAGCCAACACAATGCAAAGTGAATTGCTGGCGCTATCGGCCACCGAACTGGCCAGGCGTATTCGTGAGGGGGAGGCGACGTCGCGCGCTGTGGTCGAGGCCCATATTGCCCAGGCCCAGCGGGTAAATCCCTATATCAATGCCATTGTGCGTGACCGATACCAGGCGGCGCTGGCCGAAGCCGATGCCGCCGATGCCGCAATTGCCCGTGGCGGGAAGAATTTGCCGCCGCTGCACGGCGTGCCCTGCAGTATCAAGGAGAATTTCGCCTTCAAGGGTATGCCGCAGGCCTCCGGGCTGGTGGCGCGCAAGCATATGGTGTCAGATCATGATGCGCCCACGGTGGCGCGTTATCGGGCAGCGGGCGCCATTCCCATCGGCGTAACCAATACCTCCGAGTTGTGCATGTGGATGGAGAGCAATAACAGGGTCTATGGCCGCAGTAATAATCCTTATGACCCGGCACATATCGTGGGCGGCTCCTCGGGCGGCGAGGGCGCCATTATCGGTTCCGGTTCCTCACCCTTCGGCCTGGGCGCGGATGTTGGCGGTTCGATTCGCATGCCGGCTTTTTTTAACGGTGTGTTCGGCCACAAACCCACGCCCGGGATTGTACCCAACACCGATCAGGTGCCGATGCCCATCGGCGATATCCTCAAGTACTGTGTAACCGGGCCGCTGGCCCGCCGGGCAGAGGACCTGTGGCCATTGCTGCAGATTCTGGCCGGCCCCGACGAGGGCGACAGCATCAGTGGTTCCGTACAGCTAGGTAATATCGAGTCGGTGGATCTGTCACGCCTGAATGTGATCAATATCACCGGCAATGGCCGGCAGCGGGTCAGCGCCGAAATGCAGCGGGCACAGCAGCGTGCGGTGGAGGGCTTGACGCCGCATGTGGCGACGGTGCGCAAGGCAGCCGTCAATGAGTTGCGCAAATCCTTTGAGATATGGGGCGCCATGATGGCGGCTGCCGGAGGACCCAGTTTCAGTCACCAGCTGGGTAATGGCCGCGATGTCGCCCTGTTTAAAGAGTTCGCCAAATGGAGTCTGCGTCAGTCCGATCACACCTTGCCGGCGCTGAGTCTGGCCCTGACGGAGAAACTGCCCCTGCCGAAAAGGTTCGTCGACATGGGGGCGCAGTTGCGGGAAAAGCTGCTCGATCTGATGGGAGATGACGGCGTCATTCTGTACCCGCCCTATACATGCACTGCGCCGCGCCACTATGTGCCGCTGGCGCGCACCTTTGACTGGGTCTATTGCGGCATTATCAATGTCATGGGGTTGCCGGCAACGCAGGTGCCGATGGGGCTGGACGAACGCGGCCTGCCGTTGGGAGTGCAGGTGATAGGGCCGCCCGGCAAGGACCATGTCACTATCGCCGTGGCCATGAAGCTGGAGGCGCTTTTCGGAGGCTGGATTCCCCCCTGGCGGGCGCATCGCCGTTTCTGATTGTCAGGCTGTGTTTTGGCGCGGCCCTCGGCTAGTATGAGTAGAAGGTAAGGAGAGGGCGCGACTGTTCCGCGTCATAATTATTAGATGAGTGCGGCCACAAGCCGCCGGGAGCTGACAATGAGGAGTGAGAAACGCCGGGGGGTGGCAGCAGCGCTGTTGCTGACGTTTGGTTTTCTGAATGGCTGCGGTGGCAGTTCAGATGATGATGGCGATGGCGGGGTCAGTACCAAGGCGGAAACCCATACTGTCTGTGGCGAAGATGCCCAGAAAGAGGCGCTGACCGCTTTCTTCGAGGCCCGCGAAGGCGACATCATCGAATTCTGCGAAGGTGAGTTCGATTTCAGCACTGGCCTGACCATGACCGGCAAGAAGGGCATCACCGTTCGCGGCGCCGGTATGGACAAGACCATTTTGTCCTTCGCCAACAGCCCGGCCCAGGATGGTATCAACGTCAACCAGACTGATGGCTTCACCATCCAGGATCTCACTGTCTACGATGCACCCGGCAACGGCGTGCGCGTGTTCCGCTCAGAGCACATCACCTTCCGGCGCGTGAAAATCGGCTGGTCCAACGCCGACCCGGCCTCACCCAACTACGATGCCAGCATGGCGTCCTGGTCGGGTAACGGCGCCTATGCCTTCTATCCGGTGGTGTCACGCTACATTCTGATCGAGGATTCGGTGTCAATCGGTTCCTCCGACGCCGGCGTCTATGTCGGGCAGTCCAGCGATATTCTGGTACAGCGTACCGAGGCTTTTCACAATGTGGCGGGCTTTGAGTTCGAGAATACCTATCGCGCCGAATACGTGGATAACGTCGCACACAGCAATGTCGGCGGCTTTCTGGTGTTCGATTTGCCGGGGCGTGTGCAGTTCGGTGAAAAGAACATCGTGCGTAATAACAAGACCTATAACAACAATATCCCGCAGTTTGCGCCGCGCGGTGCGATCGTGGCGGTGATTCCTCCCGGCACCGGCATGCTGTTGGCGGCGGCTGATCAGGTGGAGATATATGACAACGAAATCTACGACAACAACACCGTAGGCATTGCGATTGTGAACTACGGGCTGGCCGATGCCGGCGAGCCGGCCACCAATTACGATTTCTTCCCGGAAGGCATTCATATTTATAACAATGTCTTCCGCAACAACGGCACCCAGCCGGCGTTGCCTGACCTGGAGCGCAGCGGCTGCCTGGGTAATCCGCTACTGCCGATCCCCGGCCTGCCGGGGCTGGGCGAAGATCCCAGCTGCCTGGCAGACAACGCCACGGTGCTGCCCACCATCCTGCTGGTGAAGAACCTGGGCAAGAGCGCGCACATCATCTTTGATGGCGGCGAGGATGTGCCCAACGACTGCGACCAGATACCTGTGGACCGCGACGGCATTCCGCTGACCCAGCCGAATCCGAATGAAACCGACCGGCCCGAACCGCGTACCGACGAACGCGGCCGACCCAATCTTTATCAGTTCGACCCGATTCCGGTGTGCAAATGGAATGCCTGGAAGTTCGACGAAGAAGGCCAGCTGAAGAAGCCGGAGAACGGTCTCTGCGTCGAAGGCAATACCTTCGAGAACCCGGTCAATCCGCTGATCGACGCCTATGCCAATGTGCATTTCGCCACGGCCGATCCCACCGATCCGGCCAACCTGGTGCCGGCCGACAATACGATTCCGACCGATTGCCCGGTCGTGAGTGCCGACCTGCTGCCCTTGTACAAGCCCGAATTGCCCAGCTTCAAGGCCAATCCTGCCAATGATCCGCGGCCGTCGCAGGCAGCCCTGGAGCAGGTCTGCAATGCCGGGCAGGCGGGCACCATCAACAGGGAGGCCGTGCTCAACTACAACTGCCCGCGGCTGGATCAGTACGGCCTTTATCTGGATGAAGCCGATCCACGCAAGGGGCCGACTGCCCCCGGTGTACCGTTCGACCTGAACAGCATCCTGTTCTCGGATTACGCCGCCAAGTACCGCTTCATGTTCCTGCCGACCGATGCGGCCGGAAAACCGGTCAAGGCGACCTACCAGGATTCCCAAAACTGCGAGACGCTGAATATCTACGACTGCTATTCGCAGACACTCAAGTTCCCGGTGGGCACGGTATTTTCCAAGACCTTCGCCTTCCCTAACGGGGATACCGAAGAGGTGATCGAGACCCGGTTACTTATCAAACGCCAGAATGCGGATGGCTCTGTTTACTGGGTGGGGCTGCCCTATGAGTGGACCACCCAGAACGGTCAACGCGTGGCCCTGCTCAAGGTCGAGGGCAATACCGTACCGGTGTCATGGGACTACGATGATCCTGATCCGCGGGTGGTGGACGGCGAGGGGGATCTGCGGCACTACACGGGTTCTACCGACAGTTATGCCATTCCTGATGCCGGCGCCTGCGTTCTCTGTCATAACGGCGATGATCTGGAAGCAGGTTCGCCGCCGATTGGTCCCAAGATCCGCAATCTCAACCGCGACTATGACTTCCCCGATGTGGGCGTAATGAATCAGCTGGCCTTTATGGAAATGAAGGGCCTGATTGATCTGCCCGATACACCGGCCAATCTGGAGAAACTGCCCAAATGGGATGTGCCCGGCAGTACCGGTGAAACACCGGATTCGGCGGCGGATGTGCATCACCGTGCCCGCGCATTCCTGGAAGTGAATTGTTATCACTGCCACAACCCGGCCGGTAATGCCCAGAATTCGGGGCTGGTACTGGATTTCTTTACCAACCCGATGACCCAGCGCCAGGGTATCTGCAAGGTGCCGATTGCTGCCGGCCGGGCGGCTGACTTCGGCAATTATGATATCGAGCCGGGCAATGCCGGCCAGTCGATTCTGCCGTTGCGAGTGGCCACCACCGAGTCGGGCGCCAGGATGCCGCCACTCGCACGCAGCGTGCCGCAGGCTGAAGCCGTGGAGCTGTTGATGCATTGGGTCGATAACGTGGTCAGTGGATTTGCCGACCCGGATGCCAATACCTGCGGGGGCGGTGGAGGTGGTTTGCCGTTGCCCAGCATGGTGCCTGCCGGTTCGGAAGTGGCGCCGACGCAGGCCCAGGAAAAGCCCTGGGGCTAGGCCGTCGGTTAACAGGGGCGGGGCTGTGAAAGCACGGCTGTCCGCCCCTTTTTTGTTCTTGGTTGCAGTGCACAAAAAGTGCTATTCTCGAATTAATTGACAACCCGATTTTTCAGATTCGGGTGCGCAGGAGCAGTGCCGGGTCGCCGGCCAGGCAGGATATCTCATACAGGCCAGCATGCGACGCGTGCCGGCCGATAACGGTTTTGGAATACGAATGAAACGCAGCTTGAAAGCCGCCAAGTCGGCCATGGTCAGTGCCAATACCTATGATGAATGGAAAGCCGCAGCGGTTGCACATGACCGGCTGACGGGCATGGATGAATGGCGGGCCGAAGATTTTTCACCGGATTATGACTATCGCCTGATCAAGTCGCGCCTGGCCGAAATTCGCAAGCTGCGCCGTGAAAACGACCCCATGGGCCTGGCCTTCATGCTCAACGAGGGGTTGCATGGCAACCTCGCCAACATGGCCAATCCGGCGTTGTACATGCATGCCCAGTTCGGCACCAAGCAGTTGCTGACGGATTATCTGCGGGAGGTATCCGAGGCCCTGAATTACCTTTGCGACTGTGATTCCGAGGCTTTCCCCTACGACCAGAAGATCAAGTTTTTCCAGCGTACCGGCCGCAGTTTCGGTCGTTCCGCACTGATGTTGTCCGGTGGGGCGACCCTGGGCATGTTCCATCTGGGTGTGATCAAGGGTCTTTTCGAGCAGGGGCTGCTGCCGCGGGTGATTTCCGGTTCCAGCGCCGGTTCGATTATTGCGGCGGTCGTGGGCACGCATACCGACGAAGAACTGGTGCAGATGTTCGACCCCGAATATCTGACCCTGCAGGCCTGGCGTGGGCTTGGTGTCTGGGGCGCGCTCAAGGAACGCGCCATCATGGATGGTCGTCAGTTGTCGGAATGTATTCGCGACAATGTCGGGGACTTTACCTTTGAAGAAGCCTTTGAGCGCACGGGCCGTATTATCAACATCACCGTGTCGCCGGCCGATCCGCATCAGCAGGGGCGCATCCTCAATTACCTGACTTCGCCCAACGTGCTGGTGCGCCGCGCCTCTCTGGCCTCCTGCGCCATTCCCGGCGTATTCCCCGCGGTGGAACTGGAAGGCAAGAACATTCAGGGCGAAGTGGTGCCCTATATGCCCGGTCGGCGCTGGGTAGACGGCACCATCGAGGCCGATCTGCCGATGCTGCGTCTGGCGCGCATGCATAACGTCAATCATTACATCGTCAGCCAGACCAATCCGCACGTGGTGCCTTTCCTGACGGAGAAGGAACAGTTGCGTGAAACCGGCCTGTTGCCGTTTGCCAAGGACATGGTGACAACACACAGCCGCAATACGCTGAAGCTGGCTCGCCGCCACATGGGACCCAATGTGGTCTCCAACCTGATCGGCAAGGTGCATGCCATCACTGACCAGAAGTACAGCGGCGATATCAACATTTTTCCCAAACAGACGCCGGCCAAGCTGCTGCGCATGTTGTCCAATCCCACGCCGGACGACATCCAGAACTACATCGTCGAGGGTGAACGGGCCACCTGGCCCAAGGTGGAGCGGATCCATAACAGCACCATGCTGAGCCGCACTTTCGACACCTGCCTGCTGCGACTCAAACACCGCACTTATGGTGACGAGCAGCTCAAGCAGGAATCCAAGAAAGTCGTGCAACTTCTCAATCGCCGCCGGCGTTCCTGAACACAGCAGAGATCGCCGTAATCCACTGATTACCTGAGGCGTTATTGCCATTGGCAAGAGGGCGGCGCATACTGCCAGCAACATACATACCGGTTGGTAGGTAAAATTTACAGGTGACACATGGTGACAAGATTTGCCCAGCATCTGGTTCGCTGGCGCTATTTCATTCTTCTGGCAGCCCTGGTTGTGGTGGCCGCTGCCGGTTATGGCGCCAGTAAACTGCAGCTCAGTACGGATCTGGAGGTTTTCTTCCATCCTGACGATCCCCAACTCCATCTCTACGACAAACAGCGTGATACCTATACGCACGACGACAACCTGTTTTTTGTCATAGCGCCTGAGAACGAGCTTGAACGGGGTGCCGCCTTCAGCCGCGAAATCATGATGCTGGTGGAGGAACTGACCGAGCGCGCCTGGCAGATTCCCCATGCGCTGCGCGTGGATTCCCTGACCAACTACCAGCACACCCGTGCGATGGGAGATGATCTTGAGGTCAAACCGCTGGTGGAGAACGCAGAGTCGCTTTCACACCTGGATCTGATCGAGGCGATGAACATTGCACTGGCCGAACCGACGATCGCAGGACGTCTGATTTCACCGGATGCGTCGGTGACCGGCATTAACATCACTATTCATCTGCCGGGTGAAAACCGGGCGAAGGAAATTCCCGAAGCGGTCAAGGCAGCACGGGCCCTGCGCGATGAAATGAAGGCCAAATACCCCGGTGTCTTTATCGGCATCTCCGGCAAGACAGCCGGCAACAACGCTTTCTCCGAATCCGCTCTCTATGACATGACGCATATCGTGCCCATTGCATTGTGTATTGCACTGGGCCTGATTGCGTTCTACATCTGGTTCGCCAGCGGCAGCGTGCTGACCGCCGCTACCGGTACTTTCACCACCCTGGTGATCATCATTGCCGCGGTTGCCTGTGCCTTGGGCATGGCGGGCTGGATCGGTTATGGCGTAACACCGCCCATGTCCAATTCACCGACCATGATCCTGACCCTGGCGGTGGCCGATTCCATGCATTTACTGGTGACGTTCTTCCAGCAGATGCGCCTGGGCAAACCCCGGGCTGAGGCCATGGTGGAAAGTCTGCGTATCAATTTCCAGGCGGTGTTCCTGACCAGCGTGACGACGGCCATTGGTTTCCTGGCGCTGAATTTTTCCGACTCCCCGCCCATGCACGATCTGGGCAACGTAGTCGCCATTGGCGTGATGGCGGCCTGGTTGTTCACCATCACCCTGTTGCCGTCACTGATGCTGATTCTGCCGGTGCGCGTACACAAGGAACATACGGAACAGGTGGGCGCCATGAAGCGCCTGGCCGACTGGGTGATTGCCAACCGGGTCCTGTCATTCGTGGTGACCGGCGCGCTGATTGTGACCGCGGCATCCTTTCTGCCCAAAAATGAACTCTACGATGTCTGGGCCGAGTACTTCAGCGACCGCACCGAGATTCGCCGGGATACCGATTTCCTGCGTGCGCATCTGGCCGGCATGAACAGCGTGGAGTTTTCGGTCGGGGCTGCAGATTCCGGCGGTATTACCGACCCTGAGTATCTGGATAGGCTGGAAGCCTTCGCCGAATGGCTACGTGGCCAGGAGCATGTGAAACATGTGCTCAGTTTCACGGACATCATGAAGCGTCTGAACAAGAACATGCACAACGATGATCCGGCCTGGTATCAGTTGCCCGATGAGCGCGAACTGGCGGCCCAGTACCTGCTGCTGTATGAATTCTCGTTGCCCTTTGGTCTGGACGTGAATAACCAGATCAATCTGGACAAATCGGCCACTCGCCTGATCGTTTCACTGGACAGCTCATCCACCAAGGTGATTCTGAAACTGCAGAGCGACATCCAGGCCTGGCAGGCTGAGAACCTGCCGGAATACATGCGTCACGACGGTATCAGCTCGGATGTGATCTTCGCCCACCTGGGGCGGCGTAACGTCATCAGCATGCTGGAGGGCTCCACGCTGGGTCTGCTGGCGATATCGCTGATTCTCGCGCTGGCGCTGCGTTCGGTGAAGTACGGTTTCATCAGCCTGTTCGCCAATGTGCTGCCGATCGTGGTGGGCTTCGGTGTCTGGGGCCTGCTGGTGGGGCGTATCGGCCTGGGCATGTCCATTGTCTCGGGTATGACCATGGGTATTGTGGTGGATTACACCGTGCACTTGCTGGCCAAATACCGGCTGGCCAAACGCGAACATGGCTTCACTACGGAAGCGGCGATCCGTTATGCCTTCAGTACCGTGGGCGTGGCGCTGTTCATCACTACCGTGATTCTGACCGCCAATTTCGGCTTGCTGAGCTTCTCCGATTTCGCCTTGAATGCCGATACCGGACAGTTGACCGCCGGCATTATCCTGATCGCATTGATCACGGATTTCTTTTTCCTGCCGCCCTTGTTGCTGTTACTCGACAGAAAGAAAGAGGAAAATGTGGCGGATTACGGCGAGGATGCCGTAGAGCCCGTATAACCAGGCCCTGGCATGACCGGGGCTTTTTCCGTCTATCACTGCGGCGAGGAGCTCCGGCTCCGGGCTTTCCGGGCTGCCTCTGTCATTCCGGTAGCTGTGTTTATGCTGGCCCACTGTAGGGAATCAATTTAGTATAGGCGGATTCTGGCCGCCGGATTCTGGTGACTGCGCCACTTCATGCTTGAGGCCATTGCCTCCGGAACACGATGAAAAAAAAGACACGTCCTATCAAGGACATTATTTTACTGCCCTTCGTTTATTTCTCGGCACTGGTAATGCGGATCGTCACAAAGACCGGCGTCAAGCGCCTGCCGCTTTCCAGAAATGCGTTATTGCAGGTCGGGGTGTTTCCCATTCGGAATCATTATTATCAGCCACAGTTTGATTATCGCGGTGTAAGCGAGGATTTTTCCAGCCAGCGTAAGCTACCCGGGCTGGATCTTAATACTGCCGGTCAGCTGGATTTTCTCGACACGCTTACCTATGCGGACGAACTGGTCGGCATACCGGATGAGAAGAGCGGTGATGGTGTCTTTTACTGGAATAACGGCAGTCTGGCTCCGGGAGATGCTGAATACTGGTATCAGGTTGTGCGTCATCTCAAGCCGCGGCGCATCGTGGAAATTGGTAGTGGCTTTTCCACGCTCCTGGCGCTCAGGGCGTTGAATAAGAACCGCGAGGAAGACGCGGCTTATGAGTGCGAGCATGTCTGCATCGAACCCTATGAAATGCCCTGGCTCGAGAAGACGGGCGTTACGGTCAAACGACAGAAGGTGGAAGAGCTCGATCTGGAATATTTTGCCGGCCTGGCTGAGGGCGACATCCTATTTATCGACTCTTCACACATTATTCGCCCGGCAGGCGATGTGCTCTTCGAATACCTCCAGATCCTGCCTGTTCTGAAGCCGGGTGTGGTCGTCCATGTGCATGATATTTTCACGCCTTACAACTATCCACTTATCTGGTTCAGGGAGAACGTGAAGTTCTGGAACGAGCAATATCTGCTGGAGGCGATACTCTCGAATGGACGCGAATGGGAAATTCTCGCAGCGCTGAACTATCTGCAGCACAACCATCACGATGCACTGAAAAAAGTGTGTCCGAAATTGACTACGCAAAACGAGCCCGGTTCCCTTTACATGAAAAAGCGCGGCTGAGCGCCGCGGTTCACCGTTTCAGCGGCTCGCACAAACCCAGCTGACGGGAATGCGCCAGTACGGTGCCATCCTCGGCCCAGATTACGGCGTCTTCTTCTATATAGCCTTCATGTGCGTAACGGGTTTCAAAGCGGGCATGCACCCAGGCATCATCCGGTAGTTGCAGGGCGTCGATATCGGTACGGAAATGCACAGTCAGATCGATAGTTGGTGCAGGCACGGGCATTTTTGAACGGACAAAGAAGGCCGGTGGCCAGCAATCCGTGATGGCGGCGACGGAAAGCGCGTCAGGCCGCCGGTGATCAGACAGCCGGATCCAGCCGCCCGTCAGGGCCCGCTCGCCACCGGAAAAGGCCTCATCACCCATCGTGCGCCGGAATTCGTAATGCTTGAGAAAGATCGGCCCATGACCCTGCCCGAAGGGATGGTAGGGTTCCAGCGCCTCCGCTGCCGGCGTTTCGGGCATGGGCATGTCGTTGAATTCCACTATCCCTTCACGCGGCTTGGCGAAGGCGCCCGTACCGATACCGATCAGGCGCTCACCCTGCAGGAAGCGCACACTCACCGTTGTCATACTGCGACCGGCGCGCTCGACCGTCGTTCTGATTTCCAGCGATTCGTTGCCGGGCACGCTCAGATAGTGAATGGTCAGTGAGCGTGGTACCCGGCTGTCGTCGGCGACGGTGTCGCGCATGGCTCTGAGTACGATGGCCATCAGATAACCCCCGTTGGGGCCGAGGATAACGTTCCAGCTTTCGGGAAGACTGGCCGTGTAAAGGCCTTCCGCCTGTTTGCTGACTGCAGTGTCTTTGTCGAATGTGTTCATTGTTCTTGCTTCAGTTCTGATGATTCCGGGTTCTCAGCCTCAGCTGGATGCGGGTATTCTCACGGTCAAGTTGCGAAAGGGCAAAAGTCATGCAGGTTGCTCCCGCGGCTTCTGTCGGTTCATCTGCCAGACGAATCTCAAATGGCACGTCCAGTTCCACGAAGCGCATGAATTCGGCTTGTCCACCCGCGCAATCCAGAGGATGGTTATGCGGTGTCAACAAGTGTGCCATCTGCAGCACGCAATCAAACAGATGGCCGGCGTTTACATGATCACCGGAACCCGTATGGAAAGGGTGCGCGGGATGGAAGCCGTTTGCACTGGTCACCAGGGCGGTAACGCAAGGCATGTCAGACGAGGGATGAAGATCACTGATCAGACTGTGGCCCCGTTCATCCAGACCGACTTTATGGGCTGCGGTCAGTTCGGGTGGGGGCGATCCGCACGCGGCCAGGGCCTTCTGCCTCGATGCCTTTCGCCAGCCGGCAAAATCGCGGTCGGCAAAAGCAAAGCCGGTGCCGGCCAAATGAACCATGGCCTGCCTGTCAGCGTTACGGGTGGTGATCTCAAAGCCCATATCGTTGTCGTTCTGCCACAGCTCGCATTCGCCGAGCGGGGCATGCCCGCTGTCGAAAGCAGCCGCTTCACAGCGCCACTGAAGACGGGTAAGGGCGGTCTGTACGCCGAGGCTCTGGTTCAAAACCCTGTCACCTGAAGTGACGGCGCTGAAGTACTGATACTTCTCTACCAGTACGGGATGCTGTGCAGGCAGGCTCAGCCACGGCCAGCGGATACGATCCAGATCGTAGGACAGGGAAACCCGCATGCCATCCACCGATGTCACGCGGGCAAAGTTGTGGGCATAAACGAGCGAGCTGGACCGCTTTTCTTCAGCGGCCATACCCGCTCGCCGGCCAGTGCAGGGTTTTCAATGGCAGTTCTTCAGATTTCTGTTCAACAGCCACCAGTTTACCGGGAAGGCGGCTGCGAAGCCCGCTGCTACGGCCACGGCAAAACTGGTCCAGAACAATGGGTCGGCGATACTCTGCACGCTCATGCCGCCCATGTGGTAGTCGGTGAAATTCATGGCGATTTCCATCACGCCGATGGAAACGGTTTCCCCGATCCAGACGATCTTCCAGGCCTGTGAAAAGCTCAGGCCGCGGCCGCGCATCAGCGGAATAAGTGTCAACGCAAAGCCGGTGATGAACGCCAGCGCGGTGGCTACAATGATCGTGGTCACGGGCGCCCAGCCCAGCTGTACGCCCAGCATGAGGCCGGCGAGTTCGCCAATCACACAACCGGTCAGGCAGTGCAGGGTGGCCGAGGCCGCCGTGCGGGCATTGCCGCCGCCGTGGGCGTGATGTTCCTGCGCAGCATGGTCATGATGACCCTCCTTGCTGCAACAGGCGGCAGTCTCGTTCTGTGTCTGAGTCATGCTATCGCTGTGCTGTGTCATGTCGTTTCTCTCCAGGGGGTTGCGGAATAAAAAGCCCGGTTTCAGCGATGCTCGGGATGCGTGCAGTCCTCGATCCCGGAGAGCGTTTCAATAATCGGGCAGTGGGCAACACCACCCTTGCCGCTGCATTCATGCGCCAGGTGCGACAACACTTTCTGCATGCGCTGCAGGTCGGCGATCTTGTGTTCGATGTCGTCCAGTTTGCGTTCGGTGATGGCCTTGACTTCGGCCCGGCCGGTCTTGTTCGAGGCGGGGTTGTCCTGCAGGGCCAACAGATCGCGGATTTCCGCCAGCGTGAAGCCAAGCGCCTTGGCTCGGGCGATAAAACGCAGGCGCTTCACCGTACTTTCGTCGTAGAGGCGGTAACCGCTCATGGTGCGCGGCGCTTCGGGCAGCAAACCCTCGCGCTCGTAGAAGCGGATAGTCTCTATGGGTGTGCCGCTGGCCTTGGCGACGTGGCCGATGGTTTGTGCGGGCATGTGCCGGCTCCTTGGTGTCTATGAGGCTGAGCATAAACCCTAAAGTCAACTACAGAGTCAAGAGTTTTATGATCATGGATATTGACCCTGAAGTGTACGCAAGGGTTTAAATTCACTACATGAAAGAGATAAATAGGCAAAGAAGAGCATTATTGGCCGGGCTGGGACAGCTGGGTGCGCTGGCCGGCATGAATGCTTTACTGCCGGCCTGGGCGCGGGTGGCGGGGCAAGTACTGGGCGGAGGTGAGCGCCACCGTGATGTGCTGATCGACCTGGCTATTGAGAAACTGAATACCCCCATTGCCGGGCAAATGGGCACGGTGACCGCCGTGAACGGTACGGTGCCGGGGCCGCTGCTGGAGTTTTATGAAGGTGGCAGTGTCACGCTCAATGTGAGCAATCACATGGCAGTGGACAGTTCCATTCACTGGCACGGGATCCTTCTGCCTTACCAGATGGACGGTGTGCCGGGCGTGACCTTTCCGGGTATCCGTCCGGGTGAAAACTTCACTTATCAATATCCGGTAAAGCAGAGCGGCACCTACTGGTATCACAGTCATTCCGGGCTGCAGGAACAGAGCGGCCTGTATGGCCCACTGGTGATTCATCCCGCCGAGCCAGAGTCCTTCAGCTTCGATCGTGATTACATCGTGATGTTGTCCGACTGGACCTTCGAAGATCCGCATGACGTGTTTGCGAAACTGAAGGCTTCCAGCGATTACTACAATTTCCAGCGTCCCACCTTCGGCGACTTTCTGGGTGACATGGATCAGCAGGGTTTCAAGGCGGCACTGGCTGACCGGCTGGCCTGGGCCCGTATGCGCATGGACCCAGCCGATCTCGCCGATGTCACCGGTTATACCTACAGCTACCTGATGAACGGCCGGCATGCGGCCGGTAACTGGACGGGCTTGTTCGCGCCGGGAGAAACCATACGCCTGCGCTTCATTAATGGTTCGGCCATGAGTATTTTTGATGTGCGCATTCCCGGACTCGATATGACCGTGGTGGCCGCCGATGGTCAGCCGGTGAAGCCGGTGACCGTGCAGGAATTCCGCATCGGTACAGCGGAAACCTACGACGTGCTGGTGCAGCCAGGCAGCGAGAAGGCTTATACCGTTTTCGCCGAATCGCTGGACCGCAGTGGCCATGCCCGCGGTACGCTGGCGACGCAGCCAGGGTTGCAGGCCGCCGTGCCCGAGCCGCGCAAACGTCCGCTGCGGTCCATGGCGGCGATGGGGCATGGCATGGATCATTCTTCAATGAAAGGAATGTCCCACATGGACCATGACATGTCAGGTCATGCCGGCCACGATATGAAGATGGATGCCATGCACGAGCATGGCAGCGGCGCGGCCATGCTGGCGGAGAATCCGCAGAACCAGCTGTCTGAACCGGGAGTGGGTCTGGAAGATGCGGGTCACCGTGTACTGGTCTACAGCGATCTGGAAGCGCCGGGCCCCTGGCCGGATCAGCGCGCACCCTCGCGCGAAGTCGAACTGCATCTGACCGGTAACATGGAACGCTATATGTGGTCCTTTGACGGCAAGCAGTTTCATGAAGTGAGGGAGCCGATTCACTTTCACCATGGAGAACGCCTGCGTCTGACCATGGTGAACGACACCATGATGGAACACCCGATTCACCTGCATGGTATGTGGATGGAACTGGTGAACGGCGCGAAAAACAAGCCGCGCAAACACACGATTCTGATCAAGCCGGGCGAAAAGATTGCTCTGGATATCAGCGCGGATGCGCCAGGTCGCTGGGCCTTCCACTGCCACCTGCTGTTTCACATGCATATGGGCATGATGCGCGTCGTGGAGGTGAGCTGATGCGCAGCTTTTATCTGCTTCTGCTGCTGCCAGTGACCGCGTTGGCTGAGTATGAACCGCCGCCGGATTGGCCGTCGGCCATTCACGAACCGATGAACTTTCACAGCGTGACGGTCGACCGGCTCGAGATTGGCGCCGGCGATGACGAAGACGTTTATCTGTGGGATGTGCAGGGTTGGTGGGGCACGGATCAGCACAAACTCTGGATCAAAACGGAAGGTGAGGGTGAACTGGACGTCGAGCCCGAGCAGGCGGAACTGCAGCTGCTCTACAGCCATCTGTGGATGGCATTCTGGGACTGGCAACTCGGTCTTCGTTACGACTTCGAGCCTGAACCCGAGCGTACCTACCTGGTGGCTGGCGTGCAGGGGCTGGCGCCTTACCGCTTCGAAGTCGATGCGGCCTTGTTTGTCAGTGAGGAAGGCGATGCCAGTGTCCGGGTGGAGGCGGAATACGATCTCTACCTGACCCAGCACTGGGTGCTGCAACCTCGCGTTGAACTGAATGCCTCGTTCAGTGAAGCAGACGAACTGGGTCTGGGTTCAGGCGTTAACAGCAGCGAGACCGGTTTGCGGCTGCGCTATGAAGTTCGCCGGGAGCTGGCGCCCTATGTGGGCGTGGAGTGGTCGCGGCTTTATGGCGAGACGCGTGATCTTGCACGGCAGCATGATGCTTCCACTTCCAGTACGGTCGTTGTGGCTGGCGTGCGGCTGATGTTTCAGTAGGTTGTGACGGAAGAGCCGGCGTTCGGATCCGGGTTTCTCCTGCCTGCCACATAAATACCTACTGTTCGTGACCGTCCTCGTCATGCGCCGGCTGCGAGGGCGGTTCTGCCGGTTCCTCCGGTTCGGGTGCCATTTCCATCTCTCCGGAAGGAGTGCTGTCCTGTGCCGGGTCAATATGCGCCTCCGACATGTTGCCGTTCCTGGGCTGCCCTTCGTTCGTAATGGGCAGTTCTTCCAGTAGCTTTTCTTCGGCAGGCGCCTGGGTGTCGCCGGGTTCACTATGCGTCATGCCTTCGTGGTGGTGGCCTGCGCTCTCGACCACCAGGGTCTCGTAGACCTCTTGGGGCATATCGGGCAAGGCTTGCAGCAGTGCGACCATGTCCCAGATGCTTTCATCATCCACTCCGGCCTGTCCCCAGGCCGGCATGCCGGTCATTTTGAGTCCATGCTTGATGACCCAGAATTCTTCGGCAGGCTCATGTGCGCGTCGGGTCAGGTCCGGTGGGCGCGGATAGAGCCCCTTGCGGATTTCGGTGTTTTTCATACCCGGGCTGAGGTGACAGTGCACACACATCGCATCGTACTGACCGGCACCACGCCGTATGCGCTCGCCTTCATTCAGGTCATCGGGCACCCGGATGTCCAGGCTATGCGCCTTGACGGAGCGTTCGCGTACCCAGTCGATGATGTCTTCGTTAATGGCGTAGTGCGGCTGGTCGGCAGCTACGTCGTAATAGCCCATATAGAGATAGCCACAGGCCGCCAGGATCAGCAGGATGAGTAACGCTAGAAAGAACTGGAGTGTTTGCATGGCGGCCTCCTTGGCAGCGGATATGCAGACGCCTGATGGTCTCCAAGCATAGCAGCGGATCAAAACGAATGAATGAAATGCGTCACCGACGCCGGAGGGGGCAGCTAGAAGGTATTGCCCCGCTTGGCCTGAAAAGGCCGGATTAACTGGCCGAGATAGTCCTGTGGATAGTCGGGTTCGCTGCCGATTCCAATTTCACCGGAGATAAAAGCGCGGTCACGGCTTTCATAGCAGAAGGTGCCCAATAAATAATCCCAGATGACCAGGAAGAGGCCGAAATTGACATCGCCAATGCCTTTTTCCTTGCGGTGGTGAAAGCGGTGGATTTCATTGGTCGCGAAGATGTATTTAAGCGCTCCGATACGCATGTCGGCATTGGAGTGCTGTAGCAGCAACTGGATTGCTACGCAGAAGGTCATCGCCACGGCGACATCCACAGGTATGCCAATGAGAATAAGGGGCAGGGCGCCTACGCTGGTTTCAAAGGCCTGGTGCAAGGGGTGTTTCATGAGGCCGTTGAAACCATAGAACCGTTTCACGCTGTGATGCACTGCATGGAAGCGCCACAGCAGGGGTACATGATGGCTCCAGTAATGCGCCAGTGTAATACCAAGGTCGAGCACGATCACCGCGGCGATTACCTGCAGGGCAAAGGGCCAGTTGTCAGGCCAGGCACTTGAAAACGGCGCCAGGGTCACGAGCAAGGGTAGTAACAGAAGCGTGACCTGTTCGCCGGCTTTATTCACGATGAAATGGCAGAAATCACGGCCGAGATCGTTATGCGAGCGATTAAAATCGCTGTTGTAGGGCTGTATCCGTTCAGCCACAAACATCAGGGCGATCGCGGCCACAAGCAGGGCCAGCAGCCAGAGCTTTGGGGTATCTCGGGCAATAAGCAGCAGTGCGCCGCCATTCACGGCCAGCAGCATGAAGGGGAAAAGTCCATAGCGAATCAGCAGTTTCATAATGATCTCGACAGAAGTATCTTGAGTCGCATCATGCAATGGGGCTACCAACGTGGCTTGTAAAAACGGGGTATTTGAATGACAGCCAGTTCATTGCCGGCACTGATTCTCTGGCCGGACAGCGCCTTGTACGCCGGACCGGGTTTTGATGCCGATATGCATCGGCACCATGCCCTGCAAATCTGTATGGCACTGGAGCATCCCTTGCGTTACAGAAGCCGGCGAGAGTGTGCGTGGCTGACGTCTCAGGCTGTGGCGATTGATGCGGACCAATCGCATGAGCTGCAGTGCAGTGGCCAGGTATTGGTGCTGTTTGTTGCGCCGGAAAGTGATCTGCAGAAGCTGCTGGTCGCACGCCTGCTTGCCGGCAAGCAGGCGAGGTTGGCAGGTTTTGCTCCTGATATAGCCACAGCTACGGGGCTCCTGAATACGTTCGCACAGACGCAGGACAAGCCCTGCGCTGCTGCTTGCGGGTTGCGCGATCTGTTCTGCGATCAGGAACAGATCAGTCAGAAGCGCAACGGGGATGAGCGTATTGAGCGGGTGATCGCCAGTATTCAGCAGCAACTGGAAGCAAAAATATCCGTGGCCAATCTGGCTGCGCAGGTTGCACTGTCTGCGGATCATCTGATGAAGCTGTTTCGTCAGACAACCGGCTTGTCCGTACGTCAATATATTCTGTGGAGCCGTATTCAGCGGGCTACGCAGGCGGTAGTCGGGGGTATGTCACTGACCGATGCGGCCATGGAGGCCGGGTTTTCCGATTCCGCACATTTCTCCAAGAGTTTTCGCGCCACCTTCGGGTTGGCGCCGAGTCTGCTGAATCTGATCGGTAAGCAGGGGCGTTTCCTGATATGTCAGGACGCGTGATCAATAAACCGGTGGTCGTCTAGGAAGTCAGGCGATCCAGACGCAGCCTTGCCGCCTCGTCAAACAGACGGTTGGCTGTCAGCCTGAGGGCGATCAGGGTGCCGAAACCGGTGCCGGCGCTGATCATGAACATGATCAGTATCTGGTATTTCACCGCTTCCATGGGCGGACTGCCGGCCAGGATCTGGCCGGTCATCATGCCGGGCAGGCTGACGATGCCAGCGGCGGCCATGGCATTGATGATGGGAATCATGCCGGCCCTTGCTGCGTCACGCATGGGCGAGCGGATAGCCTCAGCCGGGGTATGTCCCAGCATCAGTCGCTGTTCAATTACATCTTTTTCGTCATGCGTGGTTTTCAGTAATCGCTCCATGCCGACTGCAATACCGGTCATGGTGTTGCCCAGCATCATGCCCAGTAGCGGAATGGCATATTGCGGTTGGTACCAGGGCGCCGGTTGCACCACTACCAGTAACGCCAGCACCGTAATGGCGAATGAGGAGATGAACATGGCGCCGGTGCCAACCACATAACCACCGGCCAGACGCTTGCTCTGCCGGGCAATGACTTCGCGCCCCGCTGCCAGCAGCATGAGCATGGACACGGGGATGAGCCACAGCGGATGCAACTGCTCGAACAGCGCCTTGAGCACGAGGCCGACGAGCACCAGCTGAATGACCGTGCGCAACCCTGCGATCAGCAGTTGCTGCTGCAGCCCCAGATGCATGCGCCAGCTGAGCAGCGCCAGCATAAGAACCAGCGAACTGGCAATGGCCAGGTCCGGAGCGCTGAGATGAATCATGCTTTAGTGCACCCGGATCAGTTGGCTGGCCGTGAGCTGCCAGCGGTGGTCGGCGACACGCTCGGCCTGCAGTTCATCATGCGTGATCCAGAGGACGGCATGATCGCGGCTGAATCCCTTGATAAGCGCTTCGACCGCATGCACATTTTCGTGATCCAGAGCCGCGGTGGGTTCATCCAGCAACAGTACCTCCGGCTCGTAGCTCAGAGCGCGCAGCAGGGCGCAGCGGGCTTTTTCGCCAGTGCTGAGTTGTGTAACAGGGGCATGCATGCGGGCCGGGGTCAGTCCCAACTTCTCTGCCGCATCGTGCATGTCCTTGTGCATGTGTTCGGCGGCGGTCGGCAGCCACCAGCGGCTGTCGGTGGGCACCAGCATGACCCGCCGCCGCCATTCGGTAGCTTGGTAATTGCCCAGCGGTTTGTGATGCAGGCGCAGGTCGGCGCTGACCTCGTCGAGATTGGCCAGCGCGCGCAAAAGCCGGGTTTTGCCTGTGCCGGAGGGGCCGGTGAGTCCGTGTATTTCACCCCGGCCCAGGTGCATGCTGACATGCTGGCCGGTGGGCAAGGTCAGGTTTCGAACACTGAACAGGGTGGTCATGCCGGACCCGGTCAGGTGATGGTCCGGGACAGTTCTTCCGGTGACAGGGTCTTGCGCTCGCCGGCTTCCAGCTGGTGAATGAGACTGATCAGGCGGTCGTTGGCTGGCGTCGGGATGCGTTTGACGCGCCCCAGTTCCTGGATGACGCCATTGAGATGCTCAATTTCGGTTTTACGCCCGGCGGTAATATCTGCCGCCATGGAGGGATAGGCCTGGTCGGTCAGGCCGTTCTTGAATCTGGCGATCCACCAGGCAATCGGGCCGCCATTCAACAGAATCCAGCGATACAGTTTGTATGGGACAGGTACCGGCAGGGTGTAGCGCACATTGGCGGCCTCGTAGACGGCAATGGCTTCATCCATGATCTTCACAAATACGCCGGTCAGCACCTTGTTGGTGAGCAGATCCTTGAAGGTGGTGTAACTGGCGCCGCAGACCGCGTTGTTGAGATTGATCAGCAGCTTGCCCCACTCGGCGGCGTCATCCACCTGGCCCATGACGATGCCGCTGCCATCGAACATTTCCAGCAGATCGCGGTTGTTGGTATTGAACTGCACTTCCGGCTTGGTGGTGAGAATGGCGGATAACGGCTGTTCCACCCGCGCATTGAACATGATAGTGAGCTGGGCGATCTCGGTGCCGGGGAAGCGCTTGCGCAGTTTAGGTTTGAGGCCCACGCCATTCAGGCAGGGCACCAGGGCCAGGCCTTGGGGCAGGGTAGCCGGCAATTGTTCCAGCAGCCCGGGCAGCGCCGGGTGTTTGACGCATAGAAACAGCACATCGACATCCTGCAGGTTCAACTGATCGGTAATTGCCGGGCGTGGGAGGTCGAGGCTGGGGGTGCGGCCGGTCGACTGCACAGACAAGGACGCAGCAGATTCGTATTCGGCACGCCGGGAAGGACGTACATAACAGGCGACATCATGGCCGGCCTTGACCAGATAGGCGGCCAGCACAGTGCCGACGGAACCGGTTCCAACGATCAGACAGCGCATGGTTTTTCCCTTCAGGGTTGCAGTCGCTGGCGCACCCAACCCCGGGCGCCATGCGTGTAGCACAGTCTGTCGTGCAGACGATTACGGCGTCCCTGCCAGAATTCGATGACTTGGGGCACGAGTTTGTACCCGCCCCAGTGCGGCGGCCGCGGCACCTCATCACCGAAGCGTTCCACCACTTTCTGCATCTGCAGGTCCAGCGCTTCGCGGTTGTCGATGGCCTGGCTCTGGCTGGAGGCCCAGGCGCCCAGACGGCTGCCCGCATCACGAGACGCGAAATAGGCGTCGGAGGAGGCATCGTCAATTTTCTCCACCCGGCCTTCGATACGAATCTGGCGCTCCAGCCTGTCCCACCAGAACAGCAGTGAGGCCTGGGGATTGGCGGCCAGTTCCGTGCCCTTGCGGCTCAGGTAATTGGTGAAGAATACAAAGCCCTGCGCGCTGTAGTGCTTGAGCAAAACCGTGCGGGCGGAGGGGCGGCCGGCGGCATCGGCCGTTGCCAGGGTCATGGCCGTGGGTTCAATCAGGCCGGCGTTTTTCGCCGTGTTGAACCATTCTTCAAACAGGGCCATCGGATCATCCGGAGCCAGGGACTCGGTCAGATCCTGGCGTTCGTTCTGGGGTTGCCAGCCAGGGGCGGTGGGTTTCACTTGTTTGCGCCTTCGGGTTCCATGGTAAAGCCGATCTTCAGGGTCACCTGCCAGTGGGCAACCACGCCTTCATTGATATGGCCGCGTGTTTCGGTAACTTCGAACCAGCGCAGGTGCCGCAGCGTCTGACTGGCTTCATGCACGGCAGTCTTGATGGCGTCTTCCATGCTGATAGTGGAAGAACCGACAACCTCGGTAATTTTATAGACATGCGCGGTCATGATGATCTCCTTTTTGTGTATCCCAACAAGATAGGCCGCGAGTTGATTCCTGACAACAGCGTGGCCGGACAATGTTCTCCAAGTATGGGAAATATGGACAGAATGAACGCCCGTATGCATATCATGACAGATGTTCGGGCAACGGTGAGCAAGGGGTACAGATTGAGTGGATAATTCGCAACCGCTTTACCGCCAGCTGGCGGATTCCCTGGAAGAGGCCATCAAGGTGGGCACGATTGTCGGTGGGCAGCGTTTGCCCAGTGTGCGTGCTCTGGCCAGATCGGAAGGCATCAGTATTTCTACCGCGCTATCGGTTTATCGCGACCTGGAGCATCGGGGTATGGTCGAAGCGCGCCCGAAATCCGGTTATTTCGCCAGAGCCAGTTGCTGCCTGCCGGCACTTGAGCCACTGGAGCCCGACGCCAGTCCGGTACAAATTACGACCACCGGTCTGATGCGCGACTTTACGCGCGAAGCCAGCGAATTTCGCGGTGTGGCGTTTGGCGCAGCCCTGCCTTCACACAAGTTGTTGCCGGTGCGCGAACTGGGGCGGGCAGTGACGGCTACCATGCATCGCGAGGGCAATGAATCGGTCGCACTGCTGGAACCGCTGGGGTTGCCGGCCCTGCGGCAGGTGGTGGCGGCCCGTATGCTCAATGCGGGCTGCCGGGTGGCGCCCGAGGAGATCGTGATCACCAATGGTTGTTCCGAGGCGCTGTCGCTGGCTTTACAGGTCTGTACCCGGCCGGGTGATGTGGTAGCGGTGGAATGTCCCAGTTTTTACGGCACCCTCCTGGCCATTCACGGGTTGGGACGGCAGGTACTTGAAATCAAGACCTGTCCCAAGGACGGGTTGTCGGTAGAGGCGTTTGAACAGGCCTGCCGGAAGGCGCCGCCGCGCGTGCTCGTGGTCTCGCCATCAGTGCAGAATCCCACTGGCGCCTGTATGTCAGAGGCCAGCAAGCTGCGGCTGCTGGAGATAGCCGCCGAGTATGGGGTAACCATTATCGAAGACGATGTCTTTGGCGAACTGGCGCGCGAAGGCGGTTCCCGGCCCTGGGCTCTGAAATCGAGGGCGCAGGATGCCGATGTGATTTACTGCAGTTCGTTTTCCAAGATTCTCTCTCCCGGTTTCCGGCTCGGCTGGATCGTGCCGGGACGTTATCTGGAAGCGATACGCAGTACCAAGATTGTCCAGACCTGGGGCGGTCCCGGGCTGTTGCAGCGCAGTGTGGTGCGCATGCTGCATGCAGGCAGTCTGGAAAATCGTATTCGGCAGCTGGTCAAGGAAACCGATGCGACCCGGCGCAAGGCCCTGGCCGTCATTGACGAGAGCTTCCCTCAAGGCGTCGCCGTGGCGAACAGCCAATATGGTTACCTGCTGTGGCTGCGCTTGCCCGGCCATGTGGACAGCATGCCGCTGTACCATCAGGCGGCGAAAAGGCTCGGGGTGAACTTTGCCCCGGGGGTGATTTTCTCGGCCACCGGGCAGTTTTCGGATCATTTACGCCTCAATCTGGGATTCCCCTGGAATGATGGAGTCGAGCTGGCGTTGCGGCAGCTGGGCGCTCTGCTGTGTGAGGCCTACGGCTAAACTGTTATGCCTAAGTATGAGGATAACTGCATCTGTTGTGCTTTAACCGTCTGAGCCAGACTGGCGCTCCTGGAAATCAATCAGGAGCGCAGTATGAAAGCCCTGGTACAAAATCTTGAACTTTCCCGCCGCGAAATCGGGCAGGCCCTGTTCTTCTATTTCTGGGTGGCGATCGTGCTTGCCGTCATCCTGCTCAGCAGTGATGGCTCCATCGCCTGCAATCCGGATGCGGTATCGGTTTTCACCAACCAGCGTGAATGCCGGGTCGTCGGGCATTATCCCCTGGGGCCGCGCGTCCCTTGAGCAGGAGAGGTGACCGCAGGGCATTTTTTGATAGGCTACGCCTCTTCATTCGGGGACACCCTATAAGGAAATGACATGAGCCTGTTCAAAGCATTGCGCGTTCACCAGCTCGACGACGGTATTGCCTCACGCCTGGAAGAGATTGCCATTGATGACCTGACGCCCGGCGAGGTGGTGATCGACCTGCATTACTCCAGCCTCAACTACAAGGATGCGCTGGCGGTGACCGGCAAGGGCCGAATCATGCGCAGCTTCCCGCTGACGGCCGGTATTGATCTGGCCGGCGTGGTGGAAAGCTCCAGCGATGCGCGGTTTTCTCCTGGCGATGAAGTGCTGGTCACCGGCTGCAATATCGGCGAGCAGTTCGACGGCGGTCTGGCGCAAAAGGCCCGTGTGGCGGCGGACTCGGTGGTGCGTCTGCCTGAAGGTCTCAGCTTGAAGGAATCCATGATGCTCGGCACGGCCGGTTTCACCGCCGGCCTGGCAGTACGCCGCATGCTGGAAAATCACCAGGTGCCGGATATGGGTCCGGTGGCCGTCACCGGACCCACTGGCGGTGTGGGTTCCGTGGCCTGCAACATTCTCAGCCAGCTCGGTTTCGAGGTGGCGGCCATTACCGGTAAGCCCGAAGCGGGCGCCGACTATCTCAAGGCGCTGGGCGTTGCCCAGATCATTGATCGAAACACGCTGGACCTGGGTTCCAAGCCCATGGAAAAGGCGGTCTGGGGCGGCGCGGTGGATAACGTTGGAGGCGACGTGCTCACTTATCTGACCCGCACCGTGAAGCTGTGGGGCAATATTGCTTCCATCGGGCTGGCGGCCAGTCCCAAACTGAATACCACGGTGATTCCCTTTATTCTGCGCGGTGTGAATCTCTTGGGTATTCATTCGGTGGAAACGCCGATGCCGGTACGCCAGGCGGTATGGGACAAGCTGGCGAGCGAATGGAAACCTTCGAAGCTGGCGGACATCGCCTGTCATGAAACCGGGCTGGACGGTGTGCAGGCGGCCTGCGACAAGATCATTGCCGGCAAGGTGACCGGTCGTTACGTCGTCAATATCAAGGAATAAATGTATGGCGCGAGCCGCAGAACTGAAGGCGGGCATGGTCGTGGATATCGACGGTCAACCCTACATCGTGCGCCAGGTGCAGGCGCACAACCCCACCGCAAGAGGGGCGTCTACCTTATACAAGACACGTCTGAATCATGCCGGCACCGGCCAGAAGCTGGACCGCAGCTTCAAGGGTGACGAGATCCTGCCCGATGTGGATTTCCGACGCCGCGCCGTGCAGTTCCTGTATGCCGATGCCGACGGTTATACCTTCATGGATGTGGAGGATTACAACCAGTACAGCCTTAACGCGGAACAGCTGGAGGATGTGATTCCATTCCTCTCCGACGGCGCGGCCGGCTTTACCGCGTTGATCGTGGAAGACGCCTGTGTGGGCATTGATCCGCCAGCGACCATTGAAATGGAAATCGTGGAGACCTCTCCGGCCATGAAGGGCGCCTCGCAAAGCGCCCGCACCAAGACCGCCAAACTGGCCAGCGGTCTGGAAATCCAGGTGCCGGAATATCTGGCCGAGGGTGAGCGCGTGAAGATCAACACCACCACCCGGGAATACATGAGCCGTGCCTGAATTTACATTGCACTCGCAGCTGGCGGCGGATACGGCCGAGGTCGGTGACCTGCCGCTGTGCCGGGTGTTGCTGATGAACGATGCCCGCTATCCCTGGCTGATCCTGGTGCCGCGACGGGCGGATATCCGCGAGGTCTATGAGCTGACGCCGGAGGAGCAGAACCTGCTGTGGCGGGAAGTGACGTCGGTGGGGCAGGTCATGATGAAGACCCTGGCCGGACATAAACTGAATGTGGCGGCGCTGGGTAATGTGGTTCCCCAGTTGCATGTGCATGTCATCGTGCGCCAGTCCGACGATCCCGCCTGGCCGGCGCCGGTGTGGGGTCATTCGCCGGCCGAGCCGCATACGCCGGCACAGCTGGAAAACCGCCTGGCCGTGATCCGGGCGGGTCTTTCCGGCATGGATTGATAATTTTCCTTACCGCGCAGGGCTGCCCCACTGCGGCTGCAGTGATAGCATTTCGCGCCTGTTTGGCAGGCTCTAATTCGGAGGATCACTGTGGAAATCAAGAATTCAGTATTTATCGTTACCGGCGGCGCTTCCGGTCTGGGTGAAGCAACGGTACGCCGCCTGGTCGCGAATGGCGGTAAAGCCATCATTGCCGATCTGAATGCTGAACGCGGCGCTGCGCTGGAAAGCGAGCTTGGCGACGCGGTCAAGTTCGTTAAATGCGATGTCACCAGCGATGAAGATGGCCGTGCTGCCGTAGCGGCTGCACAGGCGCTCGGCGACCTGCGTGGCGTGGTGAACTGTGCCGGGGTCGGTGTGCCGGCCAAGGCCGTGGGCAAGGACGGTCCGCTGCCGCTGGAAAAGTTCGCCCTGATTATCAACATCAACCTGATCGGCACCTTCAACCTGATTCGTCTGGCGGCGGCTGAAATACAGAACGCCGAGCCCAATGCCGGCGGTGAGCGCGGTGTGTTTATCAACACGGCGTCTGTGGCGGCCTTCGACGGCCAGATCGGCCAGCCCGCCTATGCGGCCTCCAAGGCCGGTGTGGTCGGCATGACCCTGCCACTGGCGCGCGAGTTTGCCCGCTTCGGTATGCGCGTGAACACCATTGCGCCGGGCCTGTTCCTGACGCCGATGATGGCGCAGCTTCCTGAGGAAGCGCAGCAGTCACTGGGGCAGCAGGTGCCGTTCCCCTCGCGCCTGGGTCAGCCGGATGAATTCGCCCAGCTGGTGCAGCAGATCATCGAGAACCCGATGCTGAATGGCGAGACGATTCGTCTGGATGGCGCCATCCGTATGGCACCTAAATAAGTCGGGATCCACAGATTACACGGATTTCACAGATTTTCTGTGAGAGTGTATGTGGTTCCAGTTGTTCAGCCACGCCATTTCTGGCGGTGACTGAAGTTTGTCATTCCCGCGAAAGCGGGAATCTATTCAAGGTCTGAATGACAGATTGGCATTAACTGCCTTCTGGAATGACGTTTATATTGAATCTGTGTCCATCTGTGTAATCCGTGGATATACAACTGAGTGGAGTAAACCATGTCTGATCCAATCATCATTGCCGGTGCTGCCCGTACGCCCATGGGCGGCATGATGGGCGAGCTGCAAAGCGAGCCTGCCCACGCCCTGGGCTCCGTCGCGATTGGGTCGGCGGTTTCCCGCGCCGGCCTGAAGCACGAAGACATCGACGAAGTCATCATGGGCAATGTGCTCATGGCCGGACAAGGTCAGGCGCCCGCCCGTCAGGCGGCCTTGGGTGCAGGACTGCCGCGTTCAACCGGCTGCACCACCATTAACAAGATGTGCGGTTCGGGCATGAAGGCGGCCATGCTTGCGCATGACCTGCTGATCGCCGGCAGTAACGAGATCATGGTCGCCGGCGGCATGGAGAACATGAGCCTGGCGCCGTATCTGCTGCCCAAGGGCCGTGGCGGCATGCGCATCGGTCATCACACGGTGTATGACCACATGATGCTGGATGGACTCGAAGATGCCTACAACCCCGGCCAGGCCATGGGTGTATTCGCCGAAGCTACAGCCGACAAGTACGGTTTCACCCGCGAGGCACAGGACGCCTTTGCGATTGAGTCGCTGAGCCGTGCACAAAAAGCCTCGGACGACGGTTCCTTTGCGGATGAAATCGCGCCCGTCGCCATTGCCACCCGTGCAGGCGAGGTGCTGGTGGATCTGGACGAGCAACCCCGCAAGGGCAAACCGGAAAAGATTCCTTCCCTGCGTCCGGCCTTCAAGAAAGACGGCACGGTGACGGCCGCCAATGCCAGCTCGATTTCCGATGGCGCCGCCGCCCTGGTGCTGATGCGTGAATCCACCGCCAGCCAGAGGGGCATCACGCCTGTCGCCCGTATTCATGGTCACGCCAGCTTCGCGCAGGACCCGGAGTGGTTTACCACCGCACCGGTGGGCGCCATCAACAAGTTGTTGGAGCAGACCGGCTGGTCGAAAGATGACGTGGATCTGTGGGAAATCAACGAGGCCTTTGCCGTGGTGACCATGGCGGCGATGCACGATATCGGCATTCCGCATGACAAGGTCAATATCTACGGTGGCGCCTGCGCTCTGGGCCACCCCATCGGCGCCTCCGGCGCCCGCATCCTGGTGACCCTGCTCAACGCCCTGAAACGCAGCGGCGGCAAGAAGGGCATCGCCGCGCTATGCATCGGCGGCGGTGAAGCCACGGCCATGGCGGTGGAGTTGATCTAGTACCAGCGCCGATCCGGTATCGCAAAAGCCGCCTGCGGGCGGCTTTTCTTTTTTTCATCATGCCCGTTATATCTCTTGACAATAAACAGTACAAAAGTTATATAATAAAGGACATAAGTTACTTTATGCTTTCGGCATGCCCGGAAATGCGACGGAGACAGACTGTATGAAAGTCACGGCACCACACTATTTGCGGGCAACGGTTTGCCTGCTGCTGGCGATTTCCCTCGCAGCCTGCGGGGGTGGCAACAGCGGCGGTGAGCCGCATGGCGGCACCGATGACGGCGGCAGCAATACGGACGGCGGCAACAACACCACGTTCGCCAACTCCGAGGAATTCTTTGACGATCGCATTGCGCCGCGCATGGACTTTTGCCGTACCTGCCATGTGCCGGGCGGTCTGGCCGATACCGAAGAGGGCAAGCGCTTCATGCTGTCCTCCAACAGCGGCGACGATTACGCCAACCTGCAGGCGGCCTGGGAAGCGCTGGGTGGTGGCGTGGAAGACAACCTGCTGATCATCGAGAACGCCGACAAGAACGAACCGCACAGTGGCGGCAAGAACTGGCCGGCCGGCAGCGATGCCTACAACGATATGGTGACCCTGCTTGCCTGCTGGGAGGATCCGGCTGGCTGTGTGCTCGGTGCAGTGGGCGATGTGCTGGATGAACTGCCCCTGCTGGGCAGCAAGCGTGGCGGGCATATCTGGAGCGACTTCTGTGAAGGCAAACCGGATAGCGCCGAGCTACCGGTGGACCCGCGCACGCTGGTGCAGCCCGGTGTGAACGAAGGCAAGGCGGTCTACTTCAATATCTACGCCAAGGACTGCCACATCAATCCCGAGATGGTCGGCGAGAAGGATCATCCCGAAACCTGCGGCGAGTTCCGGTCCGCCCTGGCGAACGGCGAGCAACTGGTGCTCGGAAATGGCGCCGTGGGTGCGGGGTCGCTGTTCGCGGGCACTCAGCCCGATGGTTGGGCGGCCATCCCGGCCGATGTTTACAACAAGGTCTGGCAGGCCTGGGGCCTGACGCAGCGCCCGGAGCAGTTCGACGAACTGCTGGCGCAGCGCTGGGGCTATTCCTTCAGCGAAGCGCGCAATCCCTATCCGCTGCCGGGTGAAGACCCCAATGCAACCGACGGTGGTTCCGGTCAGTTGCCAACCGCCTTTACCCAGACCCGTAACGCCGACGGTTCCTGGAGCGGCAATATCGGCCTGACCTGTCATTCCTGCCATGGCGGCATGGCGGGCCTGGCCAGCGAAGGTGAAGGCCTGGGGCAGACCTTCTACGGCGGCGGCAGCAGTCCGCATGACATGGGCCTAATGGCGCGTGATCTGGGCGTGGCCGGCCAGCCGCTGTTCGGTCTGGCTTCGGCGACCGGCTTGTTCGGCAAAACCCGCGGCACCGGCAATCCGATCAATGTGCAGGCCATCATCCTGATGACGGCGGATTTTCGCTTCAACCAGAACACCATCCCGTTCTTCACTGCGCCGACCTCGGGTTCCGAGGACGCGCCAGCCTGGTGGAACATGGGCCATCGCCCGGTGAAATTCTTTGACGGATTTCTGCCGATGGATGCAGATCGCTCCAACCTGGGGCTGTTCCTGCCGTTCCTCGACAAGAAACCCATGCCTTCCGGTCAACAGGAAGCCCAGGACTGGGTGCGTGCGCATGCCCAGGACGCGGCGCTGTGGACCTGGACACGCAAGGCACCGGAATATCCGCTGGACGTGAACACCGAACTGGCCGAGCAGGGTGCTGTGCTGTTCCACAGCAAGGACCTGTGGGCCGACGAAACCGAAAACCCGGTGGAACGGCCGCCCGGCGGCAACGGTTCCTGCGCCTCCTGCCATGGCGTGTATTCAGCACGCTACGCCAACGATCCAGCCTATCTGGAAACGCCGGCGCTGGAAGGCATGGCCGGCTACCTGGTGCCGCTGGACATCATCGGTACTGATTCGGCGCGCGCGGATTCCAATACCGACGGTGCCAGTGAATACGGCCGCGGCAACTTCTACGCCTATCCGGAAACTGATGGCATGGAAGCGGAATACAACTGCGGTCCGCAGACCCAGGTGGGCTTGCGCGGCGATCGCGAACCCGGTTATCTGGCGCCGCCGCTCTACGGCGTCTGGTCGACGGCGCCGTACTTCCACAACGGCTCCGTGCCCAACGTGGAAGAAGTGCTGGATCCGTCGCAGCGTTCACCGCTCTGGCGCCGCGTCTCCAGGCCTGCGCCCGAAGGCATGGAAGGGCAGGTGGTGATGGGCTACGACACCAGCCTGAACCGGGCTTATGACCAGGAAAAGATGGGCTGGGACTACGAGAGCTTGCAATGCGGCGCCGGTACCATTCCGTTACTGGAATGCCTGCCGGGTGAAGAGCCGCAGCGCTCACCTATCCAGGATCTGCTCAGTGGCCTGCATAACCTGGTCGGCCTGACCTGGAACGTCGACCTGCCACCTCTGACCAACGAACAGGTGGAAGCGCGCAAGATCTACAACAGCTTCGAACACAGCCAGGGCAACCAGGGCCATGAGTTCACCTCGGTGCTGACCGCCCAGGAACGCCGCGCCCTGATCGAATACCTGAAAACGCTTTAATCCCTGCCGGGACACGCGCCACCTTCGGGTGGCGTTTTTTTATGCTTCGGGCATTTGCGAGTTAAAGTAGGCCACGCACATGTCTGCCAGGCCATCGACCAGTTGTTCACGGTTCACATACGGTGAAGGATCATCCAGAAAGCGGATGAGGTTGAAGGTCACGCTGTTGAAAAGTATGTAGGTTACACGGACCAGATCCCTGTTCCGGGCCAGTTCCGGGTGATGGGTCGTATAGACCAGCGACAGTTCCAACATCACCTGTTCAATACGCCCCATATCCTGACTGAACCCGCGTTGCATCACATGCCGGGCAAAGGCGAGCTGCTTGCCGCCGTCGCGTTCCAGTTCATCCATGAACAGCGTCAATACGCCACGAATCATCTCGCCGAAGTCTTTTTGAACAAGCTCGGGAATCTGCGCGCGTATTCGAGCCACCAGATCATCCGTCAGCGACTTCTGTAGCGCGGCGTAGACATCTTCCTTGTCCTTGAAATAGTGGTACAGCGTGCCGACGCTGATACCTGCCCGTTCGGCGATATGCCGGGTAGTAGTGCCTTCCATGCCATGGCGGTGCACGGTATCCAGGGTGGCTTCCAGAATGGTTTGCAGCATCTGCTGCGAACGCTGCTGCTGGGGTTTGTGGCGCATGGGACGATCCCCCCGAAAACCCGAATTGAATTCGAACAATTATTCAATTTAGCTTAAGTGCCATGGATACCCAAATTTTTCCGGCGCGTCATGGCGCCGACCCGGACGCCTGGCAGGATTTCATCAAGCCGTTGCGCAGGTTGTTTAAAGGCCGGTCTTTGCCGGACCAGCAGCTTTGCGATGCCTATGGTCATGCCCTGCTGCGTGGCGACGCGCCCATGGACGAGCTGCTGGATTGGATGCAGACCGCAGGCATGGCGGAAACCCGGCCATTGTTCCGGCAGGCGCTAGAGCAGGGTATAGATGCCCTGCCTGACGCGCCGGAACCTCTGAAGAAATTCTTCGCTGAAATCGAACGCAAGCCCGAGTGGCTGGACGAGGCGCAGTTACTCAGAGGCGCCGAGGTTTACGCCATGCTGGGTGGCGATGCCTTCTACGCCGCCCGCGACTTTGTGCTGATGGGCGGTTATCTCTCATCTTCTATTAATGAAGTCTTGTACCGTGCCGGTGGACTCGACCGTGGTGCTAACCGGCGTATTGCCGAAACAGCGGACTGGTACTACGCCATGACCGAGCCGGGCGCCATGAGCCGCTTTGGCAAGGGCTTCACCTCCACTATCCACGTGCGCTTCGTGCATGCCCTGGTCCGGCGCAATATCGCGTCCAAGCCGGATTGGAATGTGAGCAAGGATGGCTTGCCGGTGAATCAGACCGACATGGTCGGCACCTGGCTGGGCGGCAGTATCGCCGCTTTCATCGGGGCGCTGTTGCTCGGTCGCCTGGTGGTGAGTTACGCCGATCTTAAGGCGGTCATGCATCTGTTCAAATATTCGCACTGGCTGATGGGTGTGGAAGAGGAATTCCTGACCGATGACCCGCGCAAGGCGGCTTATATGCTGGCCAACCTTGTACTGATGCAGCCGGGGCCGACGGAAGTTTGTTTGAAGATGGCGCAGGCGCTGGCCGAGCAGCCCATGCAGATCGAATACACGCGCCTGGCGCAGCTGCGCCGCCGCTGGAAACGGCACCGGCATCTGAGCCGCAATCGTTATTTCCTCGAGAAGAAGGGCATGCAGCGGCTGGGCCTGCCGAACGTGCTGCCCTGGTATCCCATGCTCACCACGCCGCCCAAGGCTTTGTATTACGCCGTCCGTCGTTTTCTGTTGCCGGGCCAACGCGCGGCATTGGCCGCAAGAGGGCGAGCGGAACAGAAACTCTTGCTGGATGAGGTATACGGAACACAGCAGCGGGAGATCAATCCCGAAGCGGTAGGCGCCGCGAGCTAGTTGTCTGTCAGTTAGGGGTACAAGAGTACCTGTGGCACAATCGCGTCATGAATTCAGTGATTGATCCCCGTGCGGTTGCCATCCAGCCCAAACGCGAAGCAGGTGTGCAGCGTTACAAAACCGTGCTGCACGGTGCTGACAAGCTTTTACAGGAAGTGGGGCTCAGCGGTTTTTCCATTCCTGTGCTGGCTGAGCGCCTGGGTTATACGCGGCGCAGTATCTATAAGTTTTTCCCCACGCCGTATGCGATTCTGAATGAACTGACACACCAGTATCTGGACCGGCTTGAAGAGAGCCTCAGTTACAAAGGTGCGGAACTCAGCGCCTTGCCCTGGGATGAGATGATTCGGCGTATGGTCAGAGAGGCCGCGGAGTTTCACAACGAACACCCGGTCAGTCGCATGCTGATTCTGGGCGGTGCGGTGACGGATGAGAGTTTTCGCGTGACCGAGTTCGCCATTCGCAAACTGGGCAAACTCACCACCGATCTGCTTGGCCTCAGAGGCATTGAGTTGCCAAAGCATCCTGATGTGGCCTCGCTCGCGGTCGATATCGGTACCGCAGTGTTTCGCGTGTCGAATCTCTACCACGGCACGATCACCGAGGAATATATCGGGGAAGCGGCCCATGCCATGGTGGCCTATCTCTCCAAGTACATCGGACAGTAAACCCCTTAAACCCATGTCCCGAAAGCCGGCGGCTTGACAATGACTTGCATCGAGGGTACAAATGTCCCTCATAGAGGTACATAAGTACCCAATATGAAAGTAACAGTTTAGTGCGAGAGGGTTCGGGATGAGATCGATAAACACGCTCCTATCCATTTTTGTTCTGTTGATGCTCAGCGCCTGCGGTGGCGGGAGTGGAGATGGCAGTCCGCAGGGAAGCGCCGGGTCAGCCGGCAACACATCCTTCGCCAACTCGGAGGAATTTTTCGCTGCCCGGGTCGCACCACGGATGGATTACTGCCGCACCTGCCATGTTCCCGGCGGTGTGGCAGATACTGAAGAAGGCAAGCGCTTTCTGCTGTCCTCAAATAGTGCTGAAGACTACGCAAACACGCATGCCGCCTGGCTGGCGCTGGGCGAGGGCGTAGAGAGCAGCATGCTCATTGTCGAAAACGCGGATAACAGCGAACCGCACAGCGGTGGCAAAAACTGGCCAGTAGGCAGCGATGCCTATGAGGATATGGTCACCCTTCTGACCTGCTGGAACGACCCGGCTGACTGCGTTCTCAGTACCGTGGGTGGCGAGGTTGATTTGTTGCCTCTGCTGTCTGAAGGTCATCGCGGCGGTCATGCCTGGACCCGTTTCTGCGAAGGCCAGCCTGATGACGCCATTCTGCCTGCCGATCCCCGATCACTGATCCGACCCGGTGTTAACGAAGGCAAGGCGGTGTATTTCAATGCCTGGTACAAGAACTGTCATGTGAATGCGCCGCCGGAAGACGCCGCGCCCACTACCTGTGGGCAGTGGCGCGCACGCAGGGAGCGCGGTGCAGTATTGATGAAAGGCAATGGTGCCGAGGGTGCGGCCGCCAATTTTATCGGCAACTTCTCTGCTTCCGCGGCGATGCCAGGCTTTTACATTCTGGCAGATGCCTACAACAACATGTGGCAGACCTGGGGGCTGAGCGAGCGCCCCGAGAATTACGATGAACTGGTGGCTTCCCGTTGGGGTGTTGTACTCGGGGATGAGCGTAACCCCTATCCCATGCCGGGCGAGGATCCTAATGCTACCCAGGGAGGCTCCGGGCAGTTGCCGACGGCGTTAACACAACTGCGTGAAGCCGATGGCAGTTGGAGCGGCAAGCTGGCGACGACTTGCCACGCCTGCCACAGCGGACGGGTAGGCACTGAAGATGAAACAGGATTGCCGGGCGCCATCTACGGTACTAACAGCCTCAGCGATATTGGCGTGATGGGTCGGGACTTGCTGTTTGCGGGTTATCTGATCGGGCCTGCGTTAACTGCGTTCACTCAGGGGCGCGGGTTGGGCAATATCACCAATTTCCAGCTTTTCAACGCATTCTCACTCGCTGTTTCACCTGAAAATCTGCTGAATTATCTGCAGATGCAAAATTCGGGTAGCACTGGCAGTGAAGACCCTCCGGTCTGGTGGAATTATGGACACCGCCCCCTCAAGTTTTTCGATGGTGGCATGTCTTCCGATGCACTGCGTATCCTGATCTCGGCTTTTACGCCGGCAGGTGCGGCCAATCCCTATCCACTGAATATCAGTGGGGCCTTTGACTGGGTCGAACAGCATGATCAGGATGCAGCAGCCTGGGTGTTGAGCCTGCAGTCACCTGCCTGGCCGGAAGAAATCGACACTGCCCTGGCGGAACAGGGTGCGATCCTGTTTCACAGCAAGGACCTGTGGGCTGAGGAAGGTAATGTGGGTCGTGAACGTCCCAGGGGTGGCAATGGTTCCTGCGCATCCTGTCATGGTGCCTATTCACCCCGCTTTGTGCATGATCCCGCTTACCTCGATGACCCGTCCCTGGAAGGTATAGCGGGCTATATCGTGCCGCGCGATCTGATTGGCACCGACCCGCGGCGCGTGGACGGGAATGACCAGGAAGTGGCGCGGACATTCGAAAACGACTGGTTTGGTTACCCCGAGCAACGTGGTACCGAGAATGATTGTGGCGACCAGAATCTGGATCGCATCCGCGGCGATCGTGAAAACGGTTATCTGGCGCCGCCCCTGTACGGGGTATGGGCGACCGCGCCGTACTTCCATAATGGTTCGGTGCCGAGCGTCTGGGAGGTGCTCAAGTCTTCTGAGCGCAAGCCTTTCTGGCGCAGGGTTTCCATGCCCAATGACACAGGTCTCGACGTGGTGATGGGTTTCGACCCGAGTTTCGAGCGGGCCTATGACAAGGAAAACCTTGGCTGGAAATACGATGAACTGAGCTGCGGGGTGGAGAGTGGCTTGTTGCCGTTACTGGAATGCGACCCGATGGATCCACAGGCCAATCCGCTGCTGGACCAGATTCTGTCAGAACTCTACGCCAATGGCGGATTGGCCTGGAACGTGCCGAATGTGCTGATGACGCCGCTGACCAATCAGCAGATTGAGGATCGCAAGATTTATAACACGCGGATTTATAGCCAGGACAATGGCGGCCATACGTTTACTGATGTGCTCACCGACGCCGAGCGCCGGGCGATCATTGAATATCTGAAAACGCTTTAATGAGAACCCTTTCTCCTGCCGGGGATGCGCCGCCTTCGGGCGGCGCTTTTTTATTGAGGTGTTGCAGGCGGTGTGGCGAAGTTCTGCAGATAGCCGACCATGGCCCGGCCGCATTCTTCCTGATACTCGGGTGTGATTTCGCCATGCAAATGGTAGGACAGGCGCAGGCAGGCAGTACCCAGTTCCACTGTTAGAGCGGCCGCATTGGGCTTGTTACGCGGCAGTTTTACATTGACTGATTTCATCAGCCGCTCGACCTGGCGGCCGAGATGTTCAATGGTCAGTTCCAGTGCCTTGTGGCTTTCGTCGCTGGCAGTGGCGCCCAGAATCAGCATGCGGCCGACCGGGTGGGTATTGTGAAACTCGCTGACGGCTTCGGAAATTCTGTAAACCACCTGCGGCCACGGCAGTTGGGCAGCTTCCTGGCCAGCCGCTGCCACATGTTCTTCCAGCTTCACAAGATAACGCCGGGTCAGCTCATTGAGGATGGCGTAGGGGGTGGGGAAGAAGTGATAGATGCTGGTGCGGGTATAACCAAGCCTTTCCGCCAGTTCGGGGATGGAGAATCCGGACAGTCCCTTTTTAAGCAGCAGCTTTTCCGATTCGGAAAGAATTCTTTCAAAGCGTTCCCGGCCCCGGCTTTGCTGCGGGGCGCGAGCTTCCAGGATGTCGGCAACAGTCGTACTCATGGCGGCAAGCATACCCTTGACTTTATAAATATACAAATGTATGTTTTGCACATTAACCATACAAAAGTATGGAAAAGCATATGCCAGCGGTATTAACTACCGGCAATTCGGAGCGGGACCGGTTATGACCAGAGACTTGCACTTTCGTCTGATGTTCATTGCATGCCTTGCAGGTCTGGGTGCCTGTGGGGGTGGTGGCAGTGGCGAGCCGCAGGGCCAGCCAGGTAATCAGGGCGAAAACAATGTTCCGGGCGGACAGACGAACTTTGCTTCTTCCGAAGAGTTCTTTGACGTCCGGGTCGCGCCTTTGATGAATTTCTGCCGTACCTGCCATATTCCCGGCGGCGTGGCCGATAGCGATGAAGGTAAACGCTTCATGCTGTCCTCCAACAGCGGCGATGACTATGCCAATACGCATGCGTCCTGGCAGGCCCTGGGCGAGGGCGTGGAAGACAGCCTGCTGATTATCGAGAACGCCGACAAGAACGAGCCGCACAGCGGCGGCAAGAACTGGCCTGCGGGCAGTGAGGCCTATAACGACATGGTGACCCTGCTGACTTGCTGGGATGATCCGGCCAACTGCGCCTTGCAGGTAGTTGGCGGGATTACAGAGCAATTGCCTTTGCTGGGCAGCAGTCATGCCCGGTCTTATATGACGGCGTATTGCGCTGATAAACCTGATGATGCCGTGTTGCCGCAGGATCCGCGCGAGTTGATACGGCCCGGTATTAACGAGGGCCGGTCAGTGGCTTTCAATGCCTACTGGCAAAACTGCACCGAGGCCAGCGGCAATCCCAATACCAAGCCGGTAACCTGCGGTGAATTCCGCGAACGGCGTGAGTTGGGTAAGCAACTCATGCGCAATGAACTGGCCATGCAGCTTTCGCCGGCGGAATACTTCAATCTGTTGTGGTTGAAGTGGGGGTTGCCCGGTCGGCCTGATGATTTCGATGCACAGCTGCGTGAGCGCTACGGGCTTGCCGAGGCCAACTTTCCTAACCCCTATCCGCTACAGGGGGAAAATCCGAATGCTGCGGATGGGGGTAGTGGAAACCTGCCTGCGGGTCTGACCCAGGTCAGAAATGAAGATGGCAGTTACACCGGCATGATCGGCATCACCTGCGACCTCTGCCACACGGGGGGTCTGGATGCACTGGGCGGCACCGCTGATGAGCGTTTTGTATCGGGTCTGGGCAACCACAATCTTGATGGTCAGTTGGCGCTTGCGGACTTCGCCGTGCCCTTGCTGCCGATTGCCCTGAGCAGCACCCGCGGCACCACCAATGCCATGGGTTTGTCCGGGTTTCTTATTGGTCTGGTGGACTTTGATTCCCTGGCCTTTGATCCGGTGAATTCGGTGGCAAAGGCGCTGATGTTGCAGATTCCCGGTAATACCAGCGGCGGGGGCGATACCAAGATGCCGGCCTGGTGGAACGCCAGTCACCGGCCACGCAAGTTCTGGGATGCAGGCTACTCCTATGACGCCATGCGGCTGGACAACGTCATTTTGCAGGCAACCGGGCCGATACTTTCTCCTGGTCCGGCGGGCGGCAAGGCCATGCGTGACCTGGAACCGCATGCAGCTGAAACCCAGGTCTATCTGGACTCGCTGGAGTCACCGCCTTATCCCGGCGAAATCGATACCGCGCTGGCTGAGCAGGGCGCGGTACTCTTTCATGCGAAGGATCTCTGGGCCGACGGTGAACTGGACGATATTCCGGCACCGCCGACCAACGGGTCCTGTGCGGGTTGCCACGGGGCTTACTCGCCGCGTTACGTCCAGGATGCAAGCTATCTGGAAGATGTGAGACTGGCGGGCATGGCCGGTTATGTATCGCCCATCGAACAGATCGGTACCGACCCTGCCAGGTTAGAGGGCTTCACAGCTCCGCTGTTTGAAATTCTGAGCACCGGCTGGTTGTCCTATCCCGAGGGCAGCGAAGGTTATGTCTCTCCCGAAGAAAAAGATCCCCTGTCGGAAGCGGCGGATGACTACAGTGTTTTCTATTCGCCGGGTACGCGTCCCGAAGGCGCTTGCCATTGGCAGGGTGCGAAAGCGGATGATGCAACCGGGTATCTCACCCCGCCTCTGCATGGCATCTGGGCAACAGCGCCCTACCTGCACAATGGGTCGGTACCGGATGTCTGGTCGTTGCTGAAGCCTGAGGCCAGGCCTCCCGTGTGGAGACGAGAGTTAAGTCTGGGCGCTGGTCCTGAGCGGGGTTATGCCACCACGTGGGACGCCTATGATCAACAAAGAATGGGCTGGAAATATGATGAAGTAGGTTGCGCCGGTTGCCCGGAAGGCCGCAGTCCGCTTGCGCCATTGACGGATTTTCTCGATATGCTGGTTAATTTCACCGGTACCCAGAACAGTCTTGGATACCAGAGCTTTCCGCCCATCGGCCGTCAGGGTGTTGAAGACCGCAAGGTGTTCAATACCCGGATGTTCGCCAAGGGTAATAGCGGCCATGAGTTTGGCCGGGCGCTCACAGATGCAGAACGGCACGCGATTATTGAATATCTGAAAACGCTTTGATTCTCCTGCCGGGGAAGCGCCGCGCCTGATTCGTTCAGGCCGGCGCAGTTCTCAGTGTTTTCTACTATTGACAGAGTTTTTTAATTGAACTAATGTTCCATTTATTACGTACAAAAGTCCTATATTTTCGGCTGAGTTGTATCAGCTAGCGGATAAGATCGTGTTCGGAGAGAGGCATGACACTTAATCGGTGGGTATATATTCTCGCGTTGTCATTCATGCTGGCGGCCTGTGGCGGCGGAGACAGTTCCGGTGAGCCGCATGGCAGTGACGGCAGTAACAATGACGGCGGCAGTGGCGGTAACACCAGCTTCGCCAATTCCGAGGACTTCTTTGACGCCCGCGTGCAACCGCGCATGGATTTCTGCCGCACCTGTCATGTTCCAGGCGGCGTGGCAGATACGTCCGAAGGCGAACGCTTCATGTTGTCCTCGAACAGCGGGGAAGACTACGCCAATATGTATGCCGCCTGGCAGGCTTTGGGCGAGGGTGTGGAAGACAATCTGCTGATTGTTGAAAACGCTGACAAAAGTGAGCCTCATAGTGGCGGCAAGAACTGGCCGCCTGGCAGTGATGCCTACAAGGACATGGTGACCCTGCTGACCTGCTGGGACGATCCGGTGAACTGCGTGCTCAACGCGGCCGGGGATGTGCTGGACGAACTACCCCTGCTGGGTAGCCGCCGCGCCCTGCATGTCTGGGATGAATTCTGCGAAGGGCAGCCGGACTCTGCCGTACTGCCGCCCGACCCCCGCAGTCTGGTGGTGCCGGGTTTCAACGAAGGCAAGGCGGTGTTCTACAACGCCTACTGGCAGGACTGCCACGCCAACGCACCTGAAGAGGAAAAGCAGGCCAAGACCTGTGGCGAATTCCGTGCCCGGCGTGATCGTGGTCTGCACTTCCTGATGGATGAGCTGCCGACTGCCGCCGTATCCATGGACTACAACAACGCCTGGCAAAAATGGGGTTATTCCGAGCGGCCTGAGAATTTTGAGGAACTCTATACTCTGCGCTACGGCCTGAATGATGCGCCGTTCGACAACCCCTATCCGCTGCCTGGCGAAGATCCGAACGCGACCGACGGTGGCTCAGGACAACTGCCGTTGGGCCTGCGTCAGCTCAAGGACGATGCAGGTAACTGGACGGGAACCATTGGTACATCTGCCTGCTTTACCTGTCATGGTGGTCAGATCGGCGATCCTTTCAATGGTGAGGAAAACCATATCGCCCTGAGCAATATGGGTCTGGGTAACAATAACTATGATGTGCTCATGTCCGGCCAGGACAATTCACCTTTCAGCGGTACTGTGCTTTCCGATGTGTTGCCGCCGCTGAGCATTGATGCCGTGTTCAATATCGGCATCAAGCAGCGTGGCCAGAACAACGCGGTGGGCGCCTTCGAATTCCTGGTAACCCTGCTGGACTTTGATTCGCTGGGCTTGAACCCGAACCTGGCCAAAACAGTAACCGCAGGCGGCCTGCAGGGCGTGCAGGATGTCGCCCACCCGCTGGCCCATACCCAGGACACGCCGCCCTGGTGGAATATGGGCATGCGGCCACGCAAGTTCTTTGATGCCGGTGTGTCCAACGACAGCACCCGCATCATCATGGCTGCCGGTCCCGGTGAACTGCAGGACATCGTTTCTGCCGATGGCGTGCCCTACCGCACGCGTATCGAAGAATGGGACCAGGATCTGGAGGCCTACTTCCTGTCGCTGGAATCCCCGGCCTATCCCGGCGAGATCGATGTGCCGCTGGCCGAACAGGGCGCGGTGCTGTTCCATACCAAGGACCTGTGGGCCGAGGAAGGCAATGCAGACCATCCGCAGCCACTGGGCGGTAACGGTTCCTGCGCCTCATGCCATGGCGTGTATTCGCCACGCTATGCGAACGACCCCAACTTCCTGGAAGACCCCATGTTTGAAGGCGTGGCGGGTCATATCTCTCCGCTGGAGGTGATCAATACCGATCCGGCGCGTTCAGACATGCTCACTCCGACCCTGCGTGCCGGCTGGGACACCACCTTCTGGGCCTACACCGATGGGGTAGAGGGTTGGGTCGCGCCGGAAGACAAGGATCCGCTCACCGAACTGCTGGATGACATGCTGCCGATCGAAAGCCGTCCGCAGGGTCTGTGCGGCTGGCAGAAAGACGTTATCGGTTACCAGGCGCCGCCCTTGTACGGCGTGTGGGCCACCGCGCCGTATCTCCATAACGGCTCAGTGCCGACTCTGGCACAGGTGCTGGATTCGGAAACCCGCCCCGCCATCTGGCAGCGCATGATCCAGGAAGACGGCAATGTGAAGGGCTTCGACCAGAGCCTGGAGCGGGCCTACGATCATGAGGCCGTAGGCTGGAAGCACACGGTGCTGGCCTGTGGCGACATCCCGGGCGACAGCAACATGAACTGCAACCCGGTGGACGAGGAGGGGCCGTCGTTTCCGCAGTTGTTCCAGAATTTCCTCAACAGTACGTTGAGCTGGGCAGGGTTGATCAGTATTCCGGATCCATCCCCGGGTTCCATCGACAAGCGACTGGTCTACGACACCCGCATCCTGGGTAATGGCAAGGGCGGACACAGCTTCTCGGATGTTCTGACAGAGACCGAAAGGGCTGCTATTATCGAATACTTGAAAACATTATAAGTAGAACCGGAGCGAGCAGCCCCGGCCTTTTATATCTCCTGCCGAGATCTACGCCGCCTCCTGCCGGGCGGCGTTTTTCTATGTGGTGCTATTCAGCCAGTTCCCGCACCCGTTGGCGGGTAACCTGGTAGTCGGCAAATTCGGCCAGATACAGCAGCATGCTGTAGGCGGCTTCCACCTTGTATTCCTCGATGATCTCGCCATGCAGGGCATGCGACAGGCGGAAGCTTGAGGTGCCGATTTCCACGGCGATAGCGGGGATATCCGGCGGGGCAGCCGGGACCTTGAGCCCGCGGGCTTCCATGAGTTGGCGTGCAATACGGCCCAGGTGGTGGACGAATAATTCCTGTGCCTTGAAGCTGCGGTCGGTTACGGCGCCGCCAAGAATCAGCAGGCGTCCCACCGGATTGCGGTTATGGAAATCGGCAGAAGCGAAAACAACCTTCACCAGCAGTTCTTCTACGGATTTGTCGCCCAGAGCGGGGGTGATTTCCAGAATCTCGCTCTGCATCCTGTCGATATAACGCCGCGTCAGTTCATTCAGCACCGCATAGGGGGTGGGGAAGAACATGTAGATGCTGCGGCGGGTAAAACCCAGTCGCTCGGCCAGAGTAGGGATGGAAAATCCGCTCAGACCGGATTCGGCCAGGAGCTTGTCGGCTTCGGCAACCACTTTCTCAAAGCGTTCGCGGGAGCGGTCCTGTTGCGGCGTGCGGGGTGTGGCGAGATCGTCGAGTACAGCGTTCATGGTCCATAGGATAACCCAAACACCCATCAAAAGGACAATTGTCCTTTCCGGTGTCAGCAGAATTACGCTTGCGCTTGCTATTGTTAGGCAATGATCCGCGTATACACCGCCGAGTCCCTGCCAGCGGTCTCGTTTGTCAAAACGTTGCTGGAATCCGAGGGCATTGCCTGCATTCTACGCAACGAGCACCTCAGCTCGGGTATGGGTGAGCTGCCGTTGATCGAGTGTTGGCCGGAACTCTGGATACTGAACGCGCATAACGAGCGCCGTGCCCGGGAACTGGTGGCCGAATTTATCCGCGACGCGGAACGGGATCATGGTCCGGACTGGACCTGTGCCAAATGCAACGAGCAGGTGGAAGGGGTTTTCCACCTGTGCTGGAATTGTGGTGCGCGCCGTTCGTGATGCTGGATTGTGAGCGTGCGCGTCATTCCGGAAATGGCGCAGCCATTATCCGGAAACCACGCCAGATTCCGGCAGGCTGAGTCTAATCCAGCACCTCGAATGTCAAACCCGCATGCGTCTGCAGCCGCTGCAGCAGGTCGTCACCGTAAATGGTGGCCGGCGTCCAGAAGCCGCCCGCTTTGTCTGCTTTGCTGATCGAGGCCAGGCAGGCGCCGGCTTCGCCCAGCATCTTGGCGGTGGAGCCGTAGCCCGGATCGCGGTCGCCGGTCACTCGGGTTTTCAGCGTTTCGCCCTGAGCGGTTTTGCCGATGAAGATCAGGTCGAAGTAGCCACGTTCCTGTGCCTCGGGACTGGGTCCCTCGCCCGGTTTGGGCACTACGAATTTCTCCAGCACCCAGCGGGTGGGTGGCAGGGCAACCCCCAGCACGAACGCGCCCAGGCCTGAACTGAAACCCATGGCCCCCATGCGGCCCTTGACGCCCCTGCCGGTCAGCATGGCCTCGTCGTAAATAAAATCCTGCCCATAGGCATAACCGGACAACGCATTTGAACGGTGCACGATGCGGGTGTTGATGGCCGCCATGATGAAGGGGGCCACCCAGGCATCCGAGTCGGGATCGAACTCGGCGAATTTTACGTTGGGTTGCCGGGCGTGAGCCGGGCTGCCGGGCGGGCAGAGGGCAAAGGGGTTGGCCAGTATTTTTCTGACTTCCGGGTCCTTGCTGACCTCGCGGAAGGCATTGATCATGCTGGCTACGGTGCCGCCGGAAAAGGTGCCGCTGAGGCCTTTGACCCGCATCTTGACCCGGCGGCAGTGCGTGCCGAAACGCTTCTGCGCCTGCTGTTGCAGATGCAGTACGCCCAGGTCCGAGGGGATGGAGTCGAAACCACTGCAGTGCACGATGCGGGCGCCCGACTTTTTCGCGCCCGCTTCGTATTTGTCGATCATGCGTTTGATCCACTGGACCTCGCCGGTGAGGTCGCAATAATCCGTGCCTGTTTCCGTGCAGACCTTCAGCAGCGGTTCGCCATACAGGGCATAGGGGCCAACGGTAGAGATAACGACACGGGTCTGGTCGCAGAGCCGTTTGAGCGCAGCCTCATCGGCGGCATCCGCAACAATGAGATCCAGTTCGTCGGCAGCCATGCTCAGAGAGGAACGCACTTCGGCCAGTTTCAGTTCCGAGCGGCCGGCAATGGCCCAGCTCAGTTCGCCCTTGCTCCCATGCCGTTCAGCCATGTAGCGACAGAGAATCTGGCCCACAAAACTGGTGGCGCCAAAGATGACGATGTCGTATTGAGGTTCGCTCATGTTCAATCCTTGTCTTTGCTGCCGGGGCAGTCAGGTTATTGCCGAATCATACTCCCCGGACCGGCTTTCTCAACTTGTGCGTTCAGTCAGTAAGTCGATTATCAGCTGGCTGCAATTTGCGGCTTTATCGAAAAGCCGGGGTGAGGGTGGTCTACAACAGGGTGCATGATCACGAGGTCGTCACGCCGGCTAGAGCTACGACTAGTTTCTGGACAACGCTGATTTCGGCTTGGCTTCGGAGTTTTTTATGCAAATTAATTCCGGGGGCTTCACAAGCAGGAAAATTTGTGAATAATTGACAAATGTCAGAAATTATTCGAACATAACAAATGTTACTTCGTTCGTCTGCGTTGTGTGGGGTGACGCAGTTCGTTGCCGGGGGAGAGAGTGTGAGACATATCAATAAATCCATAGCCCGCAGGGCCGGCTACTCGCTGTGCCTTGTATTACTGCTCAGTCTGTTGCCTGGCAGGGTCGCAGCCATCAGTTTCAATTTCGAGGCCTTCGGCGATGAAAAGGTCTACGGGGTGCTCAATACCACGCTGACACTGGGCGCAGCCTGGCGTATTGAAGAGCGCTCGGAAGATCTGGTGGGCAAGGCCAACAACAATCCGGACCTCTGCGGCCGTGCGCCGGACGGCGGCATTCTCTATCAATCCTGCCAGGGGCTGTTCCGCGATCAGACCTTTACCGCCGACCGCCTGGTCAGCGGGGCCGGGCAGTTCACCACCAATGCAGACGACGGCAACCTGAACTACGACCAGTACGACATGACCCAGGCGCCGTTCAAGATCACCCAGGATCTGACGCTGAGCTGGGCGGACTACGGCTTCTTCATTCGCGGCCTGTATTTCTATGACCTGGTCAATGAAAGCTTCCGCGAGTATCACCCCAACCGCGTTACCCGGGAAAACCGCCTGCGGGTGGGCGAGGTTTCCACCCCCGGCGACGAACTGGTGCCGACTGCGGGACTGCCTGTCGGCTTGCCGGTGACTACGGCGCGTATCGATTCCACCCCCTGTCCGGCGGACCGTAATCCCAGCGGCGGGCCTTGCGGTATTGTCTATGGCAAGGGCGGCGTGGTGCGTAACAAGCGCGATGACAATGAAACCCTGCGTCAGATTGGCAGTGACCTGCAGCTGCTGGACATTAATGTCTACGGCGATATCGATCTGCCATGGGGTGACCGGGAACTGAACTTCCGCATAGGCCGGCAAACCGTGAACTGGGGCGAATCCACCCTGCTCGTGTTCGACTCTCTGAGTCAGGGTAACCCGATCAACGGTAACAACTTCTTCCGTGTGGGCAATATCCTTGAAGAGGTGTTTACGCCAGTCAACATGATCAACCTGTCGACCGGATTGAATGATTCCACCCAGATTTCGGCTTTCTACCAGCTGGAATGGGAGCCCCTGGAAGTTCCGGCGCCGGGTTCCTATTACTCGCCGCTGGATATCGGCAGTAACAACGCCATGCGCACCCTCAATCTGGGTTTTGGTGCCGTTGCTGAAGACCCTGACCGGGTGGCCGTGCTTCTGGACAACCCCCTGTCGGGTCTGACCAATACTTCGGGGGCCGCCCGCCGTTTGAGCGATCGTGAACCCAGGGATGGCGGCCAGTACGGTGTCTGGTTGCGTCATTACGCAGAATGGCTGAACGACGGTACCGAGCTGGCGTTCTATTACATGAACTACCATTCGCGCGTACCTTACCTGAGCATCATCTCGGTGCCGGAAGGTTGTGCCAAGAACACCAGCAATACTGCGGAGTTCCTGCTGGCCTGTCCGGATACGCCGCTGTTCCATGCCTTGCTGCAACCCAACGAGCCGCTGGAAGCCACCAGTGACGCGGTGAATTTCGACAAGATCGGCATCCAGCTCGAATACCCTGAAGATATCGAAATGTGGGGTATCAGCTTCAACACGGTGTTTGGCGACCTGGCTATCCAGGGCGAAGTGGCCTACCGGCCGGATGCGCCGCTGCAGGTGGATGCCGAGGATCTGGCCCTGGCCGGTTTCGGCCCGGCTGCCAGTAACTGCCATCTGCCGGAAACCGGCTGTCCCGGCTCGACGCCGGGTGTCGGCGTCTACCCGGATGGCAGTACCGGCCTGTATCAACCCAGTAATTTCGTAGTGGATGCCAATGGCACTCCGGGCGGCTATACCGATACCTATGACCTCATCGTGGGGCACATGGCGGGCGCCGGCCGCTTCTTTCCCAACTTCATTATTCCCTATCGTGGCGGCACACTGGGTCTGAATCCCGGCAGTTCCTATATCCGCGGCTGGGAATATTTCGATACCTACCAGCTCAATCTGGGCGGCACCTACATCATGGGCTCCACACACTGGGCTTCAAAGCTGTTGCGCTCTGACCAGATCCTGCTGTTGTTTGAAACCGGGGCGACCTGGGTGCCGGATATTCCGGCGCTGGATGTGCTGCAACTGGAAGCGCCCGGTACCTATCTGCATGCCAGTGCCGGCGCCGATGGTTCCGGGGCTGACCGGTCGCGCCAGGCCTGTTCCACTAACCAGGCTTGCTCGTTCGGCCCGGACGGCCTCAGATTCAATCCCCACCAGGAAGACCTGGATCTGTACCCGGATGAATGGTCCTATGGCTACGCCATTATTACGGCGATTCGCTACGAGTCGGTGCTGCCCGGCATCAGCCTGCAGCCGCTGCTGGTATTCAAGCACGATGTGGGCGGTACCTCGCCGGGCCTGGCCTCCAATTTTGTGGAGGGGCGCAAGATCGGCGATGCGGGGCTGGAAATACGCTATAAATCAAACTGGTCGTTCAACCTGGGTTACCAGTTCTTCGCCGGCGGCGGCAAGGCAAATCTGTTGCGCGACCGTGACAACGTCCGCGCCTTTGTGAAATATCAGTTCTAGTTTGGAGTGAAGACATGTTGAGAACCCTCACCCTGATCGGCGCGTTACTGTTCGCGCTCAATGTCCAGGCCAAGGTGTCGCCGGAAGAGGCGGCCAAGTTGGGTGACAGCCTGACTCCCGTTGGCGCCGAGAAAGCTGCCAATGCCGATGGCAGTATTCCGGCCTGGGAACCTGCCGAGCAGCGCGGCAAATTGTCCGGCGAGTATCCGAGCAATCCGGCCTATGACGCCGAGCAACCGCTCTACACCATCACCAAGGCCAATATGGCCGAGTATGCAGAGATGCTCAGTGATGGTCACAAGTATCTGCTGGAGAACTACGACACCTACAAGATGAATGTCTATCCGAGTCACCGGCCGGTGAAGTTTCCTGACTTCGTCGAGACGTGGACGAAGTGGAATGCCACCAACTGCGAGTTGATTGGCACGGATAACCCGGACAACTGCAAGATCGGCTTCACCTTCCCGATTCCACAGTCAGGCGCCGAGGTGGTATGGAATCACCGCGTGCGTTATCGCGGCTCCGATGTGGTGCGGTACAACAACCAGATGATCGTGCAGCGCGACGGCAGCTATCAGCTGACCAAGATCATCGAGGAGGCCAAGTTCTACTATGCGTTGCCGGAAGACAAGGAGCCGGTGCCGTTGATGAAGGACAGCGGCCTGTTCATCAAGTACTTCTCACAGACCCTGGAACCGCCGCGCATGGCCGGCACCATGATTCTGGTGCATGAGCGTGCCGGTACCGGCTCGGAAGGTCGTCAGGCCTGGCTGTATTCGCCCGGTCTGCGCCGTATTCGCCGGGCCCCCGCCGTATGCTGCGACGGACCCTACGAGGGCACCGACGGTCATCAGTTCTACGACCAGGTCGACATGTACAACGGCGTGATGGAGCGCTTCACCTGGAAGCTGCTGGGCAAGAAGGAAATGCTCATTCCCTACAACTCCAACAAGATCGCCAGCAAGGAAGTCAGTTACGACGATATGGCGGCGCCTTTCCATCTCAACCAGGACTTGCCCCGTTACGAAAAGCATCGCGTATGGGTGGTGGAGTCGAATATTCGCGAGGGCACCAATCACACCTTCCACAAACGCCGCATGTATATCGATGAGGATTCCTACTATCCCTCCGCTATCGACAACTACGATTCGCGCGGTGAGCTGATGCAGCTGCAGGAAGGCCACACCATCTACGCCTACAACGTGCAGTCGGTGGGTGGCGTGCCGGAAGTGATCTACCACTTCAATTCCGGTCGTTACTTTGTAACCGCCATGGCCAACGAAGATGCGCCGAATGATTTCTCGGTGGAATTCCGCGACAAGGACTTCGAGCCCAGCGCGGTTGTAAAACGCGCTACCAAGTAAAGAATCTCACTGCTCATTTGCCGGCCTGCGGGCCGGCAGTTTTTTGTGGCCGCACCGGCCAGGAGAACACATGAAACGCAATGCTTTCGACGCGGACATGGAACTGTTTCGCGATAACGCCCGCAAATTTTTCCAGAAGGAAATCGCCCCCAACTGGGAGCGCTGGCGGGAAGCCGGCATGGTCGACAGGGAAGCCTTCCTCAAGGCCGGTGAGGCCGGTTTGCTGTGTATCTGGGCGGATGAGGCATATGGCGGCCTGGGCCTGAAGGACTTTCGCTACGAGCAGATTCTCATCGAGGAGAATGCCCGCTATGGTGATTCCGGCTTCTTCATGAGCATGCACAGCCGCATGTTCGGCCCCTATATCGGCAATTTCGGTACGGAAGAGCAGAAGCAGCGCTTTTTGCCCGGGTGTATTACCGGCGAATCAATTCTGGCCATTGCCATGACCGAGCCTGATGCCGGTTCGGATCTGGCCGGCATGAAGAGCCGTGCCGAAGACAGGGGCGATCATTGGTTGCTGAACGGCCAGAAGACCTTCATTTCCAATGGCATCCTGGCCGACGTGGTCATTGTGGCGGCCAAGACCGATCCGGAGAATTCGCATGGCGTCACGCTGTTTCTGGTGGAACGCGGCATGCAAGGTTTTGAGCGCGGCCGCAATCTCAAGAAAATGGGGCTGAAATCCCAGGACACGGCCGAGCTGTTTTTCAAGGACGTGAAGATTCCCAAAGCGAATGTGCTGGGTCAGGTCAACGGCGGTTTCTACCATCTCATGCAAGGCCTGGCCGAGGAACGCCTGATTGCCGCCACCGGCAACATCGCCGGTGCGGCTTATGCACTGGATCTGACCAAAAACTACGTGCAGGAACGCAAGGTTTTCGGCAAACCCCTGTCCAAATTCCAGAATACCCGCTTCAAGCTGGCGGAACTGGATATGGAAGTCGATATGGGCTGGGCCTATCTCGACAAGGCGGTGGAAGCGCATAACGCGGGTGAACTGTCACCGGTTGATGCCGCCCGCGTGAAGCTGTTTTCATCGGAACTGTTTGGCCGCGCTGTCGACGAAGGCGTGCAGCTTCACGGCGGCAACGGCTATATGGAGGAATATCCGATTTGCCGCCTGTACCAGGACGAGCGCATCGGCCGCATTGCCGCCGGCACCTCCGAAATCATGAAAGAAATCATCTCCCGGGACATTCTCGGGTAAGGGTTTTTACAGGATGACTGGCGCGCAGCTTCTGCAGCGATTAGATTTAACCCTTTACTGACACGCGAGACATCTCCGGGGGGAGACATGATCGAAAATCTTGGCGAAAAAACGCCGCTGGATTGCCTTTACCACTGGGAAAAGAACAGTCCCGACGAAGTCCATTTTGTACAGCCATTCGGCAATGGTGAAGTCCGGGAATATACCTGGAAGCAGGCCATGGACCAGGCACGCCGTATGGCGGCGTACCTGCAGTCTCTGAACCTGCCGCCGAAAAGCCAGATTGCCATTCTGGGCAAGAACTCCGCCCACTGGCTGATTGCCGACTGGGCCATCTGGATGGCGGGCCATGCCAGCGTACCGTTGTATCCGACGCTGAATGCCGACACCGTGCAGTACATCCTCGAGCACAGCGAATCGAAGCTGTTGTTCGTGGGCAAACTGGATGACTGGGACAGCATGAAGTCCGGTGTGCCGGCCGATATGTCCATCATCAGTCTGCCGCTGTCGCCGGAAAATCCGCGTGCGGATAACTGCAAGACCTGGGACGACATCATCGCTGCCACGGAGCCCATGCAGGGTGAGCCCAACCGGGGTTTCGACGAGCTGGCGACGATTGTCTACACCTCGGGCAGCACCGGCCGGCCCAAGGGTGTGATGCAGAGTTTCAATTCTTTCCGCGTGGTCGGCACGCTGATGAGCGACATTGTGCCGGTGGGCCCGGACGACCGCATGTTGTCCTACCTGCCGCTGGCGCATGTCGCCGAACGCATTGTGGTGGGCAATAACTCCACTTACTTCGGCTTCCGTGTCTATTTCGCCGAGTCCCTGGAGACTTTCGTCAACGATCTCAAGCGTGCGCGCCCGACCATTTTCTTCTCGGTACCGCGCCTGTGGACCAAGTTCCATCTGGCGGTCTGCGACAAGATGCCGTTGAAGAAGCAGAAGAAGCTGTTCCGCATTCCGTTTCTGGGCAAGAAGGTCAAGGGCAAGATTCTGGAAGGACTGGGACTGGAGAACGTGCGTATCGCCCTGACCGGCGCCGCGCCGCTGCCACCACCGATTATCCAGTGGTATCGCGACCTGGGCCTGGAACTGCTCGAAGCCTATGGCATGAGTGAAAACATGGCCTACTCGCACTTCACCCGTCCGGGCAAGGCGCGCGTCGGCTATGTGGGGCATGCCAATGACGGCGTGGACTGCCGTATCAATCCGGATACCGGCGAAATCGAAATCAAGAGCCCCGGTCAGATGATGGGTTACTACAAGCAGCCGGATAAAACGGCTGAAGACATGACCGAGGACGGTTACTTCAAGACCGGTGACATGGGCGAAATCGACGAGCAAGGTCGCCTGCGTATTACCGGCCGCGTGAAGGATCTGTTCAAGACCAGCAAGGGCAAGTATGTAGCGCCGGTGCCGATCGAGAACAAGCTCGGGGCACATCCGCGTGTGGAAGTGTCCTGCGTTTGCGGCGCGGACCAGCCTGCCACCTTTGCCCTGGTTCTGCTCGGCGAAGACACTCAGGCTGCACTGAGTAACGGTCTGAACAAGACCGCAGTCGAACAGGAACTTTCCGATCTGCTGGATGAAGTCAACGCGACGCTGGACCCGCATGAGCAGATGGCCTGCGCTGTGGTGGTGAAAGAGCCCTGGGGTATCGAGAACGGCATGCTGACGCCGACCATGAAGATTCGGCGCAACGTGATCGAGGAACGCTACGCGCCGAACGTCAGTCAGTGGCTGGGCGCGCGTTCAAAGGTGATCTGGGAATAAGTCCGAGGCAACTAAAAAGGCCGGCTCATTGAGCCGGCCTTTTTTATGTCTGGATCAGAGCGTCTTCAAGTATTCAATAATCGCCGTGACTTCCTGGTCGCTGAGCACGCTGCTGAACTCATGACCCTGGTTGCCCTGACTGAACATGCCGGTGTTGTAGATTTTCCTTTCTTCAATATCGGCGTTGCTGAACTTGGGCGGATTGGTGATGTTCCAGGCGCCGAGCAGGTTACCGTACAGCTGATCCAGCAGCATCTGCAGGGCCGGATTCACCGGGTCCAGCGGCGTGCAGGCCAGGTAGGGCAACGCGCCTGAGCCGCATTCAAGTTCTTCGTAGCGCCAGCCCAGGTTCGCCTGGTCATAGGCGCGGTCGAGATCGGTATCAAAACCCATGATGACCTGGCCTTCCTGATCGGCGCGCGCCGGCTTCGACAAGCGCCGCCAGATCTGCGGACGGCCTTCGGGCTTGAGTACCTGGCGCACGTTGGGCACTGACCCGTTATGGAAGTAGGGCGCAGACGCCCACACACCATACAGCGGCGGTGCGCCATAACCTTTTTCGCGGTCGCCACGCAGGGCATCCATGTTCTGTACCCGGCAATCCTGATCCGTGCCGGCTGTTTCCGGATACCCCACAAAGCTGCTGGATATGGCCTGGTTGGTGCCTTCGTTGTAGGTCTCCGAGCGCACCGCATCGGTACCTATAATGCTCATGGGCACGACATAGGAAGCGATGCCTTCCAGCGCCGGATCCGCCAGATAAGCCGGATCATTTACATAACGGGGTGAGTAGGCGCCATGGCAGGAAGCGCAGGAGCCATTACCACCGGCCGGCCGGGGGCTGGGGTTTTGCGCCTCATCGGCCCACAGATCCTTGCTGTGGAACAGCACTGCCCCCTGTTCGGCAAGATCGGTATCGACCGGCAGGGGATAGGCCGGGGATTTCTGTCCCATGATCCAGTGGTCCGCGTCCTGCACATGCTCGGACACCCAGGCGTATACCGCATCAGGCCCGTCCGTCACGAGGGTCGGGAAAGGACGCTTGTCCAGCAAGGGCGTGTAAAGCGCGAAGTCCACACGCACTGCATCGCCGGGGAACATGCCATCGACAAATTTGAGCGGCCGGTGCCCGACGTTCCACCAGGCCGGTGTATCACCGGTGGCAGTAGAACCATTGGTGATCACCCCCTGGAATTGTTCGGGTGAGGAAATGCCGGCAGCGGCCGTAATATTCGAGAACTGGGCGTTGTTGGTGCCCCGCACGCGACCGCCCAGGCCCAGCCGGTCAATGGCGACGCCGGCCGGGTTGCCAAGCAGCATGATGTCGGCGCTGGCCACCGCCGCATCCAGCAGGCTGCCACCGGCGCCGTAAACCGTGCCCAGTCCCGGACCATCCTCGGCGGTGCCGACCACGGTACTGTGACAACCCTGACAGTTGGTGCTGACATTGCCTGTCCAGGTGCCGTCGGGATTACGGGTCTGGGTCATGCCCACAGGCAGACGGCCGCTGCCGCCATTCGTCTGGTTCGGATCTTCGCCCGATAGTGGATAGGGGTTTTCAGGGTCCACTTCGCCAAAGCCGTAGCGTTCGGCGAAGAGTTCATCGAAGTTGTCCGGGCGTTCGGTCAGGCCCCAGATGACCCACAGAAGGTTATGTTGCTCGGCAGGGTAGGCGGCATAGCCATTGGGCTGGCTGCCGGCAAAGGTGGTGCCGGTGCCGACCTGTCCCTTGCCTTCCATCAGAACGGCGCCGCGCGCGTAGCTTTGCCGCAGTTCGCCGCAGGTTTCGGGATGCGGGCGTTCGTTCACATGCTCGGGATCTGTGTGGCAATCTTTCCAGTGGAAATTGAAATGCACGGCCTTGCCATCGCTGATGCCCGGCTGCACCAGGGAGCGGGGATCCGCGGGGAGAATGGCGTTATCCGGTTTGGCCGGATTTTCCGCCGTGCCGTCGCCGGCGCAGTAATCGAACCAGGCGTGGCCACCGTGGCTGCTGCCCAGCAGGGGCAGTTCATCGAGCACCTCGCCCACGGCGTTGAATACGCAGTTCAGCGGATCATCCCAGCAGCTCAGCAGTGTCACCATGTCGTCATGGGCCGCACTGCCGACAGGCCAGTTCTTGCCGCCACTGTGGGGCTCGGCCATGTCGGCGTTTTCGATAATCAGCAGGTTATCTTCTACACCACCGCCGAGTGCCTCCCAGGCCGCCAGCAGGTTGGCGTAGTCATCGCCACTGTTGGAGGAGAGCATGAAGCGCTTGCCATCTTCGACATCGGCCACGCCGCCCGGAATATGGCAGGTGCGGCAGAAATCCATACGCGGTGCTATACGGCTGTTGAAGAAAGCTTCGCTGTTTTCAAAGCTCGTGTTTTCGCCGCCGGAATTGTTTTGCGTTTCTGTCGAACCATGCGGTTCGCCACCACTTTCCCCGCCGCAGGCTGTTATCAATAGACTGAGCAAAGCAACACGGCAAAACTTGCCGACAGACTGGTGCATGACCTTCCTCTCCCGCACGCGCGGCTGCAGTGCAGCAATTGTTATGTGACAAATGTCAAAATTAAATTACAAAATGACATTTGTCAATTATTGAGCGATACAGATAAACGATGCAAATAAAAAAACCGCCCTGCCTTCAGGCGAGGGCGGTATCCCGGTTTGGAGGACGGGTTAAATCAGAGGGTCTTCAGATATTCGATGATGGCGCGTCGTTCGGCATCAGTCAGCACGGCTGCAAAGTCGTGGCCCTGATTGCCCTGGCTGTATTCATTGGTGTTGTAGATCTTGCGTGCTTCCACCTGGGCATTGGACATGCCGATCATGTCTGCCCTGGGCAAGTTCCAGAGGATGGCGATATTGGTGTACAACTCGCCCAGCACCTGCTCCAGTATCGGGGCCTGATCCGGGTTCATAGGGTCGCAGTCCACAAACGGCGTTGTACCGGTCTGGCCACAGGTGATTTCGTCATATTTCCAGCCGAGTTTTTCGTGGTCGTAGGCACGATCCAGGTCCGTGTCATACCCCATGACCACCTGGCCGACCTGATCCTCGCGGGCCGGCGCCGATACCCGTCGCCAGATACGCGGGCGTTCGGATGACGGATCAAGCACACCCCAGATATTCGGGACCGAACCGTTATGGAAATACGGCGCCGAGGCCCAGGTGCCCCACAGGGGTGGCGCCAGCAGGATGGGGGTGTTGTTTTCGGTAGAGCCGGCATTGCCCAGACCGCAGTAGGAGGAAATGGGGATGTCCATGATGGCGTCGCTGACACTGCCATCAGGTCTGCGCAAGCTCTGCATGGCATCGGCATAGACCGAGTCGGTGCGTACCACCGACATGGGCAGGGAATAGGCGGCTACGCCCATCAGTTCGGGTGTTTCCAGATAGGCCGGGTCATGCGCATACCGCGGTGAATAGACACCATGGCAACCTGCGCAGGAGCCATTGCCCTTGTCTGGTCGGGGCGCGGGATTGCCTTCTTCCGCCCACAGGTCCTTGCTGTGGAACAGAACGGCGCCCTGTTCCGCCAGTGCCATGTCCACCTCGCCGGGATAGGGCGGGGGTGCCTGGGTTTCGGCCCAGGTCTGGAAATGACCAGCGTGGTTGTCGACCCAGGCAATGGCGTCGCGGCCCATGTAGCTGCCAGCAAGATCGTAGTAAGCCGCCATGTCGATGCGTGAGGAATCGGTGGGTAGCACCGCGCCGTGGAATTTCTGTGGCCGGTAGGCCAGATTCCACCACGGCGGGCTCTTGATGGTGCCGATGGCCTGGCTGAAGACGATTTTTTCATTGACCAGCAGGCTGGGGTCGCCGCCACTGAACAGTACGAAGGCCAGCTGGAAGAAATCAATCGCGCCGGTGCCGCGATTGGTGGCAATGGTGATACCGGACAGCAGCGAGGACAGCGGGTCACCCGCCTGTCCGAAGTCATAGCTGGCCACGGTGAAATCACCGGTGGCGCCGGCGCCGCCCAGCTGTGGTCCAAGACCGGGTCCGTCATCGGCGGTGCCCAGTTGACCGTTGTGACAGAAGATGCAGACCTTCTGACCTATCTCACCGGTCCAGGTGCCGTCGTCTTCACGAATCTGGGTGAAGGCCATGGGCAGCTGCCCTGAGCCGCCATCGGTGGCGTTCGGATCTTCCCCCGGCAGCGGATAGGGATTGCGTTCGGGATTCAGCGGGGAGCCATAGCGTTCCGCTACCAGCTGGTCGAAATTATCGGGGCGTTCAGACAGGCCCCAGATTTCCCAGAGATTGTTGTAGTCCGCGGCGGGCAAACCTGAGGGGTCAGGCGCGCCGCCGGCAAAGGATATCGGCGAGTCCACATGCCCTTGCCCATGGGCGATGACCCAACCCTTTTCAGACTGTTCACGCAGTTCGCCGCAGGTGGTGGGGTGGGGAATGAGGTTGCCGCAATCCGACCACCAGGCATTGAAGCCCACAGCGAGGCCTTCGTTGACGCCGGGCACGATCAGTTTGCGCGGATCGGTCGGCAGCACGGCTGCGTCGTCCTTGCCTTCGCAGTAGTTGCTCCAGACGCTGCCGCCCCTGTGCTCGCCGAGCAGAGGCAGGCTGTCCAGCACATCGCCAACGGCGCTGAGCACGCAGTTGGTGGGATCATCCCAGCAACTGAGCAGAGTGATCATGTCGTTATAGGCATCCGAACCGGCCGGCCAGTTTTTGCCGCCGCTATGAGGTTCGGCTTTGTCGGCGTTTTCAATAATAAGAAGGTTATCTTCCACACCGCCCCCCAGCGCCTCCCAGGCGGCTTGCAGGTTGGCGTAGTCGTCACCGCTGTTGGAAGAGAGCATGAAGCGCTTGCCGTCTTCAACGTCGGCCACGCCTCCGGGAATATGACAGGTGCGGCAAAAATCCATGCGCGGTGCTATACGGGCATCGAAAAATTCCGCAGAGCTGGAAAATTCGGTATTCCCGCCTGTGCCGTTGCCGGTATTATTGGTACTGCCCTGGGGTTCGCCGCTGCTGTCTCCTCCGCCACAGGCGGCCAGGCCGACAATCAAGGCGAACAGGAAAAGATTTTTCCAATTGGACTCAACCAAGGAATGAAAGGGCGCCATGCTCTCCTCCGAATACCCGGTCCGGGACGTATGCAATGCCCGGTTTCTGGAAACTAACAAATGTTATGTTGGATCATTAATTGACAAATGTCAATTAATGGATAAGATAGATTTTCATGAGTAACGACACCAGTTTCGCCCTCGATCCCCAGGCTGTGGCCAGGGAGCCGACTCAACAACGGGCCCGCGACCGTTTCGAAGCTATTTTGAGGGAGGCAGAGAACCTGCTGGTGCAATCCGGCATTTCGGGCTTCTCCATACCCGTTCTGGCGGAGCGCCTGGGCATTACACGCGGCAGTGTCTACAGCTATTTCCCCACGCCCTACGCATTAATGAATGCGTTGGCCGAACGCTACCTCACCACCATGGAGACTATGTATCAGGCGCAGGCTGAACGTCTTGCAAGTCTGCCCTGGCATGAGGCCATCAAGGTGGAAGTGGATCTGGCGGTGGAGTTTTACGAGGGCAACGTTGCGGCACGTTTGCTTATGCTCGGTGGCGCGGTTACCGATGACAGCTACCGTGCCCAGGAGATGACCATCAATCGCCTGGGTAATCTGGCCCGGGGCATGCTGGAGAGCCGTGGCATTGCCATTCCTAAGGAGCCCGATGTGGCGACTTTGACGACGGATCTGGGGGTGACCTGTTTTCGCCGTTCCTTCTTCGAGCACGGCCGGATTACGCCCCAATACAAAGAAGCCGCGATTACCGCCATGCAGAGTTTTCTGCGCAATTTTATTGAAGGCGCCAAAAGATCCTAAGTTATTGATATTTATGATTTAAACCACTCGCGCCTGCGCGCGGTGTTCGCCTAACTCATTGAATACAAAGAAATTTGGGAAACGCATAGTCGCTCAGGCAAAATAACGCTCCTCATTTCGAGGCTTCTGGCGACATCATGAACAGCGAACACCTTAAATCCCTGCCCGGTACCGACCTCAAATACTTCGACACCCGCGAAGCGGTCGATGCCATCCAGCCCGGCGCTTACGACAAGCTGCCGTTCACCTCCCGCGTATTGGCCGAAAACCTCGTTCGACGCTGCAATCCAGCCGAACTGACAGACGCACTGAAACAGATCATCGAGAACAAGCAGGAGCTGGATTTTCCCTGGTATCCCTGCCGCGTGGTGTGCCACGACATTCTTGGCCAGACGGCTCTCGTTGACCTCGCCGGCTTGCGCGACGCGATTGCCGAGAAGGGTGGTGACCCTTCCAAGGTGAACCCGGTGGTGCCGACCCAGCTGATCGTTGACCACTCGCTGGCCGTGGAGCATCCGGGCTTCGAGGAAGGCGCCTTTGAAAAGAACCGTGAAGTCGAGGAGCGCCGCAATGCCGACCGCTTCCACTTCATCAACTGGACCAAGACCGCGTTCGAGAACGTCGATGTGATTCCTCCGGGCAACGGCATCATGCATCAGATCAACCTGGAAAAGATGTCGCCGGTAGTGCAGGTGCAGGACGCCGGCACAGGTGAGCGAGTTGCCTTCGTTGACACTTGCGTGGGCACCGACAGCCATACGCCGATGGTCGATGCGCTGGGCGTGATCTCGGTTGGCGTGGGCGGCCTGGAAGCCGAGAACGTCATGCTGGGCAACCCTTCCATGATGCGCGTGCCGGATATCATCGGCGTGGAACTGACCGGCAAGCTGCAGCCCGGCATCACCGGTACTGACCTGGTGCTCTCGCTGACCGAATTCCTGCGCCAGGAGAAGGTCGTCGGCGCCTACCTGGAATTCTACGGCGAGGGCGCCCGCAGCCTGACCGTGGGCGATCGCGCCACCATAGCCAACATGACGCCGGAATACGGTGCTACCGCCGGTATGTTCTACATCGATGAGCAAACCATTGAATACCTGAAACTCACCGGCCGTGAAGACGAGCAGGTGGAACTGGTCGAGACCTTTGCGAAGGAAACCGGCCTGTGGGCCGATAGCCTGGAGAATGCCGAATACCAGCGTGTGCTGAAGTTCGACATGTCGGCCGTGGGCCGCACTCTGGCGGGCCCGTCCAACCCGCATGCCCGCCTGCCGGTGTCTGAACTGGGTAGCCGCGGTATTGCGAAGGCATGGGTCGAAGAAGAGGGGCTTATGCCTGACGGCGCGGTGATCATCGCCGCCATCACCAGCTGCACCAACACCTCCAACCCGCGCAACATGATCGCGGCCGGCCTGATTGCCCGCAACGCCAACCGTCTGGGCCTGATCCGCAAGCCCTGGGTGAAGTCCTCGCTGGCGCCGGGTTCCAAGACCGTGAAGATGTACCTGGAGGAAGCCGGCCTGCTGCCGGAGCTGCAGAAGCTGGGCTTCGATGTGGTGGCCTTTGCCTGCACCACCTGTAACGGCATGTCCGGCGCGCTGGATCCGAAAATCCAGAAAGAAGTCGTGGATCGCGACCTGTATTCGGTGGCAGTGCTGTCCGGTAACCGCAACTTCGACGGCCGCATCCACCCCTATGCCAAGCAGGCCTTCCTGGCTTCGCCGCCGCTGGTGGTGGCCTATGCCATTGCCGGCACCATCCGCTTCGACATCGAGAAGGATGTGCTGGGCCATGACCAGGACGGCAACCCGATCACGCTGAAGGACATCTGGCCGGACGATGCGGAAATCGATGCCATCGTGAAGCAGAGCGTAAAGCCTGAACAGTTCCGTTCCGTGTACATCCCGATGTTCGAGCACAAGGCGGCGCAGAAGTCGAAAAGCCCGCTCTACGAATGGCGCGAGATGAGCACCTACATCCGCCGCCCGCCGTACTGGGAAGGCGCCATGGCCAGCGAAAAGTCGCTCAAGGGCATGCGCCCGCTGGCGATTCTGCCGGACAACATCACCACCGATCACCTGTCACCGTCGAATGCCATCCTCATGGACAGCGCGGCCGGCGAGTACCTGCACAAGATGGGTCTGCCCGAGGAGGACTTCAACTCCTACGCGACCCACCGTGGCGATCATCTCACCGCGCAGCGCGCCACTTTCGCCAACCCCAAGCTGTTCAATGAAATGGTGCTTGACGAAAACGGCGAAGTGCGCCAGGGTTCGCTGGCCCGCATCGAGCCCGAGGGCAAGGTGACCCGCATGTGGGAAGCCATCGAAACCTACATGGAACGCAAGCAGCCGCTGATCATTGTTGCGGGCGCCGACTATGGGCAGGGTTCATCGCGCGACTGGGCCGCCAAGGGCGTGGCCCTGGCCGGCGTGGAGGCGATTGCCGCCGAGGGCTTCGAGCGCATTCACCGCACCAACCTCATCGGCATGGGCGTAATGCCCCTGCAGTTCGAGGAAGGCACCACCCGCAAGACGCTGGAACTGGACGGCACCGAGGTTTACGACGTGGTCGGCGAACCCAGCCCGCGCGGCAAGCTGACCCTGGTCATCCACCGCAAGAACGGCGAGACCGTGGAAGTGCCGATGATCTGCCGCCTGGATACGGCCGAGGAAGTTTCGGTGTACAAGGCCGGCGGCATCCTGCAGAAGTTTGCCAATGAGTTTCTGGCATCGGAGGCGGCGGCGTAGACATGCTTTCACACCCTCTCCCCAACCCCTCTCCCCTCGAGGGAGAGGGGCTAAATACGTCGGGGACACTCCTTGTTCCTGCTCCCATCGCGGGGGAAGGGTTAAATACGTCGGGCGTATTTCTTATTCCCTCTCCCCTGGTGGGAGAGGGTTAGGAGAGGGAGCAAAAGGAAAGTTATGACCTACGCACCACAAATCAAAATCCCCGCCACCTACATGCGTGGTGGCACTTCCAAGGGCGTGTTCTTCAAGCTCACCGACCTGCCGGATGTGGCGCAGGTGCCGGGCGAGGCGCGCGACAAGTTACTGCTGCGGGTCATCGGCAGTCCCGATCCTTACGGCAAGCAGACCGACGGTATGGGCGGCGCCACTTCCAGCACCTCCAAGACCGTGATCCTGGCGAAAAGCGAACAACCCAATCACGACGTCGATTATCTGTTCGGCCAGGTCTCCATCGACAAGGCCTTCGTGGACTGGAGCGGCAACTGCGGCAATCTGACGGCGGCGGTGGGTTCCTTCGCCATCAGCAACGGCCTGGTTGATGCCGGCCGCATTCCTGAAAACGGTGTCTGCACGGTGCGTATCTGGCAGAAGAATATCGGCAAGACCATTGTCGCGCATGTGCCCATTACCAATGGCGAAGTGCAGGAAACCGGCGACTTCGAACTGGACGGTGTGACCTTCCCGGCCGCCGAGGTGCAGATCGAATTCATGGATCCGGCTGACGGCGAGGGCTCCATGTTCCCGACCGGCAACCTGGTCGATGAACTGGATGTGCCGGGCGTCGGTACGCTCAGGGCCACCATGATCAATGCCGGCATTCCGACCGTGTTCATCAATGCCGCAGACATCGGTTACACCGGCACCGAGTTGCAGGACGATATCAACAGTGATCCGGTTGCCCTGGCGCGCTTTGAAACCATTCGTGCTCATGGCGCCATGAAGATGGGGCTGATCAAGCAACTGGATGAGGCGGCGGCACGTCAGCACACGCCCAAGGTGGCCATTGTCGCGGGTCCGGCCGGTTACACCGCGTCCAGTGGCAAGCTGATAGATGCGGGCGATATCGACCTGAACGTACGCGCCATGTCCATGGGCAAATTACATCACGCCATGATGGGTACGGCCGCGGTAGCGATCGGTACAGCTGCCGCTATTCCCGGCACGCTGGTCAACCTGGCTGCCGGCGGTGGCGAGCGGAAGGCTGTAACCTTCGGTCACCCCTCCGGCACCTTGCGCGTGGGCGCGGAAGCAAAAGAGACAAACGGCGAGTGGACAGCCACCAAGGCCATCATGAGCCGCAGCGCCCGCGTATTGATGGAAGGCTGGGTACGCATTCCCGGAGATGCTTTCTAGACGGATTCTGTCAAAACCCCGGCACAGGGACTGCGGGGAATGGAAGATTACCCGCACTGCTGCACGGCACAATACGGTGGCGTATGCTGAAGTTATCCATTTGTCGGGACTTTTAGAAAAATGTCTGAAAAACGAGTTACTTACGAACTTAAGGATGGCATTGCCACCATTACCATGGACGACGGCAAGCGCAATGCGCTGTCGCCCGAGATGTTCAAGGAAATCTACGCGGCTTTCGACCAGGCGGAGAAAGACGAAGCCTTCGTGATCCTCACCGGCCGCGAAGAAGTCTTTTCCGCCGGCTTTGATCTCAAGGTGATGAAATCCGGGGGCGCCCGTACCATTGCCATGCTCAAGGCGGGTTATAGCCTCACTGCCCGTATTCTGGAATATCCCTATCCGGTAATCATGGCCTGCAACGGTCATGTACTGGCCATGGGGGTTTTCATGCTCCTCTCCGGCGATTACAACATTGGCGCCCGTGGGGACTTTAAGATCTCCGCCAACGAGGTGGCGATCGGCCTGCCGTTACCACGTGTGGCTGAGGCCATGCTGCGTCATCGGCTGAATCCGGCCGACTTCCAGCGTGCGGGCATTCTGGCTGAGTACTTCCCGGTGGAGGCGGCCCATCGCGCCGGTTTCTTCGATGAAGTTGTGGACGCTTCCGAGCTGCAGGCGCGTGCTCTGCAGAAGGCGCAACAGTTCAAGGAAGAACTGGACATGACCGCGCATCGCATTACCAAGCGGCGCGTACGCAAGGACATCATCCGCCACATCCGGCGTTCCGTGCCTCTGGACCTGCGTGATGCCTTGCTGCTGGGCGTAAAGGGCGCCATGAAGAAAAAAGGTGGATAGCTGCTAAGATGTAAAGATACTTCTTAGACAAGATTCAGGGTGGGGAGAATGAAGACCAGACCTTTGAGCCCGATGGATGCGTCCTGGCTGTACGTGGAGTCCCACGAAACGCCGATGCACGTGGCCAGCCTGATGTATTACAGCCTGCCGGACAATGCGCCTGCTGATTACCTGCAGCAGGTGATTGCCGATCTGAAGAAAACCACCGAGTTCTATCCACCCTGGAATCTGAAGCTGCGTACGCCACGCCTGAAGACCCTGGCGCATGCCTGGGTGGAAGACAACGACCTGGACATCGACTACCACCTGCGGCATTCGGCTCTGCCCAAGCCGGGCGGTGAGCGCGAACTGGGCGTGCTGGTATCGCGCCTGCACAGCCACCCGCTGGATTTCCGCCGCCCGCCATGGGAATGCCACATCATCGAAGGGTTGGAAGGCAACCGCTTCGCCATGTACATCAAGATGCATCATTCCCTGATCGACGGCGTCAGCGGTGTGCGTATGCTGCAGCGAACGCTGTCTGCCACGGCGGACGAGCAGACCCCGGCTTTCTGGTCAGTGAAGCCGGGCAAGCCCTCTGCCTCGTCGCCGGTGGCCTCCACCGCCAGTGCCGTGAACGGCGCAATGGGCGCGTTGAAGGGTCAGATCAATTCCGTACCCAAGCTGTTCAAGGCCATCGGCGAAGTGGTGAAGGCAGGGCGCGATCGTAACGACCCCATGACGGTGCCGTTCGAGGCGCCCAAGTCGGTACTGAACGGCCGGATTACAGGGCAGCGCCGCTTCGCCACTCAGCAGTATTCCGTGCAGCAACTCAAGGACCTGGCCAAGGCGGCAGACTGCACCTTGAACGACATCGTGCTCTGGCTTTGCGGTACTTCGCTGCGCCGCTTCCTGAAAGAAAACAATACCCTTCCGGCCAGGACGCTGACGGCCGGTATTCCGGTGTCGGTGCGTCCGGCGGATGATCAGGGCACAGGCAATGCCATCAGTTTCATCATGTCCACGCTGGGTACGGACGTGGCCGATCCGCTCAAGCGGCTTGAGGCCATAAAGGCAGCAACACAGCGTGCCAAGGAACATCTGCAGTCCCTGCCGGCCAGCGCCATTACCAATTACACCATGCTGATCATGGCGCCTTACATCCTGTCACTGGTGACCGGTCTGGCCGGGCGTACGCGGCCAGTGTTCAACGTCACCATTTCCAACGTGCCGGGGCCGCGTGAGTACATGTATTTCCGCGGTTGCCGAATGGAAGCGACCTACCCGGTATCGTTGGCCACCCACGGCCAGGCTTTGAACATCACCTGCCAGAGCTATGCCGACACCCTCAATTTCGGCTTCACCGGCTGCCGCGACACCCTGCCTAGCATGCAACGCATGGCGGTATACATGGGTGAGGCGTTGCAGGAACTGGAAAAACTCCTGCTCAAGAACAGACGCCGCAAGGTGGCGTCCACCCGCCGGGCAAAAGCGGCAACGGCCTAGGGCACGTCATTCCGGAAACGGCGAAGCCATTATCCGGAATCCGGTTGCCCGGATAGCAATCACGTCCGGGGAGTCCACTCCACACTTATGGATTCCGGATAACTGTTTCACGGTTTCCGGAATCACGAAGGTAGGGAGCTTCGATGGAAACGGTAAAGCAAAGCCTTTGGCGCCGGTTGAGCCTGGCGCTGTACAAGCGCCTCGACCTCATCGGTGACCAGCGTCTGCTTATTGGCGAGAACGGTCCGCCGGTACGCAATGCACCGGCGCCGTTGCCGGCGCTGCTGCGATTCGTTCGCTCCAGACTGAAGAGCAAAAGCAAAACGCCCTCCGGGTCCACGGTGCAGGCCTTTCGCCAGCGCGTAAATCAGGCCGTGAGTCAGATGGGTGACGCGGTCAAGGCCTGCAATTGGGTCGAGGTGCCGGCCGGGCTCGCCCAATGGCAGACAACCGGTATTCATATGCCGGCAGGCAGCGAGCTGACCCTGCTCGCACAAGGCATGCTCTATATTTCCAAACCGCTGGATGTGGGCATCGGACCCAGTGTCGGGCTCTGGTATCGCATAGGCCAAGGCGCCATTAACAAGCTGCCGCGTGATGCCACCGTGATACGGGCCGATGAGGCCGGTGAACTGGAGTTCATGGCAGCGCTGCCGGGCGAGTTCAGTGATCCCGCCGGCAGCTTCGAGACCTCGGTGCCGCGCAAGCCCATGAGTGGTGAATACACCGTGGCGGTAATCGCCTGGCAGCTATCCACAGCGCATGGCTTGAGTATCGCTTCGCGTCAGGATCAGGCTCTGTTCCAGCCCGTTATGCAGGCCTATGAGGCGCCGGTCAAACCGCCGCAAGGCTGGCGCTATCTGTGGCGCATAGGCGAGGGGGAAGTCTTCCGTACCTGCGAGCACGACGACGGTAACGCCCTGTGCTGTCACACCCACGGTGACGTCGGCATCCTGCAATACCCGCTGGACCACGCCTTCAGCGCAGACCTGACCCTGCGCTGGTCATGGTTGATGGAGCAGCTGCCTTCTGCCTTGCCGGAACACATCCAGCCGACGCATGACTACATGTCGATTGCCGTGGAGTTCGACAATGGCCTGGACCTCACTTACTTCTGGAGCGCTGAACTGCCGGTAGACACCATCTTCCAGTGTCCGCTGCCCTGGTGGGATCAGCGCGAAACACACTGGGTGCTGCGCAGTGGGCGCCAAGGGCTGGGTGAGTGGCAGTCGGAAGAACGCAATCTCTACGCCGATTATCAACGCGCCATCAGCGGGCCGTTGCCCGAGCGCGTGGTGGCTGTGTGGTTGATTGCCAACTCTGCCTTCCAGCGCGGGCAGGGTGACTGCCGTTACCGGAGCATTTCCGTCAGCAGTAATGGCTCAACGACGATGGTTCAGGGCTAGCAAATATCCCCCTCTCCTCCGATGGACTCAGCGATATTCCCCCTCCCTTGAGGGGAGGGGGTTAGGGGGAGGGTGAAGGCGAAACCGAAGCCAGCGTCGACCAGTATTCGCGCCCGATCATTGCCAGCTCATCCCGCTCATCCTGATGCGGCAACCAGGAACGGAACGACGCCACCGCCCGCAGCAGAAAATCAAACCACAATAAATGCTGGCGCAGGATGCGCCGCCGCCGATGCGGCGCCAGCGGATTGAACATGCCGGCCGGCTGCAACAACTGCAGCGGATTCTTGCGTACCCATAGCCAGGAGCCCATTTCCAGGGTCAGCGGCAGGAACAGCCGTTCACGCTGTTGCAGATGCTCGTCGTAGAGATAATCCCAGAGATCGCCATGCGTGGTGTAGTTCGCCGACTGTGGTTCGATGCGATAGGAGATGTGATGCGGGTAGGTGGTGCGAAACAGCGAACGCAGGGCGAATATCTCGGCCAGATGCGGAATCGGCCGGGTGGTGCGGGCATAGGGGAACCAGATGCGGTTCCAGGAGCCGAAGCCGGAATGACAATCCACCGCCAGGCTGAAGGGTTGCGTGTGCATGCGTTCACGCACCACCCGGCACAGTGCCTGCGCCTCCGGCGCCATTTCGCCGCGTTTGCCACGGTACCAGGACAGGTGCCGGCTGATGCGCTGGCCACCGAGCAGCCAGTGTGCCGAGTCGGCATCAACGGGTGCGTTACGCATCAGGTCGATGCCGTCCAGCGTGCTGCGCCGGTTGGCCGACATGCCACCCGGATTCACCAGCGGCATGCACACCACGCGGCAGCGCTCCAGCAGGTTTTGCGCCTGCTCGTCCCAACGCAGCTGCTCCAGCAGGCTGTGCAGCCAGGCCAGCACCACCTTGGTGCCGATGCGTTCGTTGCCATGCACGCCGCCGAACACGCCCAGAACGGGGGCATCGGGCGCGGTAGAACCCATCTCCAGCACGTAGATCGGCAGGCGCCGGTGCGGCAGCCGCACATGACCGGCCATCTCCACACGCAAACGCGCCTCGTGCCGATAAATCAGGCGTTCGAGTTCGTCGAGTTCGGGCAGGGTGGTTCTGACAGTGGCCGCCATCGATTCATCTGCATGCTGAGAAAGTCATCAGGTACACCCTACATCGGGTGCATTACAGAATGGCTGCAGGTCAATACAGAAGAAGCGGGGCGCATTCCTCCCGCCACTGCGCTTCGTCGGCTTTGGCCAGCATGTCCAGATCACGCGGCTCGGCTTCGGCATCTTCCACCCATTGCCTGAGCAATTCGCTGCCGTTGATGAGGTCGATGGCCAGGCGATCGTATTCGTATTCGTAGGCGAAATCGCGCCACAGTTCAAAGCCGGGATGGGTCTGGCGGATGGCCTTGAAGGCCAGGGCCATGAGGCGCCAGGGGCGGAAGCTGCCGTGGTCATAGGCGCCGTCATCGACGTGAATCTGGATGCCGGCGTTGAGTTCGCCACAGTGCTTGTGGAAGGTGGGTTCGAACCAGCAGGCGCGCAGCCGGCAGCCGCCGAGCCATTCGGGTGCGAGTTCGTGCATCTTGGCGAGAATCTTGTCGACCTGCAGGCCGGGGGCGCCGAACAATTCCAGTGGCCGGGTGGTGCCGCGGCCTTCGGACAGGGTGGTGCCTTCCAGCATCACGGTGCCGGCATAGGCGCGGGCCATGGACAGGTTGGGCGCATTGGGGCTGGGGTTGATCCAGCAACGCTCGCCCAGCGGCCAGCCGTAGCCCGGAGCAGCGTCTGCTTGCCAGCCTTCCATTTCTATGACCTTGCATTCCACATCGAGGTCGAGATGCCGGATAAACCAGCGCGCCATTTCCCCCATGGTCAGCCCGTGACGCATGGGCATGGGGCCGGCGCCGACGAAGCTTTCCCATCCGGGTCTTAATAATGTGCCCTCAATCGGGCGGCCGGCCGGATTTGGGCGGTCCAGTATCCAGATTTCCTTTTTATGTCTGGCGGCTTCTTCCAGTACATATAAAAGGGTGGTGATGAAGGTGTAGATACGGCAGCCCAGGTCCTGCAGGTCCACCAGCAACACGTCGAAGTGATTCATCATCTCCGGTGTGGGCCGGCGCACTTCGCCATAGAGGCTGAAGACCGGAATGCCATGCACGGAATCGTATTCATCCGGCGACTCGACCATGTTGTCCTGCTTGTCGCCGCGCAGGCCGTGTTGCGGGCCGAAGGCGGCGGAGAGCCGGATTTCCTCACAGTCGGCCAGCGCGTCCATGCTGTGAATCAGCCCGCGGGTGACCGAGGCCGGGTGGGCCAGCAGGGCCACGCGCTGGCCGCGCAGCGGTGCGCGCAGTACAGGTTCTTCCAGAAGACGGTCGAGTCCGGTTTTCATGCCGGGCATGCTACTTCAGCTCCAGCGCGAAAGCATCGCTGTGATGGAAGTCTGGCTTGTCCGAGGGGTGCCTCAGTGCCCAGTAACTGATGTGGCCACTGATGTCTTCGATGACCGCAGATAGCCCCAGGCGCAAGGGGCGGGTGTCCGGGATCTGTACCGTGGTGCGCAGTTCCAGGTAATCAGCGTTTCGGTAGACGTTGATGAGCGGCGCGGAGAGGCCGTGATTGCTGGCCATGCCATCGCGGTAGCCCACGAAGTGGTAATGCGCCCAATCTCCTGAAGGGGAGAAGTTGTATTCCTCATAGGACGGACCGTCGCCCACCATGATGAACAATTCAAAGCAGGTATGTTTCCAGAGATCATCAAGGCGTTCGCCCGGCCCGGGCGCGGGAATGCGCAAGCTGGCGAGTTCCGCTTCAAGACGGTAGACGACCTGCAACTGTCCGCTTTCCTGGCTCAGCGCCAGATTGATGTCGCGCACATGCGGTGCGGGTGCAGCCGGGTGGGGCAGTAGCTGGGTCACTCAGTAGGCTCGCAACAGGGTTCGTCGCAGGCCAGGCGGCAGCTGGGCACCGCCAGCGCAGTACCCACGAAGGGGGCGGTCAGATATATCCAGAGCGTTGTCCATTCGCCGCTGATCAGGGCCGGGCCGAGCGAGCGCGCCGGATTCATGGAAGCGCCGGATATGGGGCCGCCAAAAAGGGCGCAGAGGGCCACGGTGCCGCCGATGGCAACGCCGGCCATCAGACCTTTTTCCTTGGCGCCGGTAGCCACATTGAGGATCACAAACATCAGGAAGAAGCTGAGTACGACTTCCAGGATCCAGCTTTGCCATTCCGGGCCCGCCGGCAGGGTGGCGCCGTAGTTGGGGTGGCCGGGCAGCAGCAGCCACCACAGGGCGCTGGCGGCAACGGCGCCCAGGCACTGGCTACTCGCATAGGGCAGTACCGTGCCGGCGGGTAGGCGGCCGGACAACCAGAACGCCAGGGTGACGGCGGGGTTGAAGTGAGCGCCGGAAGTGTCGCCCACTGCATAGATCATGGCCATGACCACCAGGCCAAAGGTCATGGCGATGCCGATATGGCCGATGGCGCCGCTGGCGTCATTTACCACGATGGCGCCGCAACCGGCAAAAACCAGGGCGAAGCTGCCGATAAATTCTGCAATCAGAGGTCGCATCATGCGTGAATGATAACGGAACAGTATCTGGAGCAGGGCATTATTATTGCTTGCTGTTTAATGTGGCGTGCGGAATCGGGGCATCTGCTAAGATTCGCTCCCGCTGTTGAGGAAGTGACTGGGAATTTGATGGTTTCTGCTGGATCGCAAAAAACAGATTGGCGCCATTGCGGGCAGTTGCTGGCCGACGGGATAGCCGATCTGGACTTGACCGTGAGCGCCAAGGCGCGTGGCGATTTGATGCGCTATCTGCAGGAACTGGTGCAGTGGAACAAGACCTATAATCTGACCGCGGTGCGTGATCCGGTGCAGATGGTGGTGAAGCATCTGCTGGACAGCCTCAGCGTGCTGCCGTACATCGGCAAGGGGCAGATCGCGGATGTGGGCAGCGGGGCCGGTCTGCCGGGGATTCCGCTGTCACTGGTGGCGCCACGCAATGAATATATATTGATCGACAGCAACGGCAAGAAGGCTGCTTTCATGCGGCATGTGGTAAGGCGCTTCGGTCTTAAACATGTGCGTGTGTTGCAAACCCGTGCCGAGGACTACCAGCCTGACCTGCCGTTTGATACCGTGGTCAGTCGCGCCTGCGCGGCGGTAGAAGATCTGGTGGGGGTTGCCGGCCATTTATGCGGGCCGCAAAGCCGGATGCTGGCCATGCTGGGCAAGGTGCCGGCAGAGCTGCCGGATACTGTTGCGGGTTTTCGTTTGGCCTCGGTGGAGGCGTTACAGGTGCCTGGCCTGTCGGCCGAGCGGCACCTGGCGATTTTGGAGCGCGCCCTGATCTAGGGCCTGATAAGGAGCAGTGGCTGCGAGGGAGTATTCATGAGTCGTATTTTTGCGGTAACGAATCAGAAAGGCGGGGTGGGCAAGACCACCACCAGCGTCAATCTGGCCGCCGCTCTGGCAGCCAGTGGCCGCAGCGTGCTGCTGATTGATGTGGATGCCCAGGGCAACGCCACCATGGGCGTGGGCGTGAACAAGGATGAATTGACCCGTACCGGTTGTGATGTGCTGCTGGGCGAGGCCGATATGGACGAGGCCATTATCGATCTCAAGGAACTCGGCTTTTCCCTGTTACCCAGTAATGCCGACATGACCGCGGCCGAAGTGGGTCTGCGCCAGCGCCAGAACGGCGAGCAGGCTCTGAAGACTGCTCTGCAGGATATGCAGCGGCATTTCGACTACGTGATTATCGACTGCCCGCCGGCCCTGTCCATGCTCACGGTGAATGCGCTGTCGGCCTGCAGTGGCGTGCTGATTCCCATGCAATGCGAGTACTACGCCCTCGAGGGACTTTCTGCCTTGCTGGATACCGTCGAAAAAGTACGCAGTGTGATCAATCCCGATCTGCAGATCGAGGGCTTGCTGCGCACCATGTACGATCCGCGCAACCGTTTGTCCGGTGAGGTATCGGACCAGTTGGTGGCGCATTTCAAGGACAAGGTCTACGAGACCATTATTCCGCGTAACGTACGTCTGGCCGAGGCGCCCAGTCACGGCATCCCGGTGCTGCAATACGATGCAAATTGTGCGGGCGCTCAGGCCTACCAGGCGCTGGCGGCAGAAGTACAGCAACGCGCCACGCGGCGAGCGGCCTAGCGAGAGCGGGGGAAGGGAAGGACATGGCAACCAAAAAACGCAGCCTGGGGAGAGGGCTTGATGCGCTGCTGACCGGGGCGGTGAGTGCGCCGCAACCGGCGGATGGTGAAAGTCTGCGCGAGATTCCTGTAGACGAATTGCATCCTGGCCGATATCAGCCGCGCCGCGAGATTGATCCGGAGGCGTTGGAGTCTCTGGCTCAGTCCATTCGCGCCCAGGGCGTGGTACAGCCACTGGTGGTGCGTGAGTTCGAGCACGGTTACGAGATTATCGCCGGTGAGCGGCGCTGGCGCGCCTCGCAGATTGCCGGCCTCAAGCGTGTGCCTGCCATTGTGCGCGAGGTCACCGACGATGTGGCGCTGGCCGTGGCGCTTATTGAAAACATCCAGCGCGAGGATCTGAATCCGCTGGAAGAGGCTGCTGCACTGCAGCGCCTGATCAAGGAATGCAAGATGACGCACAAGCAGTGTGCTGAATCCGTGGGCCGCTCGCGGGCCTCGGTGAGCAACCTGCTGCGTTTGCTGGAACTCAATGACGACGTGCAGGCCATGGTGCGTGGCCGCAAGCTGGAGATGGGGCATGCACGTGCCTTGCTGTCGCTGCCTGCGGACAAGCAGTCCAAGGTGGCGCAGCGCGTGGTGGCGCTGGGCCTGTCGGTACGTCAGACCGAAGCCATGGTGCGGCAGATGCTGCAGCCGGCTGAAGAGCAATCCAAAACGCCGCCCGACCCGCGTGTGCATAGTCTGGAGTCTGCCCTGAGCAAGAGTCTGGGCGGGTCAGTGAAAATCCAGGAAACAGGCGGCGGCAAGGGGCGCATGGTGCTCAAGTTTTCCAGTTTGCAGGAACTGGACGAGCTGCTGGGCCGCCTGAGCTGAAATCAGGCGCTACTTCCACATCATCCTTGTCATTCCCGCGCAGGCGGGAATCCTGGCTGAAGTCACCGTGCCGGGATGCCGGCCAGCGGCTGGACCACTTCCGGAATGAGCGTTTTTTGAAGCGGTTTTGCGCGGATCGCGGAAGCGAAATGCTGCGCCGCAGCATCATAAGCTTTTGATTCATTATGGATTCCCGTCAATTACCTTTGTCTTCGTTGACCTGTCTGGGCGAAATGCGTATAGTTCGCCGGCCTGCGAGAAGGGAGCACGGGTTGTTTGCGGCTTGCGGGCTGACCTGCTGAGTCACGCCGGTGCCAGCTTTAAAGAGACTGGATCAGGCAATGACAGGAATACGTCCAAGAGGCAAACGTCTCATATTGAGGATCCTGGCAGGTCAGATCGCCATAGGCATGGCTGCAACCCTGCTGAGTCAGGTTTGCTTGGGCTTGGAAGCTGCCAAGGCAGCCGCTTACGGCGCCGGTATCGCGATTATTCCGGGTCTGTATTTTGCCCTGCGCGTGTTTGCTACGCCGCCGGGCACGCCGCCACGGACGATGTTGGCGAAATTATATGCCGGGGAGGTCGGTAAATTTGTTCTGACCGCGGCACTGTTCTTCGGGGCAGTGATGTGGTTTCCGAAACAGATGTTGCCGGTCATCCTGACCTACATCGCTTGCCTGAGTGTGAACTGGGCGGTGATGTTAAAACCGAACTAAGCGTTAAGAGAGAATCAGGACAGAGAGTATGGCTAGCGGAGCAGCTCCCCAGACTTCGAGCGAATACATTGCTCACCATCTGACCAATCTCAAGTTGGATCTGACCACCATGCAGATTGATTCCCACGCCTCCGGCTTCTGGGTTCTGCATGTCGATTCGCTGTTTTTCTCCATCGTTCTCGGATTCCTGTTCCTGTTTTTCTTCCGTCTGGCGGCCAAGCGCGCCACCGCGGGGGTGCCGACCGGTCTGCAGAACTTCGTCGAACTCATGGTCGAGTTCGTCGATACCCAGGTGAAAGATACTTTCTCGGGCAAGAGCAACCTCGTTGCTCCGCTGGCGCTCACCATTTTCGTGTGGGTGTTCCTGATGAACTTCATGGATCTCATTCCGGTCGACCTGCTGCCCTATGCAGCCACCTTTGTCGGCGTGGATTACCTCAAGGTGGTGCCGACCACCGATCCCAACGTGACGTTGGGCATGTCCATCAGCGTTTTCCTGCTGGTGGTCTTCTACAGCTTCAAGATCAAGGGCGCCGGCGGTTTCGCGGCCGAATTCTTTACGCATCCCTTCGGCTGGAAGCTGGCTCCGGTTAACTTCATTTTGAAAATGGTCGAGGAACTGGCCAAGCCCATTTCTCTCGGTCTGCGACTCTTCGGCAACCTCTATGCCGGTGAGTTGATCTTTATCCTCATTGCTCTCTTGCCCTTCTGGGCGCAGTGGGCACTGGGTGGCCCGTGGGCGATCTTCCATATTCTGGTGATCACCCTGCAGGCCTTTATTTTCATGATGCTGACGATCGTGTATCTCAGCATGGCTCACGAACACCATTAATCCACGTCAGGACTTTATTTTAGGAGAACCTCATGGAACTCACCGCTCTGATTGCTGATGTACAAGGGATGACCGCGATTGCCGTTGGTCTGTTGATTGGTATGGGCGCCATGGGCACCGCGATTGGCTTCGGCCTGCTGGGTGGCCGCTTCCTGGAAGGCATTGCCCGCCAGCCGGAAATGGCTCCGATGCTGCAGGTGCGTATGTTCCTGGTCGCCGGTCTGCTCGACGCCGTGCCGATGATCGGCGTGGGTATCGCCCTGTTCTTCACCTTCGCCAACCCGTTTGTGGGTGCCATTCAGGCAGCCGCCGGTCAGTAAGACCGAACGCATTCAGGTATTAGGCACATCGAACTAGCGAGGCGCGTGGCATGAATATTAACGCCACCCTGTTAGGCCAGGCGATCACTTTTGCGATCTTCGTCTGGTTCACCATGAAGTATGTATGGCCGCCGATGATGCAGGCCATGCAGGAACGTCAGAAGCGGATCAGCGATGGTCTGGCGGCTGCCGACCGTGGTGCCCGTGCGCTGAACGAGGCGCGTGAAGAGTCCGAAAAACTGCTCAAGGAAGCCCGCGAGCAGGCTCAGGAAATCCTGTCTGCCGCCAACCGGCAGGCCAATGAAGCGGTAGAGAATGCCAAGACGCAGGCCCGTGAAGAGGGTGAGCGAATTGTCAATTCCGCCAAGGCCGAGATCCAGACGGAAATTACCCGGGCCCGCGATGCGCTGAAGCAGGAAGTAGGTACCCTGGCGATTGCCGGTGCAGCCAAGATCCTGTCCCGCGAGGTGGATGGCAAGGCGCATGCCGACATCATCGACGATCTCGCCGGCCGGATTCAGTGAAGGGCCTGCTGACCATTATTTGACGGTGTCGCCGGCGGCCGTAAAGCCCCAGCGCACGAAACGAGGAGAGAAGTTTGCTTATTGCAAATGAACGACGAGTGACACAGCGATGGGGCTTTACGGCCCCGTCCCGCAGGGTTGCTTGCCCAAACCCGCCATACGGCGTTGCTCGCCTTGCCCTTAGAGTGGCTAAGGGCGGCAGCGTGCGCCTTGCCTGGCAGACTTGGGCAAGCAACGTCATCCGTCAAATAATGGTCAGCAGGCCCTAGTATGGCTGAGCTGAGCACCCTGGCCCGTCCCTACGCCAAGGCCGTTTTCGAACTGGCCCAGGCGGAAGGCAAGCTGTCGGACTGGTCCGAAAGCCTGGCCTCTCTGGCTGCCGTGACGGCGGCTGAAGAGGTCAAGGCGTTGCTGGGCAATCCGCATGTTACTGACGCCAAGTTGGCCGAACTGGTCACCGAGGCCGGCAAACTGGATGCTGCCGGTGCCAACCTGGTACGTCTGCTGGCGGCTAATCGCCGCTTGCATGCCGCTGGTCTGATTGCCGAGCAGTACGAAGCCATGCGCGCTGAAGCTGAAGGCCGGGTCGATGTCGACGTGGTTTCGGCCAGTGAACTGTCCGGCGAGCAGCAGGACAAGCTGGCCAAGGCATTGACCAAGCGTCTGGGCCGCGAAGTGCGTCTGGAATGTCGTGTAGAACCCGAGTTACTGGGCGGTGCCGTGATTCGTGCCGGCGACCTGGTGATTGACGGTTCCCTGAAAGCTGAATTGCAGCGCCTGTCACATAGTGTGGCGCATTAAACAACCGAACATCTTTATATTCGAGAGGAAAGACGATGCAACTGAATCCGTCGGAAATCAGTGAGCTGATCAAGCAGCGCATCGAGAACTTCGATTCCGTTACCGAGGCCCGCAATGTGGGCACCGTGGTCTCTCTGGCCGACGGTATCGCGCGCATTCACGGCCTTGCAGACTGTCTGCAAGGCGAAATGCTGGAGTTCCCGGCGAATGCCGATGGTCAGCCGACCTTTGGTCTGGCGCTGAACCTGGAGCGTGACTCCGTGGGTGCGGTGATCCTGGGTGACTACAAGCACGTGGCCGAAGGCGACACGGTGAAAACCACCGGTCGTATTCTGGAAGTGCCGGTGGGCAACCATCTGCTGGGCCGCGTGGTGAACTCCCTGGGTACGGCCATCGACGGCAAGGGCGCCATCGATGACTCCGTCACCTCTCCGATTGAAAAAGTGGCGCCGGGTGTAATTACCCGTAAGTCTGTGGACCAGCCGGTGCAGACCGGTCTGAAGTCCATCGACGCCATGATCCCGATCGGTCGCGGCCAGCGTGAGCTGATCATTGGTGACCGTCAGACCGGCAAGACCGCCATTGCCGTTGACGCTATCATCAATCAGAAGGGCACCGGCGTTAAATGTATCTACGTGGCTGTGGGTCAGAAGAACTCCTCCATCGCCAACGTGGTGCGCAAGCTCGAAGAGCACGGCGCCATGGAGCACACCATCGTGGTGGCTGCCTCGGCTTCCGAATCCGCTGCGCTGCAGTTCATTGCACCGTATGCCGGTTGCGCCATGGGCGAATACTTCCGCGACCGCGGTGAAGATGCCCTGATCATTTATGACGATCTAACCAAGCAGGCCTGGGCCTACCGTCAGGTATCGCTGTTGCTGCGTCGTCCGCCTGGCCGTGAAGCCTATCCGGGTGACGTGTTCTACCTGCATTCCCGCCTGCTGGAACGTGCCGCGCGTGTCAACGCCGACTACGTCGAGAAGCAGACCAACGGCGAAGTGAAGGGCAAGACCGGCTCGCTGACCGCGCTGCCGATCATTGAAACCCAGGCCGGTGACGTGTCTGCCTTCGTGCCGACCAACGTGATCTCCATCACCGACGGCCAGATCTTCCTGGACACCGACCTGTTCAACGCGGGCATTCGCCCGGCCGTGGACGCCGGTATCTCGGTCTCGCGTGTGGGTGGTGCTGCCCAGACCAAGATCATCAAGAAGCTGGGTGGCGGTGTACGTCTGGCTCTGGCTCAGTATCGTGAACTGGCGGCCTTCGCGCAGTTCGCTTCCGATCTGGACGAGGCCACCCGCAAGCAGCTGGAACGCGGTCAGCGCGTAACCGAGCTGATGAAGCAGAAGCAGTACGCGCCGCTCACCGTGGCGGGTCAGGCTGTTTCGCTGTTCGCCGCTGAAAAGGGTCATCTCGACGACGTCGCGCTGGACAAGATCGTGGCCTTCGAAGAAGCCCTGCAGGCCTACATGGCCAGCGAGCAGAAAGAGCTGATGGACAAGATCAACGCCTCCGGCGATTACAACGACGAGATCGAGTCCGCACTGGAAGCCGCGATTACCACGTTCAAAAAGAACAACGTCTGGTAGGCCGGGGTAGTTAGTCATGGCAGGCGCAAAGGAAATCCGCACCCAGATCAGGAGCGTGCAGAGCACGCAGAAGATCACCAAGGCCATGGAAATGGTGGCCGCGTCGAAAATGCGCAAGGCGCAGGATCGCATGGCTGCGGCACGTCCCTATGCCGAGAAAATGCGCCGCGTGATCGGTCACCTGGCGCATGCCAATCCTGATTCCCGCCATCCTTTCATGCAGGAGCGTGAGGCCAAGCGCGTCGGCCTGATCGTGGTCAGCAGTGATCGCGGCCTGTGCGGCGGCCTCAACATCAACCTGTTCCGCCGTACGGTGCAGGTGATCAGGGAGTGGAAGGGCAAGGGCGCCGAAATTGATGTGGCCGTGGTCGGCAACAAGGGCATCGGCTTCTTCAAGCGCCTGGGCGGCAACGTGGTGGCCGAGGTTTCCCAGCTGGGCGACAGCCCGCATCTGGAAGACCTGATCGGTTCCATCAAGGTGATGCTGGATGCCTACCGCGAAGGCAGGATCGATCGTCTCGAGCTGATCAGCAACGAGTTCGTGAACACCATGACCCAGAAGCCGGGTGCGCTGCAGCTGCTGCCCTTGCAGGCGCAGACTGAAGAGGATATGCCGGAGTTCTGGGACTACATCTACGAACCCGATGCCGGCGACCTGCTGGATCACTTCCTGATGCGGTACATCGAATCCCAGGTTTACCAGGGCGTGGTGGAAAACGTGGCCTGTGAAATGGCTGCCCGTATGGTCGCCATGAAGAGCGCCACCGACAACGCCGGCAACCTGATTGACGAATTGCAGCTGGTCTACAACAAGGCCCGCCAGGCGGCCATTACGCAGGAACTGTCCGAGATTGTCGGCGGTGCTGCGGCCGTCTAGGCAGAAGATTTAGTAACAGATTTCAATTTGACATTGGTATCGCGAAAGCGAGTACACAAAGAACGAGGACACTGACATGAGTTCCGGAAAGATCGTTCAGATTATCGGCGCTGTGGTTGACGTGGAATTCCCGCGTGATTCCATTCCGAAGGTCTATGACGCCCTGACGGTGACCAGCACCGACCTGACGCTGGAAGTCCAGCAGCAGCTGGGTGACGGCGTGGTGCGTACCATTGCCATGGGTTCCACGGACGGTCAGAAGCGCGGTGAGGAAGTCACCAACACCGGCGCGCCGATCTCGGTGCCGGTGGGTATCGAGACGCTTGGCCGCATCATGAACGTGCTGGGCGAGCCGGAAGACGACTGTGGCCCGATTGGTGAAAAGGAGCGCATGTCCATTCACCGCGCCGCACCGAGCTATGAAGAACAGTCCGGCGGCCAGGATCTGCTGGAAACCGGCATCAAGGTGATTGACCTGGTCTGCCCGTTCGCCAAGGGCGGCAAGGTCGGCCTGTTCGGCGGCGCCGGCGTGGGCAAGACCGTGAACATGATGGAGCTCATCAACAACATCGCCACCGAGCATAGCGGCCTGTCCGTGTTCGCCGGTGTGGGTGAGCGTACCCGTGAAGGTAACGACTTCTACCACGAAATGCAGGAAGCCGGCGTTGTCAACGTCGAGGAATTCAACAAATCGAAAGTGGCCATGGTTTACGGCCAGATGAACGAGCCGCCCGGCAACCGTCTGCGTGTGGCGCTGACCGGCCTGACCATGGCCGAGAAGTTCCGCGACGAAGGCCGTGACGTGCTGCTGTTCGTGGATAACATCTACCGTTACACCCTGGCCGGTACCGAAGTGTCCGCGCTGCTGGGTCGTATGCCGTCGGCGGTGGGTTACCAGCCGACCCTGGCTGAGGAAATGGGTGCTCTGCAGGAGCGTATTACCTCCACCAAGACCGGCTCGATTACCTCCATCCAGGCCGTGTACGTGCCTGCGGATGACCTGACTGACCCGTCGCCCGCCACCACCTTCGCGCATCTGGACTCCACCGTGGTGCTGTCGCGTGACATCGCCGCCAAGGGTATCTACCCGGCCGTGGATCCGCTGGATTCCACCTCGCGTCAGCTGGACCCGCTGGTGATCGGTAACGAGCACTACGAAGTGGCCCGTGGCGTGCAGGGTGTGCTGCAGCGCTACAAGGAACTGAAGGACATCATCGCCATTCTGGGTATGGACGAACTGTCCGATGATGACAAGCTGGCCGTGAACCGCGCCCGCAAGATCGAGCGCTTCCTGTCCCAGCCTTTTCACGTGGCCGAAGTGTTCACCGGCGCGCCGGGCAAGTACGTGTCCCTGAAAGACACCATCCGCGGTTTCCAGGGCATCATCAATGGCGAATACGACGATCTGCCGGAGCAGGCCTTCTACATGGTGGGTACCATTGAAGAAGCCGTCGAGAAGGCCAAGAAGCTTTAATCGGGCGTTCACTGGATAGCAGGAGCCGGACATCGACATGAAATTACACGTCGACATTGTGAGTGCCGAAGGCCAGATTCATTCGGGCACGGCACAGATGGTCTTCGCCCCGGCCATCATGGGCGAGGTGGGCATTGCACCCCGCCATGCGCCGCTGCTCAGCCGTCTGAAGCCCGGTACCGTGCGCGTGCAGGACGAGAACGGCGAGGAGAGTACCTTCTACGTTTCCGGCGGCATGCTGGAAGTGCAGCCGCACCTGGTGACGGTTCTTGCCGATACCGCCGAACGTGCCGCGGACATTGATGAAGCTGCCGCAGCCGAGGCCCAGCGCCGGGCCGAGGAAGCGCTTTCCAGTGCCAAGGGTGAAATGGACCTGGCCCGCGCCCAGGCGGAACTGGCCGAAGCGGCCGCCCGTCTGCATGCGGTGCAGACATTGAAGAAAGCACGCCGCTGATTCATTGCTTCAGCTGGCGACACGAAAGCCACCCGACTGTCACGGTCCGGTGGCTTTTTTGTTTATGCTATGATTTCGTCATACGAATTTCTTATCGATAGGAGAAACGTATGGAAACAGTGACCTTGTCACCCAAATACCAGATCGTTATTCCGCGATCCATTCGCCAGGCGCTGAAGTTGAAGCCGGGTGAGAAAATCCAGGCTATCCGCTACGGGGACCGGGTCGAGTTGATTCCGGCGCGCTCGATCAAGGCGGCGCGGGGTTCCCTGAAAGGTATCGATACCAGCATAGAGCGGGAGCCTGATCGCCTGTGAATGTGGTGGACTCTTCCGGCTGGCTCGAATACCTGGCGGATGAGGCTAATGCCGACTTTTTCGCCAAGCCGCTTTCCAGGGTTTCAAACCTGATCGTGCCTGCCATCAGTATCTATGAGGTCTTCAAGCGGGTTCTGCAGCAACGTGACGAGGGCGCCGCACTGGAAGTTGCCGCCCTGATGCAGCAGGGCAAGGTGGTGGAACTGGATTCCTCACTTTCCATGACTGCGGCAAGCCTGTCGGTGGAATACAAATTGCCCATGGCCGATAGCATCATTCTGGCGACTTCCAGGGAGCATAATGCTGTTTTGTGGACCCAGGATGCCGATTTTGCCGGCATTGACGGAGTAAAATACCGGGCGAAATAACTGAAAAATATGCCTGGAAGTGCCAAAATACTGATTTTACAGACGAAATACTGAGCAGCATGTCACTACACATCGTCATTCTCGCCGCCGGTCAGGGTACGCGTATGAAATCGCGTCTGCCCAAGGTATTGCAGCCGCTGGGCGACCGCCCGTTACTGACTCATGTGGTGGAAACTGCACTCGCGCTCAAGCCCGAACGGGTACACGTAGTCTACGGACACGGCGGTGACGTTGTGCAGGATCGTCTGGGTTATCTCGATGTGCAATGGGTGGAGCAGGCCGAACAGAAAGGCACCGGCCATGCCGTACAGCAGGCGATGCCGGAGATTCCCGATGAGGCACAGGTGCTGGTGTTGTACGGCGACGTGCCACTCACTTCTATCGAGACCTTGCAGTATCTGGTGGACGAAGCTGCTGGCCGTGCGGTTTCACTTCTGACCATGACACTCGATGACCCTGCCGGTTATGGCCGTATCGTGCGGGATGATTCAGCTGCGATCGTCGGTATTGTCGAGCAAAAGGACGCCACGCCAGCGCAGCAGGCAATTCGTGAGGTCAACACGGGCCTGCTGACCTGTCCCGCGGAAAGGCTGCGCCACTGGCTGGCAAATCTGGACAATGATAATGCCCAGGGCGAGTACTATCTGACCGACGTGATTGCCAAGGCAGTGCACGATGACGTGCCGGTGGTGTCGGTGCAGGTGCGGGATACCTGGGAAGCGGCAGGTGTGAATGACAAGCGCCAGCTGGCCACGCTCGAACGCATTTTTCAACAGCGCCAGGCCGAGCAGCTCATGATGCAGGGGCTGACACTGAAGGATCCGGCGCGATTCGATCTGCGCGGCAGTCTTGAATTCGGCAAGGATGTGATCATCGACGTCAACGTGGTGCTGGAAGGTCAGGTCAAACTGGCCGATGGCGTGCATGTCGGCCCCAACTGTGTGTTGAGAAACTGCGAGCTGGGCGAGGACACCCAGGTGCTGGAGAACTCGGTGATCGAGCACAGCCGCATAGGGGCTAATTGCCATATCGGTCCTTTCGCCCGTTTGCGCCCGGATACGGTTCTTGCCGACAAGGCGCGCATCGGCAATTTTGTCGAAACCAAGAAGGCCAACATCGGCCCGGGCAGCAAGATCAATCACCTGAGTTATGTCGGCGATGCCGAAGTGGGTCGCGACGTGAATATCGGCGCCGGGGTGATCACCTGCAACTACGACGGCGCCTATAAACACAAGACGGAAATCGGCGACAACGTATTCGTCGGCTCCGATGTGCAGCTGGTGGCGCCAGTGAAAGTGGCCGAGGGCGCCACCATCGGTGCGGGCTCTACCATTACCAAGGATGTCGAGGCCGGCCAGCTGGCCGTGAGCCGGGCGCGGCAGATTTCGCGTGATGGTTGGCTGCGTCCGAGTAAGGTCAGTAAGAAGAACGTGGATCAAGAGTAAGGACTGAGAAGGACTGAGTATGTGCGGTATTGTGGCGGCTGCGGCGCAGCGGGACGTAGTGCCCATTCTGGTAGAGGGTCTGAGGCGCCTGGAATACCGTGGTTATGACTCGGCCGGCGTAGCCGTGCTGACCGGTGACGAGATTCAGCGCCGCCGTCGTGTGGGCAAGGTGACGGAACTGGATCAGGCCATTCTCGATCAGCCGCTGCAGGGCGGGTTGGGGATTGCCCATACCCGCTGGGCGACCCACGGTGAGCCCACTGAGCACAATGCTCACCCGCATATTTCAGAAGACAACCTGGCCATCGTGCATAACGGCATCATCGAGAATCATGCCGAGCTCAAGGAAATGCTGAAAGCCAAGGGCTATCGTTTCGAGTCGGAGACCGACACCGAGGTGGTAGCGCATCTGGTCAATGACCAGACCAAACAGGGCAAGGATCTACTCGCTGCCGTTCAGGCCGCCATCCATGAACTGCAAGGCGCCTATGCACTGGTGGTGATGTCCAAAGCGGACACCTCACGCCTGGTAGCGGCCCGCATGGGTTGTCCGGTGGTGGTTGGTTTGGGCGAGGGCGAAAACTACATCGCCTCGGACGTGCAGGCGCTGTTGACCGAAACCCGGCGCTTCCAGTTTCTGGAGGATGGCGACGTAGCCGAAATGACGGTTTCCGGGGTGCGTATATTCGATACGGACGGTAATCCCGTCGAGCGCAAGATCAGCGAATCTTCGCTGTCGGCTGATGCGGTGGAGAAGGGCGAATACGCTCATTACATGCTCAAGGAAATCTTCGAGCAGCCGCGGGCGCTGGCCGATACGCTGAGCGAGCGTGTGGCCGGCAACCGCATTCTCGAGGCGGTGTTCGGGCCGAAAGCGCAGGCCATATTTGAAAAGGTGAAACGGGTGCATATCGTGGCCTGCGGCACCAGCTATCATGCAGGCCTGGTGGCCCAGTACTACATTGAACAGGGCGCCGGGCTGCCCTGCCGGGTGGAAGTGGCCAGTGAGTACCGTTACCGCAATCCGGTGGTCTCGGAAGGCGCGCTTTTCATAGCCATCTCCCAGTCCGGTGAAACGGCTGATACTCTGGCTGCTCTGCGTTATGCCAAGGAATCGGGTTACCTGGCCACGGCGGCTATTTGCAATGTACCCGAGTCTTCGCTGGTCAGAGAGTCCGATATCTGCCTGATGACCCGCGCCGGGCCGGAAATCGGCGTGGCCTCGACCAAGGCTTTTACCACCCAGTTGGTCGCACTCGCATTGCTGGGTGTGGCGCTGGCCCGGCACAACGGCATGACGGACCGAATAGAGCGTGCCTATATACGGCAGTTGTTACATGTGCCGGTGCTGGTGGAGCATGCGCTCAAACTCGAACCGCAGATCAGGGAATGGGCGAAGCACTTCGCCGACAAGCGCCATGCGCTGTTCCTGGGCCGCGGGCCAACCTATCCGGTGGCCATGGAAGGCGCGCTCAAGCTCAAGGAAATCTCCTATATCCATGCCGAGGCTTATGCTGCCGGCGAACTCAAGCACGGTCCGCTGGCTCTGGTGGACGCCGAGATGCCGGTTGTGGCGGTGGCCCCCAACAACGCGCTGGTCGAAAAGCTCAAGTCCAATCTGGAAGAAGTGCGCGCACGCGGTGGCCGCCTCTTCATCTTTGCCGACCCGGATGCCGGTATCGAGCCGTCCGAAGGCATGGAAGTCATGACCATGCCGGACCACATCGAACCGCTGCAGGCGCCTCTGGTGTATACCGTACCCTTGCAGCTGCTGTCCTATCATGTGGCGCTCATCCGCGGTACAGATGTGGATCAGCCGCGCAATCTGGCGAAGTCAGTCACAGTGGAATAAATCGGGAATGAACAAAAAAGTAGTAGTAGTTGGAGCGGGCGCCTGGGGCAAAAATTTGGTTCGTAATTTTCACGAACTCGGGGCGCTGGGCGCAGTGGTGGATCCTGCCGAGTCGGTAAGGGAATTCAATGCCAGTGAATATGGCGTAGCCACTTACGAAGACTACAACGAAGCCCTGGCCAATCCGGAGATCGACGGTGTCGCGATTGCGACGCCTGTTTCCCTGCACTACGAAATGGGCCTGGCCGCGCTCAGAGCCGGCAAGGATGTGTACATCGAGAAACCGATGACGCACACGGTCGAAGAGGGCAAGGAACTGGTGCAGGTGGCTGAGGCCGAAGGCCGGGTTCTGATGATCGGCCATTTATTGCTGTATCAACCAGCGACCAACTGGATCAAGGAATACATAGCGTCCGGTCAACTGGGTGAGCTTTACGGTATTCATCTGGAAAGACTCACGCTTGGCCGCGTGCGCTCCTTCGAGTCCGTACTCTGGGACCTGGGCGTGCATGACATTGCCGTCATTCTGAATCTGGCAGGTGGTGAAGCCCCCAGTCGTATCCGCGCCGCCGGGCACCGCATCCTGCGGGAAAATCTGGAAGACGATGTCTATATCCACTTCGATTTTCCCAATGGCGTGCGTGCCGACCTGCATACCTCGTGGCTGTGGCCGGAAATGCAGCGCCGCATGATTGTGCGTGGCTCCAAGGGGATGCTGCTTTACAACGAAGTCGAGCAGACCGTGACCTTGCACCGCAAGCGTATTGGCAGCGACTTGCAGAACGTCGATGAAGGCAGCGAAGTGATCTACAACGGTCACGGTCAGCCACTGAAGCTTGAACTGGAACACTTCCTCGCCTGCATGGAAGACCGCCGTCCTCCATTATCCGATGGGGTAAGCGGGGTGGCCGTAATGCGTGTGCTGGAAAGCGTTTCGGAAATTCTGAACCGCCACGCCTGAATTTTTGGCAGGTGCTTCAGTGCCCTGCTAGATTGCAATAAATCCATAGATGGGCAGGTCGTATTGTCGATAACGGCGCTACGCCCGGAGAAAACCATGGCCAGCATACAACCTGAAGTTCAAGAAAGTCGCTCTGCCACTGTAGAGACACTGTCACAGTCCTCCGAAGGTCAGCTGAAGACCAAGTTCCAGCGCCAGAAGCAGGCCTTCCGGGCTGCCGCGCCACGCAGTTACCGTGAAAGGGTGGATGCACTGAATGCCTTGCTGGAAGGGGTGATACGCTACCAGGAAGATTTCGTTGAAGCCCTGAACCAGGACTATGGCAATCGGGCCGCCCAGGAAACCCGTTTGCTGGAAATCTTTCCCGTGGTGGATGAAATCCGTCACACGCGGCGGCATCTCAGGAAATGGATGAAGCCACGCCGGGTCGCCTCCAACTGGCAGTTTTCCCCCAGTAAGGCACGGGTCATTTATCAGCCGCTGGGCGTGGTGGGTATTATCGGCGCCTGGAACTATCAGATTCTGTTGACCCTGTCGCCGCTGGTGAATGCCCTGGCGGCGGGCAACCACGCCATGATCAAGCCTTCTGAAATGGCGCCGGCCACCGCCGAGCTGATCAAGAAGATGATTGCCGATGTGTTTGACGAGGATTACGTCACAGTGATCACTGGTGGCCCTGAAGTTTCCGCAGAGTTCTCCGCCCTGCCTTTCGATCACCTGATCTTTACCGGCTCCAGCCGTATCGGCAAGCTCATCATGCGGGCGGCCAGCGAGAACCTGACACCCGTCACGCTGGAACTGGGCGGCAAGTCGCCGGCCCTGGTGCACCCTTCCTATTCGCATGCGAAGGCGGCGGATCGTATTTGTTCCGGTAAATTCTGGAACGCCGGGCAGACTTGCGTGGCGCCGGACTATGCGCTCGTGCAGCAACAGCACCTGGATGAATTCATCAGGGAGTCGCAGGCGGTGGTCGCCAGCCGTTACAAATCGCTGACCACCAATGCCGACTACACCAGGGTGATCAACACGCGGGCTTATGAGCGTTTCGAGTCATTGCTGCAGGATGCCCGGGAGAAAGGGGCGAAGATCGTCACCATCAACCCCGGCAACGATGTCTGCAATGTGGAAAACCGCGTTTTCCCGCCCACGCTGGTGACCAATGTCACGCCGGACATGCAGATCATGCAGGAAGAAATCTTCGGGCCGATCCTGCTGGTGGTGCCGTACAAGACCATCAACGAAGCCATTGAATACATCAACGACCGGCCCCGGCCCCTGGCGCTCTATTATTTCGACCATGACAAGGGCCGCATCAACAAGGTGCTGAACGAGACCACCTCCGGCGGCGTCACCGTCAACGACACCATCTTCCACCTGCCGCAGAACAACCTGCCTTTCGGTGGCGTGGGGCCAAGTGGCATGGGTGCCTATCACGGTGTCGATGGCTTCGAGACCTTTTCCAAGAAAAAGGGCGTGTTTCTGCAAAGCCGGCTGGTGGGCTGGTTCCTGAGCCTGGCGCTCAAGCCACCTTATACCCGGTTCTCGGATGCCTTTATCAAGCTGCTGATTTTCCGGCGTTCAAAGTCTGTTGACTAAGAATCAGAACCACAGATGCACACAGATGAACACAGATAAAATGATGAGTATTGGTTCGAAACTGAACCTTTCTTTATATCTGTGCTCATCTGTGAATATCTGTGGTTAAAACTAAATATCAAACACTGCAGTCACCGGCGCATGATCCGAAGGGCGTTCCCAACGCCTCGGCTCCAGATCCACTCGGCAGTCGTTACACACCTGATTCAGGGCATCGCTGGCCAGCACATGGTCGATGCGCAGTCCCAGGTTCCTGCGGAAACCGGCGGCGCGGTAGTCCCACCAGGTAAAACGCTCCTTGTTGTCCTCGGCGGTTGAATCGCCGTGGTCAAAACGTGACCAGGTATCGGTCAGCCCGAGTTCCAGCAGGGTATTCAAGGCAGCCCGCTCCAGTTCCGAGCAGAGAATCTTGCCCTCCCACTGTTCCGGATCATGTGTGTCTGCTGCATTGGGCGCGATGTTGTAGTCGCCCACCACCACCAGCTTTTCATGCTGCGCAAGCAATTGTTTTATATAAGCATTCAGGGAATTGAGCCAGCCGAGCTTGTATTCGTATTTGGGCGAGTCCAGCGCCTGGCCATTGGGTACATAGCAGTTCACCACATGCACGCCGTTGACAGTCGCCGCGATCACACGCTTCTGTTCATCGTCCAGGCCGGGGATGTCATGGGCGACATCGTCCAGATTATGCGGACTGATCAGTGCGACGCCGTTATAGGTTTTCTGGCCATTGAACGCCACCTGGAAACCCGCAGCCTCAATGGCTTCGCGTGGAAACTTGTCGTTATCCATCTTGGTTTCCTGCACGGCCAGCACATCAACCGGGTTGGTCTTGAGCCAGTCCAGTACATGCGGCAGGCGGACATTGAGTGAGTTGACGTTCCAGGTAGTGATTTTCATAGGTCAGAGATTCTGGTCGAAGGGAAGTCTCAAGGAATTGTACCCAGAACCGCAAACCGGTGTTGAGGGCCAAACTTGCAATAACGCATGAACCCATGTTGAATGGGTCAAGAATTGAGGCTGTGTAATTTGCAGCCTGTATATCAAAAACCAAAAATAACGGGGTTAATAATGCTGCGCTTTGGCGATAATCGTTACGCTTTTTCCGTACTATTTTCCATCATTACACTTTGTGGTGCATTCTTTGCTCCGACCGACGTGGCTGCCGGCTGCGTGAAAGATGGTGGAGAGCAAATCTGTACCGCACAAGTTACTTTTTCCAAGCCGACTTACAGGCATATCTATACAGGTTGTTGGTCGCACCCCGCAGTTTATAAATCCATCTGCGAGATTTGGTACAAGGGATCGTGGACAGGATCGCAGTGCCATAATCAGAGCCCAATCACCGAGTCCAACATGTCAGATCGGGCATTGCACTGGAATACTCGCGGAAACAGTTGCCCGGTTAGTGCGCACACAGATCATGGATGGCTTTCCAAAGGAGAGTCCATGGATACAGGCTGGTGTGCGTATGGTGTGGTTTATCCGACATTCGTCAACGGTGTAGATACAGTCAACTGGCGGGAATTCATTACCAAAGGAAAAAAAGGGGATGAGTGTGCGGAGGAGCATACCGCTCGTAGTATCGTACGACTTGATCGTAAAGCCGATGCGAAATGTGAGCCCGGCTACAAGTTGCGTTTGGTAGATGGCGTCTATGAGTGCTACAGGGTACTTGATCCCTGCGACGATATTACCGCTGGCAATCCGATTACCTGTGGCTCTGGAAACAAGCGGCAGTCCGAGAACGATTATCGAAGTGCAGGGGCCAGTCCTCTGGAATTTTCCCGCATTTACAACAGCTTTGGCTCTTATCGGGCGCCAGGTCATCCAGACCGCGTTACCTCTTCAATGGGAGATTTGTGGCGTCATACCTATGATCGGTACGTTTTCGCCATTAGCCCGGATAGCCACGCCATGGCCAGCGTGGTACGCCCCGACGGGCAGGTGAAACTCTTCGATCACAATGGCCAGGAACTGGTCAGTCCGGGGCAAACACGTGAGTATCTGGAGAAAATGGTTGACGACGAAGGGGGTTTGACAGGCTGGCGTTTGCATACCTCTTCTGATGCTCTGGAAGTTTATGACGACACGGGTCGTCTGCAATCCATAACAGATCGCAGGGGTGTCACCCAGACCCTGACCTACAGCGACGCAACAACTCCTGTCGAGACGGCCCTCGAGGCCGGCCTGCTGGTTCGTGTTGAAGACAGCTTCGGCAAGGCAATGTCTTTTACCTACAACGAAGGGGGTCTTCTCGCTTCCCTGACCGATCCCTCCGGTGCTGCGTATGACTATGAATACGATGGCGTCGGCAATCTCATCACTGTGACCTATCCCTCACAAAGCAGCGATGCTGTACAACGCCAGTATCATTATGAGAACACTCAATTCGAGCATGCACTGACAGGTATAACAGACGAAAACGGTGTGCGTTTTTCGACGTATGGCTATGACAGTGAGGGCCGCGCCATTTCCACCGAGCATGCGGGCGGTGTGGAAAAGTACACGCTAACCTATGGCGCCAACAGCAGTACGCTGACCGACCCGTTGGGAGAAGTGCGCACTTTCCAGTATGAAACGATCAAGGGGGTGCGCAGGGGTACCGGAGCCTCACAGCCTTGTCCCACCTGCGGTGGTAATGCCTCCGCCAGTTCCACCTACGATGACAACGGATTTCTTACTTCAAGAACAGATTTCAGCGGCATCACCACCACTTATATTCGTGACAGCCGGGGCCGGGAAGTCTCCCGCACCGAAGCGGCTGGCACGGACTTGGAACGTAGCATCACCACGGTTTGGCATGCGCAGTTAAACCTGCCTCTGCAGATCAATGAACCAGGGCGACGCACTGATTACAGCTATGACGCCAATGGTAATCGTCTTAGCCAAACCATTACCGACACTGAAACGGATACCTCCCGCACCACCACTTGGACCTATACGACCCTGGGCCAGGTAGAGGCCGTGGATGGCCCACGAACAGACGTCAGCGATATTACAACTTACAGCTATGACAGTCAGGGCGACCTCACCAGTACTATCAATGCCATAGGCCAGGTCACCCAGATCACGGATTACGATGCACACGGCAACCCGCTGAGCATGCTTGATGACAATGGCGTGGTCACCCAGATGAGCTACGATGAGCGTCAGCGATTGACTTCGAAAACCGTCGCCGGAGCTACAACCATTTATGAGTACGATCCGGCCGGGCAACTAATCCGGGTCACACAACCTAACGGAGCTGCGCTGAGTTATATCTACGACGACGCACACCGCTTGATCGGTATTGAGGACAGCATGGGCAACCGGATGACCTATACCCTTGATGCCATGGGTAACCGTACCCAGGAGGAGGTTTTCGATCCCGAAGGCGTGCTGCGGCGCAGCCAGAGCCAGGTGTATGATCAGCTCAGTCGCCTGAAAGAGATTCACGGCGCCAACGGCCAGCTCACCGAGTATGAATATGACGCCAACGGCAACCGTACTGCCACCACCGCGGCCGGAATGTACAGCACCCTCAGTCAGTTTGATGCCTTGGAGCGGCTGATCAAGGTCACCGATGCCAATAATGGCGAAACTCTTTATACCTATGATGCCTTGGGTCACCTGACCTCGGTGACAGATCCCGAAGGCCTGACTACTACGTTTACTTACAACGCTTTCGGTGACCTCATCGTGCAAGCCAGCCCGGATACCGGCACCACAAGCTATACCTATGACCAGGCAGGCAACCGCATTAGTCAGACAGACGCCCGGGGAATCACAGCCACTTACAGTTACGATGCCTTGAACCGCCTGACGGCCATTGACTATCCGGGCGCTGAGGAAGATGTCGCCTATCACTACGACGGGACTAACTACAGCACCTCCCTGGAGAATGGCATCGGACGTCAGACCGGGATTGAGGACCAAAGCGGGGCCACCACCTTCAGTTATGATGCCCGTGGCAACCTCATTACTGATGAGCGGGTGATCGGCGGCCAGACCTATGCCACCCGATACCAATATGATCAGGCCGACAATCTCGTCGGGATCACCTATCCCTCCGGTCGGCAGCTGAACTTCACCCGGGATGCTGTCGGCCAGGTTACTGCATTGGAGGGAGCGGACGGCGGTATAGCTTCGTCGGTTTCCTACTTGCCCTTCGGGCCTGTCACCGGCCTGACCCTGGGCAACGGCATTGAGATCAGCCGCAGCTATGACCTGGACTACCGCCTCACTGCCCTGGCTGACGGAACACTGCGGGACAAGCGCTATAGCTACGACCCCAGAAACCAGATCACAGAGATTGAGGATGTGCTTAATACAGGTAAAACCCAGACCTTCGCTTACGATGCCTCGGGACGCCTGACCGAGGCCCAAGGCAGTTATGGACAGATAACCTACAACTACGACGCTGTAGGTAACCGCATTACCAGAACAATTGATGGCCTTACTGACGCTTACAGCTATGAATCCCACAGCCATCGCCTCTTGCTGGCCGGGGACACGTCCTTTAGTTACGACGCTGCGGGCAACGCTGTGACCAGGGGGGATGATCAACTTGTCTACAATAATTCGGGTAGGCTGACCGAGGTCAATAACACAGCCACCTCGCTATACAACGCCCTCGGGCAACGAGTCAGTCGCACGACTCCGGCTGGAACAATTCATTTCCACTATGGCCAGCAAGGTCAGCTGCTTGCGGAAACGGACGGCCAGGGCCGATTGTTGCGGGAATACTACTATTTGAATGGGCAGCCCGTGGAGATGTTTGAGAGAGTCGAAACCACCATTGAAATACCCGGAGAAGCGGTTTCAGAGACGCAATTCCCGATTTTTGGTGCTCTTCTCAATCAGTTCCTCAGAGACTTGGGATTATTGCCTCCCACATATGAAACAACGGTTGAGGAAGATCAATACGCCCTCCACGTCGACCACCTGGGTACACCGCAAATGGCAACGGATGAGGCGGGCAATATAGTCTGGAGTGCGGATTACCAACCCTTCGGCCAAGTTGACGTTACCCACGACACAATCAACGTACCGCTGAGGTTTCCGGGGCAGTATGCGGATGGGGAGTCTGGGCTGAACTACAACTATTTCAGGGATTATGATCCGGAGGCGGGTCGTTACATCCAAAGCGACCCCATCGGACTTGGCGGCGGGGTAAATACGTATGCTTACGTCGAGAACAACCCACTAAGCTTTATAGATCCAAAGGGACTTGTGCAGTGGGACGGCACGTACTTTCTCGGTAGTTTGATTATCGGAGTAGGCGCTGCCTATGGTGAGTTTCACTTAACTTCAGAATGTCTTAACGGTGAACGTTACAGGGTAAGAGTTGTAGCGATCGGGTCAGGCGGTGGATTATCGATAGGTGACAAAGGCTTAATTAGCCATATCTTCGGCAGAGGGTCAGTTTCAGGAGGGAAAATTACGTTCCTGGATCACAATTATTCAAAAGTAGACCCAGGCGTTTTTAACGGACTATTTGATATGCCTTCCTTTGGCTTCGCTCTGGGACCCGGCATCAGTGTAAGTCACATTGGATTGGGTAAAGCATGGTCAAGAGACACTATTTCATCGCAAGTCGGTGTTGAGCTAAATCTTGCATCTGGCGTTGTTGGGTCTTCAACCGTTGTTAGCAGTACAAAAAGCTCTTGTTGTGAGCAATAGGTATTTATCAAGTCGAGGTTATTAAAAGTCGTGATGATTTCAGCTCCGAATGCAACTGCAGTTTCTGGCTGGCTATTAACCGTATTTCTAATAGGGTTAGCAACTTTATTGGGTTATTACGGAGTGATTGCTGAAGAAAGAACCTTGAGGTTACTTTCTACTGGGGCTTACCTGTGGTTATTGGCTGCCATATTGGGACTGTCTCTTCGTTTTCCTTCTGCGTGCCAACTTTTTGGGCTGCTCAATAAATTACTCAAGCAAATTACTAGTGAAAAAAACAGTGGATTGGTTACCGCCACCGTAGCTTTATTATGCGCTATGGGCTTGATTTCCATTTTAGGTGGTGCCGGGATCATTTCCATTGGAGGACTTTAATTCGCTTTTGGGTGAAATTTCACACTACAACTATTTTAGGGATTATGATCCTGAACTTGGGCGGTACGCCCAGCCTGATCCCATCGGACTGCAAGGTGGTGTCAATTTATTCAGCTACGTAGGTGGTAATCCGATAAGCAAATCTGATCCGCTTGGACTTCTCGAGTGGACAGGCACAGTCACTGGCGGGCATTTCTTTACTGCCGGATTTATGAGTTTCGTTCTTACCAGCGAATGTGTATATGGTGAAAAAGCAACAGCTACGATTTTGGCTACTGGGCCAGGCCTTGGATTGGGTCTGGACTTTTCAGCAACCAAATCCGATATAACATTTCAGGACTCACTTCACTTTATTGAGCCCGGAGTATTTAACGGAGAATTTTTCTCTATTGGCGCAAACTTCTCGTGGCCACCCACTGCAGGTCAGCGCTTAGGGAAGATAATGGGCGGCGGAAGTGGTACTGGGCCTGATGGGTATGGAGCAAATGCAATTCGTTTAGGAAACGCAGGGTCGGTCGACGCAGGCCCAATTTATGGATTGAGTATTGGTGCAGGCTTTCTTTATGGGACTTCTACCGTGACCAGCGTGGAGAGGACGGATTGCGAATGCGACTAAACAATAGGACGGATCTAGCCGGAAGAATATGGCTCCCGATTTTCTTGCTGGGCTGTATTTTATTTATCCTTCAGGTGACGAACTTGTTTTCTCAGCCCCTTGGGGTAACAGGAACGGAACCTCCGCACGCCTTCATTCGGTTTGGGCCTTATTGTCTAATCCTATTTGGGCTGTATCTGCGTTTCCGAAAATCAGAAGTATCAAATCAGTCTCCAATTCTAAGGACCATAACGGTTGCGATTGGGGCTTATGCTCTTGCAGGTGGCGCATTTTTGCTACTTCTTATTGGGGGCACGTTTGTACTAGGGACAGATTTCTCAAATCAGCTCATTGATCACTTAGGTCTCGTGTTGCTGATAAGTTTTCTCATCGCGTGTCCTATAACTTGGAAGTTACTCAAATAGGTTATAGATCGGCACCCTAAATCAAATTAGCCGCCTTCTTCCCTGGCAGCGGTAGGGAACAGAAAAGGGGTCGGAGTAAATTAACTCCCGTTCCGTTTGTCGTATTCTTAGTCGAACAACTTCAAATAATTATGATGGATCATGCCAAGAAAACCACGCTACCTTTTGCCGGGCGTGCCCTGTCATATTGTCCAGCGGGGCAATAACCGTCAGGCCACATTCTTTTGCGAGACGGATTATCGGGACTACCATGAGTGTGTGGCAGAAGCCGCGGCCAAGTATTCAGTGTCCGTGCATGCTTATGTGTTCATGACCAACCATGTGCACCTGCTTGCGACTGGTGAGCACAAAGATTCCATATCGAGAATGATGCAATCCGTGGGGCGGAAGTACGTTCGATACGTGAATGCTGCCTATCAGCGATCGGGGACGTTGTTTGAAGGTCGTTTCAAAGCATCCCTGATTGATAGCGAGCATTATCTTCTGTCCTGCTACCGGTATATCGAACTGAACCCTGTTAGGGCGGGCATGGTGGCGTCACCCGGTGAATATCCCTGGTCGAGTTATCACGTGCATGCCTTTGGGAAGAAAGATAACCTCGTCACTGACCATGAGGTTTATCTGAGGCTTTCAAGAGATGCGGATCAACGGCGGCATGCTTACCGAGAGTTGTTCAGACAGTCTTTGGGCGCTGAGCAGTTACATGCTTTTCGCGAGTCGATTCAATTGGGGGTGCCCGTGGGGAGTGCCCGATTCAGAGAGGAGATTGAGGAGGCACTGGGCAGAAAAATCAGTTATCGAAAACGAGGTCGGCCAAGAAAGGTGTTGGAAGTTGAGGGTGATGAGGAAAATTGACTCCGACCCCTTTTCTCCCCCGACCCCTTTTCTCCCCGATTTCAAGGCCAGCGGGGATTGTACACAGAAGTGCTCGGGTAACTGGAAGCCGATCGGAATTAAAAGAGTCTTGTCTGCTCAGGTTCCGGGGGCAATGCAGCGCCCCGAAGACGGAAGGATTCGATGATTTCGTAGCGAACAGGCCGCTCGTGCAGGATGCTGCGGATCAGGACAAACTCGGATACATGCCATTCGATAGCTTCGATGGCGAGCTGTTTCAGCGGACTATCGGCTTCACGGATGATGGTTACATGAGGGTTGAAGGGCGGCGAGCCTGTGGTGGCTTCGCTGGCCAGATGCGTCTCCAGTTTATCCGCAAGGTAGGTCAGGGCCTGAGGTGGTTTGTCGGGCCCCAGCCAGACGGGAATCTGCCGGTTGCGGAAGCAGCCGGCCGTATCCAGCCGCAGGGAGAAGGGCGGGCATTCAAGTGAGCCTGCCACCTTGAGCACTCTGGCTTCTGCCTGCGCGCTGACATCGCCTAAAAAGAACAGCGTCATATGCAGACGCTCGGCTTTGATCAGTCTGCCACCCAGTTGATGGGCTTCACGCAGTTGTTTCGCCGTGCTGGCGATTCTCTGCCGCGCCGTTTCCGGTGGCGAGAGGGCGAAGAACAGGCGGTTATGTGCCGGACTCACTCAATGCTCAGGCCGCATCCAGCAAGCCGCTGTGTCTGAGTAGCGGTTCAATGGATGGCTCGCGGCCGCGGAAGGCGACAAACAGTTCCATGGCATCGGCGCTGCCGCCACGGGAAAGAACATTCTCGCGGAAGCGGGTGCCGGTGGCGGTATTGAAAATGCCTTCTTCCTCGAAAGCCGCGAAGGCGTCGGCGGACAGTACCTCGGCCCATTTGTAGCTGTAGTAGCCGGCCGCGTAGCCGCCGGCGAAGATGTGCGAGAAGCTGTTGGGAAAACGGTTGAAGGCCGGAGGACGCATTACGCTGACCTGGTCGCGCACGGCTTCAAGGGTTTCCATCACACGGCCGCCTTTTGCCGGGTCGTAATCCCGGTGCAGCAGAAAGTCGAACAGCGAGAACTCCAGTTGCCGCACCATCATCAGGGCGGCGTGGAAGTTGCGGGTGCGATGCAGGCGCTCGAACAGGTCAGCGGGCATGGGCTCGCTGGTTTCGTAATGGCGGGCGAACAGATCCAGTGCCTCTTTCTCCCAGCACCAGTTCTCCAGAAACTGGCTGGGCAGTTCCACCGCATCCCAGGCCACGCCATTGATGCCGGCCACATCCGCGTAGTCCACCTGCGTCAGCATGTGATGCAACCCGTGGCCGAATTCATGGAACAGGGTCACCACCTCATCATGTGTGAGCAGCGCGGGCTTTCCGTCTACCGGCGGCGTGAAGTTACAGGTGAGAAAGGCAATCGGGCGCTGCAAACCGGCTTCGGTCAGGCGACGTCCCTGGCAGTCGTCCATCCATGCCCCGCCGCGCTTGGATTCGCGGGCATAGGGGTCGAGGTAGAAATGGCCGATGTGTTCACCCTGCGGTCCCAACACCCGGTAGGCAGTGACATCCGTATGCCAGACCACGATGTCGCTGGCCGCTTCGAACTGCACGCCGAAGAGACGTCCGGCGACTTCAAACAGGCCCTGGATGACCTGCGGAGCAGGGAAGTAGGGGCGCAGTTCCTCGTCGGAGAGGTCAAAGCGCGCCTGGCGTAGTTTCTCGGCGTAGTAGCCGGTATCCCAGGCCTGCAGGTCGTCGAGGCCATCATGCTCCCTGGCAAAGGCACGCAGTTCGTCCAGTTCCTCCTGCGCCTTCGGTTTGCTGCGGGTGGCCAGGTCCTGCAGGAATTCAACGACCTTGTCGGTCGATTCGGCCATCTTGGTGGCCAGTGAACGCTCGGCATAGTTGCTGAAACCCAGTAGCCGGGCGGCTTCGTGCCTCAGGGCCAGGGTTTCTTCCATCAGTGCCGCATTGTCCCAACGGCCGGCATGAGGTCCCTGGTCCGATGCGCGGGTGCAAAACGCGGTATACATTTCCTGTCGCAGGCTGCGGTCATCCGCATAGGTCATGACGGCGTGATAGCTGGGAAAATCCAGGCCGATAAGCCAGCCGTCCTTCTCCTTGGATGCGGCTTTCTGTTTGGCCATGGCCAAAGCCGATTCCGGCAGGCCTGCAAGTTGTTCTGCCTCGGTCAGATGCTTCGACCAGCCATCTGTCGCGTCAATCAGGTTTTCCTCGAATCTGGTGGAGAGTTCCGACAGGCGCTGCTGAATCTGTTTGTAGCGATCCTGCTGTGCCTTGGGCAGGGCAATGCCGGACAGTTTGAAATCCCTCAAGGCATTGCTGATGACTTTCTTCTGGCCGGCGTCGAGCTGTGAATAATCCGTACTCTGGGTGATGGCTTCATAACAACGGAACAACCCCGCATGCTGACCCAGTTCGGTGCCGTATTCGCTTATCAGGGGCAGGCAGGCGTTGTAGGCATCGCGCCATGCCTGGGTACTGGTCACGCTGTTCAGGTGTCCCACAGGCGCGAAGGCGCGGTGCAGCCGGTCGTCCAGTACTTCCAGCGGGTGGATGAAGTTGTCCCAGTCGGGTGTGGGGTTGTCTGCCGTCAGTTTATCTATGGCAGCCCGGTTCTCATCCAGAATCTGGCGAATGGCGGGTTCAGCATGTTCCGGCTTTATCTGGTTGAACGGGGGTAGGTCGTCAGCCAGTCGGCGATCTGCGTAATCGAGTATGGGGTTGCTCATGGTCTGCCTGCTGGTAAGTGCAATCCGGAGCATACACGCTACCGGGGCGAGTTCAATGTCTAAGACTTATATGAGGCCGCGACCCGTCAACATCAAGGCCAGACCGCCACTGCCGATGAGAAAAAGCAGCAACATGAAGGCGGCCTGACGGCGGTAATGGCGCGAAATCTCTTCCTGTGAGCGGGTCGAGATCAGGAATTTCTGCTTGCTCTCCGGTTTGCACAGCACATGCAGTCCCGGCGTGACAGCGCGGTTCAGCTGGATTTCCCGGACTTTCTTCAGTGCCACGCGGCGGGCGGCTTCCCACTCAATGGCGCTGATCTGGCCATCCTTGTCCGTGTCGAAGGTTTTCAGCATTTTCTCGTGATCTTCCTTCCACTCACGCATCAGGGCGCTGACTTCCGAGCTTTCATCAAAATGGCCGTCTGAAGCGCGTTGAGTGCGAAACAGGCCCAGGGCATAAAGCGGTTCCTGCTCCAGAATCAGATGTTCGTGATAGCGGTAGGTGGCGAAGACGCTGAAGGGACTGGAGTTGGGACCGCGTGCCGGCCAGCGGCTACGGCCGTACCATTTACGCTTGTGGCTGGGATGCACGTCAGCGCCGGCCGGATCAATCAGACAGTCGCCGGTGTCGTCCTCCAGAATAAACATGGCCTCCGAGGCTTTCTTCTCAACCACTTTCCAGCGTGTGCGGCGGTTGCTCACCACCTTCTTTTCGATGACGTACATCCACCACAGGCAGTGTTTGCCGGTGGTGGGCGAGATGATGGGGGAGTCGGGCAGTACACGGCCGCTGCCCTCCAGTTCTACATAACCCTGTGCGGCAGAACGGATCTTGGAAGTGGGGATGTCTTCTACCAGCCGTGCCTTGCTGACGTGACGCAGACAGTTGATGAGGCTGAGCAGGGTGCCGACGGCCAGCAGGGCCGTCCAGAAATAGAATGTGTTCTGATCAGCCGACAGAATCAGCTGGGGCAGGAATTCCCGCATGGGCGTATCAGCTGAACAGAGCCTTCACATCAACGTCGCGGGTTTCTTCCTCACTGAATTCCAGCAGATCGGCAGCCACGAACTTGAACATCCTGGCAATGATGACATCGGGAAACTGCTCGATGCGCACGTTGTTGAGATTCACGCTCTCGTTGTAGAACTCGCGCCGGTCGGCAATGTTGTCCTCCAGGCCGCTGATGCGTGCCTGCAGATGCTGGAAGGTCTCATTGGCCTTCAGCTCCGGGTAAGCCTCGGCTACCGCAAACAGCTTGCCCAGCCCGAAACGCATGTCGGTTTCCGCCCGGCCCACACCCTTGACGTCACCGGCCTGCCGCGCCTGATTGGCAGCGGCGCGTGCTTCCATCACCTTCTGCAGGGTTTCCTGCTCAAAGCCCATGTACTGTTTGCAGGTTTCCACCAGCTTGGGCAACTCGTCATGGCGCTGGCGCAGAAGCACATCGATATTGCTCCAGGCCTTGCTCACGCCATGTTTCAGCGTCACCAGGTTGTTGTAGATCATGATGGCGTACAGCACCAGTAGTACTGCGCCACCCAGCATGACGTAATTGAAAATGGTGCCGGTGTCGACGTCGTTCATGCGAACCTCCCGTTGTTATCTGTCCTAGTTTTCTCGGAGTTGGCGGTCGACGCAAGCCGGCAAGCCTGTCTGTTCTAGAAAAGACTGTCTCTGAGCTCAACCGGGGGCAGGGGGCGGTGCGCCACTTCGTCGGCCTGTTCGTTGGTCAAACCCAGTATCTGCAGCACGGTGCTGGCCGTCCGTTCCGGGATGTTTTCCAGGTTCAGACCGAGTTGCTGGGCAACCTTTTTGGCCGTGGAATCCGCCGGTGCGAACTCCATCTGCGCGGTGAGCGCGCCTATGACAGTGCCGCCTACCGAGGTAAAGGCCATCAGTGGATCCTTGAGTTTGAAACGGCCGGAGGCGATGCCCCGCTGGATATCCCGCAGCATGTACTGGCCCAGGCCGCTGAGGATGTCGGCTGAAAGCGCCGTCTGAATCAGAAAACGCCCCCACACCGGATTATCGGCCGAGCGCTGCACGGCGTAGCGCACCGCTGTGCTCAGGATTTCCGCAGGATCTTCCAGATTGTTGGAGATGTGATCCATGGTTTCGCCGAAGCTGTTCAGCACTTCCCTCATCAGTTCGGCGTGGATCGCTTCCTTGGAGTCGAAGTGGTTGTAGAAGGAACCGAACCCTACGTCGGCCGCTTCGGTAATCTCGTTGATGGCGACACCGTCCATGCCACGTGCGGCCATCAGTTCCAGGGCTGCCTTCATCAGGCGCTGGCGCGTTTCGCGTTTTCTGCGCGCGCCGCGTGGTTCCTTGGCAGGTGCTTCTGTAGTGGCGGCTGATCCCGTTTTGGTCTGACTCATTTTGTTTCCCTGCGGGGCAGCCCGTCGAAGAACTGCCTGAATGATGTGACAAGTATAGATCATATTCTCAAACTTGACAAAATTATCAGTTATGAGTAATTCTATTAAAAAGCGCGATGGCGTAGAGCCCGTGGAGGAGAGATTCGTGACTGATATCAACACAGCAGCGATGAATGAAGACCGGATCAGCGAGGTTGCCGGATTGCCCGCAGGCACCGATGTACTGATTGTCGGTTTCGGGCCGGTTGGCGCCACCCTGGCCAACTTCCTCGGCCGCTATGGCATCAACACCGTGGTGATCGACAGTGCGCCGGACATGCTCAACATGCCGCGCGCCATCGGCATGGATCACGAAGGCTTGCGCATTCTGCAGCAGGCCGGGCTGGAGGAGGGCGACTTCGAAGTGCTCGGCATCAACAAGATGCACATGATCAGCCCCTATCTGGGTAAATACATCACCTTTAATGCTGCCGGCGCCATTGATGGCCATGCGCGTCAGGTCATGTACTACCAGCCGGACCTTGAAAAGGCGTTGCGCCACCGTCTGCAGGCGCATACATCCGTCAAGACCTTTGCCAGCACCGAACTGCTTACCCTGGAAGATCAGGGCGATAAGGTAGTGGCCGGCATACGGCAGGCCGATGGTCGGGAAGTTTCCCTGACGGCGAAGTACGTGATCGGCGCAGATGGCGCCAACTCCGCCGTGCGCCGCTTCATCGGCCAGGACTTCAAGGGCCAGTCCTATGCCGAGGACTGGCTGATCGTCGACGTGAAGAACTCGCCCTGGAAACTGCGTGATGTGGATTTCTATTGCGGTCCCGGCAAACCCGGCCCGCATATTCCCACCGTGGGCAACCGCCAACGCTGGGAATTCATGCTTGGCAAAAACGATGACGCCGAATCCATTCTGAAGGAAGAAAAGATTCATGAGCTGCTTGCCCCCTGGGCCAGGCCCGAAGAAATCGAGATCGAGCGCAAGGCGGTGTACCGTTTTCATGCCCGCAGTTGCGACAACTACTCGGTGGGCCGGGTGTTCCTGGCAGGCGATGCCGCCCACATCACGCCGCCCTTTATCGGGCAGGGGCTGGTCTCGGGCATGCGTGACGCCGTGAATCTGTGCTGGAAACTGGCCTGGGTGCTCAAGGGGCATGCCGACCCCGGCATCCTGCCCAGCTACGACATCGAGCGCCGTCCGCATGCCAAACACATGATCAACCTGGCCCGCTTTCTGGGTTACTGGATCATGCCGCAAAGCCCGCTGCGTGCATTCCTCATTCACGGCACGGTGCGTCTGTTGCGCTTCATTCCGCCGGTCCGCCAATACCTGGATGAAGCCAAGATCAAGCCCTTCCATGTATTCAAGAAGGGCCTGTTCCGGTCAGACACCCGCACCCGCAATCTACGCAACAAGAAGTTCTACCCGGGCTCGCTTTTTCCCCAGAGCTGGGTGCGCACGGCCGGCAAGGACATCCTGCTCAGTGATGATGTGCTGGGCGACCACTTCAGCATTGTCGGTTTCGGCGTCGATCCCCGGACCTGCCTGGACGAACGGACCATCAGCGAGTGGCGGGCCATTGGCGGCAACTTCGTGCAGATAGCCCGCCGCAGCCAGTACCTGGACCGGGCGGATGATGCCATCGAAGACCTCACCGGCGAGCTGGTGCCCGGTGCGGCGCCTGATGGTTGGGTGGCGGTGGTGCGGCCCGACAAGACCGTGCTGCACGAAGGCCCGCTCAAGGACGTGAAACGCCTCATCCGCGAGAGCCGCGAAGTACTGGGCCTGTCCTCCCCGCATGAAGTTTCGATACCACTGACGGCGGCAAACGCCGGGAGTCATTCATGATTCAGCAATGCACGCCACAGCCGGCGCGCCACCCCAATCCTACGGTGAAGGCGCAGCGCCTGGCGCATATTATTTTCGAGCGTCCGGACCTGGAGAAGGCGGAGAAATTCCTGCATCACTTCGGGCTGCATACGGCCGATCGCACTGACGACACACTCTATCTGCGTGGCGCTGCGGAAGCGCCGTATTGCTACGTGGTGCGTAAAGGCAGCAAGGCCCGTTTTGCCGGTTTCGGCCTGGAAGTGGCAAGCCGCGAAGACCTCGACAAGCTGGTGAAACTGCCCGGCGCCAGCGTTGTGGAGCCACTCAACACACCGGGTGGTGGCGAGGTTGTACGCCTCACCGATCCGGCCGGTTTCAGGGTCGAGGTGGTTCATGGCCAGACACCGTATCCGGCCAAGCCGGTGCGTGAGCCGCTGTCACTCAACAGCCAGCAGGCCACCGTGCGTGTGAATGCCACCCAGCGCGCACCGGCCTGCCCACCAGAGATTCTCAAGCTGGGCCACATCGTGCTGGAAGTTACCGACTACCAGGCCGTCTGCGCCTGGTACACGAAGCACTTCGGGCTGATCCCCAGCGATGTGCAGCTGCTGCCGGACAACGTGCCGTTCATCACCTTCTTCCGCCTCGACCTGGGCGACACGCCGGCCGATCACCACACGCTCACCTTCGGCCAGGGCCTGTGGAACCAGTTCAATCACTCGGCCTACGAGGTGGTCGACCAGGACGCCGTGGCAATGGGCCAGCGTGTGCTACGCGACAAGGGTTACAACCACGCCTGGGGCATTGGCCGGCACTTGCTCGGCAGCCAGATTTTCGACTACTGGCGCGACCCCTGGGGCTTCAAGCATGAGCATTACTGCGACGGTGACGTGTTCACCGCCGACAACCCCACCGGCGTCAGCTACGCCAGCAAGGCCAGCATCTTCCAGTGGGGGCCACCGGTTCCGGATAACTTCCTCAAACCGAAGTTCAGCCTGTCTGCCATTATCGAGTTACTGAAAAACCTGCGCCGCAGCCCCGACCTGTCCGTGGGTAAGCTCGTACTGATGGCAAGGACACTTTTATGACTGATCGTTCGGATGTCGACCAGCGCCGCCGGCGTTTGCTGCAAGGCAGTGCCGCCGTGGCCGCAGGCTCCGTGCTGCCCAGGGCGGTACTGGCTGCCGGCATGACCGAAGAAACCAACACAGCGGGTGCGGCCAGTGAAAGCGGCGCCCGGACACAGCATTCAACCGCTTTAAAGAGGGCAAAGTCCATGAGTATCAACACAGCACGTTTTGAGCATAACGGTGAAATAAAGTGGGGCGTCGTGCGCGGCGATCAGATCACGCCGGTACCGGGTCAGTTCGCAACCACCGCTGACTTCGTTTCGTCGGTGAGCGTGGCCGAGCTGCGCCAGCTGAGTGGCGAAACCATCGCCATCGATCAGGTAAAGATCCTGTCGCCGGTCACACAGAACCAGCGCTTCGTGTGCCAGGGCGCCAACTACCGCAAGCACATGATTGAGTCCGGCATGAATCCGGACGACAAGAAGTTCAACATGATCTTCACCAAGGCCACCAGCTGCATGTCGCCAGCCGACACCGACATCATCCGTCCGCCCGTATGCAACTTTCTCGACTACGAAGTGGAGCTGGGTGTGGTGCTGAAGAAGGCCATTACCGGGCAGGTCAGCATCAACGACAGCAACCTGCATGAATACGTGGCCGGCATCACCATCGTCAACGATGTGAGCGCCCGCGACGTACAGGTGCCGCAGATGCAGTTCTACAAAGGCAAGAGCTTCCGTACCTTCGGTCCCATCGGGCCGTTCATCTGTCTGCTCGACAAGGAAGACATGCATTACATCGACGAAATGCAGCTCACCCTCAAGGTGAACAACGAAGTGCGTCAGGACGAAAACACCTCCGACCTGGTGTTCCGTCCGGGCGAAACGCTCACGGAACTGTCCGGCGTGCATGACTTCGCACCCGGCGACCTGCTGGCCACCGGCACGCCGGCCGGTTGTGCGCTGTCGGCCCCCTCGCCAATGAAGCAGAAACTGGGCGCCCTGCTACCGGAAGCGACCAAGTGGAAGATCTTCCTCAAGATCCAGGCCAAGCGTCCGCAGTACCTGCAGCCGGGTGACAGGATCGAAACCGCCATCCGCTCGCTGGACGGCGCCATCAATCTAGGCGTGCAGCGCAATACCGTGGTGCAGGGATAGCCATGACCCAGAAAGTGGGACAAGTTCTCGACTTCCAGCCCCCCTCGAAGACGGCCATGCGGGCCATGTTCGCCCCGCTGCGAACATGGTTCTCGCCGGTCTTCATGGGCCTGGAAGAACTCGACCTGCAAAAGCCGGCGCTGTTCGTGGGCAACCACACCATCTACGGCATGACCGACGCCACGCTGATGATCGAGCACCTGTATACGCAGCACGACCTCATGCTGCGTTCGCTGGGCGACCGTTTTCATTTCAACATCCCCGGCTGGGGAAAGTTGCTGGTGAAGAACGGCATGGTGCTCGGCTCGCCGGAGAACTGTTCCACCCTGATGCAGGCCGGCAGATCCATCCTGGTGTTCCCCGGCGGCGGCCGCGAAGTGATGCGCCGCAAGGGCGAGGCCTACACGCTCATCTGGAAAAAACGCACCGGCTTTGCCCGCCTCGCCATCGAGCATGGCTACGACATCATTCCCTTCGCCTCGGTGGGGCCAGACGACGCCCTGAAAATCCTGCTGGACGGCAACGACGTGATGGCCACCCGCCTGTGGCAGTGGCTGGCCGACAACACCCCGGTCAACAACCTCACCCGCAAGGGCGACATGCTGCCGCCACTGGTGCGCGGCATCGGCCCGAGCATGCTGCCGCGCCCGCAGCGTTACTACCTGGGTTTTGGCGAGCGCATTCCCACCGCCCAGGTGCAGGGCCGGCAGGACGATGCCGACGTCGCCTGGGCCATCCGCGAGCAGGTGGCCGCCGCCATTGAAGATCAGATCGAACAGCTCAAGGCCTACCGCCTTGAAGACCGTGAACAGAACTGGAGCCGCCTGCGCCGCTGGCTGGCGCCAATTCATTAAACACTCATCTCCCTCGGTGGGAGAGGCCAGAGTCAGCAATTCCCTCTCCTTTAGGTGGAGAGGCTGTCTCTTTTATCCCCTCTCCCCTGGCGGGAGAGGGCTAGGCCCCAACAAGTTCCCTCACCCTGGCGGGAGAGTGTTAGGCCCCAACAAATTCCCTCTCCCCTGGCGGGAGAGGGTTAGGGAGAGGGGGAATAAACAGATGAACAGGACCAAATCATGACCACTACAAGCAACCACTTCGTACGTTTCGTAAAGCGCCCCGAAGGCGCCCCCACACCGGACGTCTTCGAACTCGGCGAAGCCCCTGTGCCCGAACTCAAAGACGGCCAGTTCCTGATCAAGGTCTGCTACCTCTCCATGGACCCGGCCCTGGTCGGTCGCATGCGTGCCGAAAGCAACTACGCCGACTTCGTGGAAGTGGGCGAGATCATGCACGGCTACGGCATCGGACAGGTGATTCGATCCCGCCATCCAAAAGTAAAAGTCGGCGAGGTGCGGCTGGGGCAGTTCAACATGCAGGAATACTGTGTGTGCAGCGATGCCGAGGATTCCACTCAGATCAACAGCGGCCTGGCCGAGCCCAGTTGGTACCTGAGCGTCACCGGCATCACCGGCATGACGGCCTACTTCGCCCTCAATGACATATGCAAACCGAAGGCCGGCGAAACCATGGTGGTATCCGCCGGCGGCAGTTCGGTCGGCGTGATTGCGGCGCAGATGGTGAAGCAAATCGGTTGCCGTACCGTGGCTATCGTCAGCACCGACGAAAAGGCCGCGCAGATCAAAGCAGAATGGGGCTACGATGCGGCCGTCAGCTATCGGGGCAAGAGCGTCGACCAGCTACAGGCTGATCTGGAAAAGGCCTGTCCAAACGGTATCGATATCTACTTCGACAACACCTCGGGCGATATCTCCGAGGCGCTGCTCGACCTCTACAACGACTATGCCCGCATCGCCGTTATCGGTCGCCTGGGCATTGCCCATCTGAACGACACCCGGCAGGACATCGGCCGCCGCGACAACAATGTCACGCTGGCCAAGCGCCTCACCAAGAAGGGCATGGTGCTGTTCGACTACAAGCCGCGTTCCATGGAAGCCATCGTGCAACTGGCCCGCATGATCCAGCGCGGCGAGCTGAAGTTCAGCGAGGATATCGTCGAAGGCATCGAAAATATGCCCGCCGCCTTCTTCCGCATGCTTGAGGGCAAGAACCAGGGCAAGCAACTGGTGAAGCTGGCCGACGTGGATGCCGGCATTGATCCGGCCCCGGTCGTCATCGGCAAACTGCTGCGCTCCAGCGACATGCTCACCGGCCTGGTAGCCAAGCTCGGTTCACGTAAAAAGGCAGCTTAAACGTCATCTCGACCGAGTGAAACGAGTGGAGAGATCTCATCCAGTTGAGATTCCTCGGCTGCGCTCGGAATGACAGGGAACCAACCATGACCAAACCCTACACCCTCTACGGCACCGACCACTCCTACTACACGGGCAAGGTGCGGCCCTACCTGCGCTACAAGGGCATTCCCTACCGGGAAAAGCTGGCCACGCTGTGGCAGTTCAAGCGCTTCATCATCCCGCGCACCGGCCAGCGCTTCATCCCGGTGCTGCACACCCCGGATGACGAAGTGGTGCAGGACACCACCGACATCATCGACTTCCTCGAAGGCCGCTTCCCGGAGCGCGGCATCTATCCAGCGTCACCAAAACAGAAACTGGTGGCCCTGCTGTTCGAAGTCTACGGCGATGAATGGTTTCCCCTGCCGGCCATGCACTACCGCTGGAGCTACTTCAACGAGCAGAGAACCTACATCATGGATTCATTCGGCGTGGTGGCCGGGCGATTCGTGCCCAGGCTGGCCCGGCGGCAGGTCGGCCGCCTCATCTGGGGGCCGTTCAAGGGTGCCCTCGGGCCGCTCGGCATTAGCGACAAAACCGGCCCGGCCATCGAGGCCTGGTTTGAGCAGTTTCTCAACCACTTCGAAACCCACCTGGCAAAGCACGACTACCTGCTCGGCAGCCGCCCCAGCATCGGCGACTTCGCCCTGGCCGGGCCCCTATATGCCCACATCTGGCTGGACCCGGTGCCCCGGCAACTGCTGAAAGACAAACTCAACGTCACGAGCTGGATTCAACGCATCAACGCCGAGAGCCAGCCCGAAGGTGAGTTCCTGCCCGGCGACAAAGTGCCGGTAACCCTCATGCCCATGCTCAAACACCTGTTTGCCGAGCAATGGCCGCTGTTGCTGGATACTTCGACAAAGCTGGCCGCCTGGCTGGAAGCGAATCCAAACAAACAAAGAATCTCCCGCGCCATCGGCGAGCATCAGCTACACATCAACGGCGCTACCGAAAAACGCCTCATCTTCCCCTATGCCCAGTGGATGATGCAGCGGCCCATGGACCACTACCGGTCATTGAAGGGCGAGGACAAAGCCGCGGCCGATGAACTACTGACACACTGCGACGGCTACCAGGCCATGCAATTCAACATCCCCCGCAGAGTGAGCCGCAATTACAACAAACTCGTCGCCGCATGATCTGTCATTGCGAGCAAAGCGAAGCAATCTCCTACAGGAATATTCCATGAACCGAACAGTATTAATCACCGGCTGCTCCACCGGCATCGGCCGCGCCCTCGCACAAGCCTTCAACAAAAAAGGCGACACTGTCATCGCCACGGCCAGACGCCTGGAATCTCTCGATGAACTCAAGGCCCAGGGCTGCGAAACCGAATCACTGGATGTCACCAACGCAGACAGCATCGACCAACTGGTGAAACACATCGAAGCCCGCCACGGCCATATCGACATCCTCATCAACAACGCCGGCATCGCCACCATGGGCCCCATGGCCGAAATCCCGGCCGACAAGTTACGCCAGCAGTTTGAAACCAACGTCATCGCGCCGACTGTCATGGTGCAGCAATGCCTGCCCCTGCTCAGACAAAGCCAGCAGGCCATGATCATCAACATCGGCAGCATCTCCGGCGTCCTCACCACGCCCTTTGCCGGACCGTACTGTGCAAGCAAGGCCGCCATTCATTCCATCTCCGAAGCCATGCGGCTGGAACTCGCACCCTTCGGAATTCGAGTCGTCACCGTGCAGCCCGGTGGCATCCAGTCCAACTTTGGTGAAAACGCCTCGGCCGATGTCGCCGAATGGCTGGATGAAAACTCCCTCTACGCCCCCATCCGCAACGGCATCATGGCAAGGGCCAATGCTTCGCAGGACAAGGCTACGCCGGCAGAAGAGTTTGCAAGGACTCTGGTGCAGTCAGTTGAGAAGGATTCCAGCTCCACCTGGAATATCGGGCACGGCAGTCGGCTGTACCCGTTCATTGCCCGCTGGTTGCCGCAAGCAACCAGAACCAGGGTGATGAGCAGGAAATTTTCGTTAGCTAAGTTATAGATTTCTGGAATAGGCTAGTAATCACTAAACGCTCACGGCTTTGATGATGGCTGGCCTGAAATCAACACAAAACGCCATGGCGATGCACAGCCTGTGGAGTGCAGGCATGGCAATCGCTCTCATGACTATCGCCTTATGGCGATACTTCCGTGGACTGCCGGGCAGCGTTGAAATGCTGTACTTCATGGCACTGGCCCTGTTCCACGGCATCTTCGCCATCTGGTTCTGGCAGGGCAGGCAGCTCACAGCATTTGTTCACGCCAGTGTCGTCGCCCGCTTGCTCACCGGCAGTGTTTACTTAGTCACCGCGTGGCTTGTGTATGAAGCGGATGGTTCTATCGAACTGCCGGAGGCCGCCATCAAGGGCTATCTGGTTTATCTGCTGCTACAAGGCACGGTCGACCTGGCCGGTTCAGTCCTGACCTGGACCGCGCTTGCCGGGCCGCAGCAGACAGCGTCGCCAGACCCAACATCAGCAGACAGAAAGCTGAGCCTGGAAATCAAAAACCGCTTTGCCTTCGCCATCTACATGCTGTTTCTGGGAGCATGGGTTTTACTGGCTACCGAAAGCTTCCTTTCCGTCTTTCACCTGCCAGCAACCCTGTTCCCGAGCTGGAACGCAACCGATGCATTCATTTCTGGGCCAGTTCACCTGTTTGCCGTGCAGGTCATCGTGTTGGCTATCTACAACCTGGTAGCCGTCCGATATCGCCTGGCCAGGCTGATTAGCGCGGGGATCCGTGGTGGCCTGTTCACCTGTGTGTTTGTTTTATTGCTGGTGGTGGCCGGGATATTGCACCCCATCACACTGCTGCTGCCTGCCGTGGATCTGATCAGTGTGGGGTTCATTCTCTCGCATCGATTGGTGGGGCTGATAAAGGCGGCCTGATAGGCTTATTTACTAAGGCCGGGCCAGTGCTCACATTCTGCGTATACAACACTTCTTATATTTTTTGCCGCTGCCACAAGGACATGGTTCGTTACGACCGATATTCCGTTTCCGAGCCCTGGCTGAGCTAATCCGTTTCGAGCGCAGTTTTTCTGCGTTTTCTTTGAGGCGCGGCAGCTCAGTGGGTGAAATGTCTGAGGCGGCTATCCATTCCCAGTTAACATCGGTAAGCACGCCGTCTTGGGAGTAACTCAGTTCTAGCAGCAGGCGATTCTTTTCATCGTTGATTAACAGGACGGATTTTGCGTGATCTTCAGCAAAGCCAGTATCTCGGCTAACCCAAGGGTCGGTATAGCAAAAGGCGGTTAATGCCACATCGCCATGAGTAGAAAAAGGTTTGGGCCGTTTGTTTTCAGGCTGGCTTAGGATTTCTTGTTCTATGGATGCCGCAACAAGTTTTCGTGTCTCTGAATCAAGGTCGAGTAGATAACCAGATAGTGTTGCCCTAGCCGGAGCCGCGCTTGCGGCAAGTTTATCGATTATTTCTATTATGCGGCTTGGTGTGTCCTGTTTAAGAGGGCAAGGGGCGGAGGGGTCCAGAAGGCGAGCGTTGAAAAATTTGTCTATTTCCGTTCGGTAGCCCGTAAAGTGCATTTGAGCACCGGAGGCTCCCTGCATCTCTTTGGCGTATAGACTGTAGTTGTTATGTTTTAGATAAAGGCCGAGATGGTCCAGTTCGTCATCTAGCTCGATCAATTCTGACTTAAACGCCAGCATCCTTTCGTCTACGTAGTGCAGGAATCTCAAGGGGTTTTCGAATATATCTGCGTATACACGCAGATCGTCCAGAGAGATGGCCCAGACGGGGGCGCTACCGACATCAACCCCAATTTTTCTTAGGTGTTGAATCTGGGCAGCCATTTCGGTGAAGGGGTCAAGGGTAACCGGGCAGATGACGACCTTCTCAAAATCTGATTTTCTAAGTTCGCCGACCTTTTCTCGGTCCTGGTTGAAGAGTGGAATATTTTCTGCGCTATCCAGATAGTTTAGGAAACGCTTGCCTTGAGCGGCTGGTTTTAGAACAAGGTTTTCTAGCGATGAAATGAAAGCCGGAAAATCGTTTGCCGGCGATGTGTAAGTGAAAGCACCTGCTTTGACTTCGATTACAAAAAGGCGGTTGTCGTAGACGAGTAAACCATCGACTTCGCACCAATCCTTTGTAGTAGCGCTTTCGCTGGGGAACCAGCGGTAATTTACGGATCGCCATATAGTTGCACCAGGGAGTAATTTTTCGAGGTGCTGAAACGGTAACGTTTCCGATTGGTTTTTTTGGATATTATTCCATGTTTGCCGATAATCTGGCTTGAGGCGCATGATGATGCGCTCCATACCCCTATATATGTTGTCGAACAGGCCGTGTAGATCGAAGCAGTAGCTTTGCCCATCTAGACGGATAAGGGGGCGCTTAAATACAGGCCAAATTCGTAGTGGCCATCCGCGAAAGTCCCCGTCGGCGAAAAATTCAGTATCTTCCCCGGCCTCCCATGTGAGTTCGTCAATTAGTGCCTTTGGCAGGGAAGTGATCTTTTCCACATTGCATAAATCAGAGCCAATAACCCGCCCAAGGACTCTCACCTGCCTTTTCTGCCATCCATTCTCAAGGATAACCTTTTGAATGATTTCCTCTAGAGGTAATTCTCTTAAGGAGGAGTCTGCCTTCAACTTTTCCTCGACTGCGGCCATTGAGTCTTTTTGGAAGGCTTCCATCTCTTCAAATGCTTCACCTATGCCAAAAGTTTGTGAATGCCAGATGCTGGATAGCTCATCGACGAATTGGTCTGCCGTGATACCAAATAACTCAGCTAGCACATCTGTATGTGGCAGGAATAGCTCGCGCAGGTAGGCAAGCATATGAACTTGATAGCGATTTCCACGGACATTGCACCAGTAGAGTTGTGCCTTGAAGTAGTAATCTTCCAGATTATCGTTGTAATTTTCGTCTTCGGCTTTTTTCTTTGCTGTCCGGCAGATTTGGTAATCGAGGTTTACTTTTCCGAATAGCTGATCGACAAGATCGCGCAGCTTGTCCCATTCCTCATCAGTCAGATCCTCCCGCTGGTCGGGTGAAGGTTTAACTGATGCAATGACACTTTGTATGTAATCGATCATGCGCATGGCCACTGAGTCGTCATGATCTAGATCGGATTCGGCCTCTGCCTTCAGAACCAGAACGGCCAGTTCCCACCAAGCACGGTGTAGAAGTTTCTCTGGCGGAAGTTCGCTTACTAGCTTAGCTATCTCATTAACAAGCTGGTTTATCTGCTTGACAATTTCGGGGTACTCGGCGGCCGATCTTTTTTGCATTTCGGCGTGAGCACCCTCTGGCCAGTTAGTCTCCATGAGCACGCTACTACCGTAGCGAGCGACACGCAGCGGCCCCTTCGCAAAGAATTCATCTGGCTTTACAGGCTTATTTTTTCTTTTCTTGGCCATTTTTTAATAAATAGAACGAATCAAGCAAATGTTTCTATTCGTCTTTATAAACCTGTTCAAGCTGCTGATAAACAAAATTATAAAGATCCTCTCCACCCGTCCCATCAGCATCAATCCTTTTCTTTAACGCAGCCAGGTGCACATTGTCTTCCTTACCATTCCAGATTTTCTGGTAGGTGCCTTCGGCATAGCCATGCTTCTGACGGAAGATATTCAGCACGTTCTTGTAGACGTAGTACTCGTAGAGTTTGCTGAAGTCGAGGTCGAAGGCCTTGCAGGCGCGGCCGAATTTCAGGCCGATGTCGACTGAGGATTCTGAATTCAGTGCCTCGGCGGCGACGCCTTCGATGGCGTCTTGCTGATCCTTGAAGGGCTCTCCCGTACCGGTGAAGAAACTGCCGGCTACGGTTTCAGCATCAATGCTTTCTTCAATAAACATGCTGAGCAGGAAGTGCCAGATGTCGACCAGTTCGATCTGCTGCTGCTCAAGGTCGCTTTCCGGGGCGGACTTCCACCATTTCCATGGCTGGCGTTCCATCATTTCAGCCGCTTCCATCCAGATGGCGCGATACCACTCGCGGCCGAGGTCTTTCCAGGAATCGCTGCCTGTATCGGCCACGTCCTTGCGGTTGGTGTAGGTGTTGAGTTCGTCCTGTAGTTCCAGCATACGCTGGGCCTGGGCGATGTGGTTGGTATTTGGTGTTGCTGTCGTCATTTTTCAGTTGATAGGTGATGAGTGCTGGCATCAGTAGTGATTGAGTAGCACCGAATCTTACAGCAATACATCAACCGATTAATCCTTGCTAGACTATACGCAAATTGCGTATAGATTAATTTGATGGGTCAGCAGGAAATGAAGACCAAACGGAATTTGTTTGCAGAGGTTTCAGAAGGCCTGGATGCTTTGGCCGAGGAGCGCGAGGGTAAGCGTACCTTGCGGACCCATGCAGTTACTGCCAAGCCGATTAAAACCATTTCTCCTGAAGAACTGATCCGGATTCGGGCCCGGTTCAATATGTCGAGAGCCGTATTTGCGACTTATCTCTCCATTAACCCCAGGACGCTGGAAAACTGGGAGCAGGGAAGAGCAGAGCCGAATAAACAGGCTTTGGTCTTGCTGAGGATGCTCGACAAGTATCCGGATACGCTACAAAGGATTACTGCGATCTAGAATCCCGGTGCTTTCTACAGCACAAAAGGAATGATCGCTTTGCGCTCTGGCGGGTATTGGTCGCCGAAGTGTTTCTGGTACCAGCGATGCGCGTTGAGCGCCTGGGCCATCAGGGGCAGGGCGATCCATATCGCGAATACCAGGCCGACAATGGACCAGGACATGATGGCGAAGCCGATCCATTCCAGCATTTCGCCAAAGTAGTTGGGGCAGGACACCCAGCGGAAAAAGCCGCCGCGCGGCAGTTTGTATTCGGTTTCGTCTGGTTTGCGCAGGTTGATGAGGATGTTGTCGGAGTGGATGTTGATAGCCATGCCGATGACGAACATCGCCAGCCCCAGGCCAAAGCGCGGGTCGGCCAGCCAGCTGCTGTCGTAGGCCTTAAAGGCGCCGAAGTAGTAACCGATGATGTAGCCGTTGATGATGTAGAAGCTCATTGCGAACAGCATGATCAGCACCGGCATGCGCTTGCCCTTCACCTTGAGGCGGTAGGGATAGATCAGGGCACGGTGGAAGTAGTGCACGAAGAAGGCCGCAACGAATACCACTGACCCGTTGATGTCACTGCCTGAAGCCTGCACCCCGGCCAGGTAGCAAAAGACCACGGTGACCAGCACCGGGGTTTCGAGAATGATCCAGCCGGTTTTTTTGTCGATATCGCCAAGGATCAGCAGGCCGGAGCGTTGCTCGCGGTTGCTGATGGGCATCATGCCGGCAAAGTGCATGGCTGCGGCCGAGATCACACACAGCAGCACCCACACCAGCAGGATGAGGTCGAAGCTGGCGCGGTCCAGTTGGGGCAGCAGATCCATGGGGATTGATTATGCTGCTTTGCTGGCCGCCAGGTCTTCACGCAACAGCTTGTATCCGAGCACCCCGAAAATGAGCGGGAAGACGAAATACTGGTACTGCGTCCACACCAGCGCCAGCAGGGTGTCGGCCACGCCGCCCACCATGTTCTCGAAGCCGGCAAAGACCTCGGTGAAGGAAAAGATGAAGGTGGAGGCCACTGGTTCGCCGCAGCCGATCACGGCCACCAGGTAGCGATGCGGTGAGCCCTTCTTGTTGAGGTAGAAGAAGTAGATCACGGTGAGCAGGTTGACGAAGGCATACAGCTCCAGTGTGTAGAAGGTGGGGTCGCGATTGATGGTGCGCAGGTCCACCGAAGCAAACGAGCCCAGCGACCACCAGTACATGTGCAGAATGCTTTCACGCATGTATTCGGTATGGGCGAGCAGGTCGTCGAGGCTGTGCATGTCCACGAACAGGATGGGCGAGAAGATCAGCCAGGGAATCTCCCACACTACGTTGGTGAAGGCGTAGCTGAGCATCCAGATGGCCAGCGCGTCGTGGAAGAGATCCGAGCGTGTACGGTTGGCGCCGGGACGCAGCAGGAAGACCAGCAGCCAGCCGTTCAGCCAGATGCTGATGCCATAGAGGGAGATGCGGCTGCTGTCGCGGAAATCCAGGGCGCCCAGATAGAAGGCCACGGCGCAGGCCCCGGCCAGCCCCCACCACAGGGCGGTCCAGCCCATGAACAGGCGGCTTACGGCGGGATCCATCAGGCGCGGTGTCACGCCGCCGAGTGGGGTGGATAGGGAGATGCCTTGCTCCGCTGTGATGCTGTGATTCATGGGGTGTCCTCCAGCCGGCCGCTTCATTAACTTACAATGCTGTAATATTAACAACAATCTTACAAATATGTAAAATTAAAGGATGGCAAAGACTGAAGACGGCAGAAGCAAGCCCCGCCCGGGCATCGAGGCCCAGCGGGAAGTGATCCTTGAGACGGCGGTGGCGCTGTTTATCGAGCAGGGCGCCCAGGCGGTGTCCATCGCCCAGATCTGCCAGCGGGCGCATATCTCGCGGCCCACCTTCTATCGCTGTTTCGAGGACAAGGATGCCTTGGTGGATAGTCTCTACCAGCAATCCATCTTCGTGCCTGTTCAGCAGATTCTGCTGGCACGTCTGCCGGAAATGGGCAATGACCCCGACGGCTTGCGCGCCACATTGGACGCCATGCTCGACGCCATTTTCGATCAGGCGCGCTTCGCCGAGCTGGTGTTTGCCGAGTCCAATAACCCGGACTCGCCGGCCCATCGCATCGTGAACGAAGCCTTCGAGCAGACAGCCGATGTGGTGGATGCCTGGCTCAGGCAGCGTGGTCACGGCAAGCTGCCGCGGCCCTTTCTGAAGTCGGTGATGGCGGCCTGCCAGTGGCTGGTGCACGACGCCATTCGCGCCGGCCTGTCACCCAGACAACGTGAGGTCGCCAAGGAATCGACCTGGCTGCTGGTGTCCAGCCTGATGGCGGGCTTGCCCCGGTCATCAGACTGAGCCGCTATATCTGTTCAGCACCTTCCCAGTAAGCCAGGGTGTCGTTCACGAAATTCTTCAGGTTTCTGGGCGCATGGCCGGTGATCTTCTCCACGTCGGGGCTGGCCTTGGAACCCGAGCCCTGGTGGAACATGCGGATAATCTGTTTGCGATGTTCAATAGACCAGCGGTCCAGTCCCTTCAGGCGCAGCACAATGCCCAGCAGGCCCAGCGGAATGGCCTTGAATTTCACTTTGCGGCCCAGGATCTGGCTCAGCACAAAAGCCAGTTCGGCAAATGACGAGGCGGCGCCGGTAATCTCATAAGTGTCATGCAGGGGTTGCCCGGCCATCAGGCAGCGGGCGGCGCATGCACCGATGTCGCGGGTATCGACAAAGCTGATCGGCAGGTCCTTGGGGAAGGGCATCTTCAGCGTCTGACCTTTGCTGACCATCTTGGCGGGCAGGTCGAGCAGGTTCTGCATGAAGAAATTGGGCCGCAGCATGGCGTATTCCAGACCACTCTGCTTGATGGCCTGCTCAATGGCCCAGTGTTCGCGGCCCGTGTCGGCCGGGCTGTGCTGTTCAACAGTGTTGGGCGAGCCGGAGACCTTGACGATGCGTTTTATGCCCGCCTGTTTCGCGGCTTCCACCGCACGCAGCTGGCGGGCCTCCATGGTGGGGCCATGGACGCACAGCAGGAAGAGCGCGTCGCAGCCGGCAAAGGCCTTTAGCATGCTGGCCGGGTTGTCCATGTCGCCCTGGACGATGGACACATCGCCCAACTTTGGCCGGGCGGCGTCAGGGTTGCGGGCCATGACGCGGAAGTCCGCGTTGGCTTTTTTCAGTTCAGCCACGACATGCTGGCCAATGTTGCCGGTGGCGCCGGTGATTACAATCATGATGTTTCTCCTTGCGGGTTCAGGCCGGTATGAAGGCGCAGAAGTCGGTGCCTGTCATGCGGCGGTAAGCGGTGTAAATGCCCATGGCACGAATAGCACCCTTGGGCTCCCAGTTCTGTAAGGCGCCGCGGTAGGACTTGCGCTGGCGCATGCGGGCAAACCACTGCGAATAATTTGGAAATCGCCGGGTGGGAAAACCCATAAGGGCATAGCGGTGGGCGCTGATCATCCAGGCGGCATCGGCAATGGAAAAGTGCTTGCCGGCGATGTAAGGCTGGTTTGCGAGTTGCTGATCTAGTGCTGAGGTGTCGGCCATGATCCTGGCCACTGAATCCTGGATCAGTTTTTTTGGCAGGCCATTCTTCGATGAAAACATTTCATGGAATTCCACCAGCCCGGGATTATGCTGCTGCAGGCGTTTGAAGCGAGCCAGCGCCTCGGGTGATTTGCGGGCTTTGAGCTTGAACAGGAATTCGTGGGAGGTAACCTTGAGGGCATATTGCTGCTCATCGCAGCGCTCCACCCAGTAATGTGTTTCCGCCGGGTTGCCGGCGTTCAGTGAAGGGCCGTCGAAGGTTTTGTCGATGTAGGCCAGGATGTCCGCCGATTCGATGTGCACGACGCCATCGTGCACCAGGGTGGGCACAACCCCCTTCGGGTTGATAGTGGGGTAGTCGCTGGTGACATGCTCGTCGTTGGCGATGTCGATGACGTGGCTTTCCCAGGGCAGGCCTTTCTCCTCCAGTGCTACCCGCACGCGCTGGGAACAACTCGACAGGCCCGCATGATACAGGTGCAGACCCTTCAGTTGTCGCACCTCAAGATTCGGAGGATTGATGATGGCCATGGCTAGGCCTCCTGCATCGCAGGAGTGATGGATTCTTTGTCGCCGAGCTGAAGTTCAACGGCGGTTATCCACTTCTGCACACGGGGATAGTCTTCAAGGTCGTGACTGCCGAAGTCGGCGCAGTAGGTCTGCAGGCGGCGGGCGGTGACGATGTCGGCAAAGCCGAACGCTTGATCCAGCCAGTCCCCATCCGCCAATGCGGCATCCACCTGCTTGATCTGTTGCCGAATGAAGCCGCGCGCCGCCTCCAGAATTTCGGGCGGGCAATGTTCTGTATCCAGCGCCGGCTTGAGATACTTGGTTTCGCCTTCCTTGTCGCCGCCGACCCAGATACGCGCCCGGGCCCGGGCGTAGGCGTCGGCAGGAAACCCCCTGGCGGCCTGCGGCAGTGCCCGGTGCAGCACATCGACAATGGTCGGCAGGCCTTGCACGCTGACCTCATCCAGGGTGAGCGAGGGCAGGGCAGCATTGCTGATCTGCCCGCTGCAGTCCGCGCCCAGCCAGTGCAGCAGGTCGCGGGCCGTCTGGCCTTCTTCCGTGGCCGGGTTGTAGTGCAGGACCAGCCGGGACGGAGGGCTTGCGGGGGCGGCCGCTTCTGCAACCGGCACCGTGTGGCGGCGACGGGGCAGGGTCTTGCGGATGCGGCTCACCGCACGTTCCAGTTTCATGGCATCCAGCGAAAACAGCTTGCGCATGATTTTCAGGCGCAGTCTTTCCGACAGCGAAAGTTTCGAGGCGGGCTGCAGGGAGCGGAAGCGTGCCCAGCGGATCATACGCAGCATGAGCGGGTTGGACATCATCTGCTCATTGGCCGTCATGGAGGCATGCATGCTGGGATGGGCGGCTACCCGATCCAGCCATTGGCGCGTACGCGGATAGCCTGTGGCGCTCACCTCGATACCCAGAAAAGTCAGCATGCGTATGCGGGGGAACACGGATATATCGGCCTGGCTGAATCGGGCGCCTATCAAATAGGGCCGCCCGTCTGACAGGCAGTCTTCCATGGTCTGGATGCCGTTTTCCAGCACCTGCACATGGCCGGCTTCTTCCTGCTCGCTTAAGAGCGTGCCCAGGTAGGCCTTCTTGTTGAATTCGATAAAGGCCGGGTCATCGCTCTGAAGCCTGATGCCAGCAATGAACTGCTCGATATTCGCTTTCGACACGCGCATGAAGACGCCGACCGTGCGGTGATACATGAGCATGAAGAAGGACTGGGCAAAGCGGATTTCGAAAGCCTGCCATTCCCGCACCCTTGCATAGTCCCCGGCGTCGGTCGGGTAGAGCGGTGCGCCGGGAAAGGCCTCGTCCAGGTACTGGGTGATGATGTTGGATTCCCACAGCGGCCGGCCGTTGTGCATCAGCGCCGGCACCTTGCCGAAGGGGTTGATGGCCTTGTAGGCCGCCGTCTTCTGCTCGGCCCGGCTGATATCCACGTATTGCACCTGGTGCGGGATCCGTTTGGCCGCCAGCGTCACCCGTACGCGCCGTGCACAGGGCGACAGCGGCGAATCGTAGAACACCAGGCTTTCCTTCTTGATGTCTGTAGAAATCATTCCTGCTCCTCCTCAGACGCTCTGCGCCTGCTGCTCCGCACAAAAAATAAATAGAAAAATCATAGTTGACAAATTCATCAGTTATCGCTAGCCTAGCTCAAACTGATAAATATATCAATAACGATAATTCATAGTATTTATAAGCAAGTCACTGCGATTGGGTGCATAAACACAAGGTGTCCGGAGGAAGACGATGAGAGGTTCACAAGCTGCCGTGAGTGCCGTGGCATTGCTGTTTGTCCTGTGGTTGGGGCATGCCGGCCGCAGCTGGGCCTGGGAAACCCAGTGGGGTGCGTTCGATGTGAGCATCAATAACCGCATCAGTCTCGGTGGCGCGTGGCGCGTGGAAGACCGCGACCCGAACCTGATCGGCAAGCTGAATCTGAATCCGCATCTCTGTGACGGCGATGACTGCCTGTCGCTGGAGGGTGACCCGGAACCGAACCGGCGGCTGGTGAATGCCCCCGGCGCCTTCTCCGGGCATAACAATGACGACGGCAATATGAACTACGACAAGGGTGATGCCGTTGCCGCTGTAGCCAAGCTGACGACGGATATCAACGTGATGTGGGAAGACCTGGTGTTCAAGGCCCGGGGGATCGCTTTCTACGATGAAGTGAATACGGATTTTGAGGAAACCCACTTCAATACCACCTACCAGCCCGGCAAAACCAAACGCGATGGCCGGCTGGAAGAACTGGTGGGCAACGACGTTGAGCTGGCGGAGCTTTATCTGAGTGGCAGTTATTACATTGGTGGCCGGGCGCTGGGCTTTACCATCGGCCAGCAGAAGATTCCCTGGGGCGTGGCCAACCTGGTTGCCCTTAATGGTATTAATGAATGGAACCCACCCGACGCGCGGCGTCTGCACCAGCCGGGCTTCCAGCTCAATGAACTGCACCGGCCGATACCGGCCGCGCTGGTATCTTTTGATCTGACACCGAATCTCACCCTGGAAGGCGTGTACCAGTTCGGCTGGGAGCCGGTGGTGGCCGACCCGGCCGGCAGCTTCTTCGGCCCGGCGGACCAGCTCTACCGCGAGAATGCCTATGGTCTGGCCGGCATGGGCCAGTTCCCGGAAGACCCGGACGGGCAGCACCGACTACAGCATCCGCTGGCGGCCCTGGTCACCGACACCTCCTTTACTAATGTGCTGTTGCCGGATCGTGAGCCCGAGGACGGGGGGCAGTTTGGCGCCCGCCTGACCTGGTTTGCCGAGGAGATCAACAACGGCACCGAGTTCGGTTTCTATGCCATGAATTATCACAGCCGTCTGCCGTACGGCAGCGGCATTGCGGCAGATCGTAGTTGCCTGCGGGACATGCAGACCGACAACGTGGCCGAGGCCTTTGTGGTATGTCGCGGCTTCAGTGGCCTGCTCAGTGGCGGTACCGGGGAGGAACCCCTGTTGCTGGACACCGCCAAGCTGTTCCTGGAATACCCGGAAGACATTCGCATGTTCGGGGCCAGCTTCGCTACCAATATCGGGGCCTGGGCGGTGTCGGGCGAATACGCCTATCGACCCGATATGCCGACACAGGTGTCATTGATCGACGTAGGCTTTGCCGCTCTGCAGCCGGGCACACCGGATCGGGATATCGTGATTGGCCTGGAAGGGCTGACCCAACTCGCCTTGCTCAGCGGTGTGGATGATCTGGTCGGCCTGTTGCTGGGCAGCGCCGGGTTGCCATTGGGCTTCCCGGTCACGATTCCCAGCGGCCAGCGCCTGATTCCCGATTATCTGCAGACCCGTTACCGCGGCCAGACGGCCGTGGCCGGCCAGTATGTGCGGGGTTATGAAGAGCTGGATGCGCACCAGCTTTCGGTATCCGGCCTGCGTCTTTTTGGCAGCAGCAACCCGCTGAAGGCCGACACCATCATCCTGATGCTGGAACTCGGCATGATGTTTTACCCGGATATGCCGTCGCTGGATGTGCTGCAGTTCGAGGGTGGTTCGCCGCAGAACACACACTACAGCCCCGGTGCGGACGGCACGGGTGGCGGGGCGATGGACACCAGCCGTTTCAATCCCACCCAGCAGACCGATGGTTTCGCCGACGACTTCTCCATGGGTTATCGCGCCCTGCTGCGGCTGGAATACAACGACGTGATCTGGGGCATGTCGCTGAATCCCATGCTGGTGCTGTTCCACGATGTGAAGGGGACTGCGCCACTACCTGTACAGAATTTCCTCGAAGACCGCATCGAGGCGGTCTTCGGGCTGGAAGTGCTCAAGGGCCAGCACTGGGGCGGCATGCTGACCTATCAGTACCTAGATGGCGACGAGCATAACCCCGTACGCGACCGCGACAACATTTCATTCAGTATTTCTTATACCTTCTAGGAGACAGCCATGACGACACGCAACCTGATCAAATTGATGCTGTTGGTCTGGCTCATGGCCAGGGCTGCGACCGGTCAGGCCGCTGTCAGCGCCGAAGAGGCCGCGAGACTGGGCCAGGGCCTGACACCGGTGGGCGGTCTGAAAGCCGCTAACGGGGACGGCAGCATTCCCGAATGGCGGGGCGCCAGCCTGTACAACGATGCGCAGAAAAATGTGCAAGGCCATCCGGATGACGCTCAACTGGTCGAACTGGTGAAAGGCCTGAATTCTGGCGATGCTCCGTTGTTCACAATCACCAGGGCCAACATGGCCGAGCACACCGGCAAGCTGACCGAGGGGCAGAAGGCTTTGTTGCAAGGGCGCGAAGGTTACGCCATCCCGGTATATGCTTCGCAGCGCGGTGCTTTTTATCCGGCCACGATCAATGAAGCGACGATCAGGAACGCCACTTCCGCGAGGCTGGAGGGTACGGATACCGTGACTGGCGCGCGGCTGGGCTATGCTTTTCCCATTCCCCAGTCCGGCGCCGAAGTGATCTGGAATCACAAGCTGCGTTACCGCGGTGATTCGCTGGTGCGAAACAATAACGAAGCCATTGTGGAACTGGACGGCAGCTTCCAGCTGACCAAGAAACTGGAGGACGTGTTCTTTGCCTATGGCAACATCGCCAACCCCGGTCAACTCGAAGATACGCCTATCGCCTACTTCCTGGGCCGCATAACCGCGCCGGCCCGCGTGGCCGGCCAACTGGCGCTGGTGCATGAGAAGGCCGGCCTGGGCAGCAGCGGTCGCCTGGCCTGGATTTTCAACCCCGGCATGGGGCGCATCACGCGCGCCCCCAGTGTCGGATACGATGCGCCCAGCCCCGGCACTGACGGTGAGCAGTTCAACGACCAGATCGATATGTTCAATGGCGCGCTGGATCGCTATGACTGGAAACTGGTGGGCAAGAAGGAAATCTATATTCCGTATAACAGCACGGCCATGAATGTGCCGGGCACCCGATATGCGGATTTTATTGGCCCCAAATTCATTCGACCGGAGTACACCCGATATGAGTTGCATCGGGTGTGGGTGGTGGAAGCCACCATGCGCGAGGGTATTCGCCATCAACTGAGCCGCCGCACTTTCTATGTGGATGAGGATTCCTGGTCTATAGCCGCCATGGATGGTTACGACGGACGCGGCGAGTTATGGAAGTACCAGGAAGGCCATCTCATCACCATCCCCTGGGTGCCGACCACGACGGGGAGTCCGGAAGTCTCCTACGACCTGCAGAGCGGTCGTTACTTCATGACCATGCTGCATAGTGAAGACGAATTCCCGGATTTCACCCAGAGCTTCGAAGAAGGCTACTTCACGCCGAACAACATGAAGCGTCTCGCCAAGCGGCTGAAGTAAGGCGTTTAGCAGTCATGCTGATGGAAGTCCGTGAAACCCGGAAACTTCTCTGTACTGAAGCATTGACGCCCCGGGAGCTTGAAGTGCTGGGGCTGGTTGCCGATGGCATGAGTAATCGGGAGATCGCCCGGCTGCTCAATGTAAAGAAGCCCACGGTGGGATCGCATCTTCGTAACATTTACCAGAAGCTGTATTGCCGAACGCGTGCTCACGCGGCCGTTACGGCGCTGCGCCTGGGGATTATTAATTGAGCATTGAAACAAGAAATCTGTGAAACCGCCGGTCTGCTAAGTTAGCCTTATTCATTTTCAGGAGATGCCGCATGGCGCAGGCTTCTTATGACTACATCGTAATCGGCGGTGGCAGCGGCGGTATTGCCTCGGCGCGCCGGGCGGCACAATACGGCGCCCGCGTGGCCCTGATCGAAGACAATCTGCTGGGCGGCACCTGCGTCAACGTGGGCTGTGTGCCGAAAAAGCTGATGTGGCATGCCGCTGGCTTTGCCGAGGCTATTGAAAACAGTGCCGGCTATGGCTTCAATGTTGAGGGCTGGTCGCTGGACTGGGGCAAGCTGGTGCAACGCCGCGAAGCCTATCTGCGCCGCCTGAACGGTATCTATGGCAGCAACCTGGAGAAGGACGAGGTCACGCTTTATCGCGGCCAGGCGAGTTTTGTGGATCGTCATGTAGTGGCCGTGGACGGTCAGCAACTCACCGCGCCGCATATCCTCATTGCCACCGGCTCGCAGCCGAGCTGGCCGGAAGTGCCGGGCGCCGCCCTGGGCATGGACTCCGATGGCTTCTTTGCGTTGCAGACGCAACCCAAACGCGTGGTGATTGTCGGCAGCGGTTATATCGCGGTGGAGCTGGGCGGTTTGCTGCATACCCTGGGTTCGCATGTGGATCTGCTGTTGCGGCGTGATCATCTGCTGAAAGAATTCGATCCCATGCTCGGCAGTCATTTGCTGGAGCTGATGCAGGTGGATGGGCCGACCGCGCATATCGAAACCGAGGTGGAGCGCATTGATGAGGGCGAGGGTGGTCTGCAGGTGACATTGAAGAATGGCAAGGGCGTGCTGGAAACCGATGCCCTGATCTGGGCCATTGGTCGTGAGCCCAATATCCATGCCCTGAATCTGGAGGCGGCCGGCCTGGAGCCGGATACCCGCGGCGCCGTGCGAACCGATCGTTATGAGAACACCAGCGCCGAAGGCATTTATGCGGTGGGGGATGTGACGGGCAAGGCCGCGCTGACGCCAGTGGCGATCGCCGCCGGGCGGCGTCTGTCCGACCGTCTGTTCGGCAAGCGGCTGGATCGGCATCTTGACTATGACAACATCCCGACCGTGGTCTTCAGCCATCCGCCGATTGGCACTGTAGGCTTGACCGAACCCAAGGCCCGCGAACTTTTCGGCGATAAAGTGAAGGTCTACAGCGCCCAGTTCAACGCCCTGCAATACGGCTTGCTGGACGAAAAGCGTGCAACCCGCATGAAGCTCATTACAACCGGTGATAATGAGCGTATTGTGGGACTGCATGTCATTGGAGAGGGTGCAGACGAAATGACCCAGGGTTTTGCCGTGGCGTTGAAGATGGGCGCCACGAAAAAGGATTTTGATGACACGGTGGCGATTCACCCGACCTCGGCCGAAGAATTCGTCACCATGCGCTAGGGCTCGGGAATATCCAAGGCATGATCAAGGGATTTGAAGGCAAGAAGCCCTCGTTCGGGGATTACGTTTACGTAGACGAACAGGCCCTGGTGCTGGGCGATGTATCCATGGGTGACCACGTATCTGTCTGGCCGATGGCGGTAGTGCGGGGCGACGTCAACAGCATCCATGTCGGGCCGCGCACCAATATCCAGGACAACGCCGTATTGCATGTGACTCACGATGGTCCCTACACAAAAGGCGGCGTGGGGCTGACGGTGGGCGGTGATGTCACCATCGGGCATCGCGTCATCCTGCATGCCTGTACGGTCGGCGACCGTTGTTTGATCGGCATGGGCGCCATCGTGATGGACAAGGCCGTGCTGGAGGACGAGGTCTATCTGGCAGCTGGAACCCTGGTGCCGCCTGGCAAGCATCTGCAAGGCGGTTATCTCTATCGTGGCAGCCCGGTGGAACAGGTGCGGCCCATCACAGATGAGGAACGCGCCATGCTCAAGTATTCCGCCGAGCACTACGTACGCCTGAAAAAGCGTCATATGGTCGATCTGCCCAGGGTGCCGTACTGAATCTGTTAAAATGCGCGCCCTCTGAAATCTTTATTCCAAGCATCGGGAGAGTCGCCCCATGAGCACGCGCCTTGTCTTACTGCGCCACGGCCAGAGCCAGTGGAACCTGGAAAACCGTTTCACCGGGTGGGTGGACGTGGATATCACCGAACAGGGGCGCGAGGAAGCGCGTCGTGCCGGGCAGTTGCTCAAGGAAGAGGGCTTCGAATTCGACCTGGTTTTCACCTCGGTGCTCAAGCGCGCCATCCGCACCATGTGGATTGCGCTGGACGAACTGGACCAGATGTGGGTGCCGGTGACGCGTTCATGGCGTCTGAACGAACGCCACTACGGTGCCCTGCAGGGCCTGAACAAGGCCGAGACTGCCGAGAAGCATGGCGAGGATCAGGTCAAGGTGTGGCGTCGCAGCTTTGACATTCCGCCGCCGGAAATGCCGGTCGAAGATCCGGGGCATCCTTGCCACGACCGTCGCTACGCGCATCTCGATCCCAAGCTGCTGCCGGGCACCGAATCACTGAAAATCACGCTGGACCGCGTACTGCCGTACTGGGATGAAGCCATCGTGCCGCATATCCACGACGGCAAGACGGTGCTCATCGTGGCCCACGGCAACAGCCTGCGCGCCCTGGTGAAGCATCTGGACGGCATCTCCGACGACGACATCATCGGTGTGAATATCCCCACCGGCATTCCGCTCATGTACGAGCTGGGCGAGGACATGGAAGTGCTGGACCGGCGCTACCTCGGTGATGCCGAAGCGGCCAGGAAAGCCGCCGAAGCCGTGGCCAATCAGGCCAAGGCCGGCTAGTTTTTCTTACCCCTATCCCGGCCTTCCCCCTCAAGGGGGAAGGGGTGATCTGCTCGCCACTGAGGTGCGGCGGTCATTAGTTTCCTCTGGCACCAGGGCCATATTTTTCTCCCTCTCCCCCGGCGGGAGAGGGTTGGGGTGAGGGGGTAAACCCTAGCCCAGCTTCGACTCCACCCGGGCCTTCCAGGCCAGCAGGTTTTTCTGTTCTTCCGTGGGTTTTACCTTGACCCAGCCAGCGAAGTCGGTGATGACGAAAGCGTCGATGTCAGCTTGACTCAGCGAGTTGCCGACCAGATATTCCCGGCCTTCCAGCCCCTGATCCAGGCTGCTGAAAAACGTCCTAAGCCGCTGCAGTCCGCGCTGAGCCAGTTCGGGAATCTGGGGGATATCCACCGGGCCGGGCATGGCGCGGTTCTTCATGGCGGGACTGCTGTTACGCAGGGCTTCGGCAGCAGCCATGAATCCATCGACGAAAATCTTGTGCATCCAGTTCACGACCTCGGCGCGTTCCTGAGCCGTTGTGCCGAACGCCGGTGGATTCGGATACAGGCTGTCCAGAAACTGGGTAATGGCGATGACTTCAGTCAGACAAGTGCCGTCATCCAGAATCAGCGTCGGTACCGTGCAGCGCGGGTTGATCTGGCGGAATTCGGGCCGCATCTGTGCGCCGTTGCGCAGGTCCACCATTTCAGTGTCGAGCTCAACGTCCTTGTACTTGAGCATCAGTTCCACCCGTAACGGGCTCGGTGCGCCGGGTGCGAGATAGAGCTTCATCATGGCCTCCAGTCGGTTTATTGCTTGCGTAACTGCCAGGTGGGCAGGGCCTGCGGGTCGATCAGATTATGCGCCAGCAGCCAGGCCCGGGCATCCTCGGCATCCTGCTCGAACCAGGCCTGTGCCGAGCCGAGACGGAAGCTGTAACCCCAGGTATCCATGTCGGCCCACATGCGTTGGCGGCCCATCTCGGGGAGTTCATCGGCCAGCAGAATCTGCAGGTAGCAGACGCCGTTTTCCTCGTCATAGTCACCCCCGGCGTTGGTGTCCAGACCGCTGCGCCGGATTTCATCCATGCAAATGTAATGACAGGCTTCGTGCAGAATCGAATGGATGGGTGTGTCCGGCCGGGCATAAAGCCGGTTCTCGATCAGGCCTGCTTCTTCATCGCCCCAGAAGCTGCCGGGGATATTCGAGGTGGTTTCTGTTTCCACCAGTTCGAGGCCAAAACGCGCCAGCAGGGTAAGCAGGCTTTCCCGCTTGACGTCGTCTCGCTGCAATACAGCATGCACAGTGGGGGTGGCTTGGGTCATAATCGGCTATATCCAAGGGGTCACAGAATATTAACTGGTAATTACATTGTGAACCGGCGAAGACCGGTCCCTGGATTCGGAGGAGAGCATGAGGCAGGGCAGCATGGGTCATCTTGCAGGATGGCTGACGATTTCTATTCTCGCCGCGGGCATGAGCGCCTGCAGTAACAGTGACAACGACGACGGCGGCGGAGGCAACAACCCGCCTATCACCGACGGCGACAGTATTTTCATGAACATTGTGCCGGCCGGCAGCAACGGTAATGCAGCCGGTGGTGTGGGTGCGCCCGTGCCAGGCGTGCCGGCCCTGTCATTCCCGGACAACTACCGGGACCAGCTCGATCTCTACGGCAACCTGGCCTATGCGCAGATGGGGCTCAAGTCCGACAGCTGCGTACCGCCCAACAGTATCGACCAGCACCAGGCTTCCTCTGATCAGGCCTGCAACTACTTCAAGCCGGCCGGCCTGCGTCCGGTGGAAGGCACTGTGGTTTCCAGCCGCGAACTGACGGCGCCCAATGGCAGCAAGGTCACCATTGAACGTGACCAGTGGGGTGTGCCTTATGTGCTGGGTGATGACCGTTCCGCCGCCCAGTTCGGTCTCGGTTTCGCATCTGCGCAGGACCGCTTGTGGCTGTGGGATTTGTTGCGCGATGTCGGCCGCGGCGAGGCTTCAAAGAAGCTGGGGCCTTCGGAAACCACCTTTGACCTGGATCTCGAATTCGGCGTGCCCGGCGGTTACAACGAACAGGAACTGACGGCCATCGTGAATACGGCAGTCGCCAAGATCGGCGATCTGGGGCCCATATTCCTGAATGACACGGAAATGTTCGTGGCCGGCATGAACGCCTATGTGGCCTATCTGCAGACGCCGGAAGGGTTGGCCGAGGTGCCGCCGGAATACGCCACGCTGGGCCTGAAAATACCACCGCTGTTTCCACCGCGTCCCTTCACGGTGAACGACATCGTGGCCAACGCTGTGCTGATCCAGTCAGCCCTGGGTCTGGGCGGTGGCGGAGAGGCCAGCAACTTGCAGCTGTTGCAGAAGCTGGATGCCAGTTTCGGGCCGGGCTCTACCAGTATTCCCGAGGCGGCCTGCGAGTTCTGGCGCGATATCCGCCATGCCGATGATCCGGAAACTACCCATTCCACCAACCGGCGTTTCGCCACCCAATCGCCGCCCAGCGTGAGTGAAAACTGTCCGCAGAATCTGCCAGCCGGTGTGGCGATCTGGGATGTGGACAGCCTGGTCGGGCGTGAATTCCTGCGCCGCGACAGCGGTGCGCCTCTGCCGCTGATCGATCTGGGGGGCGTCCCTTTCCTGGGTGATCTGCTGGGGCAGATTACGGGTGCCCTGACCGGAGGCGCGCCGGATCTGGAAGCGCCTGTCGGCGGGGGTGGCGGTCTTGTGCAGCTGCAGCAGGAAGAGTGGCATCCTCCCCTGAAACCTGCGAAGGGGGTCGAAGCACAAAGCCTGATGGCTTCGGTGGATCCGAACAGTATTCACCATACGCTGGAACAATACGGTTTGCCGCGCACCACGTCCAACTGGATTGCGGTCAGCGCGGACCAGACCCAGTCCGGCGTTCCGATCATGGTAGGCGGGCCGCAGACCGGTTACTTCCAGCCGCAGCTGCTGTGGGAAGCGGCAGTGGTGTCCACCGGCGGCACGGAATTCGATATCGCGGCGCGCGGTATCACCACCGTCAATGTGCCGTATATCACCATCGGTCGTGGACGTGATTTCGCCTGGTCGCCGACGTCAGCCAGTTCCGACTTCACCGATATCCGCGTGTCGATGATGTGTAATACCGACGGCAGCCCGGCGTCGCGTGACGATGGCGATGACGATGGCTTTCCCGATGCTGACGGCTACATGTTCGATGGCGAGTGTGTGAAGTTCTACCGCCGTACCGATACCTGGGATGCGGTGCCGACGCCGGCCAGCATCGCCCTGGGCGGCTCGCCGACCGCGGAGGCGATCAGCCGCTTCATTATGCGTACGCACTATGGTCCGGTGGTGGCAACGGCCACCGTCAATGGCGCGCCGGTGGCGGTGTCTACCCAGCGTTCCACCTTCATGGCGGACGTGGATGCCACGATTCCCTTCGCCACTATGGTGAACAATGGCGAGGACATGGATCATCGCCGTTTCCGCGAGCTGTTCAACAGCATGACCAGTACCTTCAACTGGGTGTATGCGGACGGTAGTGATATCGCTTTCATCCAGAGCGGCCTGTACCCCAGGCGTCATCCCCAGCAGCATCCGGAGTTGCCGGTGTGGGGCGACGGTAACTATGAGTGGGAGGTCGATCAGAATCTGGGTCCCGCCTTCTTTACCAGCTATGGCGGTGATGCCGAGGATGGCGCCGTAACCTTCCCGACACGCGCCGTTCCGGTGGAAGCCGACAGTGTCAGCGGGCGGCCGGGCTACTTTGAATGGCCGGGGTATCTGTCGCTGGATGCCCATGTACAGGACGTGAACCCGCCCTCCGGTTTTCTGGCCAACTGGAATAACAATGGCGCGCCGGGCTGGTGGGCAGCCGATACCAAGAGTGACTATGGGCCGGTACACCGTGTGAACCATCTGTCCGAGCGTTTGCAGGCTTTCAAGGCCAGTGGCCGCAAGCATGATCTGGCCAGCATGATCGAGATCATGGGTGATGCCGCCTATACCGACCTGCGGGGTCTGGATGTGGTGCCGCTGCTGGTCGAGGTGCTGGAAACCGACACCCTGACGGCTGATCAACAGTCGATTGTCGACTTGCTTGAAGCCTGGATGGGGGATGGGTCACAGCAATGGATCAATGGCGGAAACGGGCTGGGGTCGCTGCGCCGTGACCGTGACCAGGACGGCGCCTATGACCATCGTGCCGCCGTAGTGTTCATCGATGCCTGGTTCCAGCATCTGAATGAAACCCTGTTGCCGCAGCTCGCGGCGGTCGGCGGGCCGGTGATCCAGGGTCGCCTGGACGCGCCGGGGCCGGTCGGTTCCGCCTTCCAGGGCGGCTGGTTCCAGTTCATGTACCGCGTGCTGCGTACGGCCCTGAACAAGTCCGGCCGTACCGATTACAAGGTGCTGCGTTGTGCCGATTCTGATGCGCTGGCCGATTGCCGTGCTGCGGTGGTCAGCGCCATGGATATGGCGTTGAGTGATCTGGGCGGCCTGGGCAATCAGGCGGCCTGGGACGGCACGCAGATTTATGGCGGCACTACGGTGGAGGATCACGATGCCGTGGAGGCGACTTCATTCGCCTTCCTGCCGACGCCACCGATTCACTGGATTAACCGGCCGACATTCCAGCAGGCGGTTGAAATACACGAATAGCCCGGGGGAGAGTGTGAAAGCCCCGCTTCGGCGGGGCTTCTTTGTTTCTGAAACGCCTGCCCTCACAACTGTCATTTCCACAGCCCCTCGATCCTTCCTTGACTCAAAAGGGGAGAGTTGTCGGGCCCTGTGATGGGTTCGTTGGCTGTAACTTTCAGCGGATGGTGTGGACCGAGGCTTCCCAGTTCTGGCCGTCGAAATCCTTGATCCGAATATCCTGGATGTGATCTCTGTCCAGGCAGTTCACATTGACGCTGTAGCCGTCAGGATGTGAGCGCGGAACGTAGAAGGACTTGATGCCGCAGTGCTGGCAGAAGTAATGCTGGGCGGTGCCGGTGTTGAACCTGTAGGTGGTCAGGTCGTCGCCACCCTGTTCCAGCGTAAAGTCATCCTTTTCCACGATCAGGTGCAGGAATCCCGTCATGCTGCAGATGGAACAGTTGCAGCGCGTGGCAGGTATCACCGCCGGTGCGCGGACGGAAAAGCGCACCGCGCCGCAGTGGCAGCCGCCGTGATGGGTGGTGAGCTCATTATTCATGCCAGCATGATGGCAGGATCTAAAAGGAAGGCAAGAGGCTGATGCCGACACCTGATAGACTGTTACATTATTCGGGTTGTTGGCCTGCTTATGCGTAAAAGTGAATTGAACCGCTTTCTGGACCAGGCACAGGCTATGTGCGACGAGCGTGGTGTGCGCCTCACGGCCCAGCGACGCGAAGTGCTGGGTATTATCCATGCGGCGGGCCAGCCGATCGGCGCCTATGAAATTCTGGAAAGGATGAGGCAGGGTGGCCGCAAGCCCGCACCGCCCACCGTTTACCGCGCCCTGGAATTTCTTCTTCAGGAACATCTCATCCACAAGCTGGAAACCCTGCATGCCTATGTGGCCTGCAGCCATCCCGATCATCCGCATGCCAGCCAGTTTCTGATCTGCAGCCAGTGCGGCGAGGTGGATGAGCTGGAAAGCGCCGGCCTCGACGGCACGTTGAGCGACCTGGCTCGCACCCGTGGCTTCCGGCCGCAATCCCATACGGTCGAGGTTTCTGGCACCTGTGCGGAGTGTGCGCAGGGCAAGTCAGCCGGTTAGTTTGAACCTGCGGCGCCAGTCGTGGTCTTAGTATGTTATAAAGTTTCACTTTTACATCGGTGAAGCAGGACTGCTATGCCAGACAATCTGTACAAATGCCTGTTGCCGGCCATGCTGTTACTGCTGGCTGCCTGTTCGGATCGGGGCCAGGTGCATGTCGAGCATGCCTGGATGTCAGTACCGGCAGAGGGCGTCGAAACCACGGGATTTCTTGAGGTGATGAATCCGGGCGCGGAGGCGGTGGAAATCGTTTCAGCTTCCAGCGAGGCTTTCGAAACGGTGACTTTCCATCTGCGCGAGGGCGATCACTTCCGGCCGGCACAAAGCCTGACCGTACCGGCACGCGGCCGCCTGGAGCTTGATGGCGACAACGGTCGGCTCGGCCTGGCCGGTCCGCAGCAAGGCATCAAGGACGGTGATCATCTGCCTCTGGCGCTGGCAGTGCGCCTGCACAACGGTCAGCTGATGACGCTGGAGGCTGAACTACATGTGCACGAGGGTGAGGCAGAGCATGACCCAGAGCATGGTCACGAAGATCACTGACTGGCGATTTTCAGGCGCAGGCGGAGGTTCATGCTATGGGCAAATACGATCAGCAAGGCGCCGCCGCTGAGGATCCAGGGCTCATATTGCTCGCCCAGACCGCCCTTGAAGGCGTAAAGCAGGAAACCCACGAGTGCACAGGCCAGCGGCCACATCTGTCCATGATAATGGCGATAGCCATTGAGCAGGGCATAGCTGGCGATGGCGATGGAAATGGCCAGCACGGTACTTTCGAAACCGGGTTGGGCAATCCATTGCAGGCCCAGCAAAGGCAGCACCGGTATGATCGCTGGCAGGATGAAACAGTGAATGGCGCAGGCAGATGTGGCGCAGATTCCGACGATGTCCCAGCTGCGTTGCCGCATTTTTCACCTCACAAGACGTTATAACATAACATTATGCAACAAAAGCAGGGCGCATCGCTAGTAATACAGGGTCTGGAGCACCGCTATGGCAGCCGCAGTGTGCTCACCCTGCCGGATTACCGGGTCGGCGGCGGTGAGCATCATCTGATTCTTGGCCCCTCTGGCAGTGGCAAGACCACATTGCTGCATGTAATCGCCGGGTTGCTCAAGCCCTCGTCTGGCAGCATCGATATCGACGGACAGGCGCTTTACGCCATGAACGAAACCGGGCGCGACCGTTTCCGCGGCAGCCATATGGGTATCGTGTTCCAGCGCCTGCATCTGCTTCCGTCATTGACGGTGACGGCCAATATTCTTCTCGCCCAGTATCTCGCGCGACAGCCACAGCAGTCCCGGCAGGTGCAGGTATTGCTCGAGGCGCTGGGCCTGGGACACCGGTTGCATGCCTATCCCGGCGATCTGTCGCTGGGGGAGGCGCAGCGGGTGGCCATTGCCCGCGCCGTGGCCAACCGGCCGCGCCTGCTGCTGGCCGATGAGCCCACTTCCAGCCTCGACGACGCCAATGCGGCAACGGTGATCAACCTGCTGCGCAACCAGGCCGATGCGATCGGCGCGACCCTGCTGGTGGTGACGCATGACGCCCGTATCCAGGGGCACTTCGAGCAGCGTCTGGTGCTGGAGGCGGCGGCATGAACCTGTGGACCCTGGCGCTGGCCTATCTGCGGCGCAATCGCCTGGCGTCGGCCCTGAATGTGCTGCTGATGGCGATCGGCATTGCCACCATTGTGCTGCTGGCCCTGTTTGCGCAGCAGATGAACCAGCGTATGAGCCGTGATGCCGCGGGGGTCGACCTGGTGCTGGGCGCCAAGGGCAGTCCGGTGCAGCTGATTCTCTCGGCCGTGTATCACGCCGATGTGCCGACCGGCAATATCGACTATGCCGAAGCTCGACGCTGGGCGCAGCACCCCATGGTGCGGCGGGCCATTCCGCAGGCGCTGGGCGATTCCTGGCGCGGCTTCCGTATTGTCGGCACCAGTCATGACTACCCGGCGCATTACGGCGCGGCAATCGCCGAGGGCCGGCTGTGGCAAGCGCCCGGCGAAGTCACGGTAGGCGCCGAGGTGGCGGCAGCCGGCATGCAAATAGGGCAAAGCTTCTTCGGCGTGCACGGTTTCAGTGAAAGAGGTCATGCCCACGAGAACAGCGAATACCGGGTAGTCGGCGTGCTGCAGGCCACCGGCACCGTGGCGGACCGGTTGATATTCACCGGCCTGGAAAGCGTATGGGCGGTACACGGCGATGCGGCGCCCGAGGCGCCGGAAATCACCTCCATGCTGCTCAACTACAAGACCCCGCTGGCGGCCACCCAGCTGCCGCGCCAGATCAACACTCAGTCGCAGCTGCAGGCTGCTTCGCCGGCCTTTGAAACGGCGCGCCTGCTCAATCTGGTGGGCATTGGCCTGGACGGTTTCCGCCTGTTTGGCTGGTTGCTGGTGGCGACCGCCGGCATCGGTATTTTCGTGGCGCTGTATCACGCCCTGGAAGCGCGGCGCTATGACCTGGCGATGATGCGCTGCCTGGGTGCCAGCCGCTGGCAGGTAATCGCCAGCCTGGTGATCGAGGCATTGCTGCTGACCCTGGCCGGTGCCGTGCTGGGCCTGTTGCTGGGACATGCGGCGGCGGAATTGCTGGGCGCCGTCACGGATGAACGGCTGGTGCTGAGCGGGGCACAGTTCCTGCCGCAGGAGCTGGCCATCGTGGCGGCGGCCCTGGCAGTGGGCATGGTGGCGGCCGCGCTGCCGGCCATCCGGCTTTACCGCGCCGATGTGGCGCGCATACTGAGTGAAGGCTGATGTTATTACGTTTTGTTCTGGTCGCGGGTTTCTGCACTCTGGCCGCTTGCGGTGCCTCGGATGAAGTTTCTGAAGCGCCGGCGGTGGGTGATAATTCGCAGCCGGCATCGGCCGTGATGGACAGCGACGCCGGCCGCGTGCAGACGGCGAAAGCGCCTGACAAGGGCAACCCGCAGGAACCGCCGCCGGTCACGGTCGAGCTCTATAACGAGGGCCTGTATCAGAATGAGCAGGGCGTGAGGATGCTGGATGTGATTGCCGGTCAGTTGGCCTTTATCGACGTCACGCTCATGGACCGGGAAGGCATTCCGGTCTCCGATCAAGGCCTGAAAATACATTCTTCGCGGAGTAGTGCCTTCATCGGTGCCGAGCGACTCACCGATGATGCCGGCGTCATGCAGTTTGCGGTGCGTCCGGTGCAGCAGGGTGAGGATGTGATCAGCGTGTCCTGGAACGGCGTCAAACAGCAGATCCTGCTCAACGTGATCGCCGACGAGGCCCTGCAGTGGCAGGGGGTGGATGCCGCGGAGGGCGTTGTCACCTGGGAAACACTGCTGGGTTCGCGCGTGACCTACCTCGACGATGCGGTCCGCATCGACTTCACCGAAGAAGTACAGGCGCTGGACGGCCAGGAAGTATCAGTGATCGGCTTCATCATGCCGCTGGAGTCCATGGACAAGCAGCAGCATTTCCTGCTGGTTTCCACGCCACCTTCCTGTTTCTTCCACCTGCCCGGCGGTCCGGTTGGCGCTATCGAGGTGTTTGCCGAGAAGGGCCTGGAATTTGGTTGGGGGCCGGTGCGGCTCAAGGGTCGCTTCAAGCTGTATGCGCCGGATGAATACGGCGCGGTCTACCGCCTGCATGATGCGAAGCAGGAAGCGCTGGGTTCCTAGTCGCCAGGGTAAACACAAAAAAAGGGGCCTGCATCCAGCAGGCCCCTTTTCCATCTACTCCCCTAGTCCAGTCTTCCCACGCCCTGGTCGTGAATCTCCAGCGCGTGAGCGATGCCTTCAAGAACCGCGGCGGGTAAATCCTCATCACTGATAGTGGACAGGTCGATGTCCTCGAGGATATGCGCGTAGTTCAGCGCAACCACCAGGTGATAATGGTTCTCTCCGACACTCAGCGGCTCCAGGTCCAGGGTGACCGTATGCGCCAGCGGCAGGCCGCTGCTGTCGACGGATTTCTCTGACTCCTCGCCGCCCACGGTCTGGTGCCACTGCAGGTGGAAGCCCTTGCCCATCATGTCCGGATCATCCGGCATGCCGAAGGCGTCTTCCTGGGCGGGTACCACTGACAGGCGCAGTTTGCAGTAGCGGCCCTGTTCGACCCGCATGTTGCCCAGTATCAGCAGGGCCTCGTCCGGCTCCATGAGGTTGATGACGTGCGCGCGGTTCAGGTTGCGCTGGTCGTCCGGCACCTCGTTGCCGCCACCGCCGTGATCATGTCCATGATTATGACCGTCCTGAGCCATGGCGGTGCCGATGATGCCGCTGAAAGTCTGCTGCATCAGGCTGGCCACGCTCGTACATTTGACCAGTTCGAAACCGTCTACTACCAGATAGGCCGCTTCCAGTTCAACGGTGTTGCCAGCCGCATCTTCGAGCACTTTGGCTTCGTCGTGTTCATGATCGTGCTCTTCTTCTGATTCTTCATGCACATGTTCGTCGTGCTCATCCTCACCGGCGATGCCGAGCCAGGTGAGATCGAAGGGTGCGAACCCGGGGTTGATGTGTCCCTCGATGTCGCCATGTTCGAGATTGACGATGGTGATACGTTCATTGGCCGGGTCGGTGATGAATGCCAGTTCTTCTGCATGGCTGAGGGCGATGCGGATAGCGGGGTCGCCGTCTCCGGCGGTGGCGACACCGGTGACAAAGGCCGCCGTCTGCCAGGCATCGTGAGGATCAAGAATGTGCAAGGTGCCTTCATCGTCCAGGATCAGGAAATGCTCGCCGTGTGCGTCCATGGCATGGGCCACGCGCTCGATGTCCGCGCCGTTGCGCCAGTTGATTTCCGTGGCGGTTTCAGCTTCGGGATTGATGGCATACAGCACGCTGCCGCTGAAGCCGGCAAATTCTTCCAGTTCGTGATGTCCGGCCAGTTGTGAGATCCGGTGCGGGGTCGACAGCTTGAAATCATGAAAATCTTCGACCGTATCGCCTTCCTGGTGAATCACCAGCACGCCGTCAGTGCAACCGAAGAGACTGTAATCGTGATTGGAGAAACTGCCGTGCAGACCGTCGCACAGGGTGGCAAAGCGGTGCTCGTGATGGAAATGATCCCCATGCAGTTCGTACAGGTCCACCTGGTTGGGCAGGCTGCCTTCGGCATCGGATTCGCGGTGGGTGGCCAGCAGCCAGTCGCCACGGGGTTCCGCGGTGCCATGCATCCAGGTCGGGAACACCTGCTCGGCAATAATCTGGCCGTTGCCGATGCTGGCGTCCGACAGCAGGTTCACGCTGGCGGGCAGTTCTTCGGTGTCCAGACCGTCGCAGAACAGGGCGGCCAGGCCCTCGTGCGCTTCGTAGTGGGTCGGGCGGATGCAGTTATCCAGCTGCATGGCCAGTAGCAGGGGATCTTCCTCGTGCACATGCGCGTGATCATCGTGTTCTTCCGACCACAGACCGCCGTCGATGAAATTGACATGGCTGTCGTCACGCTGGGCGATCAGCGCATAGCGTTGAGCCGGGCTGGCATGGATGGCGCTTACCGCGTGATCGAACTCAAACTCCTCCAGGTTGGCTTCAGTCTCCAGATCGTAGACATACACATGGGAGTGCTCGCCCTCGACTTCGCCGAAAACCAGGCGGCCGCCGCTTTCAGACTCATGTTCATGCTCGTCTTCCTCGTGATCATGCTCGTCGCCGAGCTGTGTCTGTGCGACCTGTACATGACCTTCGTTGTAGTCATCGCTGTCGCCGGGGCAGCCGCTCAGAAGCAGCGCCAGTACCGACATCAGCGATACAGTGAAAAAATGCTTTCCCTGTGTCATGAATAAATCTCCAATAATGTTACTTTATAACATTGCATATTAGCATGCTTATCGCCGCCGCGGTTACGCTCATGCCAGCTAGTGTCAACACCACCAGCGGGCCGGAGGGCAGGTCGAAAAGTGCGGAGCAGGCCAGACCCAGCGTGTAACCCGCAATGCCGACGACGCCGGCGATGGCAAAAGCCGGCAGTGTCGGCCGTTTGACCACGGCCAGCGCCGGCAGGATGAGGGTGGCAAATACCAGGAAGATGCCGACCAGTTGTACGGATACCGTTACGCTCACGGCAAACAGCACATAGAAGCCCCAGATGTTGCGGACTACGCCCAGCGCCATGGCGGCAAGCACAGCCAGAGTAATCATCAATGGCGCCAGCAGATCATCGAAAGTGACCCAGAGTATCTGTCCGGCAAGTAGCTGGTTGAGCTGTTCATGGCCATGGGCGGCATTGGCGAGCAGCAGTAGCATCACGCAGGCTGAAAGCACATACAGGCTGCCGATCAGGGCTTCCTGAATCTGTGGCCAGCGGCGTTCTGTCCATGCCAGCAGCAATGCTGCAGCCAGCGCGCCAGCGGTGGCCGACAGTTGTGCGTGCCAGTCTGCATGTTCATGCCCGGGTCCGTGGTTCCAGAGCATCTCCATGGTCACGCCCAGCGCCGCAACCTGGGCCACGGTCAGATCCAGGAAGATAATGCCCCGCTCCAGCACACGCCGCCCCAGCGGAATGTGCGTGATGCAGACCAGTAACCCCGCGCACAGCGGGGCCGCCAGCAGGCTCCAGTCGAATCCCGTCACGAACTGCTCTCTGCCTGAGCCGTCTTCAGCAGCATGCTGATCATTGTCGTGTAGAGCCTTTCCAGCGTGTTCGTTCCCTCAACGCCACCTACTGTGGTCGGCAGGATGACGATGGGGTAGCGGGTGCGCTCCGCCAGCCATTCTGCCGGTCGGTTCGACTGGTAAGTGGCCGCCAAGATCATGCTCGCAGGTTCCGTTTTCAGTTCGGCCAGCAACTTGTTGAGGTAGGCCGCGCTGGGCGGGATGCCGGGCTTGGGCTCGAGGTTATTCACTTCCACTATGCCCAGCCAGTCAAACAGATAGCTGAAGGACTTGTGATGAGCCACCACCTTCACGCCCTTGAGGGGCGCTGCCTGTGCTTCCCAGCTGCTGATTTTGCCCTGCCATACCTTCTCGAAGGTGGCCTGGCGGCGGGCATAGACATCCGCATTGGCAGGATCAAGCTGTGCCATTTTCCCGGCCAGACGCTTGCTGATGGGGATCATGTTCCTTGGATCCAGATGCACATGCGGGTTGCCCTGCGGGTGGACATCGCCGTCGGCCCGGTCCAGGCGTTCGGGGATTTCCAGCATATCCAGGCCCTCACTGGCAAAAAACAAGCCGGCACCTCCCGGACGCAGGGCGGGGTTACCTCCGCTGTTCTGCAGTACCGGCAGCCAGCCGATTTCCAGATCCGCACCGGTGCATATGCCAAGATCCGCCTGGCGGAATTTGGCGATGAGGCTCGGCCTTGGCTGGATGAGGTGGGGGTCCTGCTGGGCAGTGGTGGCGCTGAATGCTTCCACATGCTCGCCCCCGAGTTCCTTGCTCAGCGCAGCCCATTCCGGTTCACAGGCGAAAACCTTCAGCCCAGCATGAGCGAGTCCAGCCTGCATGAGGAACACCATGCAGGCTGCATTGATGAATACTCGCATGATTTTCTCCTAGTACTGGTGAGCCGGGTGTGAACCCAGACTCATGATGTATTGCAGGAATACCTGGTTGTCGACTTCACCACCGGGTTGTGACTCATCGCGGTTGTACTGAATTCTGAAACGGGAGAATTCACTGCGTGAGAAATCAACCATGGCACTGATGCGCTGTGGGTCGTCATTGTTCAGCAGATTGTTGAACTGACCAGCCGGGTTGTTCGGCAGGTCGTTATCAGTTTCCAGCCAGTCATATCTCAGACCGACACGCCAGCGTGGTACAAACTGATAGATGACCTGACCATACCAGGCCTGAGGGGACGCCTCGTAGGCGCTCGATACTGCACCCAGGGTGCCGTTGTCACTGAAGTCGAGTGTGCCGTCTTCATCGCCAATGATGTACTCGGCCTGCACGATGAGATGACATTCTCTTGGGTTGCCGTTGGGCGCCCACTTCACAACCATGTCGACGCCGCTGCGAGTGGTGTCACCGGTGAAGTCAAATATTTCATTGGTGGCGCCGTCGCCAAAGCTTTGGCGGCCTTCTGCGTCGCCATCCAGATGCCAGATCCCGAGTCGCCAGGAGGTGTCGGTGCCAAAGTCGCCGCCGAGGTGGCCGAAGACGGTGACGGTGTTAATGCCGCTGCAATCTTCGCAGTTGGTCGGGAAACTGGCGCCACGCATGGCTTCTGCACCCACTTCCATAAACAGATCAGTCGGCGCAATCCATTTCAGCTGGATACCGTCATCACGATAGTTATTGGCAAGCAGTACCCGGTAGCCCAGTGGCTGATCGATAAAGTCCCAGGCGTGGCTATGGGTTTTATTCAGATAGCCAATGTCAGAGAAGAAGCGCCCAAACTTGGCCGTGAAGCCCTGTGGCAGGCTGAGTGTGTTGATATAGGCTTCTTCCACATCAATCTCGGTTTCACCGTCGTGCTCATGCAGGCCGAGAGTGACCCAGCCACGGTAGGCATCGTCGATATTGGCTTCTGCGGCAATTTCGGTTTCCACCAGTGAAAAGCCGTCAGCTCGCAGCTCGGATTCGCCGCCAAGCAGAGAACCGCGCACGGCCGAATCGCCCTCGGAATAATCGGCGTAACTGCCCTGCAGGATGAGGCTTATCTTGGGGTTGAAACCGCTGCCGGAACCACCGTTCTGGGCCTGGGTCAGGGATGGCATAAGTAACAAAAATGCGGCGCCTGCCAGGGCGCCTATACGGAACATTCGCATGTTCTAAACTCCATTCAATCACTGAATGCAGGCGGATTTTGCCTGCCAGATTCAAACAATCAGTCAGAGAATGGTGTGAGGTGGGGCGCGGATATTGGCCTCGGCCAGGCGCACATCAGCCGGTGCAGGCGATGATTGGCTGGCGGGCACGAAGCGGGCCGCAATCGCCGGCAGTGAAACGATGCTGCTGGTCTGGGCCTGCTCAAGGTTGTGGCTCTGAATACAGATGACGCAGAGGCCATCATGAGTTTGTTGAGGCGCGGTATGTTCAGCACTGTGCGCAAGCACAGTCCACTGCCCCGCAAGCAGTGCCAGGGCGAGCAGTAACCATTTGGGCTGAAAACGCTTCATAACCGCACGATTATAGGGCATTTGCTCGCTCGGGCAATGAGTGGCCGGTATCATGTGCGCCATGAACAGATCTTTTACCAAAATGCACGGCCTGGGTAATGACTTCGTGGTGTTTGACGCTACGCAGCAGCCTCTCAGCCTGACGACAGAGCAGGCCCGCTTTATTGCGGACCGGCGCTATGGTATTGGCTGTGACCAGATCCTTGTTGTTGAGCCGCCGCCGGATGCTTCGGCAGATTTCCGTTACCGCATCTTCAATGCCGACGGCTCCGAGGTAGGGCAGTGCGGCAACGGTGCGCGCTGCTTTGCCCGTTTTGTGCATGACAAGGGCTTGTTCGAGGGCGATGAAATCCGTGTGGTGACCTGTACCGGCCCCTTGCGCCTGATCCTGCTTCCCGATGGCCAGGTGACGGTGAATATGGGCGTGCCGCGCTTTGAGCCGGCAGATATTCCCTTTCAGGCTGAGTCGATGCAGACATTTTATTCGCTGGAAGTGGACGGGCGGAGTCTGGACATATCCGCCCTGAGTATGGGTAATCCCCATGCGGTGACTCTGGTGGACGATGTGGACAGCGCCCCGGTGGAAACTCTGGGTCCGCTCATTGAATCGCATCCCCGTTTCCCGCAGCGGGTCAATGCCGGCTTCCTGCAGGTGGTGGATGATCGACATGCCCGTCTACGGGTTTTCGAACGTGGCTCGGGGGAAACCCTGGCCTGTGGCAGTGGCGCCTGCGCCGCCATGGTGGCTGGTCGCCAGCGGGGTTTGCTGAGTGAGCAGGCGGAAATGGCGCTCAGGGGCGGTATACTGCAATTACAATGGGCCGGGGAGGGAGAACCGGTTCTGATGACCGGGCCGGCGACCACCGTTTTTGAAGGTGAGATCGACCTCGGCCAGGCCGGATAAAACAACAGCACTGTGAGGAGACATGTCTGAAACGTCAACCAGGAAGGCCAAGGCTGCAGAGACCAGCGAGGAAGGGGTCGTAGCCTATTTGCGCGAACATAGCGATTTCTTCGATCACCATCCCGAATTGCTGGAACACCTGACGCTCAAACATGCCAGCGGTAGCGCCGTTTCGCTGATCGAGCGGCAGATCGAGGTGATCCGCAGTCGCAATCACCAGTTACAGCAGCGCCTGGCCACGTTGCTGGAAACGGCCCGGGAAAACGAAAACCGGGTTATGCATCTGAATAGCCTGGCGCGGGCACTGATTGCTTCAACGACGCCAGCCGAAGTGTTGCAAGGTCTGGAAACCTGTCTGACGCGTGATTTTGGCGTGGATGCGCTGTTCCTCGGCATCAAGATTCTGGGTGATAACACGCCTGAGACAACACCGGTCAAGGGACTGCGTTATCTGGCAGGCGAAGATCCGGTGCTGGTCAGCTATGAGAACTTCTTCCGCATGGGGCAGGTGGAGTGTGGCGGGCTGGCGGCAGAGCAGGCCAACCTGCTGTTTCCGAACTGGAAGAAGAGCAAGCCACTGCGTTCGGCTGCCCTGGTGCCGCTGGGCAAGCCCAGCACCATGGGCATGCTGGCGCTGGCCAGTGTCGATGCCGATCACTTCCAGTCGGACATGGGCACCATGTTCCTGGAACTGATGGCGGACCTGGTGGCGGCTTCGCTGCGCGATCTCTTCGAACAGGTACCGGCAGCGACCGAGTAGGATGCAGCCGGCGCAAGGTGAGTGGCTGGAGAAGTTTCAACGCCATCTGCTGGCTGAGCGCCGCCTTTCCGAACATACCGCCGCGGCCTATCTCAACGACCTGAAATTGCTGCAGGCTTTTTGTATTGATCAGGGCCTGGAGCACTGGCAAACCCTGGACCATAACCACGTACAGCGCCTGCTGGCGCAGCGTCATCGCGGCGGCGCCTCGCCGGCCAGTCTGCAACGGCTGCTGTCCTCCATTCGCAGCTTTTACCGCTATCTGCGAAACCAGCACATTGTGACGCAGGACCCCACGGCCGATGTGCGTGCGCCCAAACAGAAACGCAAGCTGCCCAAGGCGCTGGACACCGGGCATGTGGAGCGGCTGCTGTCACAGAAGGGACGTGCTCCGGCCGATCTGCGTGATCAGGCCATGCTGGAGCTGTTCTATTCCTCGGGATTGCGCCTGTCGGAACTGCTGGACCTGGATATGCGCCACGCGCAGCAGATTGCCGGCGGTGAATTGATGGTGAAGGGCAAGGGCAGCAAGGAGCGTGTGGTGCCAGTAGGCGGGCCGGCTGCCGAGGCCGTCCGGAATTGGCTGGTGGCGCGTCCTGAGATGGCAGTCAGGGATGAGGTGGCCTTGTTTGTGGGGCAGCGTGGCCGGCGTATCTCCCGTTCCACCATCCAGCAGCGATTTGACTACTGGAGCAAGCGGCTGGGGTTGGGGCGGCATGTGCATCCACATATGCTGCGGCATTCCTTTGCTACTCATTTGCTGGAATCCAGTGGTGATTTGAGAGCCGTGCAGGAATTGCTCGGGCACGCCAACATCAGTACTACGCAAATCTACACGCATCTGGATTTCCAGCGCCTGGCCAAGGTCTACGACGATGCCCATCCCAGGGCGAAGAAGTCGAAAAACTGACGGCAGAGTCACTGTATTGCTGTGATGATGGTTTCTCGCAGAGCCCGCAAGGACAATAAGACCTCACGCAAAGGCGCTAAGGCGCTAATGTGCAAGAAGAAAGACGTTCCGGGCAGAGCTCGCATGGAAAACCAGGCTGCGAGTCCGAAGGGTGAAGCTATCCCCAATTTAACGTCATTCCCGCGAAAGGGGAGCCCACGGGCGGAAAAGATTGGTTTATCACCAGGTGCTCGTGGATTCCGGACAAATGCTGCGCATTTTCCGGAAAGACAATCAGTTTTATCTCGGCGTCCTGTGCGATCTCTGCGTGAGATATCTTCTTTACGCCTTCCTGCCTTGATTTCATCTGCACACGTCCCCATAAATCAGCTATAGATTCATCAGAATTCCCAGCAAGGAGCCACAGTGGAGCAATTCCGGGGCACAACCATTCTCGCTGTCCGGCGGGGCGGCAAGGTCGCAATTGGCGGCGACGGTCAGGTCTCCATGGGCAATACCATGGTCAAGGGCAATGCCCGCAAGGTGCGGCGCTTATACAAGGATCAGGTGCTGGCGGGTTTTGCCGGCGGAACGGCAGATGCTTTTACCCTGTTCGAGCGTTTCGAGGCCAAACTGGAGATGCACAGCGGTAATCTGACCCGCGCGGCCGTGGATATGGCCAAGGACTGGCGTACAGATCGCGCCTTGCGGCGCCTGGAGGCGCTGCTGATCGTGGCCGACAAGGAGGCCACCCTGATGATTTCCGGCAACGGGGACGTGATGGAGCCCGAACACGAGGTCATGGCCATTGGTTCCGGTGGCTCTTTTGCACAGGCAGCGGCGCAGGCGCTGGTCGATAACACGGAATTACCCGCTGATGAAATTGTCCAACGCGCCATGAAAATTGCCGCGGATATCTGTATTTACACCAACCATAATCTGACGCTGGAGGTCATCGGTGATGAATGAGGCTACCCGGATGATCACCGAAGAAGACGCGCAGAACACTTCCGGCCTGATGCCGCAATCCTTCGCGGCCGTGATGACGCCGCGCGAAATAGTGGCGGAACTGGACAAGCACATTGTCGGTCAGCAGGATGCCAAGCGTGCTGTCGCCATTGCCTTGCGTAACCGTTGGCGCCGTCTGCAGCTGGACGAGCAGATGCGGGCCGAGATTACCCCGAAGAACATTCTGATGATCGGTCCGACCGGTGTCGGCAAGACCGAAATCGCACGGCGTCTGGCCAAGCTGGCTGCCGCCCCGTTTATCAAGGTGGAGGCGACCAAGTTCACCGAGGTCGGCTACGTTGGCCGTGAAGTGGATTCCATTATCAAGGACCTGGCCGATATCGCCGTCAAGATGGTGCGCGAACGGGCCATGAGCAAGGTGCGGGCGGAAGCCGAACTGGCGGCGGAAGAGCGTGTGCTGGATGCGCTGCTGCCCCCAGCCCAGGGCAAGGCCGATGAGCCTTCCGAGAGTGAAGCGAGTGCGACTCGCCAGGTATTCCGCAAACGCCTGCGCGAAGGCAAGCTCGACGACAAGGAAGTGGAGCTGGATTTGCAGCAGGCTTCGCCGCATGTGCAGATCATGGCGCCGCCGGGCATGGAAGAAATGACCGACCAGCTGCAGGGTCTGTTCCGCAATATGAGTGGCGGCGGACGTTCCAAGCGCACCAAGCTCAAGATCAAGGACGCGTTCAAGCAACTGGTCGAGGAAGAAGCCGCCCGCCGCGTTAACGAAGAAGAGATCAAGTCTGAAGCCCTGCGGGCCGTGGAAGAGAATGGCATCGTGTTTATCGATGAAATCGACAAGGTCACCCGCCGCGAGGGCAGCATGGGTGGGGCCGATGTGTCACGCGAAGGCGTGCAGCGCGACCTGTTGCCGCTGGTTGAAGGCTGTTCGGTCACGACCAAGTACGGCATGGTGCGCACCGACCACATTCTGTTTGTTGCCTCTGGTGCTTTTCATCTGAGCAAGCCTTCTGATCTGATTCCCGAATTGCAGGGCCGTCTGCCGATCCGGGTGGAACTCAAGGCGCTGTCGGTGCAGGATTTCGAACGCATCCTGACTGAGCCGGACTGCTCCCTGACTGAACAGTATGCGGCGCTTCTGCAGACCGAGGGCGTCAACCTCAGTTTCGAGAAGGACGGTGTGACGCGTATTGCCGAAATGGCCTTCCGCGTGAATGAAACCACCGAGAATATCGGCGCCCGCCGCCTGCATACGGTGATGGAGCGGCTGATGGAAGACATCTCCTATGAGGCGGCGGATCATGGTGGTCAGTCGGTGAGCGTCAATGCCGCCTATGTGGATGACCGCCTGTCCGACCTGGCCGGTGATGAAGACCTGAGCCGATATATTCTCTAGACACTGCAATGATCCGGTGGCTGCCCCTGGGTTTGCTGGCATGGCTGTTTTGGGCGGTGCCGGCGACGGCTGCGTCTGTGCCTGAGAAAGTTATTTGTACCCCGGATACGGAAACGGTTGTGCTGCTTCACGGCATGCTGCGCAGCGCACGCTCCATGCGCAGCATGCAAGCCGGTCTTGAAAAAGCCGGATACCGGGTTCTGAACGTGGATTATCCGTCGCGCGACTATCCGGTCGAGGAGCTGGTGCCCAGAGTCTTCGGGGAATTGCAGCCACCCCTGAATACGCAAGGCTGTCGCATCCATTTCGTGACCCATTCACTGGGCGGGATACTCCTTCGTTACTATCTTGCGCATCAGCCGGCAGCGTCTCTGGGCAGGGTGGTGATGCTCGGGCCGCCGAATCAGGGTAGCGAGGTGGTCGACAGGCTGGGTGGCCTTGGCCTGTTCAGCTGGATCAATGGTCCCTCCGGGCGCCAACTGGGTACCGGCGAAGAAAGCATTCCCCTGCAGCTCGGGCCTGTGGATTTTGACCTGGGCGTGATCGCGGGAAATCGCAGCCTGAACTTTCTGCTGTCCCTGCTGATTCCCGGGTCCGACGACGGCAAGGTGTCGGTGGAACGCGCCCGCGTAGAGGGGATGCAGGATTTTCTCGTCGTGCCCTATACCCATATTTTCATGATGACCCGGCCTGAAGTAATTCGTCAGACAGTCCATTTTCTGCGTCAAGGTCATTTCGACCATACGGAAGCCCCATGAACCTGCGCCCGACAGACATCAAATACCACAAGCAGTCGCGCGTGCTGGATGTGGCTTTCAGTGATGGCAGGGAATATCGATTCACCGCCGAATATCTGCGTGTGTACTCACCCTCGGCAGAAGTGCGTGGACACGGGGCGGCGGAACCGTTGCTGATCCTGGAAAAGGAAAACGTCGCCATTACGCGCATTGAAGCCGTCGGTAATTATGCGATCCGTTTATACTTCTCGGATGGTCATCACACCGGGCTTTATTCCTGGGACGTGTTGCTTGATCTGGGCGAACATCAGGACGCCTATTGGGCACGTTACCTGGAACGCCTGGCCAAGGCCGGTATCGCAAGAATCTCGCCGCAAGGGCAGTAACGGGACCGCATGAGCGAAAAAGGGAAGGACAGCACGCACTTCGGATTCCGCACCGTGGAAAAAGGCGAAAAGCAGCACATGGTGCGGCAGGTCTTTGACTCGGTAGCGGATAAATACGATGTCATGAACGATGTGATGTCGCTAGGTGTGCATCGTCTATGGAAGCGTTTTGCCATCGACATGGCCGCGCCGCGTCGGGGCGAACAGATACTGGATCTTGCCGGTGGCAGTGGAGATCTTACCCTGCTGATGGCCCGTCAGGTGGGCGAGACCGGGCATGTGGTGCTGTCCGATATCAATGCAGAAATGCTCAGGCATGGCCGCGAGCGGGTGGTGGATGCCGGTCTGGTCAAACGCGTCAGCTTTGCCCAGATCAATGCCGAGTCCCTGCCCTTTGCCGATAACAGCCTGGACTGCATCACCATCGGTTTTGGATTGCGTAATGTCACCGACAAGCAGAAAGCGCTGAATTCGATGTTCCGGGTGCTGAAACCGGGCGGCCGTCTGCTGGTGCTGGAGTTCTCCAGGGTGCAGGTGCCCGGACTGAACAAGCTGTATGACGAATACTCTTTCAGAATACTGCCCATGATGGGGCGTCTTGTAGCCAACGATGAAGACAGTTACCGCTACCTGGCGGAATCCATTCGCATGCATCCGGATCAGGATACGCTCAAGGGCATGATGGAAGAGGCGGGTTTTGAGCGCTGCCAGTATTACAACCTCACGGGTGGAGTTGCGGCCGTCCATCGCGGTTACAAGTTCTGATGCGTTTGCCGGATAACCTGCTTGCGCCGCTGGAAATAGCGCTGAACCGCTATCTGGCGGAAGATCCCGAGGCGTTGACACGTCTCGAGGCCTTTGGCGACCGCGTGATGGCGCTGCAACTGCGTGAATTCGATCTCACCATTTACCTGCGTCCACACGCCGGCGGTTTTCAGGTGATGAGCAACTGGCAGGAGGAGACCGGCGCGATCGTGACCGCCAGTCTGCCGGTACTGGCGCGCATGATGCTCAGTGACGACAAGGGTCGCAGTCTGGTGTTGGGTGGGGAAATCCTGATCGAGGGTGACAGCGATTTTGCACAGGCGCTGCTGGAGATACTGCGTAACGCCGATTTCGATCCTGAAGAGTGGCTGTCGCGTTATATCGGTGATGTCGCCGCCTACCGGGCAGGACAGTTTCTGCGTGGTTTATTCCGCCAGGGGCAGCGTGGCATGGAAAACCTGGGCCGCGATACGCTGAATTTTCTCAAAGACGATCAACGGGACTGGATGGAGCGTGAAGCCATCCGGGAGTGGCTCGATGCTGTCGATACCCTGCGCACGGATGTTGAGCGCATGGAAGCGAGAGTCAGGCGGTTGCTGGAACGCGGAGGGCTGGCCTCATGAATCCCCTGCGTAGCCTGGGTCGGGCGCGGCGATTGCTGCAGATCTTGCGAATAAGCCGCAAGTACGCGCTTGCCGAGATACTGACTGACCGCAGGATGTTGCTGGGCGGCAGCCGTGCCGGGCGCAAGATGCCGCGCGGTTTGCGCCTGCGCCTGGCGCTGGAAGAACTGGGCCCGGTTTTCGTCAAGTTCGGCCAGGCGCTTTCAACGCGCCGTGATCTATTGCCCGACGACATTGCCGAAGAACTGATCAAATTACAGGATCAGGTGCCACCGTTCCCGGGCGAGGTAGCGCGCGCAGAAATCGAGCGTGGCCTGGGGTGCGCAGTGGCCGAGGTCTTTGATGACTTCGAGCTTGAACCTCTGGCTTCGGCTTCCATTGCCCAGGTGCACGCTGCCCGGCTCAAACCCGAAGCCGACGGTGATGAAGGTATGCCTGTGGTGGTTAAAGTGCTGCGTCCCAATGTGGAACAGCAGATACGCCGCGATCTTTCCCTGATGTACATGCTCGCTGAGTTGCTGGAATGGGGCTGGAGAGAAGGGCATCGGCTCAAGCCGGTAGAAGTGGTGGCCGAATACGAAAAGGTCATCATCGACGAGCTGGATCTGATTCGCGAGGGCGCCAACGCCAGCCAACTGCGTTCCAACTGGCTCGGCTCCGATCTTATCTATCATCCCGCGGTGTTTTTTGATTACACCCGCAGTAACGTGCTGGTGATGGAGCGTGTTTACGGCCACAACATTGACGAAATCGACGCCCTGCGTGCCGAGGGGGTGAATTTTCAGGTGTTGGCCGAACGTGGCGTGGAAATCTTCTTCAAGCAGGTGTTTCGCGACAATTTCTTTCATGCCGACATGCATCCCGGCAATATTTTTGTCGACAGCAGCAATCCGCAGAAACCGCGTTACATAGCTCTGGATTTCGGCATTGTCGGCAGCCTGACGCCCTCCGACCAGCGCTATCTGGCCGAGAATTTCGTGGCCTTTTTCAACCGCGACTACCGGCGTGTGGCCGAACTGCATCTGGAGTCGGGTTGGGTGCCGGAGCGTACCCGTATTGATGAGTTCGAGGCGGCTATTCGCTCTGTATCGGAACCCATCTTCCAGCGGCCTCTGAAGGATATTTCCTTCGGGTTATTCCTGATGCGCCTGTTCCAGACGGCGCGGCGCTTCAATATGGTGGTGCAGCCGCAGCTGGTGCTGTTGCAGAAAACCCTGCTGAACATTGAGGGGCTGGGGCGGCAGCTTTATCCAGAGCTGGATCTGTGGAAAACGGCCAAGCCCATCATGGAAGACTGGATGCGCGACCGCCTCAGCCCCATTTCCACATTTGAACGTTTCCGTGACCGCATTCCCTCACTGGCGGAGACCCTGCCGGAACTGGCGCATCAGGCGCTGCTGCGTATGCAGAACGGTAACTGGCCCGGGGATGACAGGGCGATGCGCCACAGCGTCAATGAACTGCGTGACGAACTGTTGCGCGAACGGCGCGCCCAGCGTCTGACCATCATGGGTACGGGGCTGGGGTTGATCGCCGCCCTGCTGTGGACCGCGGCGGCGGTGCGCCCGGAAGTCAGTGCGGCGCTGGCACTGGGCGGATTATGGTGCTGGTACCGGGCCTGGAAGCAGTAACTATTGCAGACGGTGCTACGTGCCGTGTGCTGACACCAGCATTTTTTCTTCCAGCGTCTCACGCATTTGCCTGCCGGCCAGTTGTTCTACCAGTTGCAGGGCAAATCGTATTGCAGTGGAGGGGCCGCGTGAGGTGGTGATATTGCCGTCTACGACCACGGGCAGTTCCTGATAATCCACATCGCCGGGCTTGAGGAAGCCGGGATAGCTGGTCGCCTTGCGTCCTGCCAGAAGGCCGCCTGCCGCCAGCACCTTGGGGGCGGCGCAGATTGCAGCCACGCCGCCGTTATTGGCAGCCTGCAGTTGTAACCTGGAAAGCAGGCCGGCATGGGCCTGCAGATGATCGGCGCCCGGCATGCCGCCGGGCAGGGCGATCAGGTCGAAGTCTTCGGCCAGCACGCTGTCGATATCCACGTCGGCCTGTACGGTGATGCCATGGGAGCCTGTTACCAGGCCGGACTCCAGGCCCGCCACCACCACTTCAATGTCTGCGCGACGCAGCACATCAATAATGGTAACAGCCTCGATTTCCTCAAAGCCGGATGCCAGCGGCACAAGCACGCGGGCCATGGCAAAGACTCCGTTACTTCTTGGCCTCGAGAATGTACAGGCCCTTGAGCAGGTTCAGTGCTTCGTAGAGCGCGTAATCCTTTTCCGCCAGACTCAGGTCCGGGGAGTCGGCTGCACCGTTTTCACCCTCGTCACCGTTTTCGTTAATCAGGCTGCCGTGGAGGTCGGCTTCCTTCAGTGGCTTGAAGCCGTTGTCTTCGGCGGCACTGACCTTGACGGGGCTGATGGTGATATCCGGTTCTATGCCATGCGCCTGGATAGAGCGGCCATTGGGCGTGTAATAACGCGCGGTGGTGAGCTTCAGGGCGGCTTCATTCTGCAGAGGCAGGATGGTTTGCACCGAGCCTTTGCCGAAGGTCTGCGTCCCCATGACCACGGCGCGTTTGTGATCCTGCAGGGCGCCGGCCACGATCTCTGACGCCGAGGCCGAACCGCCATTGACCAGTACGACAATGGGCTGGCCCTTCATGAGGTCGCCACTGCTGGCGGAGAATTCCTGCGTGGTCTCCGGCAGGCGGCCCTTGATCGAGACGACGTTGCCTTTCTCCAGGAAAGCGTCAGACACTTCCACGGCTGCATTGAGTACGCCGCCGGGATTGTTGCGCAAGTCGATAATCAGACCTTTGAGTGCGCCTTCATTCTTCTCCCTGAGCTTGTCCATTTCGGCATCCAGTGCGTTGCCGGTGGACGAGCTGAACTGGGTGATGCGCAGATAGCCGAAGCCGGGTTCCAGCAGGCGGCTCTTGACGCTCTTTACCTTGATGATGTCACGGGTGATGTCCACCTTGAAGGGTTGTTCCACGCCCTCACGCAGCACCATCAGGGTAACCTTGGTGCCCGGGTCGCCGCGCATCAGCTTGACGGCGTCCAGCAGGGTCAGGCCCTTGACCGCAGTTTCATCAATGCGAACTACCAGGTCTCCTGCCTGAATGCCGGCGCGGGCAGCCGGGGTGTCATCAATCGGTGCAACCACCCGCACGAAACCGTTCTGCATCTGTACTTCAATGCCCAGTCCGCCGAACTTGCCGGAAGTGGAAATAGTGACTTCACGGAATTCATCAGGGGAGAGATAGGCGGAATGCGGGTCGAGACCATCGAGCATGCCGCGGATCGAGTTTTCCAGCAGTTTCTCGTCTTCAACCGGCTCAACGTAGTCGGATTTCACCCGGTTGAGGATTTCCACGAATGTGCGCAATTCGCTCAGTGGAAGCTTGGCCTGGGCTGCCTCTTCCCTGGCGGCGAAAACGCCGTGTGCGATGGCCAGGGAAATACCAATCAATACGCCAAACAGCAGTATGAAACTATGGCGAGTACGTACCTGCATGAGTGTCTCGATATATCCAGTGTTCACGTTTATAGTCGCGCCGCCGTTCTGGGGTGACGAAACGGCACATATCCGCCCACCTTATCACATACCTGGTGACGGCCCCATGTCAGGGTAAACCCTGGAAAAACACTGCTTAGCGTTGTAGCCAGGCGATTGGGTCGACCGGGAGTTTGCCCTTACGTATTTCGAAATATACACCGCTTCGGCGATGTCCGCCGCTGTCACCTGCACGGGCCAGAATGTGGCCGGCCTTGATGCTCTCTCCGACGGCGACGGTAGCCTCCTGATTATGCCCGTACAGGCTGTAATACCCGCCGGGATGCTCCATCACCACAATCAGCCCGTAGCGGTGCAGCCAGCCTACATAGACCACCCGGCCGGTCGAGACAGCGCGCACCGGTGTGCCGGTTTTGGCGCTGATCCAGATGCCGTTCCAGGTCAGGCGACTGCCATATTTGCGTTGTCCGTAGCGGGCCAGCAGCTGTCCGCGCATGGGCCAGGGCAGGCGGCCCTTGGAGTTGGCGAAGGGTTTGGCGTTATGGAATTCAGCCGGTATCTGCAGGTTTTCCTTCAGCGCCTGGATCAGGTTCTCCAGCGCTTTTTCCTGCTGCTTGAGTTGCGTGAGCTCCTTGCCGGAGGAGCTGATTTCCTTCTCCAGCGAAGTGAGCTGGGTATTGCGTTCGTCCCGCTTGCTTTCCAGTGCGGCCAGTTGTTCGGCACGCTCTTCGCGCAGACCCTGTAACCGTTCCAGCTCTTTCTGCAGCGCGCTTTCCAGATCGATAAGCGCCAGCAGCTCCAGCTGGATAGCCTCAATGCGTTCCGAGCGCGCATCTACCAGGTAATCGTAGTAGGCCAGCAGACGCCCGAGCAGGGCGGGATCTTCCTGGTTCAACAGCATTTTGACCTTTTGCTGTCGTCCTGAAACATAACTGCTGCGTACCTGCAGACCCAGCAAATCCAGCTGTTTTTCAAGGTTGGCCTGAATCCGGTCGCGCTCTACCGTGAGTTTTTCCGATTCCTTTTCATGGGTTTTGGCTTTTTCGTCCAGCTCGCGGATGGCGGTGGACATGGCGCTCATCGCCTGCTCGGTTTCCTGCACGGCTTTGGCAAGGCTGCCCCGGTCTTCGCGCACCTTGGAAAGATTGTTCTCAATGGACTGTATGCGCTCGCGCAGGCTTTCCAGGTCGGCCTGTTTACGCTTGATTTCAGGTGGCGGGTCCGCCGCCATCACCATCGCCGGAAGCAGCAGGCAAAGGCACGCCAGCCACCCAAGCCGGCGAGTATGCGCTACTGATTGCCCGGAAGGGCATGCTGATCGGATTGTCCACGGTAATGACATGCGCAAAGTTTAACCGATCGGCCAGCGTCGCAGGCAGGGGTGCTCCAAGCCGGGCCACGATATGGGATAATGCGCTGCCTTGTCGTCAGTTCCGGCGGCAGGCAAGAGTGAAAATCTACCGAACTTCGGGTGTCCAAATACAATGACCATGGAAAGACTGCTGGAATTTCTCGGCAATCATCTACTGTTATCTGGCGCCGTGGCTGTTGTGCTGATTCTGCTGGTCGCCAATGAACTGCTGCGCCTGTTCAGAGGGGAAAAGCGGCTCAATCCGACCGAGGCCGTGCATATCATGAATGCCCAGGACGCCGTGGTGCTGGATGTGCGCTCGGCCGGCGATTACAAAAAAGGCCACATACTTAACGCACGCCACGTTCCCATGACCAAAATCGAGGAGACTGGCCAGCAACTGGGCAAATACAAGAACGCCCCGGTGCTGTGTTACTGCGCACTGGGGTCTACCGCGCCCCAGGCGTGCGACAAGCTGCGCAAGATGGGTTTTCAACAGGTTTACAGCCTGCGCGGTGGCCTGAATGCCTGGCAGAACGCCAATCTGCCGGTTACCACCCGCTGACAGCGAATCGGTCATCGTCATGTCGCGCATCCGTATGTACAGCACACGCTACTGTCCATTCTGTGTGATGGCGCGAGAGTTGTTCAGGCGCAAGGGGGTCGAGATCGAGGATATCCCCGTGGATCAGGATCGTGAGCGCCGGGCCGAGATGGAGCGCATCAGTGGCCGCCACACCGTGCCACAGATTTTTATTAACCAGATTCATGTGGGGGGCTATGACGACCTGGCCAGGCTGGACTACGCCGGCCAGCTCGACCCGCTACTGAAAGAAGACGAGTCTTGATTATCAATGAGTGAAGAGCAGAAGAACGACTCCCGCCAGGTGGCTATCCAGAAAATCTACGTCAAGGACAGTTCGCTGGAGGTGCCGAATTCACCGGAAATATTTACCCGTGAATGGAAGCCCAGTGTGGATGTCCAGCTCAATACGGGCGTCAAGCGTCTTTCCGACGACACGCACGACGTGGTGATCACCGTTACCGTCACGGCCAAGCTGGAAGAGCAGACTGCCTATCTGGCCGAAGTGCAGCAGGCGGGCGTGTTTGTGGTGCGTGGTTTCTCCAGCAAGGAAGACGAAGCGGCCATCCTGGGCGCCTACTGTCCCAATCTGCTGTTTCCCTTTGCCCGCGAGGCGATTGCCGACCTGGTGGCCAAGGCGGGTTTTCCCCATTTTTTGCTGCAGCCCGTGAATTTCGACGCGCTGTATCAGCAGCACGTCAATCAGGCGCGCGAATCAGCCACAGCTGCCACCAAACACTGATATCCTGACCTGGATGAACAACGAGCAGACAAGCGGCCCCTGCGTTGCCATGCTGGGCGCCGGTTCCTATGGCACGGCGCTGGCCATACAGTTGGCGCGCAAGCCGCAGCGCACTCTGCTGTGGGGCCGTAACCGGGAGGCTATCGAGGCAATTGCCGGGGCCAGGGTAAACGAACGCTACCTGCCGGGTTGCCCCTTTCCTGATGCACTGGAACCCATGGCGGATCTTGATCAGGTTGTAGATCAGTCCGATGACATTATTCTCAACGTGCCCAGTCATGGTATTCGCGAACTGCTGGATATGATTGCACCCATGCTCAAGGGGCAGCGGCTGGCTTGCGCAGCCAAGGGCCTGGAGCCGGGCACGGGACGTTTGTTGCATGAAGTGTTTGCTGATGTGGTCGGCGCAGATTATCCGCTGGCCTTCATCTCGGGACCGACTTTCGCGAAAGAGGTTGGCCAGGGATTGCCTACCGCGGTAACCATCGCCTCGCGCGACGAGAAGGTGGCCGAGGACTTTGCCGCTTACTTTCATCACAGCGGTTTCCGCGCCTATACCCAGACCGACATAATCGGCGTGCAGGTCGGCGGCGCAGTGAAGAATGTGCTGGCCATCGGAACCGGTATAGCCGACGGTCTGCAGGCGGGAGCGAACACTCGTGCCCTGCTCATCACGCGCGGGCTGGCGGAAATGATGCGTCTCTCTGAAGCGCTGGGTGGTCGTCGCGATACCATGATGGGACTGGCGGGTATGGGTGATCTGGTGCTGACCTGTACGGACAACCAGTCACGTAATCGCCGTTTTGGCCTGGCGTTGGCCGCCGGCAAGGATCTGGATGAGGCCCAGGAAGAGATTGGGCAGGTGGTCGAGGGCGTGCGTGTGGCTGCCGAGGTTTGGCGCCTGGCGCAGGATCATCAGGTGGAAATGCCCATCTGCGAACAGATCTACAAGGTCATTCACGAAGGCATGTCGCCCCTGCTGGCGGCCAAGGTGCTGGTCGGCAGGCCGCAGAAAGCCGAGCTGGGCTAACCCGAATATTGCACCAAACCACCAAGAATCTCTTGAAGGTTCTCATCTTTCAAATACTTGTGCCAACCTGACCCGGTGACGATTTGTCACTGCCTGGTTTGCCGGCCATTTCGCTGGATCTGGCCGCTGCCCGTCGTACATGCGCCTTCAAACGCAGCTATAGCTGCGTTTTCAGTTGCGAGCACGCCGGGCAACGCCCGGCTGCGGCGCGAACTAGCCAGCATTTGATGCAATATCCGGGTTAGACTGCCCCTTCAAATCCCAATTGCCGCCAGGCTTCATACAGCACTACGGCCACCGCATTCGACAGATTCAGACTCCGGTTATTGGGTCGCATGGGTATGCGCAGGCATTGGCCGTCAGGCAGTTCGTCCAGCACCGCCTGGGGCAGGCCGCGTGTTTCCGGGCCGAACAGCAGGATGTCATCGGACTGGTAGGCGACCTGGTGATGTGCCGTGCGCGCCCGTGTGGAGCAAGCCAGCAGACGGCTGTGCGGCAGGGCGTTGCGCAGCGCGTTCAGGTTCTCATGTTGCCTGACCCGGGCCCATTCATGATAGTCCAGTCCGGCACGCCGTAACCGGCTATGGTCCAGCTCGAAGCCCAGTGGGTGAATAAGATGCAACGTGGCGCCGGCGTTGGCGCAAAGCCGGATGATGTTGCCGGTGTTGGGCGGAATTTCCGGCTCGTAGAGTGCGACGTGCAGCATGCTGGCCGAGGGATCCTGAGTGTCAGCATGCGATTGTACTGGCTGCGCGCGGGGCACATAACTGTGTAAGCTGCTTGAGAGGTTTCTGTCGCCGGCCGGGGAGGGCCTGCGCATGTCCTACATATTACGTGCTATCTACTACCTGGTGCTGTGGCTGGATTTTCTGGCCCTGACGCTGCTGCTCTATGGCATGACGTTCCTGCCAGCCCGTTTGCGCGGCGGTTTTCCATTGATTTTCCGGCTCTGGTGCCGGCTGTTTGTACGGGCGCTTGGGGTCAGGCTGGTGATGCACCAGCAGTATCTCAAACCTCTGCCACAGCATTACATTCTGATCGCCAATCATCCTTCCATTTTCGAGGATATCGGTATTCCTGCGCTGTTCGATGTGGTCTGCCTGGCCAAGCACGAAGTGCGGGGCTGGTGGGTGTTCGGGCGCATCGCCGCAGCGGCGGGCACGGTGTTCGTCGAGCGGGAAAATCCCGAATCCCGCCGCCAGGTGATGGACAAACTGGTTGCTGTAGTCGAGTCCGGCCGCAATCTGGCCATGTATCCGGAAGGGGGTTGTACCGGCCGGCGCATAAATCCGCGCTTCTTCCATGGCGCTTTCGAAGTGTCGATGCGCAGCGGTTTGCCTGTAGTCCCGGTGTTTCTGCATTACGAGGCGCAGGATTCATTTGAATGGGCGCACCAGAGCGGACCGCAGAAGGTGCGGGACATCATGCGCGCACCGAATCGCGACGCCAATTACTATGTTTTTGATGCCATCTATCCGGATGCCTTCGAGTCCAAGCAGGCATATCTGGATTTTGTGCACCGACTCTATCTGCAGTGGCAGGCCCGGTACCTGGATTAATCCTGGCTGGCGTTGCTCAATAGCCTGTTTTCCACCGGCTTCACAGTGATAGTCAGCGCCAGAAGCAGTAGGTGACCGGCGATCTCCACATATTCCTCTACCCGAGCCCACTGATATTTGTGGCCCGGCAGGAATTTCCACCAGTGCTTGTCGAGCCCGACAGCAATCATGTAACTGAAAAGTGTGGTGCTGAACAGGGTCAGAAAGAGGCGGCTGCCCAGATAGTCACCCAGCTTCGGATATTGCAGCCAGGCGGCGAACATCAATACCAGAAAGGCGATATACATCATCGTCGCGGTGCCTGCGAAGTGTAATTCCCGGTAGAAGAACGCGGCCAGTAACAGGGCCAGCCAGATGAAAAACGGTCGGCGCAGCTTGTGCCAGCGAATACCTGCAATGATGAAGGCACTGGCCAAAATGCCTGGCTCGATGGGTTCCGAAATGGCTTTCGCTAGTTCCAATGTCCCGTGCATATGCAGCGGCAGCAGAATGGCGACAACCGCGATGGGGACCAGCCAGAGGGGATACCATATCCTGCCAAGGCTGTAGCGCAGAATGTTCCCGAACGACGGAGACCGGCTGCCTGGCGTATGCAAATGCTATTCTCCGGTGGTCGTGTCTGGTGCCTATTGTCGCCTGATGGTATGTAGCGCTTAGTTAAGGAAAACTCTGCGGAAACGACTTACTGGCTATTCATATCGAGTATTTCAACCGGTCCCAGCTTCAGAGCCCTGACCGGCTGTTCTATTTTATCCAAATCCCCGACGATTACCCAGATCAGGCGCTCGGGGTCGTACATCCTTTTTACCGCCTTGCCCAGATCTGCGGTGGTCAGGCTGCGGATTTCACTGACGTATTGTTCGAAGTAGTTCTCGGGCAGGTCGTAAATAACGGTTTCGGCGATAGAGCCCAGGACCTGTCCACTGGTTTCATGCTTGCCGGGCAGAGTCAGGGTCAGATTGTTCTGTGCAGCCTCAAGTTCGTTGCCATCAGCCGGTTTCTTGCCTTGAATCGCACGCAGTTCAGACAGAATTTCGCGCATGGATTCTGCTGTCTTGTCTGCCTGTACCGGTGCATAGGCAATAAAGGGGCGTTGCTCACGTGCATCCATAAGCAGGGTGCGCGCGCCGTAGGACCAGTGCTTGTCTTCCCGCAGATTCATATTCAGGCGGGAAGTAAACATGCCGCCAAGAATGCGGTTGACCGTTTCCAGGGCGGTATTGCCCGTGGTCCGGTAGGGCGCCGAAACCTGGCCGGCAAGAATGACCGATTGCTCCGCATCCGGCCGGTTGATGAGATACACCTTTGAATGGCCAGGCCGTTCGACCGTGGTGAAATGCTTGTTGCTGATGGGCGGCCCATCCGGTCGCCAATCGCCGAAGTGCTCTTCGAGCAGGGGCAGCACCTGTTCGGCGGTTGTATCACCCACCACGATCAGGGTGGCCTTGTCCGGACGCAGCCAGAGATGGTGGAAACGCTGCAGGTCTGCCCGGGTTATGGCTTTTACCGACTCGGTATCTCCGCTGCCGGTGAGTGGCAGGCCATAAGGATGTTCTTTGCCATACAGCAGGGGAGGCAGCACGCGCAGCGCCATACTCATGGGCTCAGCCTTTTCCTGCTGTATGCCTGCCAGACGCTGTTGGCGCAAACGCTCGAGTTCGTTATCAGGGAAGGTGGGATGGCGCAGCACCTCGGCATAGAGGGCCAGTGAAGGGTCAAGCAGGGTCGACAGCGCTGACAGGCTTACCGTGGACGCATCCAGGCTGGAGCCGGCGGATATGTTTGCACCGAGTCGTTCCAGTTCGGCACTGAGTTCCAGGGCATCGTACTGTACCGTGCCTTCGTCCAGCATGGACAGTGCAAGACTGGCGGTGCCCGGACGGTTGCTCAGATCGCTGGCGTAGCCTGCATCGAACACCCACTGGAACTGCACCACCGGGGTTTCATGGCGTTCGGCGATGAGTACGGGAATACCGTTGCTCAGCTTGTACTGTTCGACTACCGGCAGGCGCAGGTCAGGTGGTGTTCCGCTATCCGGCAGCTTGCTGCGATCGACATGGTCCTCGCGGGTTTTGCCGGCTTCGTAAGGCTCCACCACCAGGGTGAATACCCCGTCATCGAGCCAGGCTTTCGCCGCTGTCTGCAGAGCCTCGCCGTCTGCCTCACGCAACCCCTGAAGATAGTGTTTATAGGCGTCTGGCGACCCGGCATAGACTTCACTGCTGGCCAGAATGTCGGCCTTGCCGCCGAAGCCGCCGATGCGCTCCAGACCGCGTACGAAATTGGCGAACATGGCGGTGCGTGTTCTTTCCAGCTCATCGCCTTCTGGGCCGTCATCCAGGAAACGCTGCAGTTCTTCGTTCAGCGCCTTTTCCAGGGTGGCGACGGGGATGCCGGGTTTGGCGGTGGCGATGATCAGGAATTGTGAGCCGAGTTCCTTGCCCCAGGTGCCCACATCCACACCGGTAGCCAACTGGTCTTCGTATACCAGGCGCTGGTAAAGGCGGCTGGTCTTGCCGCCGCCCAGCAGGTCGGCGATCAGATCCATCTGTGGCGTAAGTGGGTCGGCGATGCCGGGCACATTCCAGATCTTGTAGATACGAGCTTGTGGCACCCGATCGGTCATGTGCATGCGATGCTCGCCCTGCATGCGTGCGACCCATTGATCCTGTTTTTCCAGGGGCGGGCCGGCCGGGATGGCGCCGAAATAGTGTTCGACACGTGATTTCACGACATCCGCATCCACATCGCCGCTCACTACCAGCACGGCATTGGCTGCGCCGTAATACTGTTTGAACCAGGTCTGTACGTCTTCAAGTGAGGCCGCGTTGAGGTCTTCCATGGAGCCGATGACCGACCAGGAATAGGGATGACCCTGCGGGTAGGTATTGGCGGGCAGTATTTCCCAGACCCTGCCGTAAGGTGCATTTTCGCGCTGGCGTTTTTCGTTCTGTACCACACCGCGCTGCTCATCCAGCCTGGCCTGATCGATGGCGCCGAGTAAATGCCCCATGCGGTCGGATTCCAGCCACAGCAACAAATCCAGCGAGGGTGTGGGCACATTGGCGAAGTAGTTGGTGCGGTCATTATTGGTGGTGCCGTTCATGTCGGTGGCGCCCACCTGTTCCAGCGGCCGGAAGAATTCGTCGTTGTAATGTTCACTGCCGTTGAACATCAGGTGTTCGAACAGATGGGCAAAGCCGGTCTTGCCCGGGACTTCATTCTTGGAGCCGACGTGATACCAGACATTCACCGCCACGATCGGGGCCTTGTGATCCTCGTGCACGATCAGAGTCAGGCCGTTGTCCAGCACGAACTTCTGAAAGGGGATGTCGATCTCCGGCAGGGCCGGTTCGGCGGAGGCGGTCAGCGGGGTGAGCAGGAGGATTGCAAACAGAAAGGCCAGGCTGCGTTTCATGATCAAGGTCTGGATTTGGGAAAACGGAAGCGTTACAGGATACAGATTTTCAGTCTTCAAAACTGCCGTGCCGCCCGGCGCCATCCTTGAAACGGGTCGCGCCGGCCACGGTTTCGCCACTTTGCAGTGTCTGCAGGCCCCGCTCATGTTCATTAAACAGGGCCGCATCTATACCCATATTGAATTGCTCATAGGCGCTCAGGCGGTCCTGGCGCATACAGGTTTGCGGGAAGGCGGCGATTTCGCGGGCCAGTGACTCGGCCGCCTGCCTTGAGGTGCCGCTGGCGACAACACGGTTGACCAGACCGAAATGCAGGGCCTCATCCGCCTTGACCGGCCGGCCGGTCAGGATCATGTCCAGCGCGCGTCCCTGACCGATGATACGTGGCAGGCGCACCGTACCACCGTCGATCAGTGGCACGCCCCAGCGCCGGCAAAAGACGCCGAATACCGCATCTTGCTCGGCCACGCGCAAATCGCACCACAGGGCCAGTTCCAGGCCGCCAGCGACGCATGACCCGGCGACCGCGGCAATCACCGGTTTGGACAGACTCATACGGGTCGGGCCCATGGGGCCAATGGCGCCGGACTCGATGCGATTCATGCGATCCGGGTCGCCGCTGGCCACGGCCTTGAGGTCGGCGCCGGCGCAGAAATGCCCATGCTCGCCGTAAAGTACGGCCACCCGGGCATCGGGGTCATTGTCAAAATCCAGGAAGGCATCGCGCAGGGCGTCGGCGGTTGGCCGATCCACGGCGTTACGGACGTCAGGGCGGTCGATAATAATGGTCGTGATTTCTGCGTTCTTTTCGACCTTGACGGTCATGTGCTCACCTCAGCGCGGTCTGGATGCGGTCAATCAGCAGTATAGTCCAGACCGCTCCTGCCCCACAGAGCGCGAAAAAAACAGCGGCAGAGCCCATGTCCTTGGCGCGGCCGGACAGTGGGTGCAGTTCTGCGCCGATGCGATCAATGGCCGCCTCAATGCCGGAGTTGAGGAGTTCGACTGCGAAGGCAAAAAAGACTACGACGATCAGCAACGCACGTTCTGTGGCGGAGTCGCCCACCCAGAAAGCGAGAGGCAGCATGACAGCCGCCATACCTACTTCCTGGCGGAAGGCGGCTTCGTTCTGCCACGCAGCCTTGATGCCCTTGCCGGTATAGCTGAAGGCATCAAGGACGCGTTTTAGTCCTGTTTCTCCCGGTTTCATGGCTTTTCTCCAGTTGGCCTGGAGGCAAGCCTGTAGCCGGGAGATGTCAGTTACATGACGGCCTTGATACCCAGTGAGCCAAAGCCCTTGGCATCAAAGTTCTGACGGAACATGTCGCGCAGTTTTTCGGCTTGCGCGTCATAGGCGGCCTTGTCTTCCCAGGTGTTGCGAGGATTGAGGATTTCGCTGGGTACGCCCGGGCAGCTGGTGGGCATTTTCAGGCCGAAAACCGGATGTTCTTCGGTTTCCACTTCGTCCAGGTCGCCATTGAGCGCAGCATTAAGCAGAGCCCGCGTATGGGCAATCGAAATGCGTTTGCCATCGCCATAGGCGCCACCCGACCAGCCGGTGTTCAGCAGTACCGCGCGGGTGTGGTATTGCTCCATCTTGTCAGCCAGCAGGCGGGCGTAGACCGACGGTTTCTGGGCCATGAAAGGGGCGCCGAAGCAGGCCGAGAAGGCAGCAGTGGGTTCAGTGATGCCGACTTCCGTGCCGGCCAGTTTGGCCGTAAAACCGGAGACGAAGTGATACATCACCGATTCACGATCCAGAATGGAAACCGGCGGCAGTACGCCGAACGCGTCGGCTGTCAGCAGCACAATGGTTTCCGGATGCGGGCCGCGTGCGCCCTCGGCCACATTGGGGTTGCAGGACAGCGGATAGGAGAAGCGGGTATTTTCGGTGATGGACTGGTCGGTGAGGTCCAGCTCCTGCGGATCGGTTTCCTGCAGAGGCTTGCCGGACAGGGGGGGTACGTTCTCGATCAGGGTACCCGGCATGGACAGGGCCGCAGCAATAATAGGCTCGGCTTCCTTGTTCAGATCGATCAGCTTGGCGTAACAGCCGCCTTCGAAGTTGGATACGCCGTCTTTGGTCCAGGCATGTTCGTCGTCGCCGATCAGTTCGCGATCCGGGTCGGCTGACAGGGTGGTCTTGCCGGTGCCAGACAGGCCGAACAGTACCGCGCAGTCGCCACGTGCGCCGACATTGGCGGAAGCATGCATGGACATTTCGCCCATTTCCGGCAACTGATAGTTCATGACCGTGAACATGGCCTTCTTGTTAATGCCGCAGTAATCAGCAGCACCTGTCACCAGGCCAATGCGATTCTTCAGGTCCATGATCACGCAACGGTGAGACAGGGTGCCGTCGCGTTCCGGGTCGCAGAAGAACGACGGTGCATTGATCATGGTCCAGCGTTTGCCGTCCTCGTCGCCAACACCGGCGATGTCATGCGCAAACATGTTGTGCACGAACAGGGAGTGGGCGGCAAATTCACCCACGAAGCGGTAGGGCACCGAATAGGCCGGATCCCATCCGCAGTACACGTCTTTCACGTACAGGCGTGCGTTCTTCTCATTGAGGTGGGCAACCACACGATCCAGCAGGGCCTGGAACCTGGCCGGGTCAAATTTCTTGAAATCGTTTTTCCACCAGAGTTTGTCATCGAATTCGGGATGCGCAACGGCGAAAGTGTCCTGAACGGGGCGGCCGGTGCAGGTCGGGTCGGTGTAGAAGATCAGCGGACCCTGGTCCCCGAGTTTGGTGGCAAAGGCTTTTTGTTCATCCAGCGGGCCGTCCTTCTTGACGCGACCACGGTCATGGGCGATGGCCTCGTGAAACAGTTCCTGCGGTTCCAGGTTGTAATGGTAATCGACAGTTTTCAGTCCAAAACGTTGTTCGAGATCGGCACGAAAATCCATACACGAGGCCCTGCTGAAAGATCAAAAAATGCTGAAATAGCGGAAAAATAAACGCGAAGGCTACTGCGCCAGCGCCCTGTAGACAAGCGGTTTCGCCGGTTATCCGGGCTTTTACAGGGAGTTACGCGCCCGGATGCGGAAAATAAGACAGCCTGCGGGCCGGATTAGCGCACAAAAAAGCTGTTCTGCGGTTGTCACTACGGGGATGGATTTTCGATGATGCTGACGTTCTTGATGATGACCTGCTTGCTGGGCACATCCCGGCCAAACGGCGCAATACCCGCCGTGGGTGTGTTGGCGATTTCATCCACCACGTCCATACCGTCGACCACCTGGCCGAAGACTGCATAGCCCCAGCCGTCAAAGCTCGGGTAGTCAAGATTGGGGTTGCTCTTGTGATTGATGAAGAACTGCGAAGTGGCCGAGTGCGGCGCCGAGGTGCGTGCCATGGCAATGCTGCCGCGGCTGTTCTTGAGGCCATTCTGCGCCTCGTTGAGGATGGGGGCGCGCGTTTCGCGTTCCTTGTAATCCTTGTCATAGCCGCCGCCCTGAATCATGAAACCGCGGATGACGCGATGGAATACAAGTCCGTCGTAGTGACCGTCGGTAACGTACTTCAGGAAGTTCTCCACCGTGATGGGCGCCTTCTCGGCGTACAGTTCCAGGGTGATGTCGCCGGCAGTGGTCTGCATCAGCACCCGTACCGGGTCGGCGGCCTGGGCGAGAACAGGCAGGGTTAACAGAGCCAGGCAGGCCAGGAATTGTTTCATAGGGGTCTATCCACAGATTACACAGATTGCACAGATTAATGGGCAGGAAACTCTAATGAAAGAAATTAATTCAGATGGCGTTGTGGCGGCTTACCGGGCAGTAAAGGAAATCAGTCAATAACGAAGTTTCCGGTGCCGGATACACGAAAAAAATCTGTGTCATCTGTGTAATCTGTGGATCAAACTCTTTGCGTCCTTGCCTCGGCAATCACGGCAATAACCTGACGACAGTATCTGCCGCCGGACAGAGCAAGAAAACATCCGTGTTCATCTGTGTGAATCTGCGGATCAAACTCTTTACGTCGTTACGCCGACGGCCACTGAAATAATTCAGTGACGATGTCTGCCGCCGGATAGAGCAAGAAAAAATCTGTGCAATCTGTGTAATCTGTGTAATCTGTGGATAGACCCCATTATTCAGTCTTGTCCCCGTATTCACAGAGGTCGTAAATCACGCAGGCGCCGCAGGCGGGTTTACGCGCCTTGCATACATAGCGCCCATGCAGGATCAGCCAGTGATGGGCATCCTGCATGAATTCGTCGGGTACGAATTTCAGCAGCTTGTCTTCTACCTGTCGAACCGTCTTGCCGGGGGCGATTTTCGTACGATTCGAGACCCGGAAGATGTGGGTGTCTACCGCGATAGTGGGTTCGCCGAAAGCTGTATTCAGGATCACATTGGCGGTCTTGCGGCCAACGCCGGGCAGCTTCTCCAGCGCTTCACGGTCGCGCGGTACCTCGCCGCCATGCTCATCCAGCAGAATGCGGCAGGTCTTGATGATGTTGGCAGCCTTGCTGTTGTACAGGCCGATGGTTTTCACGTATTGCTTCAGGCCGTTTTCGCCGAGGTCGAGAATAGCCTGAGGGGTATTGGCCACTGGAAACAGTCTGGCCGTAGCCTTATTGACGCCGACGTCGGTCGCCTGCGCCGAGAGGGTAACGGCTACCAGCAGCTCGAAAGGACTGGAATAATTGAGTTCAGTCGTGGGTTTCGGGTTTTCAGCACGAAGGCGGCGAAAGATTTCGCTACGTTTTTCCCTGTTCACTGTGTTGTCAGGCCGCTGAATCCACCGGCTGGCCGGCCGTCGCTGGCTGTGCCGCGCGTTGCGCCATGCGCCGGTCAATATCGTTCTTCAGTGCTATCAGCAGGCCCAGGCCCAGGAAGGCGCCGGGCGGCAGAATGGCCAGCAGGAAACCGTCGTAGTTGCTGATCAGGGTAATGGTCCAGTCGCGGGCGCCTTCGCCGAACAGCAGATGGGCATTGTGTAGCAGGGTGCCCTGGCCAAGGATCTCGCGCATGATGCCCAGCAGTACCAGCGCTGCGCTGAAACCCAGGCCCTGCGCCAGGCCGTCAGCCAGCGCCTTGGGTAGCGGGTTTTTGGCAGCGAAGGCCTCGGCGCGGCCCATGATGATGCAGTTGGTGGTAATCAGCGGGATGAAAATACCCAGCACCTTGTAGAGCTCATACAGTTTCGCCTGCATGATCAGTTCAATTGCGGTCACGGTGGCGGCAATCACCATCACAAACACCGGAATGCGGACCTGTGGCTGCACCCAGTCACGGATCAGGGAAATGATGACGTTGGAGGTGACCAGCACGAAGATCGTCGCCAGGCCTAGCCCCAGGGCGTTGACCAGGCTGTTGCTCACGGCCAGTAGTGGGCATAGCCCCAGCAACTGCACGAAGCCGGGGTTGTTTTTCCAGAGCCCGTCGCGGGCGATGTCACTGTAGCTAGCCATGCTCTGCGTCCGTTTTTGCGCTCATGAACAGTTCGTCACGGTGCTGTTCAAAGTATAACAAGGCCTTTTTCACCGCCTTGACCACCGCACGCGGCGTGATGGTGGCGCCGGTGAACTGGTCGAAATGACCACCGTCCTTTTTCACTCGCCAATGTTCCTGCGTTGGGTTCTTCAGGCTCAGGCCGGCAAAACCCAGAATCCAGTCGGAGCGGTCAACTTCCACGGCGTCGCCCAGTCCAGGTGTTTCGCGATGCGCCACGGCGCGGACCCCAGCCAGTGTGCCATCGTAGTTCACACCCACCAGCAACCGGATATCGCCGCTGTAGCCATCGGGCGCCACCACGGTGAACAGGGCAGCCACCGGACGGCCCTGCTTGCTTGCGCGGTAGACGGTGACCGGATCGGCCGTACCCAGCAATTCATCGCCGGGCACTTCCAGCGTATCGGCCAGCAGGTCATTGTCATGCCGATCCTCGGGCAGAACCTGGTTGAGGCTGCGGTTCAGAAAGGCTTCTTCGTTGGCGGCAATCTGTTCGCGGGTGTTGTCCTCGGTCAGTCCCAGCAGGGCGCTGCCGGCAATCGCGAAGGCGGCCAGGATTGCCGAGCTGATTCCGATCTGGCGCAGGGTTTCGTTGCGGTCGGGCATCAGTCTTCCCTGCGTTTGCGGCCGGACTTATGGCCGTAGACCCGCGGCTGGGTCAGTTCATCAATGGTCGGCGCCGCCATGTTCATGAGCAACACGGCGAAGGCGATGGCGTCGGGATAGCCGCCCCAGGTGCGAATGATCCATGTGAGGATGCCGATACCGGCGCCGAACAGCAGGCGGCCGCGCGGTGTGGTGCTGGCGGTCACCGGATCAGTTGCGATGAAGAAGGCGCCGACAATGGCCGAGCCGCTGGTCAGGTGGAATAGCGGCGAAGCAAAGCGATCGGCATCGCCCAGCCAGAACAGGCCGGAGATCAGTGCCAGGCCGCCCAGTACACCGGCCGGAATCTGCCAGCGGATGGTTTTTGTGAATAGCAGGTAAAGACCGCCAGCCAGAAAGGCCAGGCTCAGCCACTCCCAGCCCTGCCCGGCGAACAGGCCGAACATGCGGCCCTGCTGGGCTTCGCTGACGGTCATGGCCAGACCCAGCTGGGTTTTCACGTGGTCCAACGGTGTGGCGCCGGTCAGGGCATCGATGCCGCCGAAGCTGTCCAGGCTGCCGCCGAAAGCAGCGGTCAGCACGGCCTGCACGGATGGCGCGCCTTCACCCACGCCGAGCGGCGTCGGCCATAGGGTCATCTGCGTCGGGAAGGCGATCAGCAGGACCACGTAACCAATCATGGCCGGATTGAAGGGGTTGTAGCCGAGTCCGCCATAAAGGTGCTTGCCGAAGACCAGGGCAAAGAAGGCGCCGATGGCGGGCAGCCACCAGGGCGCCAGCGGCGGCAGGCCGATGGCCAGCAGGGCGGCGGTTACCACGGCGGTCCAGTCAGTCAGAAAACGCCCCAGCTCGCGGCCGCGCAGCTTGAGCATGATACTTTCCGCCAGCAATGCGGTCAGCACCGCAATGGCGATATTCACCAGCACGCCGACGCCAAAGAACAGGGTCATGACGCCGATACCGGGAATCAGGCCCAGCAGCACCCGGCGCATGACCTGCGGCACGGTCGGCTGGACAGGGAGGTGGGGCGAACTCAGACGCATGGCTTATTCGCCTTTTTCCTGTTTGCGGGCAGCGGCCTGTGCCCTGGCGCGCGCAATGGCGGCGGCGACAGGGTCATTTTCCTCATCCGCTTTTTCCCCGGCCGGCTTGTCATCAGCACCGGCCTGGGCTGCTTTCTTTTCCGCCGCCCTGGCCTTGGCTTTGGCAATGGCGGCAGCCACCGGATCATCCGCAGCCGCTTTGTCGGCGGGTTTCGCTTCGGCAGGCTTGTCTTCCGCCGGCTGGTTAGCCTTTTTGGCGGCAGCCTTGGCCTTGGCGCGGGCGATGGCGGCGGCGACCGGATCATCCACCGGCGCGGCTTCCACGGCGTCTTCCTTCTTGGCGCTGGCCGCTTTCTTGGCGGCCGCCTTGGCCTTGGCCTGTGCGATCAGGTCGTCGACGTTGTCCACTTTGGCAGCTTTCGGTTTGTCCATCGGTTGGGCGTCTGCGGCGACCTGCTGTTCAGCCTTGCGCTGCTTGGCGCGCGCAATAGCCTCAGCCACCGGGTCCGGCGCCTGGGCCTTGTCGTCGTCTTTCTTGATAGCCGCTTTCTTGGCGGCCAGACGTGCCTGCTTCTCGGCTTCTTCGCGTTCCAGGCGTTCCTGGCGGAATTCATGGCGTTCGCGGGCCTGGTTGGATTTGCGCTTCTCGCGTTCGGCTTCCCAGATTTCGGTCTTGGCGTAGCGGTAATACTGCACCAGCGGGATATGGCTGGGGCAGACCTGTGCGCAGCAGCCGCATTCGATGCAGTCGAACAGTTTGTAGTCCTGCGTTTTGTCGAAGTCGCGGGCGCGTGCGTGCCAGTAGAGTTGCTGTGGCAGCAGCCCGGCCGGGCACACGGTGGCGCATTCGCCGCAGCGGATGCAGGGCATGGCCGCTTCAGGCGGAGCGATTTCCTGCTGGCTGGTGGCCAGGATGCAATTGGTGGCCTTGACCACCGGCACCTCGGTGCTGCTCAGGGCAAAGCCCATCATGGGGCCACCCATGATCAGGCGGGCCGGTTCGCTGTGCGTGCCGCCGGCCTGTGCCAGCAGTTCAGACACTGGCGTGCCGATGCGGACTTCGAAGTTTCTCGGCTGCCTGACGGCGCCGCCGGTGATGGTCATGACACGGGAAATCAGGGGCTGTCCCTGGGTGACGGCGCGCCACACGGTCGCTGCTGTGCCGACGTTATGACAGACGATGCCGATATCCAGCGGCAGGCCTTCGCTGGGGACCTCGCGGCCTGTAAGTGCCTGCACCAGCTGTTTCTCACCGCCTTGCGGATAGCGCGTCGGCACCACCACGACCTTGATGCGCGCATCGTCCAGTCTGGCAATCGCCTGCTCCAGGGCCTGGATCGATTCCGGTTTGTTGTCTTCCACCCCGATCAGACATTGCGGCGCTTGTACGGCGTGCATGATGAGTTGTGCGCCTTTGACGATGTCATCGGCCTGCTCCCGCATCAGTACCTGGTCGCAGGTGATGTAGGGTTCGCATTCAGCGCCGTTGAGGATCAGCGCATCGACCTGCGCGCCGGGGCCGGGATTCAGTTTTATGAAGGACGGGAACGCCGCGCCGCCCAGGCCCACCACGCCAGCCTGGCGCACCAGGTTACGTAGATGGCTGGGGTCGAGTTGTCTGTAGTCGGGATGGGCCTGCAGCTCCGGTGTCGGCAGCGGCGCGTCCTTGCCGTCGGTTTCAATGACGATGCATTCGGCTGTCAGTCCCGAAGGATGGGGCACGGGGCGTGCTTCGATTGCAACCACTGTGCCCGAACTGCTGGCGTGGATCGGCATGGAAACATAGCCGTCAGGTGCTGCGATGGTCTGGCCCCGATAAACATAATCGCCCACTTCCACCAGGGGTTTGGCGGGTGCGCCAATATGCTGAGCAAGCGGCAGAATCAGTTGTCGCGGGATAGCGGCGGTTTCGATAGCCGACCCGGCGGACATCTGCTTGTGACCGTTCAGCTTGAGGCCGCCCGGGAAATTCCACACTTTGGAGCCCAGGCCGATGTTCATGACGGCGCTCATGCAGCCTTGTCCTGCTCAGCCTCGGGGAAAGGCCATTTCCAGGTCTTGGTGGTGGCTTCCACCGGCACCATGTCGATGCAGTCCACGGGGCAGGGTTCCACGCAGAGTTCGCAGCCTGTGCACTCGGCCTCGATGACGGTATGCATTTGTTTGGCGGCGCCGAGGATGGCATCCACCGGGCAGGCCTGGATGCACTTGGTGCAGCCGATGCAGACATCTTCATCAATAATCGCGACCAGGGTTTCTTCCTGCGCCACACCGTTTTCCGGATTGATGGGCATGGGTTCGCGGCCCAGCAGATCGGCCAGGGCGATCACGCCGGCCTCGCCGCCCGGCGGGCATTGGTTGATCTCGGCCTCGCCGTGGGCAATAGCTTCTGCGTAGGGCCGACAACCGGGATAGCTGCACTGACCGCACTGGGTCTGCGGCAGGATGGCGTCGATCTGGTCGACCAGAGGATCGCCTTCCACCTTGAAACGCACGGACACATAACCCAGGGCCACACCGAAAACGGCGGCCAGGGCTGCCAGCGCGATTACAGCGGACAACATGGATCAGACGAGCCCGGAAAAGCCCATAAAGGCCAGTGACATGAGGCCGGCCGTGATCAGACCGATGGGCGCGCCCTGAAAGGCGGCAGGCACATCGGCCACGGCGATGCGCTCACGAATCGAGGCAAACAGAATCATCACCAACGAGAAACCCACCGCGGCGCCGAAACCGTAAACGGCGGATTCCAGGAAGCTGTTCTGCTCACGCACATTGAGCAGGGCCACACCCAGAACTGCGCAGTTGGTGGTGATCAGCGGCAGGTAGATGCCCAGCACCTGGTAAAGCAGCGGACTGGTCTTGTGCACGATCATCTCGGTGAGCTGCACCACGGCGGCAATCACGAGGATGAAGCTGATGGTGCGCAGGTACTCCACGCCCAGCGGCGTGAGCAGGTATTCGTTGACCAGATAGGAACACACTGAGGATAGCGTCAGCACGAAGGTGGTGGCCAGGGCCATGCCGGTGGCCGTATCCAGTTTTTTCGACACCCCCATGAACGGGCACAGGCCCAGGAACTGGACCAACACGAAGTTGTTGACCAGCACTGTGCCAATGAGGATGTAGAAGTATTCGGTCATAACAGGCTTACTTTACCTTCATGCCCGGGGTGGCGCCCTCGTCCGGAGAGAGGATAAACAGCTCGTCGCCGCCGGGCCCGGCGGCCAGCACCATGCCCTCGGACAGACCAAAGCGCATCTTGCGCGGCGCCAGGTTGGCCACCATCACGGTCAGGCGGCCCTGCAGGTCTTCCGGCGCATAGGCGCTCTTGATGCCGGCGAACACCTGCTTGCTGCCCAGTTCACCCACATCCAGCTCCAGGCGCAGCAGCTTGTCCGCGCCTTCCACGTGCTCGGCTTTGGCGATGCGCGCGATGCGCAGGTCGACCTTGGCGAAGTCGTCAAATTCAATCATGCTGTCATCCACTTTTCCGGACTCCGTGGTTTGGGCGGGCTTGCTGTCGGCAACTGCAGCCAGATCGGCACGCGAGGCTTCCAGCATGGCATCCACCTTGTCGCTTTCCACACGCTGCATGAGCGGCTTGAAGGCGTTGATGGTTTGGCCCAGCAGAGGTGTCTGGATGTCCTGCCATGATTGCAGTTCCAGGCCCAGGAACGCCTCGGCTTTTCGGGTGAGTTGCGGCAGCACCGGCTTGAGCAGCATCGTTAGCTGACGGAACAGTTCCAGGCCGGTGGTGCAGATGGCCTGCAGTTCAGTGTCGCTGTCGTCCTGCTTGGCGACGACCCAGGGCTGCTTCTCGGCTATGTACTGGTTGGCCTGGTCGGCCAGCGCCATGATTTCGCGAATGGCCTGCGAAAAATTGCGGGCGTCGAAGCGCGCGGCGATGTCTTCGGCCTTGCCGGCAAACTGTGCAACCAGTTCGCTGTTGTCGAAGTTTTCGCTGAGCTGGCCGTCGAAGCGTTTGGTAATAAAGCCGGCACAGCGGCTGGCGATATTGACGTACTTGCCCACCAGATCCGAGTTGATGCGGGCAACAAAGTCTTCCAGGTTCAGGTCCAGATCTTCCACGCTGCTGGAAAGCTTGGCGGCGTAGTAATAGCGCAGCGTTTCGGTCGGCAGGTACTCGGCCCAGGTCGCGGCGCGAATGAAGGTGCCGCGCGACTTGGACATCTTGGCGCCGTTGACCGTCAGATAACCGTTCACGTTCAGCGCCGTAGGTTGCTTGAAGCCGGCATCCTTGAGCATGGCCGGCCAGAACAGGCCATGGAAGTTGACGATGTCCTTGCCGATGAAATGCCACAGCTCCGCTTCGCTGTCCTGTGCAATCAGCGCCTCGAAATCCAGCCCGACCTGTTCGCAGTAGGCTTTGAGACTGGCGAAGTAGCCAATCGGCGCGTCCAGCCAGACGTAGAAATACTTGCCGGGGGCCCCCGGAATTTCGAAACCGAAGTAGGGCGCATCACGGGAGATATCCCAGTCACGCAGGCCACCCTCGCCATGCTCTTTAGGCTTGAGCCACTCCCGCAGCTTGGCCTTTACCGGACGTTGCAGCTCGGCGCTGTCCAGCCACGCCTCGATCTCATTCTGCAGGGCCGACAGTGTGAAGAAGTAATGTTCCGAAGGCCGCCATTCCGGGGCTGAGCCGGAGACGACCGAGAAGGGATCTTTCAGTTCATGCGGCTCGTAGGTGGCGCCGCAGGCCTCGCAGTTGTCGCCGTACTGGTCTTCAGTACCACATCGTGGGCAAGTGCCCTTGATGTAGCGGTCAGGCAGGAACATTTCACGCTCGGCATCATAGGCCTGTTCAATTTCCCGGACCTCGACATGTCCTGCCTGTTTCAGCGCCCGGTAGATGCGCTCGGAGAGCTCGCGATTCTCGTCGGAATGGGTGCTGTGGTAGTGATCGAAGGTGACGTCGAAGTCAGCGAAATCCTTCTCGTGTTCCTTCTGGATTTCCGCAATGAACGCCTCCGGGGCCTTGTCTGCTTTTTCGGCGGCCAGCATGATCGGCGTGCCATGCGCATCATCGGCGCAGACATAGGTGACGTCATGCCCCCGCATGCGTTGGAAACGCACCCAGATATCCGCCTGGATGTAGCCCACCAGGTGGCCGATGTGGATCGGGCCGTTGGCGTAGGGCAGGGCGTTGGTGACGACGATGCGTCTTGGCGTTTCGGGTGAGGGCACTGCGAAACCTTTAAACCTTAAAAACACTGGGGAAAACAGCCGGGCATTATGCCATAGAGGGGCGGGGATTGGCCCTGCTACCTGTGCGCTGGGCTTTCGTCTGATCCCTCGACCCATGACGCGCCGTGAACCCATCCATGGGGGCTCGACGGCCGCGTCCCTGCGGCCGACGGTCATGGGTCGAGGGACCAGACCGCTCCAGCTAGCGTTTAACAATGGAGCCAAAGGAAGGCGTGTCGCCAGACTACCGCGGCACTTGACCTGCGCATGGCGCTCCAGGGCCGGACTGGGCAAGGCGGTAAGGACTTATGAGGCCTGAGAGCGAAGGAACCCGAAGGGCCGAATAGTGGACGCACCGGCTTGGCCAGTCCGGCCACCACCGGTAATCAGGCACGGGATCGTGCAAGGTCATCGCCAGCCTGCAATGCTAGAATCGCAAGAATGACCAACAGCAGTATTCGCCAACAATCCGATTCCCCCAACGACGTGGCCGGCCTGGAAGCTGTTCAGCAGGCTCTGGCTGAATATATCGAGCCGCACCTGGGTGCCGATCTGCTCAGCGCCGGGGCGGTGGATTATCTGGACCTGCAGGACGGCCGTCTGCAACTGAAGCTCAAGCTGGGCTTCCCCTGCCAACGCTACGCGCCGGTGCTCAAGCAGACATTGACTGAACGTCTGCAGGCGCTGCCGGATGTTAGCGAGGTCGATATCGATGTGAGCTGGCAGATTGAATCCCACGCCGTGCAGAGCAATCTCCAGCCGCTGGCCAACATCAGGAACATCATCGCCGTGGCCTCCGGCAAGGGCGGGGTGGGCAAATCCACTGTCTCCGCCAACCTGGCGCTGGCGCTGGCGGCCGAGGGCGCGAAAGTGGGTGTGCTGGATGCCGATATCTACGGACCCAGTCAGCCACGCATGCTTGGCGCTACTTCCAAACCCGAGCAGCTGGCCAACAAGAAACTCAGGCCGGTCACAAGCAACGGCATTGTGTCCATGTCCATCGGCTACCTGGTGAACGAAGATGCGCCCATGATCTGGCGCGGGCCGATGGTGACGCAGGCGCTGCAGCAGTTGCTGGGTGAGACCGAATGGCCGGAACTGGATTACCTTATCGTCGACCTGCCCCCGGGCACCGGCGATATCCAGCTGTCACTGGCGCAGCGCATTCCGGTCAGTGGCGCCATTATCGTCACCACGCCGCAGGACATTGCCCTGCTGGACGCGCGCAAGGGCCTGGGCATGTTCCGTAAGGTGGAAGTGAATATTCTCGGCATCGTGGAAAACATGAGCACGCATATCTGTTCCAGCTGCGGCCATGAAGAGGCCATCTTTGGCAGTGGCGGTGGTGCGGCTCTGGCGGAAGAGCAGGGCGTGCAGGTGCTGGGCCAGTTACCGCTGGATATCCGCATCCGCGAGCAGGCCGATAGTGGCTGTCCTACCGTGGCCGCCGATCCCGAGGGTGAGCTGGCCGCGCGTTATCTGGAAATCGCTCGCACGGCGGCGGCACGACTGTCCATGGCCGACGACGAGGCGGCGTTCCCCACCATCAGTATTGAAGAAGATTAGGGAGACGCGCGCATGATCTGGGCCATGGCTGCATTCATTGTCATTCTCATGGCGCTGGTCGCCTGGGGCGACCTGAAGTTGATGATTGGTTTCCTGGTGTTGGTGGCGGTAGCCGCCACCACCTTCCTGGCCTACGAGAACTGGTCTGATCGCCGGTCCGCGCAACGCGTGGGTACGAGTGAAGTGGAATTGCTGGATTTTTCACTGCAGCCGCTGGCTGGCGGCGTCTTTGAATTGACCGGCCGGGTGCATAATCATGCCGGGCGTTATGCGCTCAAGCGCCTGACGCTCAAGGTGGTGGCACAGGACTGCAGCGGCGGCGAGAAGCTAGAATGTATCGCCATTGGTGAAACGCAACCCGTATTGAAGCTGAATGTGCCGGCTGGCCAGGCGCGCGACATCAAGGAAAAAGTCATGTTCCGCGACGGGCGGCCGCAGGCCAGGGGCGAGCTTCGCTGGGAGTTTGACGTGCTGTCCACGCGTGGCGGCTGATCCCGCGGACAATCGAATGAGAAGTTGTGTTGCTGTGTTTTGGAACCGTCGGCCGCATGGACGCGGCCGTCGAGCTTGCAGGGATGTATTCACAGCGTGTTTCAAAGCACAGCAACGCAACTGACGTACTGAAAAAATGGAATCAAGTCAGTGAGCATCAAGTCAGATAAATGGATTCGCCGCATGGCGGAGCAGGAAGGCATGATCGAGCCCTTCGAGCCGGGGCAGGTCAAGGAAAGCGGCGGTGGACGTATCGTCTCCTACGGCGTGTCGAGCTATGGCTACGATGTGCGTTGCGCCGACGAATTCAAGATATTCACCAATATCAATTCCGCCATCGTGGATCCCAAGGATTTCCACGACGGCAGCTTCGTGGACTTCAAGGGCGATTCCTGCGTGATCCCGCCCAACTCCTTCGCTCTGGCGCGTACGGTGGAGTACTTCCGCATTCCGCGTAGCGTGCTGACTATCTGTCTGGGCAAGTCCACCTACGCCCGCTGCGGCATCATCGTGAATGTCACGCCGCTGGAACCGGAGTGGGAGGGGCATGTGACGCTGGAGTTCTCCAATACCACGCCATTGCCGGCGCGCATCTACGCCAATGAAGGTGTAGCGCAGATGCTGTTTCTGGAGTCGGATGAAGTCTGCGAGACCTCATACAAGGATCGCGGCGGCAAGTACCAGGGACAGCAGGGCGTGACATTACCGAAGACCTGACAGAGATTGCGGGATGAAACATCTCTGGATTGTTCGTCATGCCAAATCTGACTGGGGTGATCCCGGACTGCCGGATTTCGAGCGGCCACTGAACAAGCGCGGTCTGGGCAATGCGCCCGCCATGGGTAAGTGGCTGGCCGGGCAGGGCGTGGTTCCCGAGCTGATTATCAGTAGTCCGGCCGTCCGTGCCCGCCGCACCGCCGAGATGCTCGCTACGGGGATGGGTTATCCGTTGGAGCGTATTCAGCTGGAGCGGCGTATTTACGAGGCCTCGCCAGAAACCCTTCTGGATGTGCTTGCGCAGGCGGATGCCGCAGTCAACCGGCTGATGCTGGTCGGCCACAATCCCGGCCTGACTCTGCTGGTGAATATGCTGGGGGGTGGCCCACTGGACAATTTGCCGACCTGTGCGGTGGCCGCCCTGACTTTCAACAGTCCGGACTGGTCGCTGTTATGTCATGCACCGGTGCAGGAATCGCTGTGGCTCCCGCGGGAAGTGCTTCAGGGCTGATTCTGTGCCGCCGGATTCTGCGGCAATTTGCGCAGCAGCATGCGCACTGCGGGTTTGTCTTTCTTCTGTCTTTCCAGCAGCACCGGAAGGTAATCGAGTTCCGGCGCCAACCATAACCTGAACTGCCGTTTCTGCGAGTTGGTACGTTCCACCTTCACGGCGTCAAAACGGCCAGCCGGAGTGCGAATGGTTTCCCGGCCGGTGACCTGGAAACGATAAGGCTTGATTTCGTCGTCTTCGACCATCAGGAAAACGAACTGCTTCTGTGGCAGCTCGCCGTTGGCCAGTTGCAGATGTCTGGCCAGTTGCTGGCGCAGGGCCAGTTCCATCACCGTGCGGTCCAGCCCTTCGGCGGGCAATTCCCGGGGGTCGTTGTTGTCGGTGGTGACCAGCTGGTTACCCCAGTCGAAACGCAGGGTGTAATTGTCATCATCATCGCCGCCCTCGCGGCTGATGCTGTATTTGTGCGAGCGGATGTGGCCGTTTTCCACGCAGAAATAACTCTGCTCGGTCATGCGGCCGGCAAACAGCGCGGCCAGGCCCTTGGGTTCGGCCACCCCCTGGATGCGGTAGCAGTCACCTTTGTCGCGGGTCATGGTGAAGGTGGTGTCCCCCAGCATGACGTTTCCCCGGTTGACCTCATAAACTGCCTGATAAGGAGAGAATACGTCTGCCTGCGCGGACGCGCAGCAGAATAATGCACCGATAAAGGCCGCCGTTCTGGCAGGCCGCAAACTCATTTTTCGGATCATGCAAATGCCTTTCTTAAGGATCGGCGGTCAAGGTCTCCATCTGCAGGGGAGCATCCATGATTTGACCGTCGAATGCCAGCCCCTCCTTTGTCAGCCGAATCCGTCCCGCCGCGGCCCAGGCCAGCACTTGCGAGTAGATATGCAGTTCCACTTCCTGCATCACCCTGTCTGCCAGTATTTCCGCGTTATCTCCGGGACGGATGTCGATGCTGCCCTGTAAGACAACGGGGCCGCCATCGAGTTCGGCGGTCACGTAATGCACGCTGGCGCCATGGCGGTTGTCGCCGGCCTCCAGTGCGCGTTGATGTGTATGCAGGCCGCGATATTTTGGCAGCAGGGAGGGGTGAATATTGAACATGCGGCCCTCGAAACGCTTTACGAAAGCATCGGAAAGGATGCGCATGAACCCGGCCAGGGCGATCAGGTCCGGCTGGTACTGCTCAATGCGTTCGGCCAGTGCCTGGTCAAAGGCTTCGCGTGATTCAAATGCCTTGTGGTCAACAACCTCGGTAGTGACACCTGCAGCCTGCGCGCGTAACAGGCCCTGTGCATCCGGGCGGTTGCTGATGACGGCGACGGTCCTGGCCTGGATCCGTCCGCTGGAAACGGCGTCGAGAATTGCCTGCAGGTTACGTCCGGTGCCCGAGATCAGGACCACCAGGCGGGCGGGTTCCCGCATCAGAGAATGGGCACTGCCGGGCCGCTGCCGCGTTCGGTGACTTCACCGATGCGCCAGGCGGTTTCACCCGCTGCGGTCAGCTGGCTGACAGCGGCGTCTGCATGTTCCTGCGGCAAAATCACCACCATGCCCACACCACAATTGAAGGTGCGATGCATTTCTGCATTTTCAATACCACCCTGTTCCTGCAGCCAGCTGAAAATGGCCGGCCACTGCCAGGCTTTGCTGTCCAGCGTGGCGGCACAGTTCTCCGGCAGCACGCGCACAATATTTTCCGGCAGTCCGCCGCCGGTGATATGGGCCAGCGCGTGTACCGGCAGAGCGCCGAGGAGCGGCAGCAGGCTCTTTACATAGATGCGGGTTGGCGTGAGCAGGGTGTGGACCAAGGTGCTGTCGCCAAACTGCTTGTGCAGGTCATGTCCGCCGACTTCAAGAATCTTGCGAATCAGGGAATAGCCATTGGAATGCGGTCCGCTGGAGGCCAGGCCGATGATGACGTCGCCTACCTGTACACGATTGCTGTCCAGGATGGCGTCCTTTTCCACGATGCCGACGGTAAAGCCCGCCAGGTCGAAGTCACCGGCGGCATACATGCCCGGCATTTCGGCGGTTTCACCCCCAATCAACGCTGCACCGGCCTGGCGGCAACCTTCGGCAATTCCGCTGACAACCTGGGCGGCGGCTTCCGGGTCGAGCTTGCCGGTGGCGTAGTAGTCAAGGAAAAACAGCGGTTCGGCGCCTGCCACGAGCACGTCGTTCACGCACATGGCGACCAGGTCTATGCCCACGCTGTCATAGATGCCAGCCTCGATGGCCAGCTTGAGCTTGGTGCCTACGCCATCCGTGCCTGAAACCAGAACCGGCTGGCGGTAGCGGTCCAGCGGCAGTTCGAAAAGACCGCCAAAGCCGCCAAGTCCGCCCAGAACTTCGGGGCGGCGGGTACTGTCCACCATGGACTTGATGTTGTCGACCAGTTTTTCGCCCGCGTCGATATCGACGCCGGCATCTCTGTAAGTCAGCGGTGCCTTGTTGTCCATGCGCTGGTATTCCATCTGCGGGAAGCTGGCATTGCGAAAAGGAGTGCAATGCGGTGTGGTATTGTACAGCAGGAATAAACCACAGCCCTATCCTGATGACACGGCCTGATCCCAGAATCCTGATTTCCCTGTTCTGTTTGTGCCTGCTGCAAGCGCCTGTTTCCCGGGCGGCCGCGCTGACGCGTGTCTCCGACCTTTATTCCTTTGAGGTAGTGGTGGCCAACACCTCGGTGGCGGAACGTACTTCGGGGCTGGAGAAGGGTCTGGAGCAGGTCATGGTGCGTGTGACCGGAGACAAGCGCATCGGTACGCATCCCGCAGCCGGCGGACTCTTCAGCCAGGCAGAGAACTATCTGCAGAAATACGGCTATGACGAACGCGAAGTGCTGGAGCCGGCAGAGGGGGAGGTCGAAGAAGGCTCTGATCAACCTTCTCCTTCAGGTGTGTTCGATGCACAGCAGCAAGTGAAAAAAGAACTGTTACTGCGGGGGCGGTTCGAGCCGGCGGTACTGGAAAAGGCCCTGCGGCAGGCCGGCTTGCCGGTCTGGGATGCAAAGCGCCCGCAGATTCTCATGCTGGGTACAGTCGAGGCTGAGGGTGAAAGTCTGCCTACCACGGATGAAACCCTGCAACCGATTCTGCAGGATGCGGCGGCCTTGCGCGGCTTGCCGCTGCAATTGCCCGGCATCGAGGGCATGGACGCACGTTCAATCTGGAAGGGTGATCGTTTTGCCCTGGATGATGCGGCCAGGGCTGCAGGCGTGGATTTCGTTCACTGGTCGCGTGTGAGTCGCCAGTCGGCCGGCGCGGACGATGCGGGCTGGGTGGTGGAGGCTGCCCTGTACCAGCAAGGTGAACTGGTACGCGAATGGTATTTCAATGCCAGCAGCGAGGAAGTGGCCTTGCGGCGGCAGGTGGATGAACTCACCGACTGGGTGGCGGGCCGCTACGCCGTGGCGAGTCAGCAGGGTGGCCGCAGCGTGGTCGGCCTGTATGTCAGCGGTGTGGAAGACCTCTCCGCCTATGCGCGTGTTCAGGCGTTACTGGCTGAACTCGGCGCCGTGGAAAAGCTGGAACTGGTAGCTGTAAGCAGCCGTGGGCTCATCTATCGCATCACGACACGTTCGGATGCCCGTCAGTTCGAAAACAATCTGGCACTGAACCGGCGCCTTGTGCCCGAGGATGCCTCGGCGCAACATAGTCAGGCACCCATCTGGCTGGGCGAGATTGAACTCTATTATCGTTTGCAATGACCGCCGCACTAACGGTTCTGATGTGAGCCCGGAAAATGACTGAACATGCCCTGACCATGCGGCACTGGCTCTGGATAGGCGGCCTGGCACTGACTGCGCTGCTGATTTACCTGCTGCAACCCATTCTCATGCCCTTTGTGGTGGCTTCCGGACTGGCCTATTTGGGCGATCCGGTGGTGGACTGGCTGCAACGGCACCGCTTGTCGCGCACAGCGGGCGTCATTGTGGTGTTTGCAGCACTAACACTGGCGTCGTTGCTGGGCTTGCTGCTGCTGATTCCGCTGCTGCAGGAGCAGGTGGTGACTTTCGTGCAGAGGCTGCCCGGTTATCTGCAATGGGCAACCGAGCTGTTGCGCCCCTGGCTGGGCCCATTGATGCCTGCAGGAGATGAACTGGATTTCGAGAGTATCAGGCAAGCCCTGAGCGAGCATTGGGGGGAGATCGAGGGTGTGCGTTCCATGCTGGTGGATGCAGTGTCCCAGCGAGGCGGCGCGCTCCTGTTGCTGATTGGTAATCTGCTGCTGATTCCGGTGGTGACCTTCTATCTGCTGCGTGACTGGGACCATCTCGTGGCCCACATAGGTGATCTGATTCCACGCCGCTGGCTGCCGGCCGTGACCGAATTTGCCCGCGAATCCGATGTCGTGCTCAGCGCCTTCATACGCGGCCAACTGCTGGTGATGCTCGCGCTGGGGGTGACCTACAGTGTGGGGCTGTGGGCAGTGGGCCTGGAACTGGCTCTGCTGATAGGCATGGGCGCCGGCCTGGTCAGTTTCGTGCCCTACCTGGGCGTGATTGTGGGTCTTATATCGGCCAGTGTCGCCATTGTCGTGCAAACCCAGGAGTGGTGGCCGCTGCTGTGGGTGGCCCTGGTTTTCGGTGTTGGCCAGTTTCTGGAAAGCGCCGTCTTCTCGCCGTTGCTGGTGGGTGACCGTATTGGCCTGCATCCGGTAGCGGTAATCTTTGCCGTGCTGGCCGGCGGCCAGTTGTTCGGCTTCCTGGGCGTGCTCATGGCTCTGCCGGTGGCCGCCGTGATCGCCGTACTGCTCAGGCATTTACGCAAACAATGGGTGGTCAGTAACGCTTATCTGGATGAGCCCTGATGCAGGGACAGCAACTGCCACTGGGGGTGCATCTGCGCGACGATGCGCGCTTCGATGATTTTCAGCCGGGCGCCAATGCCGAGGTGCTGGGGCACTTGCGCAAGCTGGCCGCGGGTGAGCCGGGTCAGCTTTATCTGTATGGCGGGCTGGGCAAGAGCCACCTGTTGCAAGCCGCCTGTAAACAGTCGATGCAGGAAGGTCGCAGCACGGCCTATCTGCCATTGAGTGATCTGGCTGATATGGATGCCGGTCTGCTCGACGGCATGGCGGGGCGTAGCCTGCTTTGCGTCGATGACGTGCAGGCCGTATGTGCCGACGAGCGCTGGGCGCTCAATCTGATGCGGCTTTGCGACACTGCCCGCGCGGAGGGGCATGCCCTGGTATTTGCCGGCGATTTGCCGCCGGCGGAACTGCCGGTGGCGGTACCTGACCTGGCCACGCGTCTGGGTTGGGGCATGGTCTATGGCCTCAAGCCCCTGAGTGATGATGACAAGCTGGCTGCCCTGCGTTTGCGGGCACGCACACGCGGACTGGAATTGCCACTGGATGTCGGGCGTTATCTGCTGACGCGTGGCGCCCGCGACCTGCCCGCGCTGATGGATACCCTGTACCGGCTGGATACGGCATCCCTGGCGGCACAGAGACGTCTGACCATTCCTTTCGTCAAAGATGTCATGAACCTCTGAAAGGGAGGGCAGTCATGATGGACAGCAAAATGATGCGGCAGGTGGTGTTCGTGGCCTGCCTGAGCACTGTGCTGACATTGGCGCTAGTGGCCGGACTGGCCTGGTTGCTGCGGCCGGGCTGGCAAGCCCTTTTACCATTACATACCCAGCAAATGCAGGTGCGCTTGCCCGAGGGCGCGCCGGTGACCGTGGATATCGTCGAGCCGCTGGATACTGACCTGCAGACGGTTATCGATGTGAGCTTTCCCATCGACGAAGTCCTGCCGGTGCATTTCGATGGTCCCATCCAGATCAATATCGGTATCGATGCCGAAGTGCCCATGCGGGCCGTGATTCAGTATGAAGATGTACTGCCCCTGGATGCCGAAGTGACGGCGCATGTTCTGGGCATTCCCTTCACCGTGCCGGTGACCGGCCAGATTCCGGTCAAGTTGTCTGTGCCGGTGGATCAGATGGTGCCGCTCAAGTTCAGCGCGCCGGTAACCGTAAGCATGGACGAGGCCTTGCAGGTGCCGGTGAAAATCGACTTTCAGACACAGATCCCCCTTAACCAGAAGCTGCGTATACCCGTTAACAAGCCGCTGGAAACCAATATAAAAATGAGCGAGCGGCCGGTGACGGTGGAGATGACGGGTTCGGAACTGGTCATGCCGCTGGACGATGTGCGGCTGCAACGGCGGCGGGCAGCAGAAAGCGAATAATGTCATTCCCGCATTAGCGGGAGTCCACGGGTGATGCAGTTTGCGCATGCCGATTCGCAGGCATGCGTCCGCAATGACGGAGCGCCTTCAGGTTTTGCGCGTAACCCTGACATACATCAGGCAGCCGATGAAACAGGCCAGGGCGCTGCCCAGGGCCGCGTATACAGACCAGCTCAGGTTCTGCGGTGCCGCCACTTCGCTGGCCAGCCAGCCCAGGTAGAAGATCACCAGCATGCTGGTCCAGGCAAAGGTGTAACGGCGCCGCATAAGCAGGCCGGGCAGTGGCAGCAACAGGGGAATGGCCGCCAGCCAGCCTGGCGTGCCGTAGCCCAGTCCCAGGAAAACGAACAGACCGAGGCAGCCACCCTGTGCCAGCAGTTGGAAGATGATGGCGTGGTTCATTATGTCGACTCCGTCATTCCGGGAACTGTGAAGCAGTTATCCGGAATCCAGCTGCTGCAGAGCATTTCCGGCTTTTGGCAGCTTGTGGATTCCCGTACCCACGGGAATGACATTTTTTCATTTCAGGCCAGCCGCCTGGCGATTTCCGCCACCCGCTTGCCCAGTGCACGGCACAGCGCGGCTTCGTCATCGCTCAGGGGCAGATTGCTCTCCGGGCCGGCCAGATGACTGGCCCCGTAAGGCGTGCCGCCGCCGCGGGTGCTGAGCAAGGCGGGCTCCGTATAGGGCAGGCCGACCATCAGCATGCCGTGGTGCATCAGTGGCAGCATCATCGACAGCAGCGTGGTTTCCTGGCCACCGTGCAGGCTGGAAGTACTGGTGAAGACGCCGGCAGGCTTGCCGCTCAGCGTGCCCGACATCCATTGTCCTGAGGTGCCATCCAGAAAATACTTGAGCGGTGCAGCCATGTTGCCGAAACGCGTGGGGCTGCCCAGTACCAGTCCGGCGCATTCCTTCAGGTCATCGTGGCTTACATAGAGCGGGCCGTTTGCCGGGATATCGTCCGCGGTTTTTTCGCAGTCCGCGGAAACCGGCGGCACGGTGCGCAGGCGGGCTTGCACGCCCTGCACGGACTCCACGCCGCGGCACACCTGGCGCGCCATGTCGGCGGTAGCGCCGTGACGGCTGTAATAGAGCACCAGTATCTCGGTCACGTTGGCCGTCACAGCAGTTGATTGACGTTTTCGGGAGGGCGCCCCAGCACCGCCTTGCCATCCCTGACCACGATCGGGCGTTCGATGAGTTTGGGGTATTCCGCCATGGCGGCAATAATTTCTTCCTCGCTACTGTCCGGGGAAAGACCGGCCAGCTTGTATTCGTCTTCCTTGCTGCGCAGTAACTCATGGGCGCGAATGTCCAGCATGTTCACCAGTTCCAGCAATTCATCCTCATCCGGCGGGGTTTCAAGGTATAGCACCACTTCCGGCTCAACCCCGGCTTGCTCAATCAGTTGCAGGGTCTGGCGGGACTTGGAACAGCGTGGATTGTGATAAATACGAACAGACATGAAAACTCCGATGTTTTAGTGTGATACCTGGTTGCCGCGCAGGCTTACTGCCTGTACCAGCGACGGTTCAGGGCGCTGGAAACCAGGCGTGGATACCGTGATTGCCCCAGGCTGCCGTTGTAGCGCGCCAGAGCCCGGGACGTATTGCCCTTTTCCATATCAAGATAATGCTTGAGGATGGAGCAGCCAAACCAGATATTGGTCTCCAGATGAAAAAGATTGGTGTCCAAGCGGCCTTCGGCCACCAGTTTTTTGTAGGCGTCGAGGTTGCCGATTTCATCCAGCCAGAAAGGCATGATCTGCATCAGGCCGCGCGCACCGGAACGTGAAATGGCGAAACGTTCGAAACGGCTTTCCACCTCGATCACGGCCAGTACCAGTTCCGGCGGAAGGCCGGTGCGGTTGGCTTCCCGATGCACAATGCGCAACAGGTTCAGCCGTTTTTCATGATCCTCGACAAACGGCTGCAGCCGGGTGGACATGTCCACCATCCAAACCTCGGCTTCGAAGCGGTCCTTGAAGCTGGGCGTTTTTTCTATGGACGCGACCAGCGCGGCGCGCAAGGCAGGGTCAGGCGCCTGGCCGGCATCCGCCGCCAGCGTCAGGGGCGCCGCCGTCAGCAGCCACAGCAGTAGCAGTCGTTTAGCGGCCCGCATTGTCCATGGCGTCGATAATCGACGCGGCGTTGATATCGATATCGACGGCCGCGTCAGCTCCGCGGTGCTTGTATTCGATTTGCCCTTTCTCCAGGCCACGCTCGCCGATAACGACACGATGCGGAATGCCCACCAGTTCGGCATCTGCAAACATGGCGCCGGGCCGCAGTGGACGGTCATCCAGGGCGATATCGGCACTCTTCTCGCGCAGTTCGGCATACAAGCGGTCGGCTGTTTCGCGGACTTTCTCCGAGCGTTCATAATTCATTGGACACAGCACCAGGCGGAAAGGTGCCAGGGCATCCGGCCAGTGCATGCCGGCCTCATCGAAACATTGTTCGATCACCGCACCCACAATGCGGGATACGCCGATACCGTAACAGCCCATGGTCGGGGTGATCGACTGGCCTTCGGCATTGAGTACGCTGACGTCCAGCGATTTCGAATATTTGTCGCCCAACTGGAAAATATGACCGACCTCGATACCGCGTATCTTGCGGATCGTGCCCTGCCCATCGGGGCTGGGGTCGCCTTCCTTCAGGTCGCCGGCCACTTCCACATTGGCGGCGTAGCTGCCGCCCTCGGCCACCATCAACTCGTCTTCACCGGTTTCGGCCAGCACATGGAATTCCTCGGAGCGGTTACCGCCGATGTTGCCGCTGTCCGCTTCCACGATACGGTATTCCACGCCCAGCCGGTCAAAGATGTGCTGATAGGCGGCCCGCATCACCTGGTATGTATCTTCCAGCGATGCCTGGTCCATGTGGAAGGAGTAGGCATCCTTCATCAGGAACTCGCGCGCCCGCATGACGCCGAAGCGGGGGCGGATTTCGTCGCGGAACTTGGTCTGGATCTGATAAAGCGTAACCGGCAACTGCTTATAGCTGCGGTAGTCACCCTTGAACAGCGTGGTGATCACTTCCTCATGGGTGGGGCCGAAACAGAAATCACGTTCATGGCGGTCACGCAGTTTGAGCATTTCGCTGCCCATGGTCTCCCAGCGGCCGGTGGCCTGCCATAGTTCGGCGGGCTGGATGGCGGGCATCAGCAGTTCGTGGCAGCCGGCGCGATCCATTTCCTCGCGCACGATGTTTTCCACTTTTGACAGCACGCGCAGACCCAGTGGCATCCAGGTGTAGAGGCCAGAGGCCAGGCGCCGGATCATGCCGGCGCGCAACATCAACTGGTGGCTGACGATTTCCGCATCAGCGGGTGTGTCCTTGCTGGTGAACAGGGGATACTGGGAAAGGCGCATGCTAGTGTTTAATTCCTGAAAGGCGGCGTAGTTATCAACAGAGCGCGATTCTACCGTGCCGCTTGTCGAGGAGAAACGTTGAGATGATTTCGACTGGAGATTCAAGGGAAATATCCCTTGCACAGTGGCAGGCAAGGGGGCAGCAGTATTCGCACGCCGGACAGCCGGTGTTCTACGTCGACGAAGGGCAGGGTGAGGCGCTGGCGCTGATCCACGGTTTTCCGACTGCCTCCTGGGACTGGGCGCCTGTCTGGCCCGAACTGACGCAGCGCTTTCGCTGCATTGCGCCGGACATGATGGGTTTCGGTTTCACCGCCAAGCCGCGCAACCATGACTACAGCATCCTCGATCAGGCCGATCTGCATGAGGGCCTGCTGGCCTCGCTTGGTGTGAGCCGCGTGCATGTGCTGGCACATGACTACGGCGACACGGTGGCGCAGGAGTTGCTGGCGCGTTTTCTCGACAGGCAGGCCGCCGGCCAGCCCGGCCTGGAACTGCAGTCACTCTGCCTGTTGAACGGTGGACTGTTTCCGGAAACTCACCGCGCGCGCCCCGTGCAGAAATTGCTTAACAGCCCGCTGGGGCCGTTGCTGTCGCGTCTGATGAGCGAGCGTACTTTCAACAGGAGTTTTGCGGCGGTGTTCGGGCCGCACACACAGCCGACTGCCGGAGAGTTGCATGATTTCTGGACTCTCGTCAGCCGCGACGGCGGAGCGCGCCTTTCGCATAAACTGATCCGTTACATCAACGAACGGCGTCAGCACCGCGAGCGCTGGGTAGGGGCATTACAGAAATCCACTATTGCGGTTCGGGTTATCAATGGTCCAGCCGATCCGGTCTCGGGCAGGCATATGACCGAGCGTTACCGTGCACTGATTCCCGATCCCGATATAGTGCTTTTGGCGGATCACATAGGGCATTATCCTCAGGTAGAAGATCCGCAGGGAGTGATGCAGGCATTCCTGGCGTTTCATGCAAGCCTGAGCGCTGATGGGTAAGGACTTACGCAAAGGCGCAAAGGCGCCAGGAAGATTTCTTTATTGTTTCCACACTCCCTACATCTCTGCGCCTTCGCGCCTTTGCGTGAGATTAGTCCTCAATGATCCGCAACGGCACTTCCGCCATGCCGCAGTCAGCCGACCGCCAGGCGCGCAGTTCCAGGACGCCCTTGGTGTTCAGGGAGATGATCAGGTAAACCGCGTCCGGGTAGGCCAGCAATTCGCGATCCTGCGCCGAGGGTTCGGCGGGCGCGCTGGGATGCGAGTGGTAGATGGCGAATAACTCCTCGCCGCGTTCACGCATGGCTTTCATGGCGGCTACCTGGCCAGCCTGGTCCATGTCGAACAGATGGTCGGGTTCGCCGGCCACGTTGGCGACCGGGTAGTGGCGCAACGGTTCGCCGTTACGGCTGCTGATCAGGCCGCAGACTTCCAGCGCCGGGTCTGTCTGCGCATGGGCAAACAGTTTCTGCACCAGATTGCGCGGCAGGATGATGGTTTCGCTCATGGCTGTTTCTGTACTTCGTCTTCTTGATGTCCGCCACAAACGGGGCAGGCGGGGTCGCGTTTCAGTTTGAGTTCGCGCCAGTGGGTGGTGGTGGCGTCGAATAATAACAGGCGACCAACCAGGGGTTCGCCCAGGCCCAGCAGCAGCTTGACGGCCTCCAGCGCCTGCAGGCTGCCGATGACGCCCACCAGGGGTCCGAGTACGCCAGCATCCTCGCAGGTTTCCTGGTCAACACCGTTGTCCCGGTACAGGCAGCGGTAGCAGGGGCTGTTGTTGCGGCCGGGGGTAAAACTGCTGAGTTGTCCTTCCAGACGGATAGCCGCGCCGGATACCAGGGGCCGGCGGTATTTCGCGCAGGCGGCATTGACGGCGAAGCGGGTCGGGAAGTTGTCGCTGCCGTCGAGTACAACGTCTGCGGCCCGTACGGCTTCGTTCAGGCGTTCGCCGGTCAGTTCTCCGCTGAGTATGGCGATTTCTATGCTGCTGTTGAGCGCCTGCAAACGATCACGTCCGGATTCGACCTTGGCGCGACCCAGGTCGGCTTCGCTGTGCAGGATCTGGCGCTGCAGGTTGGACAGCTCCAGCTGGTCCTTGTCGGCAAGCGTGAGTTTGCCCACGCCGGCGGCTGCCAGGTACAGGGCGGCGGCCGAGCCCAGTCCACCGGCGCCGATGACCAGAACATGTGAGTCCAGCAAGGTCTGCTGACCATGCACGCCGATTTCAGGCATCACCATGTGGCGACTGTAGCGTTGCAGATCAGCCATGCCGGCCCCCCAGGGTTACGCGCTCCAGACCGGCCAGATCACGCCGGGTTTCGATATCACTGAACCCGCTTTGCGCGAACAGGTCCCGGACGGCGTCACCCTGGTCGGCGCCATGCTCCAGCAGCAGCCAGCCGTGGGGCTGCAGATGTGCGGAGGCGTCGGCCACGATGCTGCGCAGATCGCGCAGGCCGTCCGGTCCGGCGGCCAGCGCACTGCGGGGTTCGTAGCTCAGTGCGTCCAGGTGCGGGTCGGCTTCCGCGACATAGGGCGGATTGGAGACGATAACGTCGAAGCGCCGGCCATGCAGCGGCGCCAGCCAGGGGCCGTGGATGAACAACACATTGTCCAGGTTGTGGCGCCGTGCATTACGCTGCGCCACACCCAGGGCTCCGGGGTGGAATTCCACGCCGATCACCGTAGCCCGGGGACGTTCGCTGGCGATGGCCAGGGTGATGGCGCCGCTGCCGCTGCCCAGATCGGCGATCTGGGCGGATTCGCTGACCGGGATTCTTTCCAGTGCGGTTTCCACCAGCAGTTCGGTTTCCGGGCGGGGGATCAGCACATCGGGATTGACTTCCAGCGCCAGTGACCAGAATTCGCGTTTGCCGGTGATGTAGGCCAGTGGTTCGCCCTGCGCGCGGCGTTCAAGCAGTTGTTGAAAGGTGGCCTGCTGCCGGGTATCCGGAGCTTCATCATCGTGTGCGATCAACCAGCTGCGGGGCCGGCCGAGGCTGTGTTCCAGCAGAAGCATGGCTTCCAGGCGTGGCTGCTCCAGGGTGCCCAACGTTTCCTGGGCGCTTTGCAACAGATCCCGAATGGTCATTATTTATTCGCCGAGCGCAGCCAGCTGCTCAGCCTGATGTTCAGTAATCAAGGGTTCGAGCACCTGGCCCAGGGCGCCTTGCATGATTTCCTCCAGCTTGTAGAGCGTGAGGTTGATGCGGTGATCCGTCACCCGGTTCTGCGGATAGTTATAGGTGCGAATACGTTCCGAGCGATCGCCGCTGCCGACCAGGGATTTGCGTGTAGCTGCCTGTTCAGTAATACGCCGGTCTTCCTCGATCTGCTGCAACTTGGCCTGCAACAGGCTCATGGCGCGGGCACGGTTCTTGTGCTGCGAGCGCTCATCCTGGCATTCCACCACGATGCCACTGGGCAGGTGGGTGAGGCGGATGGCGGAGTCGGTCTTGTTCACGTGCTGGCCGCCGGCGCCCGAGGCGCGGAAGGTATCGATACGCAGCTCGGCCGGGTTGATTTCGATGGTTTCCATCTCGTCCGGCTCGGGAATCACCGCCACCGTACAAGCCGAGGTATGAATGCGTCCCTGCGATTCGGTTTCCGGTACGCGCTGCACGCGATGCGCGCCGGATTCGAATTTGAGCTTGGAATACACCCCCTGGCCGATGACGCGGGTAATGATTTCCTTGTAGCCGCCGTGTTCGCCGAAGCTTTCACTGAGGATTTCGATTTTCCAGCCCTGTTCATCGGCATAGCGGCTGTACATGCGGAACAGGTCGCCGGAGAAAATGGCAGCTTCGTCGCCGCCGGTGCCGGCGCGGATTTCCAGGAATACATTCTGGCTGTCGCGCGGATCGTGCGGAATCAGGAATACCTGCAGGCCGGCTTCCAGCGCTTCGAGTTTTTCTTCGGCTGCCGGCTGCTCGCTGTCGGCCATTTCGCGCAATTCAGGATCGGGATCGTCCAGCATCTGCTGCAGGTCTTCCAGGTTGCGGCGCGCCTTGTCGTATTCACGGTAGCTGGTGGCCACTTCCTCCAGCTGTGCGTATTCCTGCGACAGGCTGCGGAATTTGTTCTGGTCGCCAATGATGTCCGGATCAGCCAGCAGGTTGGTCAGTTCTTCGTGACGTTCGACCAGTTCTTCGAGTTTGCGTTGCAGGCTGGGTTTCATCGGTGGCTCATTGTTTTTCGTCGAGATCGAACAACCGGACTGCCGCTTCGAGCAGCTGGGCCTGTTCTTCAGCGCCGGCGCTGCGCAAGGCCGTGCTGGGGTGGTGCAGGAGTTTGTTGACCAGTCCATTGGTGACGAACTGCAGGACTTCGTCCACGGGTTTGCCCTGAGCAAGCATGCGCTGGGCGCGTTCCAGCAGGGCCGCCTGTTCGGCCTGCGCACGCTCGCGCAGGGCACTGATGGTGCTGGAGGCGTCGCGCGAGACCAGCCAGTGCATGAATTCCTCGGCACGCAGCTGGATCAGGCTTTCGGCTGCCCGGGCCGCCTGCTGGCGTGAACGCAGGCTGTCGGCGATCACATTTTTCAGATCATCGACGGTGTACAGGTAGACGTCTTCGAGTTTGCCTACGGCCGGCTCGATGTCGCGCGGAACGGCAAGGTCGAGCATGAAGACCGGCTTGTGGCGGCGTTTGCGCAGAGCGGCTTTTACGTCAGCCAGCATCAGTACGGGTTCTGCGCTGGCGGTGGAGGAAATGATGATGTCGGCTTCGCTGAGGTGTGTCGGAATGTCCTCCAGGCTAATGGCATAGCCATGATGCCGATGGGCCAGCCGTTGCGCCCGCTCGACACTGCGGTTGGCCACAATCATGCGGCATGGGCGCTGTTCGGCCAGGTGGCGGGCAGTGAGTTCAATGGTTTCGCCGGCGCCAATGAGTAGTGCGGTCTGTTCACCCAGGTCGGCAAAAATCTGACGCGCAAGACTGATGGCGGCAAAGGCCACCGAAACCGGGTTGGCGCCGATTTCCGTTTCGGTACGCACCAGCTTGGCCACGGAAAAGACATGCTCGAACAGGCGGGATAGCAGGGGTCCTGTGGCCTGCATGTCCCTGGCCGCCTGATATGACTGCTTCATTTGGCCCAGAATCTGCGGCTCGCCGAGAATCATGGAGTCCAGTCCGGAGGCGACGCGCATGGCATGCAGAACACAGTCCCGGTCCGCGTGTTGGTACAGATAGCGACTCAGATCAAGACCCTGTCCCGCCTGTTGCTGTAACCAGCTTGCAATCTGGCTGTCCATGTTTTCATCGACGCAGGCGTAGATTTCCGTGCGGTTGCAGGTGGACAGCAGCAGCGCCTCCTGAACTTCAGGCAGTTGCCGCAATTGCGTCAGGGCCTGCGACAAGGACGCCTCGGGAAACGCGACAGATTCGCGTAACTCGACCGGTGCGGTCTTGTGGTTCAGGCCAAAGGTAATGAGCCGCATACTGCTGGGAATGGGGGTCCGGAGAGAGTCCAAAATGGAAATTGTCCGGAATGCCTCGTCACAACACAAGCATGCGCTGTTATTTCCCCAGGACGCATGCCAAACTAGAGCGCTAATTTTTCGGGCGCCGCATGGCGTATCCAAACGAGCACAGCATGCGTAATCAGCCAGTATCAACCCTCTTCGGTTTTCTGTGCCTGAGTCTGGCACTGTTGATTCCCGCACAGGTGGCATCCGCTGCGGAAAACGGCCAGTCCATGGGCGTGGAATACCATATTCTTGCCGCTGAAGTGGCCGGCCAGCGTGGTGAAACGCAACTGGCGGCGCAGGAATATGTCAAAGCCCTGCGTCTGGCGCCTACGCTGGAACTGGCGGAGCGCGCCACGCAGGTGGCGGCTTATGCGGAAGACCCGGCCCTGACGCTGGAAGCCGCCAGCGCCTGGGCGGAATTTGCGCCCGACAAGCTGGAGCCGCGCATCATACTCATGCGCGTGGCGGTGCAGCTGGACCAGGTACAGGCGGGTATTGAGCATGGCCTGTTTGTACTGGACAAGCACCCCAAGGGCGCCGCCCAGGCCTTCAGGGATATCGCCCACGCCATGTCAGCGGACAAGGGGCATGCCAAGTCCGCTCTGGCGGTAATGGCAGGGTTGGGCAAGGAATATGACAAGTTGCCCGAGGCGGATTACGCCACCGGGCTGCTGGCGTTGCGGCTGGATGAAATGTCCGCGGCCGTCGAGGCGGCCGACCGGGCGCTGGCTATGCGCGAAGACTGGCCTGACGCCTTGTTGCTGAAGGCAACGGCCCTGTTGCGGCTGAATGAGGTCGAACGTGCCGTTGCAGTGGTGAGTGGCGCTGATCTCGATGATGAGCGGCAAGTAGCGTTACAGCTGGCGTTTGCGCGCCTGTTAATTGAAGCCGAACTGCCCGAGGCGGCCGCCGAGCAGTACAGCCTGATCCTGATGCTGGACGAGCAGCAACCCGAAGCGCTGTACGCCATGGGTATCCTGCAAATCAACATGGGTAATGACGGGGCTGCCTACGATCACTTCCTTACCCTGTATGAAGACGTGGGCATGCGCCGCGACATCTCGGCCTTCTACCTCGGTGGTATTGAGGAAAGCCGGGGTAATTTCGAGGAGGCGCTGGAATGGTATGAGCGCGTTACCGAAGGTGATCGTTATCTGGATGCGGCCCAGCGCAAGGCTTTCGTGCTCTACAAGCTGGGGCGCATGGATGAAGCCCGCAGCTGGCTGAAAGAACTGCGTGTGTCCCAGCCGGATCTGACGATTCAGCTTTATCTGGCTGAAGGCGAATTGCTTTACGAAGCGGGTGAGTTCGAAGAAGCCATGCGGCTCTACAACCGCGCTCTGGGCTTCTATCCTGACGAGCCGGACCTGCTTTACGGTCGTTCGCTCATTGCCGAGCGAATGGACCGCCTGACCCTTTCCGAACGTGACTTGCGCCGCATTCTGGAATTACAACCCGATGACCCCCGGGCGCTTAATGCCCTGGGCTATATCCTGGCCAATCATACCGAGCGTTATGAGGAAGCCCTGGATTACATCAGCCGGGCCCTGGCGCAGACGCCTGAAGATGCAGCCGTGATCGACAGCATGGGCTGGGTGCAGTTCCGGCTGGGAGAACTGGACAAGGCCCTGGCTTACCTGAACAAGGCTTTCGACAAGATGCCCGATCCCGAAGTGGCTGCCCACCTGGGTGAAGTGTTATGGCAGTTGGGCCGGCTCGAAGATGCTCAGCAGATTTTTGAAAAAGCCCTGCGTGACGATCCGGAGCATCCGGTATTGCGCGACACGATTCAGCGCCTGACTCAATGAAGCGCCTGGTGCCTGCGGTCCGGCTGGCACGGGCGCTGTTCTTATTGCTGCTGCTGCCCGGATGCGCCCTGATGCAGACAGGTCCGGCAACGCCCATAGGGGGTGGCAATCAACAGGCCTTTCAGGCGCATCAGCTGGATCTTGCTGCCCTGCAAAGCTGGCGGGTGAAGGCGCGTATGGCCAGCGGGGTAGTGGGCTGGAGCGGTAATCTCGACTGGCGTCAGCAGGGCAGGGATCTGCTGCTTACCGTGGCCGGCCCGCTTGGTGTGGGCGGTATGCGAGCCGAAGGCAGTCTGGATCATGTGCGTGTCGAGACCTCGGATCAACAGCGCTACAGCGGCGACCCTGAATTCCTCTTTCACAAGCTCATCGGCTGGCCGTTCCCGGTAAAAGGCATGCGCTACTGGGCGCTGGGGATGCCCATGCCGAATTCCTCAGCCCGTACCGAGCTGGACGCCGACGGTCTGTTACGCGTGATGCATCAGGCTGGATGGCAGGTCGAGTATCTCGAATATCGTGAATATCTTGGCTACCAGATGCCGCGCAAGATGCGCCTGGATAACGGCGATATTTCTGTGCGGGTAGTAATCGACAACTGGCTGGAACTCTCCGACCGGGTATGAATGCCGGTGCTTTGTCTGACGACATGGCCTGGCCGGCCCCGGCCAAGCTGAACCTCTTCCTGCACATCACCGGCCGCCGTCCGGATGGTTATCACGAGCTGCAGACACTGTTTCAGTTTCTCGACTACGGAGATCAGCTGGGTTTTGAGATACGGCACGATGATGTCATCCGGCGTGTGGATGGCCCGCCAGGCCTGGATCCCGAGCGCGACCTTTGTGTGCTGGCCGCCCGGCGCCTGCGCCAGGAATGCAGCGCGGCCCGTGGCGTGGATATTCACCTGCACAAGCGGCTGCCCATTGGCGGCGGTCTGGGCGGGGGCAGCTCTGATGCCGCCACGACGCTCGTGGCTCTGAATCAGCTTTGGGGTCTGGACCTGCCGGTGGATCGTCTGGAATCGCTGGGGCTGGAACTGGGGGCCGACGTGCCGGTATTTGTGCGGGGTTATGCGGCCTGGGCCGAAGGCGTGGGCGAGCAACTGATTACGGTTGTTGACCCGCGCTTGTCCGAGCCCTGGTATCTGGTGGTGACGCCGGACTGCCATGTGAGCACGGCAGAGGTATTTGGTGATCCTGCGTTGACACGTAATAGTCTGCCGATCACAATCGCCGACTTTTTCGCAGGGCAGGCAGGTAATGTCTGCACGCCGGTGGTGCGCAAAAACTATCCAGCGGTGGCGCGCGCCCTGGACTGGCTGGACGCGCATTGCCCGGGCAATGCCTGCATGACCGGCACCGGGGCATCGGTATTTGCCGCATTCGATACGCGCCAGGCTGCCTGGCAAGTGAAGGAGCAGGTGCCCGCAGCGTGGCAGTCCTTCGTGGCGCGGGGGTTGAATCGCTCTCCGCTGCTTGAGCGGTTAGAATGTGCGGCGTTTTAGGAGCAGTGGGTTTGTATTCCCCCTCTCCCAACCTCTCCCGCCAGGGGAGAGGGGCAGCGAATTCCGTCCTGTGGCGGGATTAAAACCCGTTTTGGCGGGTAGTATTGCCAACGAGATTTTGGGGCGTAGCCAAGTGGTAAGGCAACGGCCCGTTTATGAACAAGGGATCCCGTCCTGTGACGGGATTAAAACCCGTTTTGGCGGGTAATATTGCCAACGAGATTTTGGGGCGTAGCCAAGTGGTAAGGCAACGGGTTTTGATCCCGTCATGCGCAGGTTCGAATCCTGCCGCCCCAGCCATTTTCTCTATGGCAGGATGAGAGCCTGCACAGGTTCGACCCATTCGCCGGGAGCGAATTGAAACAGCGGCATGCCGCTGGCCCGAAGGGCGAGGCCCAGGAGGGGCCGAGTAATCCTGCTGCCCCAGCCATTCAGTTTTTCTTGGCGAGGAATGAGCTTGGAAAAACGAATGCCCCGGACCTGATCCGGGGCCCCGGAATGCTGGATCCCGGATAAGCGCCTCGCGCTTTCCGGGATGACGGAAAAGAATTGAGCTTGGGAAATCAACTGCTCCGCAGTTAATGCGGGGCCCGGAGATTGAGATTCAGCCGCTTGCGGACTCCCACCGCCGGGCCATGGTCCGGGACAGGTTTTGCGGGAATAACTTTTCTGCTGTTCATCGCGCCACATTCAGGTAAAATACGCGGCCTTTGTGTCCGCCGTCACGAACGCAATCATGGCTGAATCCAGATTAATGGTATTTACCGGCAACGCGAACCCCGCGTTGGCCAATGACATCGCCAGTCGACTGACTGTTCCGCTGGGCAAGGCCTCCGTGGGTCAGTTCAGCGACGGTGAGGTGATGGTGGAAATTACCGAGAACGTGCGCGGACGCGACGTTTTCGTGGTGCAGTCCACTTGTGCGCCCACCAATGACAACCTGATGGAACTGATGATGCTGGTGGATGCGCTGTATCGCGCCTCGGCCGGCCGCATCACGGCAGTGATTCCCTATTTTGGCTACGCCCGCCAGGATCGCCGCCCGCGTTCAGCCCGAGTGCCGATTTCGGCCAAGGTGGCGGCGCAGATGATCAGCAATGCCGGCGTTGACCGCGTGCTGACGGTTGATCTGCATGCCGACCAGATTCAGGGCTTCTTCGACGTGCCGGTGGACAACGTCTATGCCTCGCCGATTCTGCTGGGTGATGTATACCAACGGTTGCGCGCGGAGATGAACGATGACCGGCTGCTGGTGGTCTCGCCAGACGTAGGTGGTGTGGTACGTGCCCGCGCGCTGGCCAAGAGGCTGGATGATGCGGACCTGGCCATTATCGATAAACGTCGTCCGCGGGCCAATGAGGCCAAGGTGATGAACATCATCGGTGACGTGCGTGACAAGCATTGCGTCATCATCGATGACCTGGTGGATACCGCCGGTACCCTGGGTCAGGCCGCCAATGCACTGAAAGCCGAAGGGGCAGTGAGTGTACGGGCCTATGTGACGCACCCGGTGTTGTCCGGCAAGGCCGTGACAAATATTAATGAATCCCAGCTGGACGAGCTGGTGGTGACGGATACGATTCCGCTGCGCGATGAAGCGCGCGACTGTCCGAAGATACGGCAACTGGGAATTGGTGGATTGCTGGCCGAGACTATTCGCCGCGTCAGCAATGAGGAATCTGTCAGTTCACTGTACGTGGACTGATTGAAGCCGGGACATGCCCGGCAAAATGGACCGTTACCTGGTCGCGGGTAGCGGTTTTGTCATCTTTAGGAGTAAGCAATGTCTGAGGACTTTATTATTAATGCCGAAGACCGCACGGTACAGGGCAAGGGTGCGAGCCGCCGCCTGCGTCGTGAGGGTAAGGTGCCGGTGATTCTGTACGGTGGTCACAAGGAGCCGAGAATGCTCCAGACCGGGCATAACGAACTGCTGCATCATCTTGAACATGAAGCGTTCTATTCCCACATTCTGACCGTCAAGATCGGCAAGGATGATGAGATGGCCGTGCTCAAGGACGTTCAGCGTCATCCGTCCAAGCTGCAGATCAATCATGTTGACCTGCTGCGCGTGGTGAAGGGTGAGAAGCTGAGGATGAGCGTGCCCCTGCACTTCGTGGGCGAGGACGTGGCTCCTGGCGTGAAACTGAGGGGCGGCGTATTCCAGCATCTGATGACCGAACTGGATATCAGCGTGCTGCCGAAGGATCTGCCGGAGTACATTGAAGTCAACGTCTCCGAGCTGGATGTGGACGAAAGCGTTCACCTGGCCGATATCACCCTGCCTAAGGGCGTTGAAGTGGCCGCGCATCTGCTGGAAGAAAACCCGACACTGGTCTCCATCCATATTCCGCGCGCTGTTGTGGAAGAAGTTGAAGAGCCTGAAGAGGGTGAAGAAGGCGAAGAAGCTGCTGCCGGCGATGAAACCGCAGCTGACGACGCAGAAGAGAAGAAAGAAGAGGGCGGCGAGGAGTAATCCTCGCGGTTGTCTTCAGCTCGCAGCATGACTTTGCGTGCGGTTGTCGGCCTGGGCAATCCCGGCGACAAGCATGCACGTGACCGTCACAACGCGGGTTTCTGGTATGTGGACGCCCTGGCCGAAAGCCGGGGCGTTTCCTTTTCTGCCGACAAGAAACTGCACGGCGATCTGCTCAGGCTGAATCTGGCAGGCGAGGACCTGCTGGTGCTCAAGCCTTCCACCTTCATGAACCGCAGTGGTCAGGCGGTGCAGGCGCTGATGAGTTACTACAAGCTCAAGCCTGATGAGATTCTGGTGGTGCATGATGAGCTGGACCTGCCACCCGGTACAGCCCGCCTGAAGATTGGCGGCGGCCACGGAGGCAATAACGGCCTGCGTGACATCATCAGTCAGATCGGCGCGAACTTTCGCAGAATGCGCATCGGTATAGGGCATCCCGGCCACAAGGATCGCGTACTGAGTCATGTGCTGGGCAAACCCACTGCCGAGCAGGAGGCGGCCATGCGCGAAGCGATGCACCGAGGCGCCGAGGCGCTGGAAATAATCATGCGGGATGGCTGGGACAAGGCAACCCAGTATCTGCACACGAAAGATATGTAAACTTCCCCTCTCCCCTGCACGGGAGAGGGCCAGGGAGAGGGGTAAAACAACCCATGGGAATTCAATGTGGCATTGTCGGCTTGCCCAACGTAGGCAAGTCCACCTTGTTCAATGCACTGACACGCGCCGAAATCGCCGCCGAGAACTATCCGTTCTGCACCATTGATCCCAATGTGGGCGTGGTGCCGGTACCGGATACACGGCTGGACGCCCTGGCGCAGATCGTCAAGCCCCAGCAGGTGTTGCCTGCAACTGTGGAGTTCCTGGACATAGCCGGTCTGGTGGCGGGCGCGTCCAAGGGCGAAGGGCTCGGTAACAAGTTCCTGGCGAACATTCGTGAAACCGATGCCATTGCCCATGTGGTCCGCTGCTTCGAGAACGATGATGTGATTCACGTTTCCGGCGGGGTCGATCCCATCCGCGATATCGAGATCATCAATACCGAACTGGTGCTGGCCGACCTGGAAAGCGTGAGCAAAAGCGTGGAGCGCGCCGCCAAAGTGGCCAAGACCGGTGAAAAAGCCGCCAAGGCCCGGCACGAGCTGCTGCAGAAGCTGGAAGCGCATCTGGATCAGGGCAAACCGGCCCGCAGCCTGGAACTCAGCAAGGAAGACCGCCTGGCCCTGCGAGAATTTCATCTCATCACCATGAAACCCACGCTATATGTGGCGAATGTTGATGAGGACGGCTTCGCAAACAATCCGCTACTGGACAAGGTAAAGGCCTACGCCGATGCCGAGGGCGCGGAAGTGGTGGCGGTATGCGCCAAGATCGAGGGTGAAATTGCCCTGCTGGACGATGAGGACAAGCTCGATTTTTTGCAGGAAATGGGACTGGAAGAGCCCGGCCTGAACCGGGTAATCCGTGCGGCATACAAACTGCTTGGCCTGCAAACCTACTTCACGGCTGGCGTGAAAGAAGTGCGTGCCTGGACCGTCAAGGTAGGCGCCACCGCACCCCAGGCGGCCGGTGTTATCCATACAGACTTCGAAAAGGGCTTCATCCGTGCTGAAGTCACAGCCTATGATGATTATGTGGCGCTGAAGGGGGAGCAGGGCGCCAAGGAAGCCGGCAAGCTGCGGCTGGAGGGCAAGGAATACATCGTGCAGGATGGCGATGTCATGCACTTCCGCTTCAACGTCTGAAGGATCAGGTTATGCAGAAATTCTCCGACCACTGCGAACTGCCCGCTTCGGCCGAGAGGGTGGCGGAAGCCATCATGTCCACGGAATACCTGGAATATCGCTACAAGACAGAAGGTGTTTCTCACTTCGAATTGACCGTGACACAGGACGACGGTGACGGCTTTGCCTACCGTCTGCGCCGCAGTATCGCCATCGGTAACAGGGTGCCGCGTATCGTGCGCAACCTGGTGGGCGAAGCGCTCATCATGATCCAGGAAGGCGAGTGGGAGCGTGACGGCGACGATTACCTGGGACACTTCCATCTGGCCGAGGAACGCTTCTCCGGCGGTGTGGATGTAGAAGTACGTCTGGAAAGTGCAGACCCTGATATCTGCCGCCTCTCTTTTGAAGGCAAGCTCCAGGTCAATGTGCCTTTAGTCGGCCGGCAGCTGGAAAAACTCATGGTAGAAAAAGTCTCAGACAGCTTCACGGAAAGCATCGAGGCTATCGAGGAGTATCTGGAAAGCCGGTCTTGAGGCAGACTGCATGTTTTTGGTTGATACGGGCGGCCCCTGCGGCTAAAATGCCCGCCCTTCAGGCGTATTTCTCTGCGCCTTATTTCTGAATGGCTACGTAGCTCAGTTGGTTAGAGCGCGGCACTCATAATGCTGAGGTCGGTAGTTCAAATCTACCCGTAGCCACCATTATTTTCAAAGACTTACGTGTCTCGCTTAACTCGTACCAAAGTCAGTGCGGGAGTTTTGCGGGAATCTCCCATACAGACCTTCTCTGCGGCTTCGATCAAGTTAGCAATCTCTGGCGCAGAATAGTGTGTGGTGATCTCGCTCGATTTGTGCCCCAGAAGGTCTTTACGATCCTCTAGAGATACGCCAGCGGCTCTGAGTCTACGGCCAAAGGTGTGTTTCAAATCATGCACTCGCACGTTTCGGAAACCCCAGGGCGCTTTCCCTTCGTATTTGCTGGCGGCACGTTTTCGTGCGCTCTTCCACGCCGAATTGTACATCCGGGTAACGCGGTTACCTTTGTATGGAAACACCCATACGTCATGCTTTCCGCGCTGAGCTTCAATAACCTCTCTGGCGACACTATTCAGTACTACGATTCGCTCTTCGCCATTCTTGGTGTCCTCTGCCGGGATCACAAAGATACTGATGTTGAGCTCAACGATATGAACTTCATGCTGCCATTTCAGGCCGCAGACCTCCTGCTCTCGTGTCCCTGTATTTACCTTGAACAGGGTCTTTTGTTGCAGATGGTCTGGCAACTCACCAAACAGTAATGCCTGCTCACCCCAGTCCAATGGGTAGGGGAGACGCTTATTACTGTCATCCAGAAGGACAATCAGAGGGGCTCGTTCTAACCAGGTAAGCCCACTTGTTGAATTGCACCGAAAACTGACCCACTAGAGACATATATTTGCATCGAATTTTGACCCACGTGCAACCCTTCCTG
>CAJXLF010000002.1 GCA_913055805.1 uncultured Salinisphaerales bacterium
GGTTTGGACATTGTGTCTCCGGTTCAATGCGACAGTGTCGCTAAAAGAACCGATTACACAAAATCTAGGACAGGCCCTTATTACCTCGCCGAACTATAATTATTAATTCTTCTTACTGAAGCATGTTGCTTTATGCTATTACAAAGTTGATATTGTGGATACTTACTTACTCTTTGTGGATTATCATTCATTATATTATCAACCGAATCATTATTGTGACTACAGTTCCCCACTAAATGAGCAATTTCATGCCCTACGACATACTTCCAATTATCTCCTTTAAACTGATTAATACGTACAGGACTAAAAATGTCCTTTGTGACCCAAGCAGTATCACATCTAGGAGAGGTACCACACACTTCTTTATTATATGAGTATGCCCAATTCCCCTCCCTATTAGACCTAACAAAGAAGACAGTTGGTCTTTTTACAGCGGAGGGAAGACTTCTAACCAAACCTTTTTCTGACTCCATATATGAATCAATCCAAGTGCTTTGCGGAGCAGTTGCTGTCACAATCTTTACATTGGCTAATTGAATTCCGCACTCCATGTACACTTCGGTTGCCTTACTCATTAACTCTCGCACTTCAGCTTCGCTCCAACCAGAATTTCTTAGTAGTACTACATCAACATCAAATTCATGCGTATATGTACGCCCGTCATTTTTTCTCATATTTAGGTTAGTAATTACAGGGTCACCGTATCCATTATCTATCCACTCCTTTTCTTCACTCCCATTACCAGATACTGGACTGTACTCTCGTGTTGCTGGTGCTTCCGTTATTCCCGTTTCGCATTTTGTAGCCATGCGATTGCACCCATCTTTACAGGTTGTGCTATCTTCACGGCTCTTAAAGCAATCCCGATAACAGAACATTTTCTCTTCATTGCAATCATCTGAAGCATTTACGCTTCGGGAATAAAAAACAGTAAGAAACATGCCAGAAGCGCCTAGAATCGCCACTACCCCTGTCAAAAGGCTTAGTAGCTTGCGTGATGAATGCTTATTAGGAAATGTTATTTGGACCATTCTGACTTAGCTACTAGTAGCCGTGGTAATCAAAGATTTAAAAGGATTTAGGTTCAGGGAAAGACCGAACATAGGTCCGCTATCCGATTCTGTATACCCATTTGGCGGACTTCATTAGACATGCTTCTACCTCCCAACACGACACAGCTTTCTCGCTTAGCTGTAACGCCCTGAGCGGCATATTTCCGCTACCGGTTAAATTAACTTTTACTCCTGATTATCTTGATGTGTCAATTTAATTTTTAGGAAGTGTCCGCGCGTTTCAATCACTGACCTCGATGACTCAGAAAGACCGAAAAAGCAACCTGTAATTACTATGTTGATTAAATGCAGCGAAAAGGTATTAGCAACCTCAAATTACGGATACCCGTTAAAGCATATGGGGCCGTTGGGTCTTTATCATAAGATTTCTAATTGTATGAATTACTTGTATTAGTGATTACTAGTTAGATGCTTTACTTGTTGAAAAAATCTATGTTGCCAACCGATTGTATTTGCCCACGTTTTTAGAATATTACTTGTAGTAATTAATTACATTAACTATATGATTTATCGAGATAATCCTTTACCTAACGTTTTCAAATATTAGTTGGTTGCTCATAGAACCCACACTTCCCCGATTGTGCACCCATGCCTGACCTTGGGCTGGTACAGGATTTGCTAATTCAGTAACTGCCTGCAGATTCGAAATCCCTTGCATTAAGGGCCGTGGCTTCATTGAACAAATATGGTGGCTCTGATGATCAATTTTTTGCGTACATTCCCTGCGTTTGCCCATATTAGTGCCGGGATCTTGTTACTGGTGTTGCCTGGCCTGTTATTCACAGGTCATGCCGCGGCGTCAGAAGTCGAGGTAAAAATCAGGGGTGAAATCAGTGGCAGCAGTCTGCGCATGTTTTTTGAACCGGAAACTCTGACAGTAGCGTCTGGTACTACTGTAGTCTGGGTGAATGAGGACCACGGTGTTCACCGGATTAAATTTGCTGATTCCGTAAGCCCTAGCCTGCCTGCGCATAAAGCAGGCCGGGAGGCAGCCAGATACAGTCTGAATTTCTCTCAACCAGGACGCTACCCCTACAACTGCGCGATTCACGGTGAACAGATGCAAGGCGTGATCATTGTGGAATAAGAAGGATGGTGGGGTGTGAAGGATTCGAACCTTCGACCAGCGGATTAAAAGTCCGATGCTCTACCAACTGAGCTAACACCCCATTGGTGTGACGGGTATAGAACCACGATCATGATTGATCAGCCGGCGCGGTAAGGCCTTGGCTGGGGCTCCCGGCTGTTGCGGGAGCGCGTATTCTACTGATATCGGGTGGGATCGGAAACCCCGGCGTCGGAAAAACCCTTGCGCCGCAGGCGGCATGAATCACATTTTCCGCATGCCCTGCCCTGTGAATCCGCCTGATAACAGGAAATAGTGGCTGAATAGTCCAGATCCAGCGCCAGTCCCTGACGAATAATTTCTGCCTTGCTCATATTGATCAGCGGGGTATGAATGCGGAAATTTCCGCTTTTTTCAGCGCCGGCCCTGGTTGCCAGCATGGCAAGACGTTCAAATGCCTGGATGAACTCCGGCCGGCAATCAGGGTAGCCTGAGTAATCAACAGCATTAACACCAATGAAGAGATCGTAGGCAGACACGGTTTCGGCATAGCCCAGCGCCAGGGACAGAAACAGGGTATTGCGGGCGGGCACATAGGTGTTGGGAATACCGGGTGAAACATCGTCCCCCTCCCCCTCTGGCACCGGAATATTCCGGTCAGTCAGAGAGGAGCCGCCAATCTCATCAAGGTTGATATGAATTTCACGATGCTGCGCAACACCGTATTGTTCTGCCAGTTGCCGGGCCGCTTCCAGCTCTGTGTTATGACGTTGTCCGTAGGACACACTCAGGGCAAAGCAGTTGAAACCGGCGTCGGTAGCAATGGCCAGGCAGGTGGCGGAATCAAGGCCGCCTGAAAGTAGCACTACCGCATTTCTTGAGTCGTTCATGCTCAGTGTCCCGGCGCTTCGCCCCAAAGCTGCTTATGTAGCTGCAGCTGAAAACGCACGGGTATCCTGGATTGCACTATCCAGTCTGCAAGCATCGCAGGTGTGAGTTGCCCATGGCTGGGAGAGAAAAGTACATCGCAGCGCCGGTCAAGCCCATGCTCAACCACGCATGCGCAGGCCCAGTCGAAGTCCTCGCGGTTACATATAACGAACTTCACCTGATCATGTGCAGTGAGCAACGCGAGATTGTTCCAGTCGTTGCGGCCGGATTCTCCGGAACCGGGTGTCTTGATGTCCAGCACACGACTTACACGCGCATCGATTCCATCAATGGGCAAGGCGCCACTGGTTTCCAGTGAAACCTGGTAGCCCTGCTCACACAACGCCTGTAATAACCCACGGCAGCCTTTCTGCGCGAGTGGTTCGCCACCGGTGACACAGACATGCCGCACACCCTGACGTTCTACCTCTGCCAGTATTTCCTGCCTGCCGAGCCACTGCCCACCGTAAAAGGCATAGGCAGTATCACAATACTGACAACGCAGGGGGCAGCCCGTGAGTCTGATAAAAACCGTTGGCCAGCCGGCATCCCGGGCTTCTCCCTGAAGTGAGAGAAAGATCTCCGTGATTTTCAGGCGTTCGCTGTTCGCGGCGGTCTCAGCGTCGTTGATTTGGGGCTTCACAGGGCTTTAACGGCCCTCGGTATCCATGCGTTGCAGACGCTGGCGAGCCAGCGAAGCGGCACTGGATTCGGGGAATTCACGTGTCACCCTCGACAAAGCCATGCGGGCTTCCTCGTACTCACCACGCTCATAATTGATATAGCCGATTTTCAGCAATGCGCCGGGCAGTTTCCCGCTTTGCGGATGCCCTTCCACCAGCTGCTGGAAGCTTGCCAGCGCCTGGGGGAAATCACGGCTCACGTAATACGCCTCACCCAACCAGTACTGGGCATTGTCGGCATATTCACTCTGCGGATAAGACTGCAGGAAGCTGCTGAAAGATTTTATCGCTTCCGGGTAACGACCCTGCTTGAGTTGCTCAAAGGCGGCGAGATATTGCTGCTCTTCGCTTTGCCCGCCCCCGGCAGAGGTTACCGGCGCCGTTAGGCCACTGTCCGTACCCCCCTGCCCTGAGGTAGCCGGCGTAGCGGCTGCAGCGGGTGCCTGACGAGTTTGCTCAAGCGCCTGGATTCGACGCTCCAGGTCCAGATACATTTCCCGCTGACGCACCTTGGCCTGGTCGTTCTCGTATTGCAGACGTTCGACTTCGCCGCGCAGGGCGCGCAACTCGGCCTGCAGGTTACGCACATCTTCAGCAACGCCCAATATGCCGGCATTGTTCAGCCGCTGCTCCACGGCATCCATGCGGTCCTGCAGCTCGTAGATGCGGTTATCAGCCGCAGCGGAAAAAGCGAAAGCCGCCAGCAAGATGCCGGCGGCTCGTTGTATAACGCTCATCAGTCCTCGTAGATGATTTCTACGCGGCGGTTCTGACCCCAGGCGCTTTCGCTATGGCCAATGACCGCAGGACGCTCTTCACCGAAGCTCAGCGTGCGCAGGTTGCTCTGCGATACGCCTTCCAGCGACAGAACACGGCGTACGGACATGGCGCGGCGTTCGCCCAGACCCACGTTGTACTCACGCGTGCCACGTTCGTCGGTATGGCCTTCCAGGCGTACGGTTGAACCGTTGCTCTTGGCGTAAGCGGCATGCGCGCGCAGCGCTTCCATGAATTCCGGGCGAATAGCATCGCTGTCGAAATCAAAGTAGATGATGCGCGTGCTCAGCGGGTTGTTGGGGTCCAGAAACGCGGAACGGTCACCACTGTCAACGCCGCGCAGACCACGCTCGTTCAGGCGATCGGTATCGATTCCGCTGGTGCTGGAATCGCGACCTTCGTCATAGTCTTCATATGACGCATCGTCACGGACATTCTTGTCACCGCCGCAACCAGCCAGGGTTAACACAGCAAAGGCGCTGATCAGTACAAAAGCAAAATTACGCAAACTTTTATCCATTTTAGTCTCCAAAAAGAGGCCATTAATCCAAAGGCGACCAGGAGGGCTCACGTACCTCACCCTGCTGGTGCAGGCGTGTCTTCGCTCGCCCGTCAATCGAAACCGTAGCTAATTCCGTGCCACCACGCCCAGACCGCGTATAGATTAACGCCTGTCCGTTCGGCGCAAAACTGGGGCTCTCATCCAGAGGGCCATCAGTCAATATGCGCAGATTGCGCGTGCGCAGATCCAGCACTGCCACCCTGTAACCGCCGCTACTCGTCACCATGGCAATTGACTTGCCATCGGGCGAAAACACCGCGCGTGAGTTGCTCTTGCCTTCGAAGGTCAGGCGTTCCGCATTACCACCGCTCACCGGCACCCGGTAAATCTGTGCGCTGCCGCCGCGGTCCGAAGTAAAAATCAGACTGCGGCTGTCAGGCGCCCAACTGGGTTCGGTGTCGATTGCGGGGCTGCGAGTCAACTGCCGCATATCGCGCGTGCTTCTGTCATAGATAAATACATCCGGGTTACCGTGATATGACAGTGTCAACGCCAAAAAGCGTCCGTCAGGTGACCAGGAAGGCGCGCCGTTGATTCCCTCGCGCGACGACACTTCCGTGATCCCCCCTGTTTGCAGGTCCTGAATCTGCAAAATTGCCAGGCCCTCTTCGATATCAAAGGCCACATAGGCCAGGTGACGCCCGTCGGGTGACCAGCTGGGCGACATGATAGGTTCAGAGGAACTGGCAACCGTCTGCGCATTATACCCGTCTTGATCAGCAATAATCAGGTCATAACGGGGTCCGCGTGTAGTATTTTTTGCGGTAACGTAGGCAATACGCGTCGTGAAGTAACCGGGATGGCCCGTCAACTGCTCGTAAATGCGATTAGCCACCATATGCGCAGCCCTGCGCAAGGCCTTGGCCGGAGCATCTATCTCGTAACCACTGGCGCCACCGGTATCGTTGAAGACATCCATCAGGTGAAAGCGCACCCTGAAGTCACCCTCACCCACCGGCACCAGTTCACCCACCACAAGATGATCCGCTCCCACCGTGCGCCAGTTCTTGAGGTTGACCTCACCGGCGCTGCTGGGGCGACCCAGTTGCTTGTTGCGGGGCACGATATTGAACAGACCTGTGCTGGCCAGATCGCGCTCCACAACGGAAGCCACGTCGACGCTCGGGCCATAACCCTCGGGTACTGCAAAGGGAACGATGGCGATTGGAATCGCCCCCGTTACGCCCTCTGTCACCTCGATTTTCAATGCCGCCTGAGCTGGCAGCGTTATCGCAAAGAGAGTGATGGCTATCAGCAGTCTGCGCATGCTTGTACCTACATTAATCGGGTTTGAAAACAAAAATGAGTTCCTTCTTGAAGACACGCATATCTTCCGGGGCTGGCAGTGGGCTCGCCTTGAGAACTGCCTTTCTGACAGATTCATCCAGCACCGCGCTTCCACAACTTTCTTCAATCCTGACTTCCAGGACCTCGCCATTCTGCAATTGTTTCACAAAAACGTTGCACTCAAAGTAATCGGGTCCACCCGGTGGGCGCAACCAGTTTCTTTGTACCTTGTTCGCCAGCGCGGCCACCCAACGGGCGAGTATGGGCTTGAGCATGTCACGCAGCGCTGCTTCTTCGGCAGCTCGCTGACGGGCGGCTTCCTCGGCGGCCAGTTCCTCGGCCATCTGCGCTTCCAGTGCTTCCTGGGCACGGCGGCGGGCGTCCTCTTCGGCCTTGCGCCTGGCTTCAGCCTCGGCCTTCTTCCTCGCCTCTTCCTCGGCAGCCTTGCGTTTGGCTTCCTCCTCTTTACGCTTGCGCTCTTCCTCCGCCTTGCGCTTTTCGTCTTCCAGGCGCTTCTTTTCTGCCTCGGCTTTCTTTTTGGCCTCTTGTTCAGCCTTGAGTTTGGCTTCAGCTGCCTGTTTTTTCTTCAACTCTTCCTGTTTCTTGGCTTCCTCTGCCTTGCGCGCGGCCTCGGCTTTGCGCTGCTTCTCAGCCTCGGCCTTACGTTGCTTTTCTGCCTCCAGCTTGCGCTGTGCCTCTTCCTTGCGCTTCTTTTCTTCTACGATCTTGCGCTGGCGTTCAGCCTCGGCCTTGCGTTGACGCTCCAGCTCCTGCAGGCGGCGTTGCTGCTCGCGGTTAAGCTGATTCCGTTCGGTCACTGTAAGCACCGGGGCGTCGCTGATGACCGTTTCAATGGTTTCGATTTTTTTCTTGCCACCCAGCTGCAGCTTGGGCAGGTCCAGAACCACTACGAGCAACAGCACTATGGCGACATGCGCCGCCAGAGCCATCAGCAAATAGCGTGGTTCCAGTCTCAAGGATTAATCCGCCTAGGGCTGCGCAACGTCTTCGGGCATGCTGGCAAAGGATGCCTTGTTCGCACCTGCCTGCTTCAGAAGGTCCATGGCCCGTAACACTGGTCCAAATGGCACATTCCGGTCTGCCCGCACATAGAAGGACTTGTCTGGATTGTTCTCAACAACCTTGCTTGCCGTGGCAATGATTTCGTCTTCAGCAAGCGGTTCGTCGTAATGTTTGGCGCCCACATCCAGATACATCAGGCCATTCTTGTCCACGGTCAGCACAACCGGCTCCTCATCCGTCTGCATTGAGGCTTCGGTGTTATCGGTTTCCGGCAGGTCAACATCGATGCCAGAGGTCATCAAAGGCGCCGTCACCATGAAAATGATCAACAGCACCAGCATTACATCGATGTAGGGCACCACATTGATTTCAGAGGCAAGGCGGCGCTTGCTGCGGACTTCCATCAGTCATCCCCGTTCTTGTCTTTCAGCGTGTCCTTCTGCATATCCTTCTGTACGCCGCGTTCAACAATACCGGTGAATTCCTCCATGAAAGCGCCGTAGCGCGTTTCCAGGCCATCGACCTTATTGGTAAACACGTTATAGGCGATTACCGCGGGAATAGCCGCAAACAGGCCCATGGCCGTGGCGATCAGCGCCTCGGCGATACCCGGGGCAACCATGGCCAACGTGGCCGACTTGACATTACCCAGGGCAATAAAGGCATTCATGATGCCCCACACGGTGCCGAACAAGCCGACATAGGGACTGGTAGAACCGATGGTGGCCAGCATGGAAAGGCCCTGCTCCAGGCGGTCGACCTCACGCACCAGGCTGACCCGCATGGCGCGCTGTACCGAAGCAATGATTTCGTCCGCCCTGGCGCGGCTGTGCTGACGCTGCCGGCGCAATTCTTCAAAGCCGGCGCGAAACAGGCCTTCCAGGCCGGTGGGCTGTTCGTCACGCCGCATCACGGATTTATAGATATCCGCCAGGTTTCCGCCGGCCCAGAACTGATCCTCGAACCAGTCGGCCGAGTCGCCCGTACCCTTGAGCAGCTTGCGCTTCTGAAAAATTACCGTCCAGGAAGCGACGGAAGCCAGCAGCAATGCCAGCATCACCAGCTGCACCAGGAAACTGGCCTGGGTAATGAGGTGAACCAGATTCAAATCAGCAGACACTTTTTATCTCCTCTAACACATCGCCGGGTATGGCTACCGGACGAAAATCACTGGCGCGTATGCAGGCAGCACGAAATTCGCCGTCTGCGAGTACCGTATTCGGGTCGCCTGCAGGCACCAGCCGTTCTGCAAATACAAGACTGGCTCGTCCCGCCCGTACGACCTCAAGCTGAACCAGGAGTTCATCGTCCAGTTTTGCGGGGAGCCGGTAGTTCACATGAACCGAGGCTATGGTGAAGGCTATGTCGAGATCGTTCATCAGACGTTCCTGGGAATATCCCAGGGCGCGTAGCCACTCGGTACGGGCACGTTCGAAATAGCGCAGGTAGTTGGCGTGGTAGACAACACCGCTGACGTCGGTGTCTTCGTAATAAATGCGTATGGGCCAGTTAAATGGCTGTTTTTGTTCCACAGAAAGTCCGTTTATGGTCAGTTCTATCAGGCAAAATGCCGGCTACCGGATAGGCGGGCATTATAGACAGGCCCGCAGGCAGTTGTTAGGGGGCCGCGGGAATTATTCGGTAAACAGATCCTTTGCCGCTCTACTGTCCATGCGCTCAGGCGCCTTGAGACCGAAATGCCGATAGGCCAGCTGGGTGGCCACCCTGCCCCTGGGCGTACGCATCATGAATCCCTGCTGGATCAGATAGGGTTCCAGCACATCCTCGATGGTATCGCGGCTTTCGCCAATGGCGGCAGCCAGGCTCTCGATGCCGGTCGGACCGCCCTCGAACTTCTCCACCAGGGCCAGCAGCAGTTTTCTGTCCATGATGTCGAAGCCATGCACATCCACATCCAGCACGTCCATCGCCTTGTCTGCCGCCTCAGCCGTCACCCGACCATCACCCTTGACCTCGGCGAAGTCCCGGACGCGCCGTAACAGGCGATTGGCTATACGCGGGGTGCCACGTGAGCGCTTGGCTATTTCCATGGCGCCGCCAGCTTCAATCTGCACATTCAGAATGCCGGCGGAACGGGTCACAATCGAGGCGATTTCCTCCTGGTTATAGAACTCCAGACGCTGCACGATGCCAAAACGGTCGCGCAGGGGTGAGGTCAATGCGCCTGCCCGTGTAGTGGCGCCCACCAGGGTGAAGGGCGGCAAGTCGAGCTTGATGGAACGCGCCGCCGGCCCTTCGCCGATCATGATATCGAGCTGATAGTCTTCCAGCGCAGGGTAGAGAATTTCCTCCACCACCGGACTGAGGCGATGAATCTCATCCACAAACAGCACGTCATGCGGTTCAAGATTGGTTAACAACGCAGCCAGGTCACCCGGGCGTTCCAGCACCGGCCCCGAGGTCTGGCGCAGATTGCTGTCCAGTTCATTGGCGATGATATGCGCCAGCGTGGTCTTGCCCAGCCCCGGAGGGCCGTAAATCAGTACATGATCCAGGGCTTCGCCCCTTTTGACGGCCGCCTGGATAAAGATTTCCATTTGCTCGCGGACAGGCTGCTGCCCCACGTAGTCGTCCAGCTTGCGCGGACGGATGGCAATATCCTGCGCCACTTCCTCAGTGGTTTCCTGCGCCGATATCAGGCGCGACGTCTGAATGCCGGATTCTTCAATCATGCGGCGATTCTAGCCCAAACTGCCGGAACACCGTCAGCGCTGCACTGCATTCTGCAGGGCCTTGCGAATCAGTTCCTCACTGGACAGGCCTTCACCATCGATACTCTTGAGCAGCCGCGTGGCCTCGGCAGGCTTGTACCCGAGGGCAATCAATGCGCTGAAGGCTTCCTGTCCCGTATCCTGAGGCACACCAGGCGCACCCTCCGGTCCGCGGGGCAGCAGAGCCGTATCTGCGTAACGATCCCGCATCTCCATGATCAGGCGTTCTGCCGTTTTCTTGCCGATGCCCGGCAGGCGGGTCAGTGTCGTTGCGTCCCCTGCCTGTACGGTGGCCACGAAATCGTCGGCACTGATGCCTGACAACACTGACAATGCCAGTTTGGCGCCTACCCCGCTGATACGGATCAGATCGCGGAAAAGGCTGCGCTCGGACTGGGTGGCGAAGCCGAATAACTGATGGGCGTCCTCGCGCACATGCAAATGCGTATGCAGCGTCACCGGCGAGCCGGTGGCCGGCAGCTGGTAGAAAGTGGACATGGGTGCCTCGACTTCATAGCCGATGCCGTTGACATCAATGATCAGTCTGGGCGGCTGCTTTTCAACCAGGGTCCCTTTCAGATAGCCGATCAACTGTTATCTCCTCTTGTATGCGGCCGCAGACCGGGCGCGTGTCCTGCCCTTTCTGGATGAGCCCCAGTTTGCCAGAACATTCGGCTGTGAGACGCTGCGCGCGTGACACAGAGCGATGGCCAGGGCGTCTGCGGCATCTTCGGCAAGTTCCCGGCCGACAGCGTCTTCCAGGTCCAGCAGCGCGCGCACCATGTGCTGCACCTGCGGCTTTGCAGCCCGCCCGTTGCCCACAATGCTCAGCTTGATCTCGGCGGGAGTGTATTCAGCGATTTGCATGGGCTGGTCCAGCCCGGCCGCCGCACAAATCGCCGCGCCCCTGGCCTGCCCCAGCTTCAGTGCGCTGGACACATTACGATTGACGAAGACCTGCTCCACAGCCATTACCGCCGGCTGATGACGTTCTATGAGTGTGCGCAGATCATTATGAATAAGGTGCAGACGCTCGGGAAGCGAGCCCTCCGGGACACGGATACAGCCACTGGCCACATAGGTGACCTGGTCGCCGAGGCAGTCCAGCACACCATAGCCGGTGACTCGTGAACCGGGGTCAACCCCCAGAATTCTGACGGGCGTCCCGCTACGGTTGCTCGGTGTGTCAGGCGGCAAGGTCTTCGTCGGAAAATTCGGCGTTGGTATAGACGTTCTGCACGTCGTCGAGGTCTTCCAGAGCTTCCAGCAGTTTCAGCAGGCCTGGTGCCGCATCGGCATCCACGGGGCTGCTGGTGCCGGCGTGCATCGTCACATCAGCGGATTCAGGCTGCAGGCCGGCTTCTGTCAGCGCGGTCTTGACGGCCTCGTATTGATCCGGCGCAGTCAGAACATCAGCGGCGCCGTCATCGTAATCCACAACATCATCAGCACCCGCTTCCAGTGCAACCTCCAGAATCCGGTCGCCGTCACTGCCTGCGGGGAAACTGATCACGCCACGGTGCTCGAACAGATAAGCCACCGAACCATCAGCGCCAAGATTGCCGCCATGCTTGCTGAAGGCATGGCGCACATCGGCTACTGTGCGGTTGCGGTTATCTGTCACGCAGTCGACCATGATAGCCACGCCACCCGGTCCATAACCTTCGTAACGGATTTCCTCGTAATTGTCGCCATCCATATCGCCGCTGCCGCGCTTGATGGCGCGGGCGACATTATCCTTGGGCATGTTGGCGGCATTCGCCTTGTCTACCGCCAGACGCAAACGCGGATTGGAGTCGATCTCTCCGCCGCCCATGCGCGCTGCAACCGTTATCTCTCGAATCAAGCGGGTAAAAATCTTGGCGCGTTTCTTATCCTGCGCGCCTTTGCGGTGCTGGATATTCGCCCATTTACTGTGTCCGGCCATACGTCAGAAATGCTCAGTGGATTGGGAACGCCAGCCGGAATTCATTTGCGCCGGTTGGCGAAGTGTATGGCTCTATTATCCACTGCCAGAGCAGCTTCGTGCACTACTTCGGATAAGGTCGGATGCGCATGCATGGTGCGTGCAATATCTTCAGCACTGGCCTTGAATTCCATGCCAAGAACTATTTCTGCAATTAATTCAGATACATAAGGGCCAATCATATGCGCGCCGATAACTTCGTCGGTATCCGCATCCACAACCAGTTTGACCATGCCCTGGGCGGCCTGAAGTGCCTTGGCGCGGCCACTGGCAGCGAAAGGAAAGCTGCCCGTCTTGACGCTAAAGCCCTGACGGCTGGCCTGATCCTCGGTCTTGCCCACCCAGGCGATTTCCGGTGCGGTGTAAATCACGGAAGGCACCGTATCGTAATTCACATGTCCTGATTGTCCGGCAATGATCTCGGCGACGGCTACACCTTCTTCCGAGCCCTTGTGTGCCAGCATGGCACCGCCGATGACATCACCTACGGCATAAACATCAGGCAGGTTGGTCCGGTAGCGTTCGTTAACGGCGATGAAGCCCTTGTCGTCCAGTTCCAGTCCGGAGTCCTTGCTGAACAGTCCATCCGTGGCAGGACGGCGCCCCACAGCAACGATAAGTTTGTCGAAAGTCAGGCTCTTCTTGTCCTCATTTTCAACATACTCAACCTTGACGCCCTTGGCCTGGGTGGTGGCCTTGAGCACGCGCGCTCCCAGCAGAATATTCAGGCCCTGCTGCCTGAACTGCTTGCCGGCCTCGCGCGCGATTTGCTTGTCCACCATCGGTAACAAGGCATCCTGGGTTTCCAGCAGGGTCACTTCCGAACCCAGGCGGGCCCAGACACTGCCCAGTTCCAGACCAATGATACCGGCGCCGATAATGCCGAGTTTCCCAGGCACCGTGTCGAAATCCAGCGCACCGGTGGAGTCTACGATCCTGTCGCCATCGAAGGGCGCAATTGACATTTCCGCGGGCACAGAACCGGCCGCGATAATGATCTTGTCCGCCTGCAGGGTGCTCGCCTTACCCTTGGGCGGCGTCACCTTGACCTTGCCCGGACCTTCCAGACAGCCCTTACCGTGGATAGCCTCGATACCGTTGGACTTGAACAGGGTGGCGACACCGGATGTCAGCGAAGCCACGATACCGGCCTTGCGCTTCTGCATCTGACCGATATTCATCTTCACGTTCCTGATCTCCAGGCCATGCTCGGCAAATTCATGCTGGGCGCGGTGGAAAAGTTCGGAAGATTCAAGCAAAGCCTTGGAAGGCATGCAGCCTGCGTTCAGGCAGGTGCCTCCCAGGGACGGCTTGCCGGCTTCATCCAGCCAGTTATCGATACAGGCGGTTTTCAGACCCAGCTGGGCGCAGCGGATGGCCGCGACATAGCCGGCCGGCCCGGCGCCAATGACGATGACGTCGTATTTCTTGCTCATTGCTGACTCAGATCTGCAGCAGCAGTCGCGCGGGATCTTCCAGTGCTTCCTTGATGCCACGCAGAAACAGCACTGCTTCCTTGCCATCAATGATCCGGTGATCGTAGCTCAGGGCCAGATACATCATCGGACGGATCTTGATTTCACCGTCTACAACGACCGGACGCTGGGTAATGCCATGCATGCCCAGAATGGCGCTCTGCGGTGGATTCAGGATCGGCGTTGACAACATGGAGCCGAACACACCGCCATTGGTAATGCTGAACGTCCCGCCCGTCAGCTCATCCAGTGTCAGCTTGCCGTCCTGGGCTTTCTTGCCGTATTCCTTGATGCCTTTTTCGATATCCGCCAGGCTCAGGCCGTCAGCATCCCGCAGGATCGGCACGACCAGGCCGCGCGGCGATGACACCGCAATGCCGATATCGTAATAGCCGTGATAGATGATGTCGGAACCATCTACCGAGGCGTTGACCACGGGGTACTTCTTGAGGCTTTCCACGGCTGCACGCACAAAAAACGACATGTAACCCAGCCGCACATCGTGTTCCTTTTCAAAGGCATCGCGATATTGCTTGCGCAGCCTGTCGACTTCATGCAGATCGACTTCGTTGAACGTGGTCAGCATGGCGGCCGTTTGCTGGGCCTCCACCAGGCGCTCGGCAATGCGGGCGCGAATACGGGTCATGGGAACACGTTGTTCCACACGTTCACCGGCGGGCGCAGAAGGCCTGGGCGCTGCCGCTTCGGCGGCTGCTTCCTGCGGCGGGCTTTGTTCTGCTGCTGGCGCCGATTCCCCGCTACCGGCTTCAAGGTAGGCATTGACGTCCGACTTGGTGAGGCGACCGCCCTTGCCTGTGCCCTTAATCTTGGCGGGATCCAGGTCATGTTCATTCACCAGCTTGCGCACTGCCGGACTCATGGCGGCTGCTTGTTCGCCATCAGCCTGCGCTGATTCTGCTTTTTCTTCGGAAGCATCAGCCTTGTTTTCCTTGTCAGGCCTGGCGGCGGCTTCGCCCTCTTCCAGCTCGGCTATGACTTCACCGCTGCTGACCACATCGCCTTCTTTCTTCAGTATCTTGCTCAGCACACCGTTCACGGTTGCCGGCACCTCCAGCATGACCTTGTCAGTTTCAAGGTCTACCAGATTTTCATCGCGCTGGACGGCTTCGCCTTCCTGCTTGAGCCATGCGCCCACCGTCGCCTCGGATACTGATTCAGGCAGTTGTGGCACTTTGATCTCTATGGTCATCCCTACTTCCCCGGTAGTGGTTCGTTGTCTAGGTTGTTACTGTTTCAGTTCGCTGCCGCCGCTCAGGCCTTCACTGACCAGATGCTCCTGCTGCTCCACATGCAGTTTGTTATAACCGACCGCAGTGGAGGCTGCGCCCGGTCGCGTGGAGGAAAGCAGACGCTGCTTGCCGGTCAATGGCCCTTGCAGGCGGTGCTTGATCTGGTACCAGGCGCCCTGATTTTCAGGCTCTTCCTGGCACCAGACAATATCTTTGGCATTCGGATAGCTGGCAATGGTCTCTTCATAGGCCTCTTGAGGGAACGGGTAAAGCTGCTCAATGCGCACTATGGCGACGTCGTCCCGTTCCTCTTCTTCCCGCTTCTGATAAAGATCGAAGTAGACCTTGCCGGCACAGAAAACAATGCGCTTGACCTTCTTGGCGTCGAGCTTCTTCTGCTCGGGTATCAGTAGCTGGAAACCGCCGCTGCTGAGGTCATCCAGACTGGATACCGACAATTTGTGACGCAACAGACTCTTCGGCGTCATGACAATCAACGGCAACTTGTAACTGCGTACCATCTGGCGGCGGATCATGTGAAACATCTGGGCCGGGGTAGAAGGCACGCAGACCTGGATGTTGTTCTCCGCACACATCTGCAGATAACGCTCCAGACGCGCAGATGAGTGCTCCGGACCCTGGCCTTCATAGCCATGCGGCAAAAACATGGCCAGTCCGCAGTAGCGGCCCCACTTGGCCTGTCCCGAAGTAATGAACTGGTCGATCACCACCTGGGCACCATTGGCGAAATCGCCAAACTGCGCCTCCCAGATCACCAGAGTCTGCGGGTCGGCTGTGCTGTAGCCGTACTCGAAACCCAGTACGGCTTCCTCGGACAACAGGGTGTCATAGACATTGAAGTCATCCGGGTCCGCGGCAATGCTCTTCAGCGGCGTGCAGGTCAGTGTCTCTTTCTGGTTATGTAACACGGCATGACGATGGAAGAATGTGCCACGGCCACTGTCCTGACCGGTGAGACGCACGCGTGAGCCCTCATCCAGCAGGCTGGCATAGGCCATGGTTTCGGCAAAACCCCAGTCCAGAGGCAGGGCGCCAGCCGCCATCTTGCGGCGGTCCTCGATAATGCGCGAGACACGGCCATGCAACTCGAAGCCCTGTGGCAGCGTGGTCAACTGGTCGGAAAGACTGCGGATCTTGTCCACCGACACGGTAGTATCGATGCTCTGATTCCAGTCACCGTCCTGATGCTTGCTCCAGTCGACCGTATGCTTGTTGCCGACCATACCCAGGGTACGATTGCTGATGTTCTCGCCCTGATCCAGGCCATCGCGATAGCTGTCAACCATCTTCTGGGCTTCACCCTCGACGATGAGTTCCTGCTCTTCCAGCTTGCGCGCGTAGAGTTCGCGCGGCGTAGGATGCTTCTTGATTGCCTGGTACATCTGCGGCTGGGTTACCGAAGGCTCATCCGCCTCGTTGTGACCATGGCGCCGGTAACAGACCAGATCGATGATCACATCCTTGTTGAATTCGTCACGAAAATCCATGGCCAGCTTGCTGACAAAAACCACCGCTTCGGGGTCATCACCATTCACATGGAAGACCGGCGCGTCGAGCATCTTGGCAATATCCGTGCAGTACATCGAGGTACGCGTGTTGCGTTTCTGCTCAGCTTCGATCGGGTTGGGCGTGGTGAAACCGATCTGGTTATTCACAATCACATGCAGGGTGCCGCCGGTTGCGTACCCCTGGGACTGCGAAAGCTGCAGGGTCTCCATGACCACACCCTGCCCGGCAAACGCGGCGTCGCCGTGAATCAGGATAGGCAGCACCTTCTGGCCCTGGGTGTCCTTGCGGCGGTCCTGACGCGCCTTGACGGAGCCTTCAACCACCGGGTTCACGATTTCCAGATGCGAAGGGTTGAATGCCAGCACCAGGTGAATCTGGTGCTCATCAATCTTGATGTCTGAAGAGAAGCCCATGTGGTACTTCACATCACCGGAACTCAGCTGGCCTGAACTCAGGTAGCGGCCTTCGAATTCGTCAAACAATTCCTTGGGCGACTTGCCCAGAATATTCACCAGCACGTTGAGGCGACCGCGGTGCGCCATGCCGATCACGATTTCTTCCATTTCGTGATTGGCCGCGTTGGAAACCACGGTATTGAGCAGAGGAATCAGGCTGTCCCCGCCTTCTAGCGAGAAACGTTTTTGCCCGACATAGCGGGTATGCAGATAGCGTTCGATACCTTCAGCCGCCGTCAGTTTCACCAGGGCATCACGCTTTTCCGCTTCAGACAGGCGTTCCTGAAAGGCGGAGCCTTCCAGGCGGCGCTGAATCCAGCGCTTCTGAACGGTATCGGTGATGTACATGTATTCCGCGCCAATACTGCCCGTATAGACACGCTTCATCAGACGAATGATGTCGCGCAGGGTCATATTGGATTCGGCGGCCAGCGAACCGGTGTTGAATGCCGTATCCATGTCCTTCTCGCCCAGGCCGTGGAAACCCGGATCAAGATCAGGCACCTCGGGCTTCACCGCCATGCCCAACGGATCCAGCTCGGCCGCCTGGTGACCACGCACGCGGTAATAGTTGATCAGGCGTAACACACCCGCCTGTTTTGAAGCGGCATCCGGATCCAGGCCTCCGGACATAACCTGCACGCGGGCGCCCACGCTCTTGTCAACGAAGGAGCGGCGAATGGGGCCATGGGCGACGTCGTGCGGGCCACTGCCGTTGAGACCCTTGAAGTATTCACGCCAGCTTTCCTCAACCTGCTCGGGATTTTTCAGAAACTGCTCATAGGCTTCTTCGATAAAACTGCCATTGGCGCCGAACAGCGCCGAGGATTTTTGGAACCGTTCGATGAGCTTTTCAGTCATGGTCTGCTGCTGTTACGCACTCTCTGCTGAGGATTCGGGTTCAGGTTCGGGTAAGGGCAAATCGCGCAGGTAATTAGCAAATTGCGCGCCAAATTCGGGATGTGACAGCGCCAGTTCAACATTCGCCTGCAGATAACCGAGCTTGCTGCCGCAATCGTAACGTTTGCCGTCAAAACGCATGGCCAGCACGGTCTGCTGCTTGAGCGCCTCGGCAATAGCATCCGTCAGCTGAATTTCCCCGCCGGCGCCAGGATCCGTGGCCTCAAGAATATCCAGCACATGAGGCGTCAGAATGTAACGACCGACCACAGCCCAGTTTGATGGCGCCTCTTCAGCCGAAGGCTTCTCAACGATGCCCGTGACTTCCCCCAGACCCTCGGAGATGGGTTTGATTTCGACCACGCCGTAGCGATGGATCTCTTCTGGTGCAACTTCCTGCACCGCAATGACGCTTGCACCAAATTCTTCGTATACGCGGCGCATCTGTTCCATGCAGGTGGCGCTCTCACCCTTGATCAGGTCATCGGCCAGAATCACGGCGAAATCCTCATTGCCTATGGCCGCACGCCCGCAGGCAACGGCATGTCCCAGGCCCAGGGCCTCGGCCTGGCGAATGAAGATGCAGGTGGCATGTGGAGGCAGAATCTCCTGCACCACTTTCAGCATGTCAGATTTGCCGCGGGCTTCCAGCTCGGCTTCCAGCTCATAGGCCTTGTCGAAATGATCCATGATGGCGTTCTTGCTGCGCCCCGTGATGAAGATCAACTCTTCCGCACCGGCGCTGAGCGCTTCCTGGACAGCGTACTGGATCAACGGCTTGTCCACGACCGGCAGCATTTCCTTGGGACTCGCCTTGGTTGCGGGCAGAAAGCGCGTGCCAAGACCTGCAACGGGGAAAAGGGCCTTGCGTATTCGCATGCTCAGGCCTGGAAGCTCACTTCGCCGGACAGATGCATCTTGCTGCCGTCCGGATTCGTCAGCTCATAGTCGATGCCCGTCGCGCTCACCGCATAATTGAGATTGACCGTACCCGGAAGGAACACTGGCAGCTTGAAGGCAATGGCCAGTTTCACATGCTCGCGCGGCATATCGCCTTCCATCTCGGCTGCACAACGCGCCAGTGACCACATGCCATGAGCGATGGCACGCGGAAAACCGAAAAGCCTTGCACTCACCGCGGTCAAATGTATGGGATTGATATCGCCGGCATTAAGTCCATAACGTCGGCCGATATCCGCCGGCGCTTTCCAGCTGCGATGCTGACTGAAGTCGGGTTTGGGCGCATCGGCGGCCTTCTTTTTCTTGCCGCCCTTGCTCTTGCCTCGCGAAAGAATCGTACTGACTTCTTCCCAGGCGCATTCGCCCCGTGCATCGGTGACCCGGGTCATCAGATCAAACTCGATACCGTTATGCACCTCGCGATGCCCGTCCACGTGTACTTCTACATTCAGCACCTCATCCTCACGGATGCCGCGATGCTGGGTAATCACGTTGCGCACATGCACCAGGCCCAGCAGGCGTAGCGGGAATTTCTTCTGGGTCATGACCCCCAGATGCAGACTGCTGGCAAGAATATGCGGATAGGTAATCGGCAAGAATTCCGACTCCGCGAAGCCGCAGATCTTTCTGTATTTCTTCAGCTTGGAACGGGAGATCCTGATCCCGCGCAATTCGGCTTCAATGCGTGGAATGGTTCCACCCTTCAGACCCCCTGCCTTGGGCAGGGCGGCTTTGGCGAAAGCCAGTGGCACCAGCGGTGCACGACTGTATTCAATATGCAAGGTTTCTGTACTCATTAATATTTCCCAAGAGCTTGTTCCGTAAACGCTTTTAACAGCGTAGCAACGGCGGCTGATGATTGCTGCATAGCATACCCCCCAGGCCGGCATGTGGCTATGACGTAAACGGATGATGAGGCCACTATTTCTGCCAAAGGCGATCGATTTCCAGCATCTTGCCCGTCAGGGCGCCGGCCTTGTCGAGTTGCAGACTGCCATAGGGATCGCCGGCATTGGCCTGAGCCGCGCCACTCAAGGACACGCGGGCAACAATTTCCCAGCGATCCAGGGACGACAGCGCAGGCCCGCCCGCCATTTGCATGGCGTCGTCCAGCACCACCTCGGTCGGCAAATCCGCCAGCGTCAGTCTGCGGGCAGCCAGCGGCCGCGCAGGACCATCCTCGGCCCGGGCATAGACAAACACGGGCGTCTCGGCCGGCAGCTTGTCGACCAGATCCACAGCCGCACTGACCTTGACCCTGATCACAGGCGGCAATTCGGGTTTAGCCTGCGCCGACACTGCGCCTGCGGGGAGTTCAACGCCCAGCTTGCGTAACTGGCGCTCCAGAACCTGACGGAATGACTCCGGCAACTCCTGTCTGGCAAGCGCCTGCCAATAGGTAACAGCTTCGGTCTCGTCCTGCCGCTGCAAGGCTGCAAGACCCGCATACCATAACGCCCGCCCGTGGTCGGCATCGATGGACAGCGCCTGTTCGAACAGCTCCGTAGGCCGTCCACGCATATCGCCCTGTTTGACCATGGCCAGCATCTCGGCCTCTTCCACGAGCAACTCCGGCTTTGCCGGTGAAACAAGAGCGTTCAGCCGTGCATAAACCTGCGCCGATTCAACATGTTTCTCGAGCGCACGATAGCTGCGCGCCAGAAACAGCAGCGTTTCCTCATCCTGCGGATTGTTGGCCAGACGCGTCTCGGCCCGCTGGATAATGAAATCCCAGGGGGGTGACTTTGCATCCCCTTCCAGCAATCGCCAGCCATCACCCTGCAAATAGATCAGGAGTGCGAAGACCGGCAGGAAAAGCATGGACACCAGAATCAGCCACTGCCCGCCCGCTTTCGGCTCGGGATTGATAACCGGCTCCGCCTGCGCATCTTCCAGCAGATGCCGCCCCGCCTCTTCTTCCTGCAGGCGGGCGTCTTCCGCGCTCATCTCGCCAAGGGCAACTGCTTTTTGCAACTCTGCGACCCGTTCACGATAAAGCGTGATATTCGTCTCTTTCCGTGACAGGACTGAGTCAGACGCCCCGCGCCTGGCTAGCATCGGCCAGAGCACAAAAAGCAGACCCAACACGCTGAGCAACAACGCCAGAGCGCCGAACAGCCAAGTGGTCACAGGCAGACCCATCATGATTTGTTCCTCTGATCCGACTGCCCTTGCAACAGCTTGTGCAGCGCAGCCTGATCCACTGACTCATCGGGGGTTTCGCTGCGCCGTCCGCTGAATATGCGGAATGCGGTCACCAGGCCCAGCACCAGCAGCAGGAACGGACCACCCCACAACAACCAGGTATTGGGCTTGAAGGGAGGACGGTAGAGCACAAAGTCGCCATAACGCGCGACCAGATAGTCCTTGATTTCCGCATCACTGCGCCCGGCGTTGATCATTTCCGCGACCTGCAAGCGCAGATCCTCGGCCAATGGCGCATTGGACTCGGCGATATTCTGGTTCTGGCAAACCAGGCAACGCAATTCCTCGATCAATGCCTGGTAACGTGCTTCCTGGCCACTATGCAATGCCGGGGGCTCGGCCAGTGTCAGGCCGCCAAAACCCAGGCACAGGGCTGCGATCCAATAACGCATCAGCCTTGCCCTCCTTCCAGTTCGCGTACCAGCGGCAGAATCCTGTTTTCAATATCGGCAGCCTTGACGGGGCCAATATGCTTGTAACGGATCACGCCGGCGCTATCGATCACGAATGTTTCGGGCACACCATAAACCCCCCAGTCGATACCCACCCGGCCATCGGCATCCACCGCCACCGCACTGTAGGGATTACCGAAATGCGACAGCCAGCCGAGAGCATCCTGGGTCTCGTCCTTGTAATTGAGGCCGATAATATACATGCCGAATTCTTTGGCCAGGCGCTCAATCTGCGCATGTTCTTCACGACAGGCCACGCACCAGCTGGCCCAGACATTAAACAAGGTCACCCGTCCTTTCAGGGAAGCATCGGTCACCAGCTGATCCGGCTGATACAACCTGGGCAATGCAAAAGGCGGCGCCGCCTTGCCAATCAGGGGCGACGGTACTTCACGAGGGTTCAATGTCAGGCCCACTGCCAACACCACAAGCAAGGCGGCCACAATCCCTACGGGTATCAAAAAACGCGCCTTCATACGTCAGACTCCGCCACGGCATGACGCTCAATGCCACTGTCCAGTTTGCCCGGCTTGCGATAACGGCGATCAAACATGGCCAGGAAGCCGCCCAGCGCCATCAGCAAGGCGCCCAGCCATACGAAACGCATGAAGGGACGGTAATACAGGCGCAGACTCCAGGCCTGGCCGGACAGCGGCTCGCCCAGTGAAACATAAAGATCCCGATGCAGACGCGGCAGCACCCCCGCCTCGGTCATGGCATTGCCCATGGCGCGATAGATACGCTTCTCCGGCTCCAGCACAGCCAACGCCTTGTTGCCACGGCTGACCGTCACCTTACCCACAGTACTATCGTAATTGGGACCGGCATATTGGGTAATGCCTTCAAAACGGAATTCAAAGCCCGACAGTTCCGCGGATTCCCCCGGCGCCAGGCGCACATCGTTTTCAGCGCTGTAGGCGCTGACCAGGGTGACGCCGATCACGAAAATACCGAGCCCGAAATGCGCCAGCGACATCCCCCAGATTGCCGCCGGTATCTTCAGCCAGCCACGCCGGCTTCCGCGGCGAATGATTTCTTCACTGGCGGAAAACATGGCCCAGAAGGCCATGCTCACAGCCGCGATCACAAGAAATGTTGTTTTGCCCAGCATCAACCAGGGCATTGCCAGACCTGCGGCCAAAGCCAGCAACGCCACCCAGCGCAGCCGCTGCCACAGCGTGTCTACCCTGCCCCGTTTCCAGTTCAGGGCAGCTGCGCAGCCCACCAGCAGGACCAGAGGCAGTGTCAGCGGAACGAAAACGGTATTGAAGTATGGCGGGCCGACCGAAAGCTTGCCCAGGGACATTGCGTCCGCCAGCAATGGGTAAAGCGTCCCGACAAATACGGCGGCCGCGGCCACCACCAGAAAAATATTATTCAGCAGCAGGAAACCTTCGCGTGAAAAGAATCCGGCCTTGCCGCTGGCCCTGAAGCGTGGCGCGCGCCAGGCATAGAGCCCGAGTGAACCCCCGACAACAATGGCGAAGAAGCCGAGGATGAATACGCCGCGTTCGGGGTCGGTAGCAAAGGCATGCACCGAGACCAGCACACCGGAACGCACGAGAAAGGTGCCCAGCAGACTCATCGAGAACGCCGTAATCGCCAGTAACACTGTCCAGCTCTTGAAGATGCCACGCTTTTCGGTGACAGCCAGTGAATGCACCAGCGCCGTGCCCACGAGCCATGGCATGAAGGAGGCATTTTCCACCGGGTCCCAGAACCACCAGCCGCCCCAGCCGAGTTCATGGTAGGCCCACCAGCTGCCCAGCATGATGCCCAGTGTCAGAAACATCCAGGCGGATGTGGTCCAGGGACGGGTCCAGCGCGCCCAGGCCGTGTCCAGCCGGCCGCCGATCAATGCGGCAATGGCGAAAGCAAAAGCCACCGAGAAGCCCACATACCCCATGTAAAGCATGGGCGGGTGAATTATCAGCCCCGGATCCTGCAATAACGGGTTGAGGTCACGCCCTTCCGCGGGCACCGGGAATTGCCGGTCGAACGGGTTGGACGTAAGCAACATGAAAAGCAGAAAGCCGATGCTGACCATGCCCATGACTGACAGCACGGTGGCCGTCAGGTCCCGCGGCAGGCTTTTGCTGAAGAACGCGACGGCCATAGTCCAACTCGCCAGCATCAACACCCATAGAAGCAATGAGCCCTCATGCGCGCCCCAGACGGCGGATATGCGGTAGGCCAGCGGCAATTGCGTGTTGGAGTTATGCGCCACGTAGGACACACTGAAGTCGCTGACGATAAAACACCAGGTCAGGATCAGGTAGGCAATCAACAGGAAGCTGAACTGTCCGATCGCCGCCGGCCGAGCCAGTTCACTCCACAATACCCGGCCTGTGACCACGCCCAGCATGGGCACCACGGCCTGTAACACCGTCAGGCTCAATGCCAGGCATAGTGCAAAATGTCCGAGCTCAGGCAGAAACAGACTGGTAACGGATTGAGTCACTTCAATTCTCTCGATTGCCGGCATTCAGCATGCCGGGTGGCATACAACTGGCGCCGTCAGGCTTTTTGAGTGATTCGGCCACTTCGGGAGACATGTAGTTCTCATCATGCTTGGCCAGCACCTCGTCCGCCACGAACAAGCGGCCGTTCTGCCCGGTGCTCAGCTGCCCATAGGCAACAATACCCTGACCCTCACGGAACAGGTCCGGAAGAATGCCACGGTAGGTTACCGGCAAGCTGTCCTCACAATCCGCCAGTACGAACTGCACATCCAGGCTGTCTTCAGCGCGCTTCACACTGCCATATTTAACCAGTCCGCCCAGCCGGAAACGCTGCCCTTCAGGCGCTTCGCCGGCCATTACCTGGCTCGGCGAATAGAAATACAGAAGATTCTGCTCGAAGGCCTTGAGCATCAGAGCTGTGGCGGCGGCCAAACCCAGAAGCAAACAGCCAATAAACAACATGCGTCGTCGACGTGGTGTCATCTGGATTGTCCTCCCTGTCTTCTGGATTGCCGCCTCAGTTGATCCAGTAACTTACGGTGCTGCAACACAGGCAGCAGCCAGTTGGCCAACATGACCGCGGCCACCGCCCCAAAACTCGTCCAGACGTAAAATGCATGGCCGCCCATGGCCCAGAATTCCTGCCAGTTCATGATTTGACCTGCGATTGATTCAGCATATCTGACACCCAGCGACTGTAACGTTCACGTTGCAGCAGCCCGAGGCGCATCCTGACCAGCGCCAGCGCCGCAAAATAAAACGTGAAACCCAGCGCCATGGAAAGCAAGGGCAACAGCATCGCCGTGTCGATGGAAGGTTTGTCGAACTTCGTCACTGTCGGCCCCTGATGAAGGGTATGCCACCACTCCACCGAATAATGAATGATAGGGATATTAACCACACCAACCAGCGCCAGCACGGAAGCTGCACGCGCAGCGCTGCGCTTGTCCTCGATGGCGCTGTAAAGCGCAATCACCCCGAGGTAGAGGAACAGCAGAATCAACTCGGAGGTCAGGCGGGCATCCCAGACCCAGTAAGTGCCCCACATGGGCTTACCCCACAAACTCCCCGTCAACAGCGCCAGAAAGGTAAAACTGGCGCCCAGAGGCGCGGCTGCGGCAATGTACACCTCGGCCAGTTTCATCCGCCAGATCAGGGCAATGCCGCCTGCAATGGCCAGCGTTGTATAAATGAACATGGACATCCAGGCGCTGGGCACATGCACAAAGATAATGCGATAGCCCTGCCCCTGCTGATAATCCATGGGCGCCAGGACCAGCCCTCCGATCAGGCCGTAAGCCAGCGTAACAAGCGCCAGCACACTGAACCAGGGCGTCCAGCGCGCCGCACGTTCATAGAAATGTGGCGGCGAGCCCCATTGGTGAAACCAGGTTTTCATGACAAATCACTCATAACAATCATTCGACAGCAATGCGCAGAGCCGCCGCAATCGCCAACGGCGCCAACGTCAGCGCCAGCGCCAGAATCGCAGCCATCAGGTACAACGGCCCCTCGGCCGACATACCCAGCGCAGCTGCCTGGACCGCGTGCGCTCCGAAAATCAGTATCGGCGTATACAGCGGCAACAATAATAAGGGCAGCAGCAACCCGGCGCCGCGCAAGCCGACAGTCAACGCCACGGCAATCGAGCCCACAAGGCTCAAGACCGGCGTGCCCAGCAGCAGGCTCAGCATCAACACAGGCATGGCGCGTGCGGGCAATCCCAGCATCATGGCCAGTAAAGGGGATGCAAGAATCAGCAACAAGCCGCTGGACAACCAATGGGCAAGCACCTTGGCGCCCACCAGGACCGTCGTGGGATATGGGTTAAGTAACAGCTGTTCCAGGCTGCCATCCTGAAAGTCCGTCTTGAAAATACGGTCCAGGGAAAGCAGCGTACTGAGCAAGGCGGCGATCCAGACAATGGCCGGCGCCAACGCTGTCAGAAGCCCGGCCTCGGGGCGTGTTCCCAGCGGGAACAACACTACAATCAGCAGAAAAAAGAGCCAGGCATCGACCACCTCACCGGGATGGCGAATGGCCAGCAGCAAATCACGACGCAACAGGGTCAGGAAGGCGTTAAGCATCGGCGCCAGCCTCTGCCAGCCACAGCTGGGTCACGTTACCCTGTTCGAATACCAGCGGCTGATGGGTAGTAAATATCACCGTGCCACCGTTATTGGCATGGCTCTCAAGCAGTCTTTGCACCTGCTGCTGGGCCTGGCGATCCAGACTCGCGCAAGGTTCGTCCAGTATCCAGAGAGGCGTACCGCGAATCAGGAGCCGGGCTAGCGCAGTGCGCTGTTTCTGTCCCGCAGACAGTCTCTGGCACGGCAAATCGATTTCACGTAACAGGCCCAGGGTCTCAAGGGCCGCCTCAACCCTGGCCGGGTTGGCGCCGAACAGTCTTGCGTCTGCCAACAGGTTTTCCAGCGGGCTCAGGTCTGCTTTCAGACCATTAAGGTGACCGATGTAGCACAGCGCACGCCGGAATACCTCGGTATCCGCATGAATGTCCTGCCCTTGCCAGGTTATCTGCCCCTCGTCAGGTTGACGCAGGCCGCATAGCAATCTGAGAAGCGTGGTCTTGCCGCTGCCATTGCGTCCGCAAATTTCCAGCAATTGGCCGGGTGCAGCATGAAAGCCCAGGTTCTCAAACAACAGGCGGTCTGCCCGCCGACAGGCGAGTGCATTCGCGACCAGGCCTGTGCTGCTGTTCATGATATCGATTGGAGGGATGGTGCCCAGGGCTGGGTGAGGCCGGATATGGCAAAGCACTGCTTTGCCCGGCCGAACGGGTTACAGGGATGTAACACCGGGCGCAGCTTCAGGGGTAGTGAGGGCAGGACGCCCGAACGTTGATGCAGAAAAAATGTTCGGGAAGGTGGTGCGCAGGGCCGGACTCGATAAATCTGGCAGGAGCCAGATTGACGCCGGCTACGGCGCCCGAAGGGAGAGCGCCAGGGATGGCGCGAGTCAACCGGCACGACCCGCGTGTTACGTGATGACGATGGATACAATGGTGCCCAGGGCCGGACTCGAACCGGCACGACCTTGCGGTCAGCGGATTTTAAGTCCGCTGCGTCTACCAATTCCGCCACCCGGGCAATAGATTCGGTCACAGTTTTGTTCCAGCTGCCTTTGGCCATTTCGTTTCGCATCAACAAGATACGTATGGTACGCATCTCTGCAAAAAGAATCGCCTGCCGGAAACATGTCGTGAAAAAATGGAGGCTAGGCCCGGAATCGAACCGAGGTCCGCGGCTTTGCAGGCCGCTGCATAACCACTCTGCCACCTAGCCATTAATTCTTGATCTTATAAAAAAACCCCGACGCTTCAGCACTGATCTGACGTGTCGAGGTCTTTGAGTGCCCGACGACTGGGCTCCTAAGCTTGAATTGGAGCGGGAAACGAGGTTCGAACTCGCGACCTCAACCTTGGCAAGGTTGCGCTCTACCAGCTGAGCTATTCCCGCTCAGGAAGCGCGATATTCTAGGCTGCTAAACGCATCTGTCAAGGGTAAAGCTGTTATTTCGCCTCAGGGCTGTCTTTTGCGGTCAAATGCGGCCAGCCAGCCGCCGTATATTGCGCCATTGACCAGAGGCTCAGCGCAGTGGCGAGCCACAGACACCACAGTCCGGCATCAAACAGTTCCAGTCCGTAAAGCTCGTAATTCAGCAGCATGAAGAAAATGGCAAAGCCCTGGGCCGCAGTCTTTATCTTGCCGCCAATCCCCACAGCCACGGCATCACGCAGGCCCAGATCCGCCATCCACTCACGCAAACCGGACACAAAGATTTCACGGGCGATGATAATGGCAGTCGGAATGGCAATTTCAATACTCGGATACATCATCACCAGCACGACCAGCACACTGCTGATGCAGAGTTTGTCTGCAACCGGATCAAGAAACGCTCCGAAACGGGAAGACTGGTCCCAGGCACGGGCCAGATAACCGTCCAGCCAGTCGCTCACGCCGATAATGTAGAACACAAAGGCCGCCCAGTAATTGTTGGCTGTAAACGGCGTCACCATCACCCAGATCAACACCGGGATAAGCAATACGCGCAGTAGCGTAAGTATGGTGGGTAGATTCATGACCATCGGACGACGTCCCCTCACTAAATCACGTCTTACCGTGAAAATGATCGTAAATGCGGCGGGCGAGATTTTCGCTAATGCCATCTACTCTCTGCAATTCCGCAAGAGTGGCCCGCTCTATTCTGCGCAGACCGCCAAATGCGGTCAGCAGATTGCGCCGGCGTAACGGTCCCAGCCCTTCTATCTCCTCGAGTTCGGAGCGGGTACGCGCCTTGCCGCGCTTGCCTCTGTGGCCGGTAATCGCAAAGCGATGAGCTTCATCACGTATTTGCTGTATCAAATGCAATGCCGGCGAGTCGGCTGGGAGTATAAGTGGGCGCTCCTGGCCCGGCAATAAAAGCTGCTCCCTGCCGGCCTTGCGTTCGGGGCCTTTGGCAATCGCCACCACGCGTGGCAATTGCACTTCAAGACTGCGCAAAGCCTGCATTGCCTCGGACAGCTGCCCCTTGCCACCGTCAATGAACAACACATCCGGCAAAGCCGCCTGGCCGCTGGACGCCTTGGCAAAACGCCGGTGAACCGCCTGGTGGATCGCGGCGTAATCATCGCCGGGCGTGATGTCGTTGATGTTGTAACGGCGGTAGGCATTTTTGTCGGCCACGCCTTCGGCGAACACGACACAGGAGGCTACGGTCGATTCACCCCGGGTATGGCTGATATCGAAACACTCCATGCGCTGTGGCGGAGCATCCAGTTGTAGTGATTCCTGCAGGGCAGCGAGACGCTGGGTCACCCCGCCCTTTTCCGCCAGCCTGGATGCCAATACCTGGTCCAGCGTTGCCTGGGCGCTTTGCATCAGGCGCTTGCGCTCGGCCCTGAAATTGCTCTTTATCGATGTTCTGCCACCATGCCTGCGCGCGATGGCCAGCTCATGCAGAGCAGCATCTTCTATCGGTGCCGATATCAGGATTTCACCGGGGGGCGGCCGGTCCAGGTAATACTGACCCAGAAACGAAGACAGCAACTCCTCGACCGAGGTATCTGCCGGCGCGGAAGGGAAATAGCTGCGATGCCCCTGGTTCTGTCCGTCCCTGACAGCCAGCACGACCACGGCAGCTGTCCCGGCCCGCATCTGTGCGCACAGCACGTCTGCACTGGACACGCCCCGGCCCTGTACCGCCCTGCCCTGTAATCGTCTGACGGCTGCAATCTGCTCACGAATCAGGGCGGCGCGCTCGAATTCCAGGTTCTCCGCGGCCTGATTCATGCGATCTCCCAGGGCCTGCAGCAATTTCTCGCTGCGGCCTTCCAGCAAGGCCACCGCATCAGAGACATCGCGCGCGTAGTCCCCGGCGCTGATATAACCCACGCAAGGCGCGGAACAACGTTTGATCTGATACTGCAGGCAAGGCCGGCTGCGATTGGCGAAAAAGGGATCATCGCATTGCCGCAAGCGAAAAATACGATGCACGGATGACAACGTATCCCTCACCGCCGCCGCAGAGGGATAAGGTCCGAAATACCGCCCCTTCAGACGCTGGCCGCGCCGGAAACTGATTTGCGGAAACGCATGATCAGACAGGTGCACGTAGGGGTAACTCTTGTCATCCCGCAGGCTGACGTTGTAACGCGGCCGGTGGCGCTTGATGAGCGTGCTTTCCAGCACCAGCGCTTCGTCTTCACTTTCGGTAACCGTGACTTCGATGCTGCGAATCAGGCGTACCAGGGCCTGTGTCTTGGGTGAATCGCCTGTGCGGGAAAAGTAACTGCCTACCCGCTTGCGCAGGTTATGCGCCTTGCCGACATAAATGACATTACCGCGACCGTCCAGCATGCGGTAAACGCCCGGACGGCTGGTCAGGCGGCGGGCATAGGCACGGCCATCGAACTCAGGCTCACTCATGGACGCAGACTGTCATCGTATGCACCGGGCATCTAGTCCTGTTCTATTCAGCAGATGGCGAATGACATCGAACTTTAGCCGTCGAGCAGTCTGCGCGCCACGCTGAATACCTCTTCAAACATCTCGGTGGTCAAACGCCGGGTCTGGGTGTTGTAGCGGCTGCAATGATAAGAAGACAGCAAGTGCAGGTCACCGGGCAAGCCATGCAAGGAGCCATGGGCAAAGGCATAGTCGGCATTGCGCAGCCCGCGGGCTCGCAGCACAGCGTCATGGGCGATACGTCCGAGTGCCAGAATAACGCTACCCGCCTGCTGTCCGTCCAGTTCGGAGCGCAGAAAGTCATTGCACTGGCGAATCTCCGCGCCAACAGGTTTGTTCTGCGGAGGCAGGCATTTCACGGCGTTGGTAATGCGGCAATCCTGTAGCACCAGGCCGTCATCGATGTGCTCCGCCACTGGTTGGTTGGCGAAGCCGAATTTATGCAATGTCTGGTACAGCAGCACACCTGCATAATCACCGGTAAAAGGGCGGCCGGTAGCATTTGCCCCATGCATGCCGGGCGCCAGGCCCACAATGAGCAAGCGCGCGGGATCGCTACCAAAGGGCGCGACCGGTGCGGCATGGTAATTCGGGTGTTCGGATTTTACGTCGGCAAGAAAACTGGCCAGTCGCGGACAACGCTGGCAATCGGGATCAAAATTCGGCACTTTTCTATAACTGGAACGCAAGGAATTTCAGAAGCCCATAGCGAACCGGCAGCTATGGGCAGCCACCGGCACGCAGTAGCTGTCCGGAATGACTCAGCCGGGACTGGGCTCGTCTTCCAGCACGCCGAAACGCATGGCAAGACGCGTGAGTTCAACGTCGTTATGCACGTCCAGTTTCTCGAACAGGCGATAACGATAGGTACTCACCGTCTTGGGACTCAGGCAGAGTGTGTCGGAGATTTCCTGGATACTGCTGCCGTTGGTCACCATCAGCATGACCTGCATTTCACGCTGCGAAAGTTTGGCAAAGGGGGAACTGGTCTGGCCGGTGGCCAGTTTGATCGCCAGCGTACCGGCAATACTCGGCGTGATGTAGTTGCCACCACCCTTGACCTTGCGAATGGCTGTCACGATCTCGTCCGCAGCACAATCCTTGGTCAGATAACCTACGGCGCCTGCAGACAGCATGCGGCCTGGGAAAGGGTCATCGGCATACATGGAAACCGCGATGATCTTGATCTTGTCGTCATACTGCATCAGCCGCCGGGTGGCCTCCAGGCCGCCAATACCGGGCATGTTGATGTCCATCAGAACGACTTCCGGCTTATGCTCACGCGCGAGCTGAATGGCGCCCTCACCTGTATCGGCCTCGGCGAGCACTTCCATATCGGCCGTTTCTTCAAGTATGCGTCGTATCCCTGCCCTAACGAGAGCGTGGTCATCGACCAACATGACTTTTATCATGCATCATCCTCCAGTCCTGCCACGATTCTAACCTATTGTGCGCATAACGCTAACTTTTTGTTTATTTGTATAAAGTAGCCATTAAAAAGGCATCGGGCACAAGCCGCGCTTGACAGTTGCAGCGTTGTTGCACGGTGCCTCAAACCTTCGGGCTGAGTATCACACCCAATTAACGGTTCTCAGGCCGGGAACCCTGTTGAACTCTCGCTGATTATTAGTGACGATGATCAACCCACGCGAACGCGCGTGTCCGGCAATCATCTGATCGTATGGACCTATAGGCTTTCCGGCTCCTGCCAATTCAGCACGCACCTGGCCGGTATGTGTGGCTGCGTATACGTCGTAATCCAATACATCGAGTCGAGCGAGGAAACCTTCTACCTCAACGAGGTTACGCTCAGGATCAGATGATTTCTCCGCCCCATAGATCAGTTCCATCATGGTGACTGTTGAAACGCACATCTGTCCGTCATGAGCTATGAAGACCCGGCGTACAGCCTGGGGTTTATTTTTAATCGTATAGATACATATATCTGTATCCAGCATAAATTTCAGCATTACAGAGCGTCTCTATCCTGCTGCTCAGGCTGTTCCCGATCAGACATAAAGTCATCAGTCACACCTTCACCCTCAAACCAGCTATCCCACGACTCTCCTGCCGGAGTAATTAATCTGGAGCGCCCAATACGAATTACATCAACCTGCTTCACCGAGTCTGGCAGGGCTACCGCCTTGGGTAGCCGCACTGCCTGGCTACGATTACTTTTGAACACGCCACCTCGTTCCATAGTCACCTCCAAAATGGGATATACATACGACATATCCACATATTAAATAAGAAAAGGGATATGTCAATTGTATATACATTGCTAAAACGGAATGCGAATACCATAAAAAAAGCCCGCACCGGAAACCGGCGCGGGCTTTTTGTTCAGCTGCAGTCCGCTGTTTAGTGGAACTGCTCTTCTTCGGTCGAGCCTTCCAGGGCCTTCACCGACGACTGGCCACCCTGAATCACGGTGGTAACGTCGTCGAAGTAGCCGGCACCCACTTCCTGCTGGTGAGACACGAAGGTGTAGCCACGTTCGCGAGCAGCGAATTCGGGCTCCTGCACCATGTTGGTGTAGTGCTTCATGCCTTCGCCACGTGCATAGTTGTAGGCAAAGTCGAAGGTGCGGTACCAGTTGACGTGGATACCGGCCAGCGTAATGAACTGGAACTTGTAGCCCAGCGCGGACAGGTCTTCCTGGAAACTGGCGATCTGATTGTCGTCCAGGTTCTTCTTCCAGTTGAAGCTCGGCGAGCAGTTGTAGGCCAGCAACTGACCCGGGCAAGCGGCCTGCACAGCCTGGGCGAATTCACGGGCAAAGCCGATGTCCGGCGTACCGGTTTCACACCACACCAGATCCGCATACGGAGCGTAGGCAACGCCGCGGCTGATAGCCTGTTCCAGACCATTCTTCACGCGGTAGAAACCTTCGCTGGTGCGTTCGCCGGTGACGAAAGGCTTGTCGTTTTCGTCGAAATCGCTGGTCAGCAGGTTAGCAGCTTCAGCGTCGGTACGGGCCAGCACGATGCTGGGCACGTTCATGACGTCGGCAGCCAGACGGGCAGCAACCAGTTTCTGCACGGCTTCCTGGGTCGGCACAAGTACCTTGCCGCCCATGTGACCGCACTTCTTCACAGCCGCCAGCTGATCTTCGAAGTGAGCAGCGGCAGCGCCGTTGGCGATCATGTTCTTCATCAGCTCGTAGGCATTCAGAACGCCACCGAAACCGGCTTCGGCGTCAGCCACGATCGGCAGGAAGTAATCAATCGCATCTTCTTCGTTCATCTTGCCGTCGTGGATATTCTTCCACTGGATCTCGTCGGCACGCTTGAAGGTGTTGTTGATGCGGCGAACCATGGTCGGTACGGAGTCGTAGGCATACAGCGACTGGTCCGGATACATGGTTTCGGAGGTGTTACCGTCAGCAGCCACCTGCCAGCCGGAGAGGTAAACGGCTTCCAGACCGGCCTTGGCCTGCTGCATGGCCTGACCCGCAGTGATGGCGCCAAAGGCGTTGACGTAGCCTTTCTTGGCAGTGCCGTTGACTTTTTCCCAGAGCTTTTCCGCGCCACGGCGGGCAATGGTGTGCTCGGGCTGGATGCTGCCACGCAGGCGAACCACGTCTTCGGCTGAGTAGCCGCGCTTGACGTTGGCCCAACGCGGATTTTCGGCCCAGTCTTTCTTCAGTGCTTCGACCTGCTGTGCGCGGGTCAGGTTACTATCGCTCATCAACGTTTCCTCATTGAGGTCAAAAACAAAAACTTAAATCTTCAATCAAGCCAGGCGATTGTGGCTGGCAAAATCAGTAACTCGCATTATTCGGCAGTGAAAACCTGCTGAGTGTCGTCAGCAATCACCCTTTCAAACAAGAAAAGGCCTGCTGGAGCGGCCTTCAAGTACCCGAAATTCTTCACAACGGCACTGAGCAGCCGCGAAGGGGCGCACATTATACTGTTTTTGGAGTAGTTTTACAGACTCGGAATGACATAAGCTCCTAACGGGCAGTATTGCGTACCGCGAATTGCCGGAATTGATTGAACCAGAAAGCCCGGGGGCTATCTAACGATCGATTAATTTGTATACAATTGGCCCACTAGGACACACGACATAAACAACTTGTAATTCGAACAGCAGTATGCCGCTTCAACCCCTGTCCGGTGATTGCGGAGTACATAAATCGAATACAAAGGCAGGAAAAAACATGCCATCACACTTGCGCCGCACGAAGCAGCAGAATGCCTCGTCGGCTATCGCATTTAACAAACCGTTTAACGTGGTTTGTCAATTCACGCCCGCTGACGAAGGCGAATGCCTGGCTGACTACATTGATTTCCCGAATATCTATCCCGCCGGCCGCCTCGACGCTGACAGCGAAGGGTTATTGCTGCTGACCGACGATGGTCGCTTGCAGCATCGCATCACCGACCCGGACAGCAAACAGTGGAAAACCTATCTCGCCCAGGTTGAGGGTGATATCACCGAAGACGCCATTGCCATGCTGCGTTTCGGCGTGGAAATCCAGGGTGAAATGACGCGTCCGGCCCGGGCACGCATGGTGACAGAACCCGAATGGCTCTGGGACCGCGAACCACCAATCCGCGAACGCGAGTCCATTCCGACCAGCTGGGTGGAAATCCAGATACACGAAGGACGCAATAGGCAAGTACGTCATATGACCGCCGCCGTGGGCTTCCCGACACTGCGCCTGATTCGCAGTGGTATAGGCCCGGTCAGAATCGACGGACTTGAACCCGGCGAGTGGCGCGAACTCACCGACTACGAACTGAAGTCCCTCTGGAAACAGGCGCCGGTACGCAGTAATCGCCTGTTTCGCGGTTCCAGGGGTCGACGCTGATTCAGGCATGCAGGCTTATGCCTGGAGCCAAAAAATCGTGCTAAGGTAGCCGATATCTGAATAAATACCCTTTAAAAAATTATAAAGAGCGCCGCCTATGCTGATTATTCCGGCCGACTCGCGCTATTCAAAAAACAGCAGCGCGTTTGTGACCTGGCTACTGGTCATGCTGAACGTGCTTATCTACATCGGCTTTCAGATTAACGACCAGGTCGTTCAGGCCGAAGCTCTCGAATATTACCTGCAAAGCGATCTGCCAAAGCTGGAAATCAAGCCTTATCTCAAGCACCTGAACACGCCAGAGCGCGCTGAGGATTACAACCACTTCCAGGAAATTCTTGAAAACGGTCGCGGTGCGAATATCGCCCCGATCCTGTTCACCATGCAGGCCGATAGCGCTTTCTTGCGTAAATTGCATGGTGACCAGGTCATCACGCCCGAACATCAGGATTATGATCACTGGAAATTACAGCGCAGAAAGTTTGACAGCCTGTATTCGAAATCCTTCACCTTCAGCTATGTGCTCAAACCGGATCAGCCTTCCGTCATAACGCTGGTCAGCCATATGTTTATGCATGGCAGCATCGACCATCTGATCGGCAACATGGTATTCCTCGCCCTGATCGGGCCACTGGTGGAACTGGCACTGGGCCCTGCCCTGTTCGCCTTTGCCTATCTGGTAACCGGCCTTTGTGCCGCCGCCATGTTTATTTCCCTCAATATGGGCCAGGCCACCAGTGTATTGGGCGCATCCGGTGCTATTGCCGGCGTTATGGGCATGTTTGCGTTCCTGTTCGGTCTGAGAAAAGTACGCTTTTTCTATACGATCTTTGTCTATTTTGGTTTTGTGTTGCTACCGGCCATTTTTGTATTTCCATATTGGTTTTTATGGGAGTGGCTGCAATACATACTCAACGACGGCAGCAATGTGGCTTATGAAGCCCATGCGGGCGGTTTACTGGGAGGCGCCGCAATCGGCGGCATGGCCAATTTGGCCAAGGGACGTCAACACCACGAACGTATCGACAAACCTCTGGAAGATGATGGCTGGGAAACGGACTTCCGGCAGGCGGTCACTGATATGCGCGCTCTGAATCTGCAAAAGGCTGATCGCAGTTTCCTGGCCTTGCATAAACGCAAGCCCGAGGATTTGCGCCCACTCTTGCAGCTTTACCGCATTACTTGCCTGTTGCCGCCTTCGCCTTTGCTGCATCAACGTGCCGAAATGCTGCTCAGGCGTTTGCCGGATGACCGCTATAGCGAGGATCAACGCCAGTTAATGGCTGTATTCGATGAATACTTCAAACGAAGTCCGGAGGTAAAGCTCAGCATGGAACTGCTGCTTGGCCTGGCCGCTTATTTTGCCCGGCAGAACGGCATCCTGCGTTTCGACGAGGTACTCAAGGCACTGTTACAAGCCGGGTGCAATGACCGCAGGCTGGGAGAGGCTTTGAAGCACCTGACCTCGCGAAGCGGCCTGCCTCCCAGAAAACGTCAGCATTATCGCGTGCTGGAGAAGCGGTTCTTCCCGTCTCAGGCCTGAACTGGCGGTGAATTAAGTTTGTCCAGCATATCCAAGTGTTGCCGAACCCTCGGCTGGATGTGGTGATCGGGATATGTTTGCTGGAGGTTCAGTAACAACTTGCGCGCAGCCTCGTCCTTGTTCATGACATCGATCAATAACTGCGCTGACAGCAAATAGGCCTCCGGTACCTGTGGATGGCCTGAAAATCGCTCATCGAACCGGGCCAGAAGCGCCAGAGCTGTTCTGCCATCGCCTAGCGACTGGGCCTGCCTGGCTAATTCCAGAGCCTGGTTGGCATCGGCAATCGGTATCTGGCCCAGCACTTTCACGGAGCGGCGGTAAACCTCTAACGCATGCCTTTTTTGGCCATCATTCATCAGGCGTCGAATATAGGCTGTGGCCTGCTGTAACGCCAGCGTATTATCCAGTCGGCTGAGCAAAAACAACAGATTAAGGCGTTCCTGTAAACCGAAATCCTCCGGGTTAGCCCTGACCTCAGTCTTGAGTAATTCAATTGCTTCATATGCCTGACCGGCCTCAATGAGGTCGTCGACCCCGGTATATATTTTGTTTTCCTCGTTGTCCTGGCCGAAATTGCTGTTTTCCAGTGCGGTCGGCATGAAGCCCAGTTGCTCGTGATATTGATACGCCACATATCCCATGAGGTGGTAGGCAGCGATCATGAAGTACAGACTGAAAAAAGTAGTGATCGGAGCGATCTGCCATATGGGTACAGAACCCATAAGCATGATCGGGATCTTGTACATAGCACCGAGCAACAAGCTTACAAATGCCCAGAGTACGAGATAAGGGGCGCCAATGCGGATGGCAATATTGGTGAGTAGCACCGGGTTCACCGCCCGGCCCAGTTCCTGATCAATGGCTAGTGACATGGTCGCCGCAGGCATTAGCAACTGCACGAGTAGCGAAGCTACCACGGCTATGGCCAGATTTCCGGTCACTGCGAACAGTAGCCCTACGGCTCCGTAAAGAATGATGTAGATCAACACCAACTTGAGAAAAAAGTTGGTGCCAGAACCATGGTCAGCAAACAGCGGTACCTCTTTCTCCCCCATCGCTGCGTAATACAACGTCTGGCAGCAATAGCGCACAGCTACAATCATGAGGATCAGTGGAGCAACAATACCGAGCAAGGGCACCACAACAAGCATGCTGGCTAGCGAAAGCAGCAACATAAATGCCAGCACCTGTGGTCTTGAGGGATATAAGAAAACCGCAGGCAAACGCATCCAGAACGGAACAATGCCTGCTGCTACATGTTTTCCAGGAGTTCTCATTTTAATCGCCCGGTTACGCTCACCTCGCAATAGTTGGCACTATACGCTGGGCAGTTTCAAATCACATCCTGACGCGGTTATGTGACACGAACAAATAATATGTGGCGGTATTCCGGCTGCCGCCTTGATCCCCGGGCCTGCGATGCCCGACAATACTGGCTCTTTCACTCCTGCTGGCCAGTTGCATATTTAATGACCCATGCCATTAGATTCCGACTCAAGAATTCACGGTGGCATTGTGAGCAACAGGGACTAACCAGCATTCCGGCGCCCGGACAGTAGCCGGATGCCCGCAAGTCCACTCCGACAGGGCGCCATTTACGCCATTGCTGCTGGCGCAAGCTTCGCCACCATGGGCGCCTTGATCAAAAGTGCGGCGCCCCTGCTACCCACCGAAATGGTGGTGTTCCTGCGTAATCTGTTCGGCTTGCTCACCCTGTTGCCCTGGCTGTTGCGGGTACGCCTGCCTTCATTGAAAACCACCCGCATCGGCGGGCACATGCTGCGGGCCGGCTTTGGCCTGAGCGCCATGTACTGTTTCTTCTTTGCCATTCACCACATGCCGCTGGCCAACGCCGTATTGCTGAATTACAGCGCGCCTGTGTTTGCTCCGGTAATTGCCTATTACTGGCTAAAAGAGGACTTCAGCGCCTGGACCTACCCGGCAGTGGGCATCGGTTTTGTCGGCATCATGTTCATTCTGCATCCCACGGTGGCCATGCTCACGGCCGCCACTCTGGTAGGCCTGGCCTCAGGCATGCTGGCAGCGGTAGCCATGGTCAGCATCCGCCGCATGGCCAACACCGAACCTGCTACGCGTATTGTTTTCTTCTTCACCCTGTTCAGCGTATTCCTCTCGGCCATTCCACTTATCTGGGGTTGGGAATTACCCTCTCCGCGCGCCACGTTGATCATGCTTGGCGCCGGCGTATTCGCCACGCTGGGGCAACTTTCCCTGACCAAGGCCTATTCACTGGCGCCCGCAGCGCAGATTGGCTCGCTGATTTATAGCGCGGTGGTGTTTTCCGCCATCTGGGGCTGGCTGATCTGGGATGAAAACCTGGACATGTATTTCGCCATCGGTACGTTGCTAGTGGCAACCGGCAGCTTCCTGGCCACGCTGGAACGCAAAAGGCGCGTCACTGCCACATAGCAACCGGGTCTGCTACATCGAGATTTCCACGCGCGGCTGGCCTGCATCATCTCTACCTACCGCGGCTTCGCAGAGGATTACCTGCTCTCGCTGCACCCCGCGCCCGACCAAAAAGTCAGCCACCAGTTCCGCCCGTTTTTCGGCCACACCTGCGAGCACATCATCGGGAACAGCCTCGGCATCGGCGTCGGGTTTGAACAGTCCGAAGAAGCGCGTGTTCTTTTCAGCCACCTGCTTAGCCAGCGCATCGCGATCGGCCGCCACTGCAAAACCGCAGACAGTGACCTGAACACCGGGCCGGTCTGCCAGCAGCTCGACCATGGTTTCGATATAAGCGGCCTGCTCCTGACCCAGCAGTACGGATCCCGGCGCAAACTCAACCGGCTTGAACCTCAGGGCACTGGCGAATTGCACCAGTTTGTCGGCTGCCATCACCACGCCCAGCGGAGAGTAAAACGACAGCACACCAACCTGCACCGCCTTGAAGACGGCCTTTTGTATCACCTGATTGATATTGATATCGGGATTCGCCACATCACCGGTGATAGGCAACTTGAGCCGCACGTTGTCGTCACGATCACGCATCAGACCCAGGGCGGTGGTCAAAGGCATGCCGGTTTCCGCCTCAAATTCCTGGGACCTTCCCTTCACTCCCGCCACTTTCAGCTTGTTCAGAACCAGATCAAACAATGCATCGATCTTGCCATTGGCCATCGTGAAATCGATGTCGCTGCTGACCGTGCCCTGCGAAATCCTGTGGCCGACAATCCGCCGGGTAAAGCCGGATAGCGGCACCAGATTGGCATTACTGAGCTTGCCCGACACATCCGCTTCGGGACTGTTGGCAAAGGGTTTTATACTGCCCGTCAGATTGAGCTGACCGTAACGGCCAACTTTACTACTCAGTGATAACGGACTGGCCTGCCCGGCCTGAGACGTATCCAGTGCCTCAATAACCAGATTCATGTCTTCGAATTCAGTTTCAAAGTCTGGCTTGACGCCGGAGTCCCGGATCGTCGCCCTGCTGGCGTCCGCCACCTCGAGCCTGTCAATCTTCAAGGCAAAAGCGCTATCCGCATTCTCCTGCCCGTCCTCCTGTCCGCCCTCCAGTTCGCTACTCGCAGGCATCCAGCTTTCGAAGTTCCAGGCGCCCGCCTTGTCTCGGGCAATATGCGTATTCAGTCCGCCAAGCTTGAGCTCACCCACCTGCAGTTGCTGACCTGTGAAAGACATGGGCTGCAAGTCGACAGTTGCAACATTCAGCAAAGCCTCTGCATCCGCCTGCTTGAGACCACTGACCCCGGCCAATTGCAACTGCCCCAGTTGAATATCCTCCATCGAGGTAATACCCACTTCCCTGACGTAAACTTCGCGGACGGCCAGCACCAGCGCCCTGCCCTCATCCTGCAGCAGGCGAAGTGCTTCTGCCTGCAGACTGCCATTGCCGGTCAGCTCAACAGCCTGTTCCGGCTCCACCGGCAAACCGATCCGGGTCTCACCTTCCCAACGGGCTGCCTGCAATTCTACGGTGTAAGGCTGATCAGGAAGTTCGGCACGGGCATCGGTCAGCTGCAAATCGCCTTTCAGCGACAGGCCCACACCCTCCTTTGCCGAATACCGCAGTCCAATATTCAACTTTGCGTCGAGCCTGCCTTGCAAAGACTGCTGGATATAAGAACCCATAATATCCAGCGGCAGCGCCCGGGCATCACTTTGGATATCCACAGTGATCACTTCGCCAAAGGGCTGGATCACCCCATCAAGGCTCAACTGACTTTCCTGTACGGCGCCAGTGGCCGAAAAAGTAATCTGCTGAGAGGGAGCCCAGGTCGCCACGTCATTCACAGAGGTAGCATTGACCACCAGAGTCTCGTCCAGAAGATCGTCACGATAACGTAACTCGGTTTCGGCTATGGCCGCCTGATCCAGGCCAAAACCCCAGCCCGACGACTCGCCTGAATCCCTGGTAGGTTCGAGCCTGATCCCGGCAATGAAAATCACATTTTCCGCTGAGCGCTGAATATCCAGTTGCGCACCCGACAGCTCCAGCCGGCTCAAATGGATGCGTTTTTCCAGCAGCGGCGCATAACGCCACTCCAGCAAAGCGCGATTAACACGAAACCCCTCGCCGCTTTCAGACTGCCCCTGCGCCCCGTCAACAGCCAGGCGGCCAGTGAAAAGATTCAGATCAATATTCTGTATCTGCGCCTGCAAACCCTGCCTTTCCAGGGCGCTGACGGCTGCAAGACGCAAGCCATACGGCAATGCCCAAAGTAGCGCCGGGATAAAAACCAGGAAAAAAAAGACGGTAAAGAAAAGTTTTTTGCTTTTCCTGTTAGACATAAGAGCGGTTGAAAGAGGTGAATTCAGGGAGAGTATAACCATCCGGCGCCGGCGCATTGCGGACAATCCACCTCATGCTCCAGACCACGTGACCTGCAGGCGGGACAAAGCTCCCAGGCATCCTCGGCACGCGCATCCTGCATAACGCCGTTACAGGCTTTGCCCTGATGATGCGCGTGACAGCTAGCACCGACATGGTCCGGGTTATAACTGTAGTTGCCGCAGACGCTACAAATACCTACTGGGTGTTCTTTCATATCGCCACCACCAAATGCGAGACAGTTTCACTCTATATAAACAGTATAATGCGCGCCTATGAAAATACTTGTTGCAGGTGGTGCGCTCTACCGCCGTATTGATAGTGCCTCAGGCAAAGTAACTAGAATGTTGTGCAGGACGTGATCTTGCAGCGACATGGAACCCTTAGCAGGTACGGCATGTCGATGGCATGGCCAGACCCTACTCTTTCTGATATATGAAACGCATATTTAAAACACTCAAAAAGAAATTGAAGGGAATTCCTTCTGAAGAAGCATCACCGAAGAAGTTTTTCTCGGCTGTCTACAAACACAATCTTTGGCACGGCAAAGAGTCCCTCAGTGGCACCGGCTCAGAGGGCAGCTTTGCCACCCAGAAGATTCTTTTGCTGGAAAGAATCATCAATGAAAAAAATATACAGAGCATCCTTGATCTGGGCTGCGGTGATCTTTACTGGATGGTAAAAGTCATCCCCGGCCTGCAGCAGTATCACGGCGTTGATGTTGTAGAAAGCGTCATCAAGCAGAATACAGCTGCGCATGGAGCAGAAAACGTACATTTCCAGTGCCTGGACCTGAGTGCGAAACGCGATCAAGATAAGCTTGCAATTCGGTCCTGCGATTTAATAATCTGCTTCGATGTACTCGGACATATGCTGAATGAAGAAATAGAACGCTTTCTTCATTTCATTTTCTACGATCTCGACGCCAGATATATCCTCCTGACAAATCGTAGAGACGAAGGCAGTGAGTTGTATCTACAGCGTCCCAAAAGCCGCCACGAAGGCATTAACATTCAGGAACACCCCATATTCAAGAAGCACGAACTAGCGCCCGTATGGAAAGAAAAGGCCGAGTACCCGGGTGACTTTTTCGAGCTCTACGAATTACCTGCACGATAAGACACTTCCCATGCCGGCACCTTCCATTGATCTGTATCCCGTCATCCTTTCCGGAGGTGCGGGCACACGCTTGTGGCCGGTTTCCCGGCAAATGCATCCCAAACCCTTTATCCGCATGCCGGATGGGCAGAGTCTTTTGCAAAAGGCTTTTCTGCGTGCTGCTTCGTTGCCCGGCGTGAAGGAGATGTTGACCGTCACGAATCGTGAACTGTTCTTCATAACCGAGGATGAATACCGCGATATCAACACAAATGCTCTGCCGCTCTCTTTCCTGCTGGAACCCTTTGGCAGGAACACCGCACCGGCCATCGCATTGGCTGCCCTGCACTTCGACCAAAGCCAATCAGATGCAGTTTTGCTTGTGCTGCCTTCGGACCACTTGATCACGAACCAGGAAGCCTTTGCCCAAGCTGTTGAAGAAGCTGCAGCATTGGCCAAGGCAGGCAACATCGTCACCTTCGGCATTCAGCCTACCAGGGTGGAAACCGGTTATGGATACATCGAAGCCGATGGCCACAAGGTCAAGCGCTTTATAGAGAAACCCTCTTTCGAGAATGCCAGCCAATATTTTGAATCCGGCAACTATTTGTGGAATTCCGGCATGTTCTGCTTTACCGCAAAGACCATGCTCGAAGAACTCAGGCAGCATGCCCCGGAGCTTCTGGAAAGCGCTGAAGCGAGTTATCAAAAAGCCCGCAAAGCAGCCGGCGAAGGCCTGACAAGCCTCGAACTCGACCCGGAAACCTTCGGCGCGGCGCCTGATATTTCCATTGACTACGCCGTGATCGAGAAATCCGAAAAAGTTGCCGTTGTGGCCTGTGATATCGGCTGGAATGACATCGGATCCTGGAAAGCATTCAGTGAAATCCAGCCTTCTGACGATGCCGGCAACCAGATTATGGGCCGCGCCCAGATCCACGACGTGGCCAACTGCTTTATCCAGAGCGACGGCCGTATGATTGGCGCAGTCGGCGTGACGGATCTGGTCATTATCGATACTGCGGATGCGGTTCTCGTCGCCAGCAAGGAACGTGCTCAGGACGTGAAGCAGATCGTCGGCCAACTCAAGGCATCCGAAGACGAAGTCCATAAACTGCACCGTACTGTGCACCGCCCCTGGGGCACTTATACCGTTCTGGAAGAGGGCCCGCGTTTCAAGATCAAGCGCATTCTGGTCAAACCGGGGGCTTCATTATCCCTGCAGATGCACCACCAGCGCAGCGAACACTGGGTAGTTGTCAGTGGGCAAGCACTTGTGGTCAATGGCGATCACGAATTCACCCTGAACGCCAATGAATCCACTTATATCCCCGCGGAACATCAACACCGCCTGGCTAACCCTGGTGATAAGGATCTGGTGATCATTGAAGTGCAATGTGGTGACTACCTCGGCGAAGACGATATTGTCCGTTTCGATGACCACTATGGGCGCAGCTGATGCCGCTGCCCTGTTTCAAGGCTTACGATATCCGGGGCAAGCTCGGCAGTGAACTCAACGAAAATATTGCCTACCAGATAGGCCGCGCCTACGGATATCACTTTCAACCTCGCCAGGTTGTCGTCGGTGCCGATATTCGGCTTAGCAGCGAAACACTCAAGCAGGCTCTAACCAATGGCCTTGTTGATTCGGGCGCCAATGTCATTGATATAGGGTTGGCCGGTACAGAAGAAGTTTATTTTGCGACGTTCCATCTCGAAACAGATGGCGGGATCGAAGTGACCGCCAGCCATAACCCGATGGACTACAACGGCATGAAGCTGGTCCGCGAACACGCCAAGCCAGTGAGCGGAGACAGCGGGTTAAAAGAGATTGAAAAACTGGTCGAGAAAAATGACTTCCCTCCACCCGACGGAAAAGGCCAGTTAACACATGTCTCCGTCCTGCAGGATTACGCCGACCACTTACTCACCTATATAGATGCCGAGCAGCTCAGGCCTTTACGCGTCGTAGTCAATTCCGGTAACGGTGCTGCCGGACATGTCATTGACGCTTTGGACGAACGCCTGCCGAGTATTGAATTCATCAGGGTGCATCACGAACCGGACGGCAATTTCCCCAACGGCATACCCAACCCGTTACTGCCTGAGAACAGGGCAGATACGCGTAACGCCGTACTCGAGCATGAAGCCGACATGGGTATTGCCTGGGATGGCGACTTCGACCGTTGTTTCCTCTTCAATGAGCAAGGCGCATTTATTGAGGGCTATTACATCGTTGGACTATTGGCCAAGGCATTTCTGGACAAGCATCCTGGGGAGAAAATTATCCACGACCCCAGACTGACCTGGAACACCATCGATATGGTCAGGGATGGCGGCGGCACCGCCATACAAAGCAAGACCGGTCATGCCTTCATCAAAGAACGTATGCGCCGTGAGAACGCTATCTACGGCGGTGAAATGAGCGCCCACCACTACTTCCGCGACTTCGCTTACTGTGACAGTGGAATGATTCCCTGGCTGCTGGTGGCTGAACTGATGTCCACGACCGGCAAGCCGCTATCCGAGCTGGTACAGAAACGCATCGCCGCCTATCCCTGCAGCGGAGAACTCAATTTCACGGTAAATGATAGCCAGGCAGCTATTGAGAGCTTGCGCAGACACTTTGAAGCCCAAAACCCGGTGGTCGATGAAACGGATGGCTTGAGCCTGGAATTCAATGACTGGCGCTTCAACATACGCGCGTCCAATACAGAGCCATTGCTCAGGCTCAATGTGGAATCGTGCGCCAATGCTGCACTCATGAAAGACAAGACCAGGGAAATATCAAGGTTGTTGGCTAACTATTGAAACGACTTCAGATCGCAATCAGGTCGTTTTGCGGCTTCTCGGCCAGGTGCCTGAATTCTCTCAACAAGTTACCTGCCATAAGTCGGTAGATCAGTTTATGTAGGGGCAAATAGGCAGGGACTTCTCGCATCTTCCTCGTATAGAGTGCCGCCGCCCAGATGCAATTCAGCATGCGAAGATATCTGGCGTGCTCTATAACCTGGGGAATGCCGCCTGCCTGCAAATAGGCTTCGCTAAAGGCCTTCCGGCGTAAACGCCGGAATTTGAAACTGCCACACAGATACTGACCCGTTGGCCTATGGGCGCGCAGTGCACCCAAATCGATAAAACGGAGCTTGCGCTCTGCATCCCACAGAAAGTTGCCCGGCTTAACATCCGTGTAATCCATACTGCAGGATAAATTTCGGGGTTTGGCCTCCCTCAGAGCCTCGGCATGACGCTCCAATTCAACACCCCGGATAACCCCGCTTTCAGATAAAAGAGCCAGGTCGCGCTTTACGCCGGCATCAATACGCGCCTCATCGCATGGTTCGCGCATTATCTGATGCAGTGATGCCAGACAACGTCCCAGTGCTCTGGCGAATTCCTCACCGCCGAAGTCAGGCAGTTGACCTGGTATAAACTCCATTAACAAGGCTTGATCGTTACGCCAAAGCACATCAGGAAACAGGTTTGTTGTTTCTGCCTGACTGGCTCGCGTTGCCATATGCTGAAAGCGGCGCTTGTCGTCACCCAGGTGCAGCTTCAATATCCTGCCGCTGGGTGTAACCAGCTTATAAGCCTGAGGCAAGGCATATCTTTCTTGCACATACGTTCTTCCAAAACGTACATACCAGGGATGCAAATGGCGGAGTTCAAAATTCTCGCCGAGGAAAGATTCGATTTGTCGTTGCGTTGTTTCTGTTAACAACACTCCAATCATGAATTCGCATCCAGCAATGCGAGTAGTCGGTCTTTCATCTCGGTACAGCGCTGCCAGTGGCGTTGCGCCTCCAGGGTAGTTTTGTCAGCAGAGCTGGCAAAAGAACGGGCACGTTGACCCGCCTTCATCACATAATGAAACAGCCTGAGATAACCGAGATGTTGATAAATGTAATGATTCTGGGTGCTGGCCAGATAGGCTTCCCAGAAGGCATCAGTGTTGAGTTCATTGAAATGTGATGTGCCGACGAAAAACTGCCCCATCATTCGATTACGACGGAAGGCCCCCACGTCTATCAACCTGAGAGCACCCTGCTGATCATAGACAAAGTTATTACGGGCAATGTCGAAATAATCCAGGCTGCGCTGCAAAACCGGCGGCTCCAGCACCGCATAGAGCTGCCGCGCCTTGCGTGCCTGCTGCACATCCAGCAGCTTATGTCGCACCAGCGACTTGAGATTGTGGCGGTATTCCAGTCGATAACGAATTTTGGAAATAGGTGAAAAGCGATACTGATGTAAACGCGCCATCACCTCACCAAGATCCCGGCTGAATTTTTCAGAACTCACTTTGGGGAAATCCCCCTCAATGAACTCCAGTAACAGGCTATGGTCATCCGCCCACAGCATCCTGGGAATAAAGGCCTCGCCCTGGATCGGCTTGATAATCCGCAGCATTTCCCTGATTCGGGCATTGCCACTAGGCACATATAGAAGTTTGTACTGCCGGCCGTCTGGCGTCGTCAACTTGCGAACTGAAGGCCTTCTGAGCGAAGGCTGCACATGCTCGCTTTTCTTGCGCAGGTACTCGAGATCAAGAAATTCACTCTCGAACTCGTCACCTACTATTTTTCTCCACCCGCCAAATGGTATATCAATCATGCAAATACAAATCCGTTTCTCTCATAAAGCTGGCTAAGAGTACCTGACTATATTAGCCAGTTGCCGAAGCTTGATCGCGCCTCGCTTAAGTACGGTCATTCCCGGCCTGTTCGTGGCACTACCCTGCCGTTTTCGCGCGGCAAGTACATCAATGGCACTTTCGGTACTCATAAAGTTCCCTGAAGGCCAATGATAATATCTAGGATAGTCAATCAGCACGCCCGCAACCAGTTCATCAATAACCAATTTTCTTGTCCGCCTGGGCTGACGAACGTGATCATTCGTCAAACCCCAGCCGGCATAGAAGGGACTGCCATAGGTTGTCACCGGCATTCCGCGCAACAATGCTTCGAACCCGGTTAATGAAGTCAAAGTATGGACTTCATCCGCCCAGGCCAGGCATTGCAGAATATCGATATCAGCCACATAGGCGTCACAGATGTTTTCAAGATCCGCCACACTGCTTTTACGTTTTCGGTTGCCTGACTCCACGTCCGGATGAGGTTTAAACAGGATAAATGCCTCAGGGTTTTCTTCCCTGACCCGGCGAAGCAGGGTCAGGTTGTCCTGGATATCTCCGCCTCCCCTCAGCACCGAAGCATCATCCTCAACCTGTCCCGGCACGAGAATTTTTTTCCTCTGGCCGGTGGATTCCGGTCCGCGGAAGCGGGAATCAAGCTCCCTTAATAACGCGGCATCGCCCCCAAGGTTGTACTTGCTGATCCCTCGGGACACAATTCGCTCCCGTATAAGGGCCGCACGTTGCAGCTTCACTTCATCAAAGTCTGCATGCTGCAGCAAACTCTCCAGTTGGCTCGGCCGAGCGGGGTCGTAATAAATGCCCCCATCGTCAACCACCAGTGAAATGGGCGTCACGAAATCCGAACCAAGTCCGACCGAGCGCAAAAATCCGTCCTCGACCCTGAGCAGCTTTATTTGTTTCTCGGCACAGTATTCACCCAGATCGCTCGCCTCACGGCTCGACCAGACCACCAGCTTGTCTTCGTGACTTAACCCCTGCTCTTCGGCTTGAGCCAGGTCGTTACAGAAGCGGATGTCCACATCCGGGCCCTGCAGAAAGGCGCGAATGATGTAGCGCTTCCAATAGCGGAAGCCCAGGCAGAAGTATCGCCCCCGGTTTCCGTTCAACTGCAGCGAAAAAAAATCGAGAAACTCGTCCAGTTCGCAGGGCCGCCCGGTTACAGGATTGTAATAACGCGCATAACGCAGGTAGGCGGCGGCAAATACCTCATCCAGAGAACGGACGATACCGCGCCGCTCACAGCTGACACGGTCATCGGTCAAACCCCAGCCTGCGTAGTAAGGCATGCCATGACAGGTCACGGGTTTGCCCAGCATGAGCGCCTCGAAACCCAGCTGGGAAGTCACAACATGTACATGTTCCATCTGTTCGATCAGGCCCAGGGGATTCATGTCATCAGCGAGAACTCGCACGCGTTCAGGCAAACTGTTCAGGTCAAAATGCCCGCGCCGTCGCCCCGCCACTACCTGAGGATGTACCTTCAGGTATATGGTTGACTCCGGATGCTCCAACAGGGCGCACTCCAGCATATGATGGAAGCTGTGTTCATCCGCCAGACCATGCTTGATGGACAAGTCGCCGAATGTCTGGTCAACCACCAGCACCTTGGGACCCGCGGGTAACTCCGGTGCCGCCGGTGCATGGTTGTATTTGCTGATTCTGAGCCGGGTTATCCGCTCTCTCAGCGCTCTTGCCAACTCCAGCGTCTGCTCATCAAAGCCACCCTCGACAATCAGTTTTTCCAAACGGGAAGGCCGGGTAGCATCGTAATAGATACCCAGATCGTCACAGACTATTGAAAGGGTTTTGCCCCAGCGGCCCTGCAGCCCGAGAGAACGTATCCAGCCATCTTCCAGGCGAATAAACGGTAATCCACGCCGCCTGGCAAAAGACTCGGCGAATCTGGATTTCCCCCGATACCCCCAGCCCAGAACGGCATCCAGCTTCCTCAAAGATGGGTGTAACGGCAAATAGTGGGGCGTAACCCCGCCTAACAAGCCCGACAGGTTGGATTTAAAACGAATGCCCAGTGAAAAGCTGCCGATAGCTGTTGAGCTATCGGCTGGATTATTCTTGGATTGGATTTGTTCCAGCAGCATCAGTTACTTCAAAGGCTTCAGGAGCTTTCGAATACGTTTTTTAATGCTTGTCTTTCGCGGATGATCCGGTTTTATGCGCTGCAGGACTTGCTGCCGGGAGCGCTGAAAGTATTCCTCATCAGCCAAGCTGAAATTCAGCTGCATGGCATCATTGACTACGCGATCTTTATCAACGAATCCTATAAATTTCTGGCGCCTGTCTCTCGCAGGCTTTTTTTCGTAGTAGATTTTTTCAAAGCCCGCATCTTTCATCCAATGGACAACACAGGCTTCGCTGGGGCCTGTCCAATTGGTGCAGGCGCCATCCAGTTCGTCTTCAAGATAGAAAAAAGAGTACGGCAACGCAGGATCGATTTTGGCAACATGGGTTTCAACACAGATCATGTCCCTGCAGACTGGGCGAATCCGGTCGAACGCCAGTAATGGGTGGCGTAAGTGATATAAGACACCATAGAAAAAGACGATATCAAACTGCCCAACTTCTTCGGGCTTCAGCTCGTATACCGTAAGGCGTTGTCGCTCTACATTAGAGGCAAAGAAAGTCTTTAGCTCCTGAAAGACCCGATTCTTGATTTCGCCCTTGCCTTTAAGCCGACCTGGTGGGCCCGCATATCCCCAGTCATAGTCTTCAACATCTTCAACATCAACGGCCAGGACCCGCTTAGCCCCCAGTCTCTCTGCATTAAAGGAGTGGACTCCATCCAGAGCGCCAATATCCAGCACATTCTTGCCAGGGAAATCTGTGTCACTCAGGCCCAGATATTCAAATTCGTCGGTCCAGTCGGTCTGCCCCGGTGTATGTATATCCGTGTTCAGCCAGATTTTGTGATAATGCGGCAGGTTTTTGCCCAGAAATTGCTGGCACTGCCGATCATCAGGGTTGTAATTCGGCATCAGGTACGAGCCTTTAGATTCTTAGTATTACGCCTGCCGACACGGCAATCTGGTAGATAACCTCAACAAGATCCTTGGTGAACTGGAAGGTCTTGAAGTCCACTTCGGGCATGATCAGGATCTCATCACCGGCTACCAACGGTCCGCTGTTATTAAACAGGGCATTGGCCTGGTACTGCTCGACCGAACCGTTCTGGTGCATGATCAGCACACGCGACTTGTTGGCCTTCTGACTGAAACCGCCCGCCTTGTCGATGTAGTCTTCCGGACTCAGGTTGTTTTCATAGATGAAGGCACTGGGGAAATATACTTCGCCGTGCACACTGACCAAGTTGCTCTTCTTGGGCACACGAATGCGGTCGCCATCCTCCAGCGAAACATCCATCTTGTCCGCCGTCTGTGCCAGAACGACTTGTCCGCGCGGCTGTACCTTCTTGGCCCGTTCAACAAACTGCAAGACCAACTGGGCTTCCTGCGTCCGCAACCCTGCTTCACCCAGAGTTTCCGAGCGTGCGGATAACACATTGTTTTCCAATGCCCGGAGCGATTGTTCCAGCATGAACTTCTGGCGTTCAGCCAGACTCTTGCGGTAGAGCTGGATGTTATCGACATCGGATTGTGGGCTTTTCTGAATCTTTCTGACCAGGTCGCCCAGCTTGGCGCCATAAGGAAGAACATACTCGGCCAGCCCCAGATGCTCGCCTTCGACCTGGACGATGATCGTACCGACCGTCTTGTCCGCCAGCACAGTGACCTCGTCGCCGGATTGCAGATCGATGGCGTCCGCCTGATCGATGGAGAAATATTCGACGTTGCGTTCTGCACCCTGATTACGGGTGACCCGCACATGCGTGGCATTGGGCAATACCCCCACAATGTCCAGCGCTTCATGCAGAGGTAAATCCCGGGAGACGAACTCCAATCGATATGGGTTCTTGACCAGGCCTGTAAAATTAGCCGTGTTCTTGAGTGGCGCCACAAACAGGGTATCGCCATCGCGAAACTGGATATTGGGCATACGGCCATTAAGCAGGAAGTCGTACAGATTTACCTGCTGATGAACCCGGCCGCCTCTTAACAGGCGTACATCCAGGTAACTGCCCCGCTCTGCCGCTATACCCCCGGCCTTATCAAGAAAATGCAGGGCAGAATCGCCGGAAAAGCCTTCATAAAGCCCCGGGCTTTTCACGTTGCCACTGACGAATACCTTGACCTGCTGAGCGGCCGCCAGGCTGGCGTAGATACCCACGTTTTCACGGTAAATGGACTTGATGCGGTCCTCGACGACCCGGTTCAGATCCTCGTTTCGCACGTTTTGCACATTGATGGGGCCCACACGCGGCACAAAAATATTGCCCTGGACATCAACAGTAAGCGGCGCTTCGAATTCGAAGGCGCCCCATAACTTCAAGACAATCGTATCGCCAACATTGATCAGATAGTTGGGATTGAAACCGGTAAAACTCTTGCCAGCGAACTTGCCATCGAACAGCCACTCGCCGAATACCCCTGCCCGATCCGGCTTGGTTTGGACGACCTGGGGTTGTTCTGCCTGGTTGGGAGGCAAATTCCGTTCCTGCGCGCTGATATCCAGATCATTCGGGCGCTGAATTTCAGTTTGCAGTGGTGGCAGTCTGGACTCGAATTCAGTTTGGGCCATCAAAGGGCAGGTAACCACCAGCAAAACAGACAGGAAAACCCATTGAAACAGTCGCTTAATCACGATGATCCTCTATCGTGGCAATGGCAAGGCGAGCGATACCATACAGCAAGAGCAGTAGGGCAGCTAAACTACTAAGTATATAGAAGCGACGTGGATAAAGTGCTTCCTGGGGAAGGTTGGGAGGAGAAATGACTACAAGATATTTAACTTTTTTAGACGCATCTAGCCTGGCGTTCTCTAACGATTTAAGCGCTGATTGATAAATACTTAACGCGAACTGCACGTCCTGTTGTGCATCTTGGTAAGCAATCGAGGCCTCGTTTAATGCTTGCACCTCCCTTCTTCCCTTGCCCGTTTGCCTTTGTCTTTCTGTTGCCAACTGGTTCTCTAATGCACTGATACGGGCTTTTAAGGACACTATTTCCGGAGCCTTAGGGTTGAGAAAGCTTTGTAATTGCTTTAGTTGAGTTTTTTGTATGGCTAATTCCGATTCCAGAACACCAATAACTTCAGTTAAGGTCGCCGCCTCTGTTTCAGGAGTGAGTAAATCGTATCTATTCTGGATCTTAATTAGTTCCTGATTTGCCTCGTTGACTCTAGTCTCAGCCTCGCCGACTTGCCACTCCATAAATTTAGTCTGTTCGCGCCCGAGATTTTGGCCAATTTCGTTAACAAAATCCTCGCTCTTGTGAAGAATATCTTGCGCTATCTGTTGTGCTTCTTCGGGGCTAAACGCTTTGACTTTAAGAGTAACTACTGAAGATAGATCTTCGACTTCCACTTCTACAAAATCTTGATAGTAGTCAAAAAAAGATTCCATTGATGCGTTGGGGTCAAGCCGAGCATAGAAATCAATTGATTTATTTGAGTAATGCGATTTGATATCTAGCTTAGATTGTAGGTGGGTCAACATTCCCATGGACTCAATAAGGTTGCGAATCAGCATGGAATCGTAGTTCGAAACAGCTGTGCCCGTGACCGCTGCTATAACGCCCAAATCCAGTCCACCGAGATCAGTTTCCTTATCTTTCTGTATGACAAATTGCGCCTCACTAACATAGATGTCGGAAGCAAAGAAATATAAGTAAACTCCAACCACTAAAAGAGGTACGGCGAAAAAATAAAGAATGCGATTTTTACGCAGAGAACTCATCAACCTTCCGCCTTTAAGTAAGTAGATATAGCATCTTTGATGTCATCAAAATAATAAGCCTGCCCATTACGTAGATAAACGCCTACATCACATTCATGCTCTTGTAGTTTCATATTGTGGGAAACTAGAATCACAGTCGCTTTACCACGTTTTTCAGAAAAGGCCTTCTGTGCTTTTTGGCGAAATTTTTGATCGCCAACTGAAATCAATTCATCAATTAAATAATAGTCATATTCAAATGCCATACTTATTGCAAATTTGAGGCGGGCACCCATACCTGATGAATAACTGGATATAGGCATATCGAAAAACTCTCCTAGTTCGGAAAATTCTGCGATGTATTCCAACCTATCAGCCATGGTTTTTTTATCGTCCCCATGAACACGGCACACAAATTTTGCGTTGTCGCGCCCTGATAATTGCTTAGCGAAGCCTCCAGCCATGCCAAAGGGTGGAGAGATATTCTCATTGTGAAGAATTACTCCGCTATTAGGTGTCTCTATGCCACCTATCATTCTGAGTAATGTCGTTTTGCCGGACCCATTCCGCCCTAGGAGACCGATGTTCTTACCCTCTGGAAACTCCATGGTGACATTGTTGAGGATATATTTCTTACCTTTTAACGTCCTGTAATATTTTGTGACATTCTCCAGCTTAATCATGTGGCCTCATCAATCTGGATAAACTTGCACGATATGCGGTTAACGCCAATATGGTTGTGCTGATCGTAAAGCCGATCAAATATTCCCAACTGGCAGGAGAATCATAGGTTGGTATGAATGCGTCTTTAAGAAAATCCAACGCATGTAGTAAAGGGTTCCACAGCAAGTAGATTCGCGCTTCTTCCGGCAGCATCTCAATGGTAAAAAAAACGCCCGATATAAAGTACATGGGCCGTTGAGTTACACGAATAAACTTTCGTGTTTCCTTATAAATTGTTCCACAAACTGCGGCGAGCAGGCCTGCATTAAACGATAAAATACTGAGTAAAATAAAGATGCCAATGACTTCTAATATATTAGGCATAGGAACTATATAACCAAGCCAAGAACACCCCATTAGAAAAAGCGTAAAAGTCACAACATGGATGACTATTTCAATAATGGTCCGAGCGAGAATAGTGTCCAAGGGCTTCACTTGTCTATGATCAAACAAACCCTGGTTTGATTTGATCGCATCCATACATTTAGTCAACACGTTTCGATAAAGAAAAAAAGGAATAATTCCTAATATTACGAAGACAGGGGCTTCAATATGCCCATAAAACTGTCTCTGACGAATGGTGCTAAACATGAAGGACAAAATAGCCACATGTGCTAGTGGCTCCAAAATGGCCCATGCATATCCTAAGTGATATTCTCCGAAACGAGTCTTGAGTTCGCGCATCATAAGCGCAAAGACAACACGACGATTTAGCACGAATGAAGCTTTAAAAGTCGTCATCAATTTTTCAGCTTTGAATAAAAAGCAACCAATAAAAAAACATTATGGACGGAATAACTCTATCCACCCATGCTTCGCCCATGTTTCTAGCAATTCAACCTCTTTTAGTGGCGAATGAGGGCCAGGGCGCACGCACCCTTCATACCAAGTTTCAGAATTCCAGCCATCAAAGCCAAACGTTTTAATTGAATTAGAACCCCCAAGTTTGAGCAAGAGATGTAATACCATTAAACCTGTAGAGGGTTCTACTTTCCTCTGTTCATCAGTTGTCGTCTCGTTTAATGTATCAGCTAATTGCTTCCACCACTGAATGGGATAAAAGAAAAGACGACTTTTTGCATCTTCTCCAAGGCCTTTTCTAAGTTTATGCGTCATCCAAACTACGTAATTTGTCACCTCGAAAAGGTCACTTGTATAGAAGCCTGAAATGGCTATTATCGTGGTCTTCTTTCCTGAGTTTTCCGGCCTCTCAGGCCCTTGAAGATAGCCAAGGTTCATCCGCACCACAACATCAAAATCGTCTATAGAATTTGAATAATACTTGCTATCTGACGCATTGCCGACTACAGCCACGTTCTTTTGCCAAATTAAATCCTGCAACTTTCGTAAATGATCGGCAGAGGAAGTCAAAGCAAAGACCATCGCGGCAAATCATCAACCCATGAAAATAATTCAGAAAAAACACCAGAATTACGTTCTGCCCAGCGCATTGCATTCTGAATCTGATGTGGGTGTTCACATACGGGTATTGGAAAACCGGAAGTTTTTAAAAAACCTTCTATCTTATGGCTATTTCCTTTCAGAGCAACAAATGGCACGTGAGCCTTGCATGCAGCCATTACAGCGTGGTGCCTACCCGTAACAACCAAAGATGACGTTTTCATAGTGTTAACTAATTGAGACCAATTAACTTTAGACATGTCAATGTAGTTTGATTTTGCCAAAGGGCCACCTGTAATTTTCACAAAAGATTTAAATTCACTTGAGAAAAAGTCAGTCACCAGTCGCCTGCCCTTTAGATCCTTATAGCTTTCGTTTATATCTATTTTCGCTTGCAAAGATAAATCAGGACAGACAACGCTATCGACATTATGATTCAGCAGCAGATCATCGCGACTCATGACCTCACGAACCTGTATCTTATCTAGCGCTTTCAGTGTTGAGTCATGAGTATGGTTATTCTTTTCCCAAAGTGAATTAATCAGAATACCCGATTTTCCAAGGTTTAAAGCATTGGTAAGGGATGTCATTTTATCCCGCCAAGGGCGTGATGAGTGATGCATGGAACCCTCACCATTGACTAGTATCAGATCGAAATTCTCATCATCTACTAGCTGCCAATTCAATGCTTCCAGGTGGTCCCGAATAACGGAAACTACTGCGGCACAACCACAATGGTAGGCTGAGTGATCCCCTATAAGCTTAACTTTCATACTGCACCTGGTAGCCACTCACTTAACAACACACTTGCAAGGTTACAAATACTCTTTGTACGCATCTTCTAACGCTGCAATTGACAGTAGTTTCGGCGTTAGGGGATTTTCAAAGTTGAGTGTGTCGTTATTAATAGCGTCACAGAATTTTCTCACATTAATAAACTCGTTTATCAATTTAGAAGACATGATCATTTCTAATACTTCTGCTTTGTTCTCAGTGAGGAATGTTTGAACTTGCCAACGGAAACCTTGCTTTTGTCTTCGCCACTGAGTCGGCAAAGGTTTAAATTTTGAAAACACCCTTCTTAACTCGTACTTATTCCATTGGCCAAAAAACTTCTCTCGATAGTTCGTGCTCATGAATTTCGTTAACCTAAAGTCCAGAAAAGGGCTTCTATTTTCCACACCGTACATCATGGCGTTACTATCGTTCTGCGCCAGCCACACTCCTAGCCGACCTTCAAACGCATCTTTGACAAGGGCAGTTTGCAAATTCATTTCCGTCGCATCTAGTGGATCAATAATTCTTTTAATTAAACAATTTTCACTTTTATATTGATCTGCAACTGGGCAGATACTCTTTTTTGCACCACCTTCGATGCCACTTCTAATTAATCTTGATAAAAGTTTAATGTCGGCATTCTCTGATCGGAGAGATGCCAGCCACTCCTCATCATCCCTGGTAACAGCATCATGAATTGCCATCTTGAGATATCGATCCCAATAGCCACCGAAAACCTCATCCGCTCCAGTACCGTCTAAAACGACCGGCACATCTTCTTTGGAAATTTCTTCATACATGCTTGTCATCGCATTTGCATTACCAGATAGTGGCATAGGCCTACCGAAGTGAATGTGCTGTTTAAGGTACCTTTCAAAAGCCTCATTCTGATATTGCAGCTTTACAGTAGTAGCTTCGACATTCAGGGCTTTAACGACCTCTTGTGCATACCACGCATCTTCAGATTTTCCCGTGTCACCGATATAAATTCTTATCTGATCCTGCAAATCCAGTTGCACAAGAGCATTTAATATTAACGAGCTGTCAATTCCCCCAGATAGTAAAAGGCCTATAGGCCGGTCAGCTCTAGCTCTGAGCGAGACTGCGTCTAAAATCAGATATTGCAATTCTTCTTGTTCAAATGAGTCGGCCCCATTTGCTTTTAACTCATCTTCTGGAGTGTAGTAACGCTTTTCATTTATAGACCAGGTATTCGGGTCGAACACCAAGTAGTGAGAAGGGCTAACTTGCTTGATTTCATTCAGGAAGCTGTTGCCCGCGCCTAAATTAATGTAGTTATCATAAAAAATGAACGACGATGTTAGTTCTCTGTTAAAGCTAACCTTCTCATCAATATAATGCAGAATTGGTGCAATTTCTGATGAAATGCACAGCACCGACTCGCCAATGTAATAATAAAGTGGCTTTTTACCATATCTATCTCTCGATGAAATTAAAGTTTTACTTTTATTGTCCCAGAACGAGAAGGCCCACATGCCATTAACATAATTAAGGAAATCTGTGCCATATTTCATCAATCCTGCCAATAAGACTTCTGTGTCACCGGTTGATTGAAAGCACACATCACTCAACAAATTATTTTTTAATTCGACAAAATTATATATTTCACCATTAAAGGAAATGACTGATCCTTCTGGTGCCATAAGAGGTTGATTAGATTTGGCGCCTAAGTCTCTGATTTTTAACCTTGTGTGCGCCAAACTGATGTGTATTTTTTTTGACTTCAACCATCCATTCTTGAAATTTTCAGATTTGATTAAATAGTCGTCAAAGTCTGGGCCTCTATGCTTGAGCATTCTCATGCTTTTTTTAAGTTTATCGGTAAAGATTGGCTTATCCCGTTGCACTACAACAAATACACCACACATATCTGATTAACCTAAGGCTGAGGCAACTGACGAAGAAGAACCGGATCAAATTAGCTTGTGAATTGTAGGCAATGTCAACTTTCTATTCATCATAAGGTTCAAATAATTGTGGGAGAATGTGATGGTACTTTGTTGATTTTGGCCAACTCAAATCATAAAAATAAAATAAGCTCGTGGGAGCTATGTGCTTTTCATAAATTCTATTTGCTTATAAAATTGCTTTAGTCCTACTTTATATAAATTAATGTCAAGTATATTATTCTTCTTAATCAAAACTAAGTCATCGGGATCAATATCTTTCTTTGATTTTTTTCGCTTCGTAACGTTCTTGGTTTCAGATACGTCAAGCTCATAACCTAAAGCCCATTCAAAATATTTAATTGATTCATCGTAACCCTCAACAATGCCTATATTAGATTTTTCAATAATAGATTTTGATCTATTGTAAGCAGATTGCATTGGGGAATAATTTCCAAAAAACATATTGGATAGCCATCTAGTTTGAAAGTTCTGCATATACCAAACAACCGGAAAACCCGCCCTGGTTACATTTGGTTTTGTATACACTTCCCTTATTGAAAAATACTTGTCCAGAGAAAAATAATAGTAATGTGAAAGCGCCCTTTCTATCGGGTCTCTCAAAAAGAGTATATTAAATACTCTTCGATTAGATATTTCGTGAATACCAAAGGGCTGATGTCCTTCAATGAATCTTATCTTGGATTTTTCTTCTTCAGTCAGAGCAAAAATTTTTTCCATGCTATGCCAATATCCCGTCCAAGGGATCGGCAGAATTTCTTGGCGCGTAAAATACTTTCTAAGGGCGGGCTTAAAAGTGGTTCCCGCTGTTTTAGGTATATGGTTGAATACTAATAAATCCTCTTTCTGATGGTAAGAGGTTTCAATAAACGTACACAACTTTGCTATTGATTCTTGCATTTTGTGAAAATTCTAAACCTGCATTTCTGTGATTTTACGGATTATTAGGAAAATTTAGTATTTGATTCTAAAATACACTTTTCCGACACTGATAGTGATAAGTTCTAAAATTCTGCCCAGTATGTGATTACCGTACAAATGCCTAAATAATCTTTTCCAAGCTGATTTTCCATCAGCAAAGAAAGCATAGGGTTTAGTCAAGAATTTCTCAAGCAACCTTATTCCTTTTGATCGAATAATAACATTTGAACTCGCACTAGAACCAAGCAATGTTTCTGCGCCTGCCCTCCACCAACTCATACTAATGTAGAGATGTTTTTTGACTTTCGGAGCTAAAAATATCTCAGGATGAATCAGATATCTTTCCTTAGATCCACCATAGGCATCAACAAAGCTTACATCCTTGACGATGTTTATATCCTCAGTACACGGTGTCTCGATAAAATCTCTGTAAAGCGCCATAGTGGCCTCAGGCTCTATCACCTCCCGCCACGCATCTTCTCTCAGAATGCCCCAAATATCGTTTATAAAGTCATTGATACCCGATTCGATTTGTGAGGCCACATTTCTCCTAACTGATTCATCCCCTTCTACAAATTCTTCCAGCGCTTCAGATCCCTCCTCTTCGCTTCTCTTGGCAAGCCTTATCCTCTGAAAGCTAGGCTTATCTGGAATGAATAAAAATTCAAACATGCCAATATTTTTACAATAAAAATGTTCGGAATTAATGTGATCTTCGAAGCTCAGCAGGTAAGACTTAACTGGCAGATTGTTATTTACTAGTTTCAAGGCACCTTCAAATGTTGAAAAGTAATACCCCCCTATCTCCACACCGGTTAGCTTTGATAATGCAAGTTGCAATGTGCCATTGTGCCCAATATCAACTATGGCGATTCGACCTTCCTTGAAAACGCCCTCGTCAGTTAAATATTTAACATAGGCATCCCGTTCATGTTCCGCGTTCTTCAAAACCGCCGCTTCTTTCTTTTTCAAAAGTTTCGTCAGTCTGGCTATGTCATCTGCGTTTTTGCTTGTAACAAGATCATGCCCAGAGGAGAATCCAGCGTCTTCCCAATCCTCTTGGGCCAGCAGCGCCGAATCCAATCCAAAACGATCCTGAAGGATCACTGAAGCTTCGACAGGAGAAAATCCCATTTCGAGGGTACTTTCAATGTCATCCCAATTCTTTAGCGAAGGGATAATACACCCACGTCTGGATGCGAGAAGGTAGTGTGCCTCAGGGGCATTAACCAGATTCTGGGTAAATACGTCGTAGGCAGTTTTGGGGTACCACCCGTCCCTAGCTAGAAAATACACGCGGTCGACTTTATCTCGAACCAGTTCTCTAATGAGCCAGGCAACAAAGCCGGCAATGATTGGACCGCCTGCAGCGTAGCCCAGATTTATAGCACTGCCTGAGAAAAGCGATTTACTTGAACGAGATATATTTGATGTGCCGAAAAGACGATTCGATACCAGTCCTTGCCAAGTCGAAATCCAATGCATAGATCCAGGGTTATTGCCAATACGCTTCCATGCACGATGGTAGTACGGATTGGCGTACATCGACTCGATGGACTTTGGAATTAATATTGACCGTATACCTAATTTTTTGGGTATTGAATAATCAGAAACTGCGTTATCACCGATATGCAGCAAATTGGAAGAACGAATGCCCCTGTCTGAAAGTATATGCTTGAATAAATTTCCGGTTTTCTTCAGAAGCTTTAATTCTGAAGAAAGGTATAACTTTTCATAGCCCTGTATATTATTTTTACGCAACATCAAGTCAACAATATCTGAATCTAGATACATGTCTGATGTAAGTATTATCTCCTTGTTCCGGGCCCTTGCGTATTCATATAGCTGGGATATGGAGCCACGAAGTTTCGTATGCCTAATTTCCAGATCAGACTCTATTTTTCTTAACTTAACGGCCACTTCTTTACTCACTCCAAGAGTTTTTCGCATGCCGTTATAGATATCTCTGAGGGTAATATCTTCTTGATCATTATTTTTCGCCTGTTCAAGAAGATTTCTTGCTGTCCTCTTCCTAAGCTCGTAGTATTCCTCACTATTGATATCGTGATGGACATTTCTCCAGAGATAGTCCGTCGCACGTGTCGAACTCTCGCGCAACAAATCATCCGGACTGGAGTAATCTCTAACAAGTAAAGTGTCAAAAATGTCGAACGATATACACTTTGCCCTATCTATTTCCTTCCTTATTTTCTTTTTAGTGACAGATTTAACAGACGAAGGTCTGTAGTGAGTAACTTCTCGCCCGGCCTTGTTCAGTCCGTTTGTCCCGCTGCTACCCGGTACTAACAACCTCTCAAGCAAGCGTTCCTGCTTATTATCAATTTCAAGCAAAGCTTCTGTATTTGGGCGGCTTGCTTGATATTGAATTGTATTTTCCAGACATCGTTCAAGATACCCCCCCTCATATAAATACGATTTCGTCAGTGGATAATAGTGATTTAGTAAATAGTAAATCTTGTCATCATTAACGAGGTTGATATCAAGGAAACTTGAAGTAAATTCTTGTATTTCAGTGGTAGTGGCCAGCGGATTTAAGTGGGACTTTCCAATTACGCATAATGGCTTGTTAAGGAAAAATGCTTGAAGGCCTAATGATGAAGAAACAGTAATAACCCCATCCACAACACTCATAAGATACTGAGATACCCAAGCGGTATCTCGAAATTTGTAATCATAAATGAGGTTGGGGAAGTTCTTCTTCAGCCATGCGTAATTTCCTTTGTTAATGACAGGTTGTGCCGGATGCTCTGTAACCAATACGCCAATATCCGAAGGCACCTGAGATAACACCCAGCAAAGAAAATCAAATTGACTGGAGAAACTGATCCCTTCTGGAAGGCAGGCGTCAAAGGCAAAATAATTAGATACCTGCAGAGGTAGCAATACCGTTTTTTCAAATCCTTTACAAAGTTTATCTTTTTGAAATGGATTTGAGCTTTCGATTATTCCATTGAAATATTTTTGTCGCAGGTTGTCACAGAAAACTCTTTCCTTTTCACCTACATGGAGACTCGAAAATTTTTCTTTACCAAACTTTGCCAACCAAGAGTTAGAAAATATACCGACCGGATCCAGGCAGAACGTTTCTGGGTATGGAGGCCTGGAAAATATTCCCAGAGTTGAACTCAATATTGGTATATCTTTGTACAAAAGCCTGAGTGTCGTATCAGAGGCTGATTCGTAACAAACCATTACCGAAGGCTTGAAATCACCAATTACAGGACTAAGAATCTCATCAAATTGCCTCAATTGCTGCTGAGTTGATTCTCCGCGAAACAAGGACAGAGACGCAGGAAAATAAGATGGGAAAACTTTCAGTAAATCTGCCTGCTTAATGGTGTAAAGAGAAACCCCCTCAGGTATCAGACTTTCACGTTCGGCTTCATTCGCTACTGCCTCTCCCAAGACAATACCCACAGCATGCCCGGCTTTCAGAAGACAGTTCATCTCATGACGCAGGTGATTGCGTATTGTTCCCAGTCTGAATAGCGGACGGTCCAGCTCAACCCATGGCTCTAAGTAATATAAAACGTTCATTTTTTACTTGATGGCATCTACATATAGAGACATATCAGGATCCGTCTTATCGAATAACCTAAGGTCACGAAGTGGTACCGCAAGACTTTGGCCATACGATGATCGTACAGATTCACTAAAACCTGCTTCTTCCAAAAACGAAATAACCTTGTTCGTGTTGAACCAATTGACATGCCGTCCTAGCTCAACATTAAGGTCACGGTCAGAAAGCTCCGAAGCATGGTCTAAGGCGTCATACGGAGTTTGAAATCTTTCGAAGAAACTATCGGCCTGGCCTGGTGTGATGTTTACTCGATTTTTAGGGTGAGTAATAAGTGAAAACTGATCCAACAGAAAAAAGGAGGTGCGAGATTGCGCCAACTGTATGTAATGCTTGAATTCTCTCTTCTTCTCTATTTTCCAATAGTAAGAAGCAAGGTAGCACCAATCCTTCCTGACCCATGAGTTGACAGCCAAATCAGCGTCTGGCGTTACAAGCCTCAGAATTCCTCCTGACTTAAGGACTCTGCAAACCTCCCTTAATAAATGACGCACATCGTTATTCCAAATATGCTCAATAACGTGGCTGCAATAGACCAATTCGATACTGTTATCAGCCAAAGGGAGTTCACCTCCCTGCAGAATGTCCCAATCAATATCAATTGAGCTACTGTATTGGTGACTTCTGGACTCTGCCCAAGTTTTGTTATCAAGAAATTTCTTGTCGGAGTTCGTCCAATACTTGTGCCTGAAACTTCCCGGGCCAATATTCAAAAATCGTTTGTTCTCAAGAGAATCAGAAGGATACAGCTCTCTGTATACATGCTCATAAAATCGAGACTGTTTGGTCGAATACACCGAGTTAGCTGCTTCCTTCCTCGCTATTTTTTCTAATAAATCTTTATCGTTCATTATCTTCTTATATTTTTCCTCCTCCATAACCTCATATGTTTTTTTGTCAGACATAAATATCACCTGAAATATAGAATTGTCAGCCAAGCTCTACTCTTAGCCCTTGGCCAGAAATTTCCCTAATTTTTGTATCGGCTTGAATCGGGTATCAACCATGGATTGCACTGGTGTCCTCTTGAACTTTAAAAATTTTCTCACCGTCTTCTCGGGGACTACGCGTAGCAAAAACGCGATCAATGAGATTTTAAGTTGTTGTATAAAACCCGTATCAAATCTAATAGGCCGTAAAGCATATTCAGCTGCCTTTTCAGACTCCAGTTGGTTGATTTCCAGATCGAGAATTCTAAAGTGAGCTTCCCAAGACGGTAACTCAGGCACTTCTTTGGTTGAAATAGATTCGTGAGCTGCTTGAAGAATTGTTTTCTTCCAGCTATTGGCGTCCAGAGGATCAATGAATGTGGGCAGATCTTTGCCGCTTTCCCTGAACACATCAAGATCACTGCATATAACTGGTACTTTTAGCGAGAGGGCTTCAATCAGCGGCATCCCCCACCCTTCGACAAAACTTGGAAAAAGTAGTCCCTTACTGCCTTTCAGCAACTGAACAAGCTGATGGTCACTGATATCCGATAACTCAACAACGTGTGGCTTTGTTTTTTCACAGCGATCCAGCATGTCGATGATGTTCTCGTTGCACCAGCCACGCTTGCCGATAACAACCAACTTGGGAATATTCTCAATGCCCTCCTCCACAAAGCTTCGCCAGATATTCAACAACAACAGGTGGTTCTTGCGAGGCTCAATGGTACCCAGCACCACGAAATAATCCTGTCCCGCTAAGTTGATGTCGTAAGGCTCATTTTCGGCACCGGATAAGTCTAATGGCTCTACGCCGATGTACAAAGGAATCACCTTGGGCTGGGGTAACCCTTTCTCCCTTGCGTATTGCAATACTTCTTTTTGCGTATGATTCGAATTAACAATCACCAGCTTGGAAAAATTCAGAGCCCCATTGATACGGTCAACGTGCCTTGCGGTCTCTCCCTCACGCGTATATTCCGGGTGAGTAATCGGGATCAGGTCATGAATGAAAGAAATAACCTCGCATCCCAGATTGTGTTTCAGTGCCCATAGAAATGCCTCATCGTTGATGCCCTGGTGAGCCACATTGATATAGATGTATCTCTCTTGCCTGTTTTTCGCCAGCTCAAGAAAATGGCCGGTAAACAAAGTTCTGCCTACCGGACTTTTCGACACGTAGAGCTTTTCGTTTTTCTGCAGGCTGACGTAATTGCTAATTGACTGTTTTTCGGCGGCCCAGATATTGTTTGGCTGCCACATGGCGGCCAGTTTGTGCAGCAGGTCGCCAACTGTATTCTCATCCAGACAGCGAGCGTTACCCTTTTTCAGCGCGATGCAGATCAGCCGATATTCGGGGTTATTGATGAAGTGCAGCAGGTAATTGAGGTTTACCCGATCAATACCGGTCGGCGTGTTGGCTGTAGCACGCGATAACAGTCGAGAAGCGTCGTAAACGATGGTTTTTTCTGCCGGCACGTATTACCTGCCCCACACGATGTTCAATGATGATTTGAGCAATTCGCCCTGGTATTGATAGCTGTAATCTGCCGGCTCGGCAGATTTGCACTGCAGGACATCCTCCCATAGGCGGGATTTCAAAGGGTGTTCATATATCGGCATGTATAAATCCGGCGCGGGCTGACCGTTCTCTTCCAGGTGTTGCGAGCTTTCCAGCAGTCTGATTGTCTTCTTGCTGAAGTATCGGGCCTCTACCAGTCCTCCAGAAGATAATGCGGCAACAGTGGTAAATTGCGGAGCACCCAGAGCATCGTAGATATTGGCTTCCAGCCATGTGCAGTTCTTGATGTTGTCTATCAGACTACGCAGCCTTTTTTCAGCTTTCGGCTCAAGGTGTGGGTGCTTCTTGTAGTACACATGCCGATGCTGCATGCATAGATTTATCAGATTGGCTTCCAGGTCGTTGTAACGCATCATGCGCTTGCCGGCTATGAGTGAAGCATCGGTGGATGTCTGCCCCAGGAAGAGCACACTGCCGTTTTCGATGGGCTCGAAAAACACCCTGGCCGATCTGGCCTTGAGAATATCCGCATGCTCATACATGAAGGATTCCGGCAATCTGACTGTATTCAATAGCTCCGCTATCGCCCTCACGTTGGTTCGTATACCGAACATGTAATCCGGCAAGAACCTGACGGGATGCACATGCAGATCAATGTAGGGGATTTTTCCCGCGTTCAGATATTTCAGCAGGTACGGCGGTATTTCATAGCCAATGACCAGGGTATCCTGAAACAGCCCCTTCATTGCTTCGGCGACTGCATCAAAGTTTTGCTCGCCTGAATACAACTTGGCCCAGCTATCCGTATTCATTTCAAGTGACAGGCGCTCGTAGAGCTTGACTCTGAGAGACTGCCAACACTCTTCATCGCCCAAGACTGATTCGGCTTGCAGTGATGAATTATTCGCCGCGAGAAATCTTTCCAGTTTCGGCCAGATCAGACTGTGGATCCAGTCCACATTCATTCGCTGGGGATTGGGTATAACGTCCCGCTCACGATCGTCAATTCTCAGCAAATCGGAGGTGAAGATGATTTTGCCGAGATTTCTGTAGTCGATTTCTTCTATGGGGAAGTCAGTGATCAACTGTATCTCCGGGCCTGTTCCATGCTGTGTCAAACAATAATGCCGATCCTGCAACCTGTGAAGATCACATGGAGGCTATATTAAGGCTATGGCGTGTTCTAGCCGCTGGTGACGTGTTTGAGCTGTGGATTCTCTACAAGCTCGTACATAGATCTGGCTTCCAGCCAGGGCCTTTCCCGCCAGGAGATACCCGTATTGACTGAGTCCGCATTCAGCCGTTTATAGAAATTGCCGTTGAGCTGATTGGTAGCGAGCAGGTGGCTTCGGTATTGCTCATAAAGCTGCTTGTCTACGGGGCTGGGAGCGTGCCAAAAATCATTGAGACAAGTCTTGGTGCTCAGGCCCTCAAAATTGTAGACCGCATTGCCCATCACCTTTACCGGCGTGCCATGGTGAATGGAGGACATGCCTACTGTGCTGTTCACCACAACTGTTCCTTTGGCATTCTTCAGCAACATGGGCACAGACATGTGGTGAATGTAGATGACCCGCTCCCCGAGCTCATACATTTCCTTGAGTTCACGGATGAGCTTGGCGTAGCCACGGAAGCTGGTATCGAAGGGATGATGCTTGATCACCAGGAAGTCTTTCTTGTCCGCATGCTCGGCAAACGATTTCACCGCCTCCTTGATGAAGCATGAAACCGTTTTGTACTCGGAATTTTGCAGAATAGTGGCATCGTCTCTTACCTGCAGGGCCACAAAGAAGTAGCGGCCGGACAACCAGGTGCTGAAGATGTGTTCCTTACGGCGATCCCAGAAGCGGTCCCATACATAAAGACCGCCCTTGACCAGGAGAATGGGCCCCTGCTTCAACGTGTTGAAACCGCGGTGATGCTGGTAATACGGGTACAGAAAGCTCAGCAGGTTGCTGTATACGTAATATATGGCGCCATACACCACGGCCCGGCCGATCCATTTGCCTATCGGCTTCGGTGCCGGCGGCTCAGGCAGATCCAGATTGCGGTAGAAGTCGGGATCCCGTGGCATGCGCGAATTGCAGTGCATGCCGCCCTCTTCCATGGTGATGTAGTCCGGCCGCAGGTAGCCTTCCTCGAAGACGTACACCGGGATGCCTTTTTCCTCGGCCAGTCGGATGGCCAGCTTGTGATAGACCCGATAGTCGCCAAACAGATAAATCTGCTGGATGTCACGTGCTTCCAGCAGCTCGTTCAGAAAATCCAGCCAGTCTTCTACCTTGCCCCGGTAGCTGACAGCGTTTGGATGACGAAAAAATAATGCATCCCCTGCATTGAAGTTCACCTTGTGAACCGTGACACCGTCGGCTTCCATGTCGCGTGCCAATCGCCTGAAGAACGGCCCGAAGGGACCTTGTAATAGTAGGACGTTTGCCACTTAGATTTGCCTTGTGTTTCCTGTGGTCATTGTAACCGCTGCACTAAAACAATGCAGAACTTGTGCCAATTTCGGTTCGCAATATTCTGACAATATTATGAATTCTAGATGAATATAGGCTGAATGACAGGGGAAATTTTCGGGTTTGGGTGTAGGAATGAGCTGATTGCGCCCTCTTTGATCATTTCTTATTCAGTTCTGCCCGAATCGTTTCTGCAAAGTCCAGCAACACACCCAAGTCTTTTTCGATCAAGCTCTCGACTATGGCCAGATTGATGTCCTGATACTGGTGCACGGCCAGGTTCCTGAACCCCACCATGGCGCACATTTTGTCTGCTCTCTCAGCCGTGATTATATTTTCCCGCTGCAGTATCCGGAACGAATCCCGACTTTCTGTGGGAATACCCATACGCCGCAGCCGAATAAGCATATTGGCGAGATCGATAGCCTGCTCACAGGCGCGGAGTATGTTGAGGATGGCGGCATCCTGCAGGTCGAAGTCGCTCTTGAAGTTTTCACCTGCCTGCTCATGAGTTTGGCGTGCGCGGCTTACGCAACGTTGAAGCGACGTGATTTTCTGAGCAGTCGGCTCGGTCATGAGGCATAGCCTATGCCGGTTTTGTCAAAATCCTCACGTATGGCCCGCGTAGCGGTGCAGTAATCCGCATAGTCGGTCATGCTGATCGCTTCCCATTCCAGCGTTTTGGCCGGCTCTGACAGATGCAATATCTTGCCGTCGCTGAGTACTGCATTCCTCAGCACATTACCAGCCTGCCGGATATCAACCAGATCGAGTTCATGGCCAACTTGGCTGGAAATTTTCGCCACGACGGAAAGCTTATCGTGCAAGGTTTCACCAGGTGGCAGCAGCAAGGCGATATCCAGATCGCTGGAAGGCCATGCCTGCCCTTTGGCAAAACTACCGAAAAGATAGATTGCCCACACATCCGGATAGGCCTCAAGGAGCGCTTCTCGGAGCATAGTCAGTTGATTTTCCGATAGTTCCGTACTCATGCTGACCTAGTGTACCGGACATCGCTTTACACTAACCAGCATTAAACCTTTAAGATGTGCCCTCACTTTTCAGGAATGCCCCATGCTTGCCGGCAACCCCAACAACATTTCCCGCGTTTTCATGGTCATTGGCGCTGTTCTGCTCGCCTGGGGCCTGCAGAAATACAACGAAGTCGGCAATCCCGGTGAGTTTGAGATCGATTCCCGTGTTGAGATGGCCTACAAGCAGGAAATAGCCCGTATGGAACAGGCCAATCTGAATCGCCTGGGCAAGCACAAGGATGATTTTGAGAGCCTGAGCCAGGAAGAGCAGGCGCTGCTGCTGATGCAGGCTTCCGAGCCTGTAGTACTCAGCGAGGAGCAGGAAGCCAAGCACAAGACGGCTATTCGCTATGAGATCACTGAATCGATCGCTTACAAACGCAAGAAAGCAGCCTCGCTGATCTTCGCCGGCAGCGCCTTATTGTTTCTGATGGTGTCGCCCATTATCAGCGGCTGGATCACGCGCGTGTTGATGGGCAGACAGAAAGGCTGATCTAGAAACTCTGCCGACGCAGGCCCTTGTCCTGCATGATCACGGTGGCAATCTCTTCAATGGAGTGATTGGTGGAGTCCATGAAGGGAATACCGTTGCTCTGATACAACTGCTTGGCCTGGCGGATTTCGTAGTTGGTCTGGGCCAGTGAGGCGTATTTGCTGCCCGGACGGCGCTCATTACGTACCTGGTGCAGGCGTTCCGCGTCGCTGATGAGTCCATACAGCTTGCCCTTCTGCTCCTGTAACACCCTGGGCAGGCGGTGGTTCTCCAGATCTTCCTCGGTCAGCGGATAATTCGCGGCATACAGGCCGTGTTGCATGGCCATATAGATGCAAGTGGGCGTCTTTCCGCACCTGGATGGTGCGATAAGAATGACGTCGGCCTTGTCGAATTCCCGGATGCTGCTGCCGTCATCGTGCTGCAGGGCAAAATGCATGGCATCGATACGGGAGTTGTACTCCTGGCTGCCCACGACACCGTGTGCCTTGCCCTCAACATGCGCGGATTTCTGCTGCAGCTCCGACTCAATCTGCCCCAGATAACTGTCAAAAAGGTCTAAAAACAGGGAGTTAGCTTGCCTGAGAATGCTGCGAATCTCGTCATTCACGGTCGTGCTAAATATAATAGGCCGCTTTCCGCTCTCCTTTGCGGCCATATTGATGTATTCAACGGTGGCATGCGCCTTGTCGACCGAATTGATGAAAGGCAGTGTCATCTGCTTGAACTCAGACAGGTCGAACTGCGTCATGAGAGAGTGACCGAGGTTTTCGGCCGTAATACCCGTGCGGTCGGACAAGTAGAACACGGTGCGCTTTTCGTTGAGCGACATGCTGAAACCAGTGGTTGGTGATGGCGCACAGTGTAGCAACTCATCCGCTCAGGGGAAGATAGTGAGCAGCAAGAACGTTATTTGGTTCAACCAGTTGGGCATGGGCGATGTCGAGAAGGTAGGCGGCAAGAATGCCTCCCTCGGCGAAATGATCAGCAATCTGGCCGATGCCGGCGTGAGCGTACCCAACGGCTTTGCCACTACCGCTGAAGCCTATCGCGAATTCCTCAAGCACGAGAATCTGGCCGAGCGCATCAACGAAGCGCTGAATGCCCTGGATGTAGACGATGTGGAAGCCCTGGCCCGTACCGGCGCACAGATCCGCCAGTGGGTGGTTGAAGCCCCCTTCCCCGCCGGTCTGCAGGAAGAGATTGTCGAAGCCTATAACCAGCTGGTGGAAGAGTCCGGCGCCGAAATTTCCGTGGCCGTACGCTCTTCGGCCACCGCCGAAGACCTGCCGGATGCCTCCTTCGCCGGCCAGCAGGAAACCTTCCTGAACGTGCAGGGCCTGGACAGCGTGATGCTGGCCATCAAGGACGTGTTTGCCTCCCTGTTCAACGACCGCGCCATTTCCTACCGCGACCACCACGGCTTCGAGCACAGCCAGGTGGCACTGTCCGCCGGCATTCAGCGCATGGTGCGCTCGGACAAGGGCGCCTCGGGCGTGATGTTCACCATCGATACCGAATCCGGATTCAAGGACGTGGTGTTCATTACCGCCGCCTACGGCCTGGGCGAAGGCGTGGTGCAGGGTGCGGTGAATCCCGACGAATTCTATGTCTTCAAGCCCAACCTGGAAGCGAACCGCCCCGCGGTACTGCGCCGTAACGTGGGCGCCAAGGCCACGCAGATGATCTATACCGGCGACAAGACGTTGGGCAAGACCGTGCACTTCGTGGATGTCCCCGAGGAAGACCGCATTCGTTTCTGCCTGAATGATGAAGATGTCGAGGCACTCGCCCGCCAGGCCGTGATTATCGAGAAGCACTATGGTCGCCCGATGGATATCGAATGGGGCAAGGACGGTATCGACGGCAAGCTGTATATCCTGCAGGCACGCCCGGAAACCGTGAAGTCACGTTCCTCGGCCAACACCCTGCAGCGCTACAAGCTGAACGGCAGCAGCAATGTGCTGACCGAAGGCCGCGCCATTGGTCAGAAGATCGGCGCCGGTCCTGTACGCGTGCTGGACGATATTTCGCAGATGAGCAAGGTGCAGGAAGGCGATGTGCTGGTCACCGACATGACCGACCCGGACTGGGAACCGGTCATGAAGCGCGCCAGCGCCATTGTGACCAACCGTGGCGGCCGCACCTGCCATGCCGCCATCATCGCGCGTGAGCTGGGTATTCCGGCGGTTGTGGGCTGTGGCGATGCCACCGACAATCTCAAGGACGGGCAACAGGTTACGGTGTCCTGTGCCGAAGGCGACACCGGCATGATTTACGAAGGCAATATCGACTTTCAGGTGGATGAAGTCGAACTGGATAACATGCCGGATGTGCCGCTGAAGATCATGATGAATGTCGGCAACCCCGACCGCGCCTTCGACTTTGCCGGTATTCCTCACAAGGGTGTCGGGCTGGCGCGCCTGGAGTTCATCATCAATCGCATGATCGGTATTCATCCGATGGCGCTGCTGGAGCTCGACAAGCAGCCGGCTGATATCCAGAAAACCATCAAGCACCATATTGCCGGCTATGCCAGCCCGCGTGATTATTTCGTCAAGCGTCTGGCCGAAGGTATTTCCACCATTGCCGCCGCTTTTGCTCCGGAACCGGTGATCGTACGCATGTCCGACTTCAAGTCGAATGAATACGCCAACCTCATCGGTGGCCGTGCCTATGAACCGCATGAGGAAAACCCCATGATCGGTTTCCGTGGCGCATCGCGTTATATCGCCGAATCCTTCCGCCCCTGCTTCGAAATGGAATGCGAAGCCCTGCGTTACGTACGCGAGGAAATGGGGCTGAAGAACGTGAAGGTGATGATTCCGTTCGTGCGCACCCTGGGTGAAGCCGAACAGGTGACCAAACTGCTGGCGGAAAACGGCCTGGAACGTGGCAAGGAAGACCTGCAGCTGATCATGATGTGCGAACTGCCCTCCAATGCCGTACTGGCGGATCAGTTCCTGGAATACTTCGACGGCTTTTCCATCGGCTCCAACGATATGACCCAGCTTTCCCTGGGTCTGGACCGGGATTCCGGCCTTATTGCGCATCTGTTTGACGAGCGCGACCCGGCCGTCAAGGTGATGCTGCATCTGGCCATTCAGGCCTGCCGCAAGGCCGGTAAATATATCGGCATCTGTGGTCAGGGCCCTTCGGACCATCCGGATCTCGCCCAATGGTTGCTGGATGAAGGCATAGAAAGCGTTTCGCTGAATCCGGATACGGTGATCGAAACCTGGATGTATCTGGCTGGCCAGACCGCTGGCGAATAATCCGGTGCCCATCAAGATGCTGCCAGCGAGAACTGCATCCCGGGCGATAACTACAAGGCAGGCCATCATGGCCTGCCTTTTGTTTTGCCTGTCCTTATCCGGATTCGAGACCCAGGCCGCCGGCTGCGAAGAAGGGCAAACCCAAAAAGGGGCATTGTGTGTCGAGGTGACGGGCGCCGCGCCCAATCCCAATTCACCCGAGGCCCGCTGGGCGCGCGGCGAAATCACCCGACCCATGTCCCGCGCCCGTTACTGGGATTTCATTGGCCCGCAAGGCACGCATATTCTTTCCGGTGAATGCTGGGCTGTGTCACCCACGGTATATATTGGAAGGCTCAATCAGCTTTTCTTCTTTGCCTCGGTCAGTGTGGGCGGCACCTGGGACAAGCCCCGCGTGATTGTGCAGAGCGAAGCCGGACTGGAAAAGGCACCGACCAAGTTCCATGCCTACAAACAGAATCTTGGATTGTGGGATGAACGGCTGAAGTTCCAGACCATCGACCGCCAGCTCGGCGAACACGACATACTGCTGGGCTTCGGCCCGGAACGCAGCAAACGTATTGTCGACAGCTTTGCCGACGTTCTGAGTTTCCGCCTGCGCCTGCGGTTTGCCCCTGTGGATGGCGCCTTCGACAGTCCCAGTGTCACCCTGAATGGATTCTACGAAGCCTTCAAGCAGGTGCATGCCTGCAACCGCGCACTTTATAAATAGGATTGATCATATGGCTACGGATCTGACACCCGTTATCAGCGCCGAAACCCTGCACAAGCAGCTCGCCAATCCTGATCTTCTGATTGTTGATGTCAGTTCGGCGGAGGACTACGAGGCCGCTCATGTTCCGGGGGCTGTACATATAGATTACGCGGATTTCGTTACGGCTGAGCCGCCGGTTATGGGGCTGGTTCCGGACGCAGCAAGCTTGAGTCAGGCGTTTTCTGCCATGGGACTCAGCGAAGGCCTGCATGTAGTGGCTTATGACCGTGAAGGCGGCGGCAAGGCCGGACGCCTGCTCTTTACACTGGATGCCGCCGGACACAGTGCCGGCTCATTACTGGATGGCGGACTCGGCGCCTGGATGAATGCCGGTTTTGAAATTTCCAGCGGCGGCGCTCAGTCTACGCCTACGGGTTATCAGACCCCACGCCCCGGGAACAACCTGGCCGACAAGGCGTATATCCAATCCCGCCTGGGTGCGCCCGATCTCGCCCTGCTCGACTGCCGTACACCGGCCGAATACAACGGAACCGATGTACGCGCACAGCGCGGCGGTCACATACCCGGTGCAGTCAACTTCAACTGGACTGACGCCATGGACCCCGACAACCCGCCCAGCCTGCGCCCTGAGGCCGAGCTACGCGGCATGCTGGAAGCCATCGGCGTCACACCGGACAAGGAAGTGATCGCCTACTGCCAGACCCACCACCGCTCTTCGCACACCTACATGGTGCTCAAGCAGTTAGGTTACAAGAACGTCAAAGGCTATCCCGGCGCCTGGTCGGACTGGGGCAATGACCCGGATATGCCGGTTGAAAGCTGATATTCAGATATTCAATCGATAACGGGCGCTGCGCCCCGCCCCGACGGGATTGAACACACCGAGTGAAACCAGGTCTGTCAGATCCCGGGTGGCGGTTGCCTTGGATGTGTGTGTAATCGCTATGTATTTTTTAGCGCTCATGCCGCCTTCGAAACCGCCTGGTCCTTCGTCCAGCATACGCTGAACCACCCGTTTCTGACGTGCATTCATGGCCTCTTGGTAGCGATCAAAAAACTTCGCTTTTTTGAGAGTAAAACCAATCTGCTCCTCAGCTTCGATTTGTGCGGCAAGGACCGTGTTAGCAAAGTATTCGAGCCATGGAGTCACTTCATTTGCTCGCTGCGCTGTCTGCAGCGATTGATAATAGGCCTTCTTATTGGCCTCAATCGTTCTGGACAAGCTGAGCATAACGGGGCGACCAATCCCCTGTGACAAGGCCTTTTCAGACAAAGCGCGCCCTATTCGGCCGTTACCGTCCTCGAAGGGATGAATGGATTCAAAATACAGATGTGCGATGGCTGAGCGAATTACGGGTTGCTGCATCACCCGCCGGCCTCCGGGCCCGGTTTCATTGAACCACGTTAGAAAGTGTTTCATTTCAGAGGGAATCCTGTCAGAGGGCGGCGCTTCGAAATGTATTTTCTCTTTGCCTGCCGGCCCCGAAATAACCTGCATGGCTTCCCTGTGTGTTCTCCACGCACCACATTTAACCCGGTTGTTACCTTTCATCAGCAAACGGTGCCACTGGAAAAGCTTGTTTTGAGTGAGTTTTCGATCAAATGTGTCGCGCACATCAAGCATGAGCTGGGCCGCCCCCTGAGCCCGCTTGTCAGCCACCTTTACTCTATGCAGGCCCAGATTGTTTCTTATGGATGAAACGACATCTTCACGTTTTAGATGCTCACCTTCGATCTCGGAAGTTTTAATGGCCTCAACTACCATCAGTTCAATGACCGTATCGACCTTCAGGTTCTCTGGCAGTCCTTCCAACAAGCCACTGATACGGCCCATTCTCTCGGCAATAGCCAACAAAACGCCATCTACAACTGAGGAGTCATAAATAAATTTCGGCCAATCCGGCTGCTGCCAATTGTATTTCATGAGCCGATTGTAGCATGTAATCGGCTCATTTTTTGATTTATTTTGAGCCGATTAAGAGCATGATCGGCTCACAGACCGGTATCTAGCCAGGGAGCTTCGCAATTCTATCCACACCGCCCATATAGGGACGGATGGCATCCGGCAACAGAATGCTGCCATCGGCCTGCTGATAGTTTTCCAGCAGTGCAACCAGGGTGCGACCTACGGCCAGGCCGGAGCCATTCAGGGTATGCAGTAACTGGGGTTTGTTTTCGCCTTCCCGGTAGCGGGCCAGCATGCGCCGCGCCTGGAAATCCTCGCAGTTGCTGCAGGAGGAGATTTCACGGTAGCGGTTCTGGCTGGGTATCCAGACTTCCAGATCGTAGGTTTTCGCCGCGGCAAAGCCCATATCGCCCGTGCAAAGGGCCAGCACCCGATATGGCAGCTCCAGCTTTTGCAGCACCGCTTCCGCATGACCGGTCAGCGCTTCCAGAGCTTCATAGGAGGCATCCGGGTGCACGACCTGCACCAGTTCCACCTTGTCGAACTGATGCTGGCGGATCATGCCGCGTGTGTCCTTGCCGGCCGCGCCCGCTTCTGCACGGAAACAGGGGGTATGCGCCACGAACTTCAGCGGCAGGCTTTCCATCGCGAGCACGGAGTCAGCGACAAGGTTGGTCAGCGGCACTTCCGCGGTGGGAATCAGGTAGCGATCATGTTCGCCTTCCAGCTTGAACAGATCCTCGCCAAACTTCGGCAACTGGCCGGTGCCTTGCAAACGCTCGGCATTCACAATGGCCGGCGCCCAGACTTCCTGGTAACCGTGTTCCTGGGTGTGCAGATCCAGCATGAACTGCGTGAGGGCACGATGCAGCCGGGCAATCTGGCCACGCATGACCACAAAGCGCGCGCCACTCAGTTTGGCGGCGGCCGCGAAGTCGATCTGCTCCAGACCTTCTCCGAGATCCACGTGGTCGCGGGGTTCGAAATCCAGCACCCGGGGCTCGCTCCAGCGGCGGATTTCAACGTTTTCATCCTCGCTGGCGCCGACCGGCACCGATTCATGCGGCAGGTTCGGGATGTCCAGTTGCATGGACAGAAGTGCCGCCTGGATTTCCTCCAGTTCAGCCGCATTCTTTTTCAGCAGCTCTCCAACTTCTCCCATCTCGGCCTTGAGTGGTTCGATATCACCACCCGCCGCCTTGACCTGCCCTATCTCCTTCGATGCCTTATTGCGCCGACTTTGCAATTCTTCGGTCTGTACCTGCACCTGCTTGCGGCTGGCTTCGAGTTCGCTCAGGCGCGAGGTATCCAGTTGATAGCCGCGGGTAGCCAGACGTTTGGCCAGAAGATCGCTTTCGTTGCGAAGGAGCTTGGGGTCAAGCATGAGTCATCTTTGTTGGAAACGAGGCGCGAATTATAGAGGATGTGCCGTCAAGCGGCAGTGCCATCTCCGGGAGCAAGGCCGGTGACGCGCCAGCAAAGCATATGCCCCGGCTCTGTTTTCTGCAGCAGCTCGGGAATAACTGCTTCGACTTTGGCGGCGTCATCGACGAATTCCAGCAACAAGGGCAGATCACCGGACAGGTCGAGCCAGTCCGCCCTGTGCAAGGTGCCGGATGCACCATAACCGCTGATACCACGCAGCAGGCTCGCGCCCATGACGCCGGATTCCCGCAGAAACTCCAATAATTGATGTGCCTTGTGTTCTGACTCGGTCAGATAAATTCGCACCATCAGCAATTCAGTTTGAATCACAGGTATTGCCTCCCAAACCAGAGTCCGAGCCAGCAGGCGGCCAGGCATAACGTCACATTCAGGAATACGTTCAAAAGCGCCGGACCGGCGCCAGACTGCTCCATCAGCTGCAGCGTTTCCAGGGAAAAACTGGAGAAGGTGGTAAACGAACCCAATACGCCCACCAGCAAGCCGAGACGCCACTCGGCTGATAACGCCCAACGGTCCACCAGCAGGACATAAAGCAGGCCGATCAACAGGCTGCCAATCACATTGACGCTCAAGGTACCCAGCGGAAAGCTGCGGCCGAAAAGCTGATAAGCCATATTGGCCATGCCGTAACGCATCAACGCACCGACAGCACCGCCGCCTGCAATCGCCAGCCATGCGGTCATGACTTGCGGCCGCCCTTGCCTGCTTTCACTGCGTCGTTGTCCATTTGCCGCAGGCGTGAAAGTTTTTCGCCAATCTGTATCTCCAGACCTCGGTCTACCGGTTCATAGTAGCGCCTGTTTTCCAGCCCTTGCGGAAAATAGTTCTCACCGGCGGCATAACCCTGAGCCTCGTCATGGGCATAACGGTAGTCCTTGCCGTAATCCAGCGACTTCATGAGCCCGGTGGGTGCGTTACGCAAATGCAAGGGGACGTCTTTACTGCCTGTTTTCCGCACATCCGCAAGCGCTGCGTTATAAGCCGAATAGACTGCATTGCTCTTGGCCGCACAGGCGAGATAAACCACCGCCTGGGCAATGGCCAGTTCACCTTCGGGGCTGCCCAGGCGCTCGTACACTTCCCAGCCCTGCAGGGCCAGTTCCTGCCCGCGCGGATCGGCCAGGCCGATATCTTCGCTGGCCATGCGCAGCACCCGCCGCGCGATATAACGCGGATCACAACCGCCATCAATCATGCGCGCAAACCAGTACAGCGCCGCATCCGGATTCGAGCCCCGCACTGACTTGTGCAGCGCTGATATCTGGTCATAGAAGTATTCGCCGCCCTTGTCGAAACGGCGCATACCCCCGCTGATGACGGCTGCCACATCGTCATCGGTAAGCTCATCTGCTTCCGACAGATCCGCAGCGATCTCAAGCAGGTTCAGCGCCCGGCGCGCATCACCGTCAGCCGCCTGGGCGATCTGCATCAGCTGCTTATCGCTGGCTGCCAGATTGCGTGCTGACAAACCTTCCGGGGAAGTCAGTGCATGCTTCAGCAGTCCTGCGATTACGCCCTCTTCCAGATTCTTGAGTACGTAGACACGCGCGCGCGACAACAGCGCGTTATTCAGTTCAAAGGAGGGATTTTCGGTGGTAGCGCCTATCAGTATGACGGTGCCGTCTTCAACATAAGGCAGCAACGCATCCTGCTGTGACTTATTGAAACGGTGAACCTCGTCAATAAACAGCACCGTGCCCCGCTCTTCGTTCTGTCGAACATCCTGCGCCTGTTGTACGGCGGCGCGAATATCCTTGACCCCGCCCATGACGGCCGAGATGGCGAGGAACTGCATGGTGCTCAGGTCCGCCAGCAGTCGTGCCAACGTGGTTTTACCGGTACCTGGCGGCCCCCAAAGGATCATGGAATGCAGATGACCGGCCTCGATGGCCTTGCGCAAGGGTTTGCCGGGACCAAGGATATGTGCCTGCCCCTGATATTCATCCAGCGTAACCGGCCGCATCCGGTCTGCAAGCGGGCGTTCGACAGACTGCATGACTCAGCCGGTGGTGGCTTGACGCCGTTTCATCAGGAAAAGCAGATAGGCGGCCGCAACCCCGAGCAGGCTGCCAATGGCATTGGCCAGTCCGTCACCCAGACTCGGCTGACGGTCGAAGGTATAACCCTGCAGCCCTTCCAGCATCAGTCCATAGGCCACACAACCCAGCAGCACCCAACCAATGAAGCGCGGAAACTGCAAGGCGAATATCAGAGCTATGCCGCCATACACCACCAGGTGCAGCCACTTGTCGGAGGCGCTAAAAACCTGCGGAGGCGGTGGCAGAAAAATGGAACTGTAGGCCAGTACCAGCAGCAGCAATATGCTTATTGCCAGCATGCCCACACGCAGCATCAGCCTTCAACCACTTCCACCCCTTTGGGCGGCGTGAAGCGGAAACGCTCGGCAGGTATGACGAGGTTGTGACTCATATCCTGGAAAGTAATCACAGTGCGCTGACCCAGGGCATCGGTCAGTTCCAACACCTGCGGCAGACCCTGGCTGAGTCCCATACGCGCCAGACGAAAATCCCCTTCCTCGCTTTTGGGAATCATGCGCACCCAGTTCAGGCCGTCCTTCTGCCCTTCGTCCTGCAGGCTGAATTGTTCATCCAGCGCCGGGCCGCCATTCAAAAGCCAGACCGGCGCGCCCGCCAGAGCCTGTTCGGCGGCCCGTACGGTTACCTGATCGAGGTCGACGTCATACATCCAAAGCCGTTTGCCGTCATTGACGATGACCTGTTCATAGGGCTGACGGTATTCCCAGCGGAAACTGTCGGGCCGGGATAGCCACAGCTGTCCGCTCATGCGCTCGGTCACCTTGCCCTTTTCGTCAAAAACTTCCTGGCTGAAGGCACTCTGCAGGGTAGTGGTCCGGGCATAGAACTGCCGCAGACTGTCTACGTTATCCGCCATTGCAGGTCCGCATGCCAGCAGCAGGCTGAGGAATAGCAGGCGTAAGGCGTATTGAAACATTATTGATTCCGGTTGATGGTCCTGACCCGCTGGCGACGAAATCAAACTTCCGGCGGTGGAGGCGCCAGCACCTCACGCGCACCGTTCGATTCCAGAGGACCTACGACACCGGCCGCTTCCATCTGTTCCACCAGCCTTGCGGCGCGGTTGTAGCCGACACGCAGACGGCGCTGTACCCAGGAAATGGAGGCCTTGCGGCTTTCAGTGACAATCTGCACGGCCTCGTCGTAAAGCGGGTCGGCTTCCGCATCGCTTTCCAGGCCAGGCACACCGCCGCCGTCGCCGTCGGATGTGCCGGCCAGGATTTCGTCATGGTAATCGGGCTCGCCTACCTGCTTGAGCCAGGCAGCTACCTTGTGCACCTCGTGATCATCCACAAAGGCGCCATGCACGCGGCGTGGCAAGGCCGTGCCGGGCGGCAGGAACAGCATGTCACCATGTCCCAGCAGACTTTCGGCGCCTATCTGATCCAGGATGGTGCGCGAGTCCACACGCGAAGCCACCTGGAAAGCAATGCGGGTGGGAATATTCGCCTTGATGAGACCGGTAATCACATCGACCGACGGGCGTTGTGTCGCCAGGATAAGGTGAATACCCGCTGCGCGCGCCTTCTGGGCAATACGGGCAATCAGCTCTTCAACCTTCTTGCCCACCACCATCATCAGGTCTGCCAGTTCGTCCACAATCACCACCAGGTGTGGCAGCGCTTCCAGTGTTGGCGGCTCGTAATGATCCAGCATTTCCTCAGGGGTCTCAGCCAGCGGGTCGACTATGGGTTCGCCCTTGTCGATGGCTTCCTGCACCTTGCGATTGAAGCCCGCGAGATTTCGCACGCCGACCGCAGCCATTAACTTGTAACGGCGTTCCATTTCGGCCACCGACCAGCGCAGCGCATTGGCGGCCTCTTTCATGTCGGTGACCACGGGCGCCAACAGATGAGGAATACCCTCGTAAACGGACAGCTCCAGCATCTTGGGGTCGATCATGATCAGACGGACCTGTTCCGGCGTGGTGCGGAACAGCAGACTCAGAATCATGACGTTAATGGCTACCGACTTACCGGAGCCGGTGGTACCCGCCACCAGCAGATGCGGCATGCGCGCCAGGTCGGCGACCACCGGATTGCCGGAGATATCCTTACCCAGTGCCAGGGTCAGTGCGGAAGACGCATTGCTGTAATCAGAGTTCTCGAAGATCTCGCGCAACGCGACCAGTTCCCGTTCCTGGTTGGGTATTTCCAGACCGATATAGGACTTGCCCGGTATGACCTCAACCACACGCACGCTAATGGTAGAAAGCGCACGCGCGATGTCCTTGGCCAGATTGCTGATCTGGCTGACCTTCACACCCGGCGCCGGATCCAGTTCGAAACGGGTAATGACCGGGCCGGGCTCAACCGCTACCACAGTAATCGTGACGCCAAAGTCGGCCAGCGTCTGCTCCAGCTGACGGGACATGTTCTGTAACTCTTCCTGGCTGTAGGCCCGGCCACCGGCACGCGGTGGATCGAGTAAATCCAGGGACGGCAACGGACTGTCCTTGCCCGGCTTGAAGGCCGGTACTTCAGCGGCCTCTTCTTCCATCGGCAGCGTCAGCTGGGCAGAGCGATTCTCCAGCGAGGGTTCCCTGCGTGATTTCCGCTTCTTCTCCGCCTTGGGAGCCTCCGGCACGTTGATGGGTACCGGTTTGGCTTTCTGCCGCTCACGCCGCGTATCCATGTAAAGGCCGATACGATACTCAAGCCACGCATAGCACCGCAGAGTCAGGTCGCCTAGCTTGTCCACCAGGCCGAGCCATGAAAAGCCGATGCCCACGGACAACGCCACTACGAACAGGGCGCAAAGCAACCAGGCCGCGCCGGTAGCATTGAAGATGCTCTTGAGCATGCTGGCCATGACGCCGCCCAAGGCGCCACCGTAGGCCTGCGGCAGACTGCTGGTCAGGCCCTCAAGCGCAAGACCCAGCAGGGAACAACCAGCCACCAGCACCAATACCAGGGCACCGCTGCGGATGCCGAGCATGGCGCCGCGCAGGGATTCGTCACGGCCACCGCGGTAAACCATCCAGCCCGCGTAAAACAGCAACCAGGGAAAGACAAAGCCCATCAGGCCAAACAGGCTCAGCAGTACGTCGGCAAACCAGGCGCCTACCCGGCCGCCCAGATTCTCCACCGCGGCGCCACTGCCCAGGTCTGACCAGCCGGGATCGGCCGGTGAGTAGCTGAACAGGGCCATCAGAAGAAAAATAGTCAGCGCTGCAGACAGCAACAGAACCGCTTCGCGCATCCAGTGATGGAGGCGGTCTGCATAGGCATTTTCCTGTTTTTTACTGGAGGCTTTCGATTGCGCCTTGGCCATTTAAGAGCGTCGTCCGGAAGGGTCGTGAATCAAGGGTGTTTTATTTGCAGCCCAAAGTATACATGAGCACCTGCAGCTGCTTGGAACAGTTGCTGGAAAATTGTGTCCGGGGTCTTGAAATACGCGCTCAAACCCCACATATTGGGATTGTAGCCAGTTAACACCACTATTGAGGGCAAAACAGGTCACGATATGCTAATCAAACACTATGTGCTTACTGATGATGGTCGCATCCGCGAATATTCCTCGGAAGAAGCCTTTGGTGCAGCAAGTGGCATGGGCCGTATTCCTGAACTGGCCGACCGCAAGGTTCGTTACCTGCAAGTGCGCTTCGATGACGAAGTGGATACTGACAGTTTACAGGTGGTGACTGCCGGCGTTGCGCTGCGTTTCGACGGCGATGGCCGCATCTGTGAAGCCGACAACATTGAAATTGCCCCGAAAATCGAACACGGCGCACCGATTACCGCATTCGAACAGGAAACCTGCGTACAACTGGCGCTGGAGAACGTGGGCGCGGATTACAGCTACCAGCGTGTACACTGAGTTTTCCGGCTTCTGACAGCCATGACCTGACGGGGCCGCCCTCGCTGTGACCTTCAAGCTGCAGCACATCCTGCCGGGTGACCCGCCCGACGCATTCCCCGCCACGCATACGGCACTGCGCCAGCCCAATGGTTTGCTCGCGGTTGGTGGAGATCTGAGTACAGAACGCCTGATCAGTGCATACAGCCGCGGCATATTCCCCTGGTTCAGTGAAGGTGAACCCATACTCTGGTGGACACCCGACCCGCGCACGGTATTCCGGCCGGGCGAGGTTCATGTGTCGAAAAAGCTGCAGCGTTTGCTCAAACGCGGCGAATTCGCGGTCACGCTTGATGGGGCATTTGCCGATGTCATGCTTCATTGCGCTCAACCCCGACGCCGGGACAGCGGCACCTGGTTACTGCCTAACATGCGCGCGGCTTATCAGGCGTTACATGAAAAAGGCTTTGCGCACTCAGTAGAAGTCTGGCAACACGGCCAGCTGGTGGGCGGCTTATACGGCATTGCCCTGGGCCGCGCTTTTTTTGGCGAATCCATGTTCAGCCGCCGCAGCGACATGTCCAAGGTTGCCCTGGTGATGCTGTCACGTCAGCTAAAGGAATGGGGTTTTCTGTTGTTTGACGGCCAGGTGGGCTCCGCCCACCTTTACCGCATGGGCGCCGTTGACATTCCAAGGGCCGAGTTTGAAAAGCTGTTGTGTCGCGCCGTACCTACCGTGCCCCGCCCTGCCCGCTGGGAGAATACACCCCTGCTGCCGGCGCCGGCAGAACACCTACCCGCGTTTCTGCAAAACTGAGTTATTGTCAGGAATTGCGTCATGAGCGTGCTTTCGTGATAATGCGCGCCTTATTTATTCGTACTCGGTATTAATGGCCAAACAAGACGTAATTGAAATGGAAGGCACGGTGATGGATGCATTGCCGAACACGACCTTCCGGGTAAAGCTGGAAAACGGGCATATCATCACCGCCCATATTTCCGGACGCATGCGCAAGCACTACATTCGTATTCTGCGAGGTGACAAGGTGACCGTGCAGCTGACGCCCTACGACCTGACCAAAGGCCGCATTTCCTACCGCGACCGCTGAAGCGCTTACGACGAGCGCTGTATGCGCTCAAGTTCTACCAGATACAACCGCTGCCTGGCATATCGGCATGCCCGGAAGCCGGTCGGCTATGCGCCTGCCATTGACTAGGCTTCTGCCGCCGCCTTCCTCTTGGCACTCTTGAACTTCAGCTGCAGACCCTCACCCGCAACATCTACCCGGACTTCACCGCCGTCCTGCAACTTGCCGAACAGCAGCTCTTCCGCCAGCGGCTTCTTGATCTGTTCCTGAATAACCCGGGCCATGGGCCGCGCGCCCATCTTGCTGTCATAGCCATGTTCCGCCAGCCAGTCGCGCGCAGCATCGCCCACGGTGATGTGCACACCCCGCTCTTCCAGCTGGGATTCAAGCTGCAGCATGAACTTGTCCACCACATGGCGGATGGTGTTCCCATTCAACGGAGCGAACTGGATAATCGCATCGAGACGGTTGCGGAACTCGGGCGCAAAGAATTTCTCGATGGCCTTCATGCCATCGCTGGAATGATCCTGCTCCGTAAAGCCAATGGTGCTGCGGGCGAGATCCTCCGCACCGGCATTGGTCGTCATGACCAGAATCACATTGCGGAAATCGGCATGCCGGCCGTTATTGTCAGTCAGACGGCCGTGATCCATCACCTGCAGCAACAGGTTGAAAACGTCGGGGTGCGCTTTTTCGATCTCATCCAGCAGTACGACGGCATGCGGATGCTTGATGACCGCTTCGGTCAACAGGCCACCCTGGTCATAACCGACATAGCCCGGCGGCGCGCCGATCAGGCGCGAGACCGTATGCCGTTCCATGTATTCGGACATGTCGAAACGGATTAATTCGATGCCCATGTGTGAGGCCAGCTGGCGCGTCACCTCGGTCTTGCCCACACCGGTAGGACCGGCAAACAGGAAGCTGCCGATGGGCTTGTCCGGCTGTCCCAGCCCGGAACGCGACATGCGAATGGAAGACACCAGACCTTCGATGGCGACATCCTGACCGAATATGACCCGCTTGAGATCGCGGTCCAGATTGCGCAGGGCGTCACGATCGGAGGTGGTCACATGATTGGCCGGAATACGGGCAATGCGGGCAACCGTTTCCTCGATGTCCCGGACGCGCACGGACTTGCGGCGCCGCTGGCCGGTCATCAGCCGCAGCCTCGCAGCCGCTTCGTCGATAACATCAATCGCCTTGTCCGGCAGGAAGCGCTCATTGATATGCCGGGCAGAGAGTTTCACCGCCGCTTCCAGCGCCGCGGGTGTGTACTTGATACCGTGATGGCTCTCGAAACGCTCACGCAGGCCGCGGAGAATCTGCAGCGTTTCCTCTTCCGTGGGCTCAGGCACGTCGATCTTCTGGAAACGCCGCGTCAGTGCGTGATCTTTTTCGAACACGCCGCGGAACTCGTTATAAGTGGTCGAGCCAATGCAGCGCAGCTCGCCCGAGGCCAGCATGGGCTTGATCAGGTTGGAGGCGTCCATGACGCCGCCCGAGGCCGCGCCCGCCCCGATGATGGTATGAATTTCATCGATGAACAGAATCGCGTGCTTCTCGTCCTGCAGTTGCTTGAGGACAGACTTCAGGCGTTTTTCGAAATCACCCCGGTATTTAGTACCGGCAATCAGCGCACCCAGATCCAGTGCATAGATAGTGCTGCCGGAAATTGCCGATGGCACTTCCTTTTGCACGATCTTGCGCGCCAGGCCTTCCACGATCGCGGTCTTGCCGACACCGGCCTCGCCCACCAGCAGGGGGTTGTTCTTGCGGCGGCGACACAGTGTCTGCACCACGCGCTCCACCTCCAGACTGCGGCCGATCAGGGGGTCGATCATGCCCTTGGCAGCGCGCGCATTCAGGTTGGTAGCGAACTGTTCCAGCGGTTTGGGCGAATCACCCAGTTCCTTGCCGGGGTCTTCCTCGATTTCGGACTCATGGCCGAGCGATTCGTCTCCGCTTTCCGGCGTGATGCCATGCGAAATATAGTTGATTACTTCCAGGCGGGTGACGCCCTGCTCGCCCAGCAGGAACACCGCCTGGGTATCCTTTTCGCTGAAGATGGCGACCAGCACATTCAACGGGCCGACTTCCTGACGTTCGGAGGCCTGCACCTGGTAAACGGCTCTTTGCAGAACCCGCTGGAAACCGAGTGTGGGCTGCACTTCCTGGCTGCCGCCCTCCTCGCTCACCACCGGCACGTTGTCGGCAAGATAGTTACGCAGTTCAGACGCCAGCCGCGGCAGTTCCACTCCGCAGGCCCGCAGCACCTCGATGACACTGTCGTGCTCAATCAGGGCAAGCAGCAGATGTTCCACCGTAAGGAATTCATGGCTGCTTCTGCGCGCTTCCATGAAGGCGGCATCTAGGGCAGTTTGCAGGTCGCGGCTCAACATAACTGATCCTCTGGCTTATACCCGTTCCAATGTACACAACAGCGGATGCTGATGCTCACGCGCATGGTTGTTCACCTGGGCGGCCTTGGTCTCGGCGATTTCCGCCGCGTAGGTACCCGCCACAGCCTTGCCACGTGTATGCACTTCCAGCATCGTTTGCACCGCCCGCTCGTGGGTCATGCTGAAAAACGTTCTCAGCACCAGCACGACGTAATCCATGGGCGTGTAGTCATCATTATTCAGCACCACCTGATACATGGGTGGCGGCTGAAGCCTGGGCTTCGCCGGAGCCAGCGCAAGATCGTTGTCACGTTCATGTTGTCTCTCGGTCATACCTCACATTCTAGCCCATGGCAGGCTCGATTCCGGTGACACTCTTCTCTGAGACCAGCACCGGCATATAAATATCCCGACTCTCATGGTAATGACTTCTTGGCGGATTGGAATCAGAAGAAAGCGCATGGGTTTGTGGACATTGGCTGACAGGGCTATCATGCGTTGGTTGACATCCAATACCTTCTTTAATCAATAACTAACGGTAGATACCGGAGCTTCTGTTCGATGGGCACATCCCCGACTGCGTTGATGCAAAAATTGCCGGGCGGCCAGGATAAATGGCTGCGTTTGAGTCAGCGTGGCGCCAATCTTCTGCTGATTGTGCTCTGTGCGGTTTCACTGGCACGCATTATCTGGGCGTTATGGCCCGCAGAAATACAGACGTCCCAACTACCCGTGCTGAACACCGGTACTGACCAGCAGGCCAGCCAACAGGTCAATCTGAGCGTCATCTATAACAACCACCTGTTCGGGCGCGCTGAAATCAAAAAAGAGCAGAGTCCCGAATCCGCCCCGGTCGATGCGCCTGAAACGCGGCTGAATCTCGTACTGACCGGCATCATGTCTGCCAGCGACGGACAACATTCCCGCGCGCTGATCAAGGATGGTTCCGGCAAGCAGCGCCCTTATGGCATCGGCGACGACCTGCCCGGCAACGCCAAGCTTTCTGCCATTCACAGCGACCGGGTCATCCTGGAACGGGCCGGTCGCTACGAAACCCTGAGGATGGAGCAGAAAGACGGCAAGACCACGCCGAGCAGTTCCCGCCGCACTTCCTCCCGCACCGCCTCTGCCCCTCTGCCTGGCGAGGCAGGCATTTCCGCCGAGACTGCTGCCAAGCTGAGTGAGGCGCGTAACGAGATCCTGCAGGACCCGACCAAGGCAAGCCAATACATACGTGTACAGCCTGTGTACAATCAGGGACAACTACAGGGATATCGGGTTTACCCGGGCAGGGATAGAGCACTGTTTAAGGACATGGGGTTGCGAGCAGGGGAGTTGCTCACAAGCGTCAACGGCATTCAGCTGGATGATCCGACCAAGGCATTGCAGATGCTGACTGACCTCAGCCAGGCGAGCGATATCGCTGTCACCCTGGAACGTGCCGGCCAGAGCCGCACACTGAACATCAACTTGAACCAATAATCCGGTAGCCGGTAGCGCTTATATGAACAGAATGAACCGTTATCTGACGAAATTCGGCGGCCTGTTACTGATCATCGCCCTGCTCCAGGGTCCGGTCAGCGCGCAGGAAGACTTCACCCTGAACTTCCAGGATGCCGATATCGGGACTCTGATCGCGACCATCAGCGAACTCACTGGCAAGAACTTTGTTATCGACCCGCGGGTGAAGGGTAATGTGACGGTGCTTTCCTCGGAACCCATGGATGCGGATGGCGTTTACGCCACCTTCCTGTCCATTCTGCAGGTACATGGCTTTGCTGCCGTGCCTGCCGGTGATGTGATCAAGATTGTGCCCGAAGTTGTTGCCAAACAGGCAGGCGGGCCCAGTGTCGGCACCACGCGCATACGCGGTATTGGTGAAGAAGTGGTGACCCAGGTTGTCGAGGTTCAAAATGTACCTGCCGCCCAGCTGGTGGCCATTCTGCGCCCCCTGGTGCCACAGTACGGGCATCTCGCCGCCTATACACCCTCCAACATGCTCATTCTCTCGGACCGCGCCGACAACGTTGCGCGTCTGATGCAGATCATTGCCCGCATTGACCAGACCGGCGACTCCGAAATCGAGGTGGTTCGCCTCGAGCACGCAACTGCCACAGAGGTAGCCCGCCTGGTCAACAGCCTTAACCTGTCCCAGGAAGCCAAGAAGGCCGACCCCACCTCGGCGGGTGTCACCATCGTGCCGGACGAACGCACCAACAGCATTCTCATCAGTGGCGACAAATCCGAACGTCTGCGCATCAAGGCCATTGTGACCAACCTGGATACCCCGGTAGACAGCGGCGGTGATACCCAGGTGGTTTACCTGCGATATGCCAAGGCTGAAACCCTGGCGCCGATTCTGGAAGGTTATGCCGAGGAAGCCCAGGCGCAGGCCGGAGAAAAAGGCGCGGAAAGCAGCTCTGCTTCCAATCGCCCGGGAGTACGTATTCTGCCCGAACCCGATATCAATGCCCTGGTGATTACCGCACCGCCGAAAACCATGCGCGCGATCCGCAATGTGATCACGCAGCTGGATATCCGCCGCGCCCAGGTGCTGGTGGAAGCGATTATTGCCGAGGTCAGCCTCAACAAGACGCGCGAACTGGGTGTTGACTGGGCCCTGCTGGATGACGATGAAGTCGCTGCTGCCGGCCTGTTGAGTCTGGACCCGGCTGACCTGGCCTCGGCTGTCGCCCAGGGTAATGCCGTGGGCCTGCTGCGCTCCGGCCTGAATATCGGCGGCGGCACGTCAGATGACGGACGGGATTTCGCGATTCTGATCCGTGCCCTGCGTGGCGACGGCAATACCAATATCCTGTCCACGCCAAACCTGGTGACCCTGGATAACGAAGAAGCCGAGATCACCGTCGGCCAGGAAGTGCCTTTTCTGACGGGCTCGTTCAGCAATACCGGCGCAACCAATGGCAGCGTGAATCCCTTCCAGACGGTAGAACGCCGCGATGTGGGGCTGACACTGAAAATTACGCCCCAGATCAATGAAGGCAAGTCTGTCCAGCTCAAGATCGAGCAGGAGACCTCGGGCATCAGTGCGGGCTCCGACTCTGCCGTTGACCTGATTACCAACAAGCGGACTCTGACCACTTCGGTCCTCGTCGACAGCGGCGACATTCTGGTGCTCGGTGGCCTGATTGATGACCAGTTAATTGAAACCGAAACGGCTGTGCCCCTGCTCAGTCGCATTCCGCTGCTAGGCGAATTGTTCCGCTCGCGCAGCGTTACCAAGGACAAGCGTAATCTGATGATTTTCATCCGTCCCGTCATCCTGCGCGATGGCGGCCAGGCCAACTACTACACACGTCAGAAATACGATTTCATGCGGCAACGTTTTGCCGAAGAGTACAAGGCCGGCTCCTACCTGATCGACCGTGATTCCCGTCCTGTCATGCCGGAAATCAGCATCTACGACACACCACCGCTGACAGGCAATGGCGCTGCCCAGACGACAACAACGAATCAGACATCGACCGACACTCCATGAGCGCCAATCCAGCTCAACTACCGTTTGCCTTTGCCAAGCGTCACGGGGTATTGCCCGGTGATGACCATGGCGATTATCTGGAAATTCTCTGCCGGCCGGATGTGAGGCTGACGGTGGCAACCGAAGTCCGTCGCGTACTCGGGCGCCCCATCCGCCTGAGCAAGATCAGCCAGGAGGACTTTGACCGCCTCTTGCAACAACGCTATTCCGAACAGTCATCGGAAGCCATGCAGGCCATGGAAGGATTCGACGACGAATTCGACCTGTCCAGCGCCGCGCAGGCCCTGTCCGAACCTGAAGACTTGCTGGAAAGCGAGGACGACGCGCCAATCATTCGTCTGATCAATGCCCTGCTGACCGAGGCCATCAAGATGAATGTTTCGGACATTCACATCGAGCCTTTCGAACAGCGCCTGATCGTGCGTTTCCGCGTGGATGGCGTGCTACGGGAAATGCTGGCGCCCTCACGCTCCCTGGCGCCGCTGATTGTGTCGCGCATCAAGGTGCTGGCCAAGCTCGACATTGCCGAGAAACGCCTGCCGCAGGATGGCCGCATCTCCCTGCGTCTTGCCGGGCGCGCTGTTGATGTACGTGTTTCCACCATTCCCTCGGGTCATGGCGAGCGCGTAGTGCTGCGTCTGCTGGACAAGCAGGCCGGCCGCCTCGATCTGGAACAGCTGGGCATGGAGAAGAATACGCTGAACAGCATTGATCAGCTGATCCACAAACCTCATGGCATCATCCTGGTCACCGGCCCTACCGGTTCGGGCAAGACCACCACGTTGTACGCCGCTCTGGCGCGCATCAACTCCAAGACGCGCAACATCATGACGGTTGAGGATCCGATCGAATACTATATCGACGGCGTCGGCCAGACCCAGGTCAACACCAAGGTCAACATGACCTTCGCACGAGGTCTGCGCGCCATACTGCGCCAGGACCCTGATGTGGTGATGGTGGGTGAAATTCGTGACCTGGAGACCGCGGAAATCGCCGTGCAGGCCTCTTTAACAGGTCACCTGGTGATGTCTACCCTGCATACCAACTCTGCCGTGGGCGCCGTAGCCCGTCTGCGCGACATGGGCGTTGAACCGTTCCTGCTGTCCTCCAGTCTGATCGGCCTGATGGCTCAGCGCCTGGTGCGCACCCTCTGCAAGCAATGCCGCGAACCTTACAGCCCGAATGACTGGGAACGCAGTTTCCTCAAATTGAGCGAAAAAGACGATGTCACGCTGTATCACGCGCGCGGCTGCGAGCAGTGCAGCCAGTCAGGTTACCGTGGCCGTACCGGCATCTACGAGCTGATCCTGGTAAACGACGAAATGCGCCGTCTGATTCATGATGGCGCTTCCGAACAGGCGTTGGAGAAGCATGCCCGCCAGACCACGGCGAGCATCAACGATGACGGACGCCGTCGTGTCCTCGCTGGCGACACGACGCTGGAAGAAGTTCTGCGCGTAACGCGCGAAGACTAGGCGGCAAGGCATGGGCGCATTCGAATACACAGCCCTGGACAGCCGCGGCAAACAGCAGCGTGGCGTGCTGGAAGGCGACGCTCCACGCCAGATTCGGCAGCAATTACGCGAACGCGGCCTCACCCCGCTGGATGTTCAGGAAGTCAGTGAGCGCAAACGCGGCGGCGGACGCAGCCGGCTATCCCTTACGCGCAACCGCATCAGCGTTACCGAACTGGCCTTGTTCACGCGCCAGCTGGCGACCCTGGTCAAGGCCGGCCTACCCCTCGAGGCAGCGCTGCAGGCGGTTGCACAGCAAACTGATAACCAACGCACGCAACGAGTGACACTGGGCATTCGTTCCAAGGTGCTTGAAGGCCATGCGCTGGCCGATGCGCTGAGCGACTTTCCCCAGGTTTTCCCTGAAATTTACCGCGCCACGGTGGCTGCAGGTGAACAATCCGGCCATCTTGACGGAGTACTGGAAAGGCTTGCCGAGTACGTCGAAAACCAGCAGGTCATGCGCCAGAAAGTGCAACTCGCCCTGCTCTACCCTGTCATTCTGACTTTCGTCGCGATCGGCGTGGTCATTGTGTTGCTGGCCAAGGTCGTCCCCGACGTTGTTGGCGTTTTCGACAGCATTGACGCTGAACTGCCTGCCCTGACCAAGGGCCTGATAGCGACCAGTGACTTTCTGAGGGACTATGGCCTGATCCTGCTGGTTTTGCTCGGGGCAGGCCTGTTTCTGTGGCGGTTGGCGTTGACCAGACCCCATATACGTCGCGCCTACCATCTCTGGCTCCTGCGTCTGCCGCTGGTCGGGCGCCTGGTGCTCGGAACCAATACCGGACGTTTCACACGCACACTGAGTATTCTGGTCAACAGTGGCGTACCGGTGCTGGACGCACTGCAGATCAGCAGCGAAGTCATTGGCAATGTCCCCATGCGTGAAGCCATTGAAGAAACTGCGCAACGTGTACGTGAGGGCAGCAGTATCCACGATGCCCTGGCCAAACACCGGCTGTTCCCCGCCATCACCCTGCATCTGATTGCCAATGGTGAGGCTTCGGGTGATCTGGGCGGCATGCTGGAACGTGCCGCGATTCACCAGGAGCGCGAGGTGGAAACCCTTGTAGGGGCGCTGATGGGGCTGTTTGAACCCCTGCTCATCCTGGTAATGGGTGGCGTGGTGCTGCTCATCGTACTGGCCATCCTGCTGCCGATTTTCGAGATTAACCAGCTCGTTCAATAACTTTGAGTCTCAGGACGTCTTTCCCGGAACATCGGCAGAGTTGGCCGGGTGATAACCTTTTCCGCGCACCGTATGCAGTATCGACGGATCAGCCAGCCTGGGCCAGCGCCTGCTCCAGAAGATGACTGATTTTTGCAGGCACGGCCTTTTCAACTTCATGCATGCAGATGCTGATGGCATTGCCGAAGGCCTGTACATCTGCACTACCGTGACTCTTGATGACGATACCGTTCAGACCCAGCAGGCTTGCGCCATTGTAATTGCGCGGGTCCACACGCCGCTTGAAGGCCTTGAGCACCGGCAAAGCCATCAGGGCTGCCAGTTTGGTCAGCGGGTTGCGCGAAAATTCCTCGCGCATGAACTCGCCAATCAGTTTGGCCACACCCTCACTGGTTTTCAGCGCAACATTACCGACAAAACCATCGCAAACCACTACGTCGACGTCACCCAGGAAGATGTCGTTCCCTTCGACAAACCCGACGTAGTTGAGGCCGCTTAGTTCCAGAAGTTTGGCGGCGCTCTGAATGGCGTCGTTACCCTTGATCTCTTCCTCGCCGATATTCAGCAGAGCAACGCTCGGACGGTTGATGCCTTCCATCTCGGTGACAAGCACCGAACCCATGACGGCGAACTGGAAAAGATGCTCCGGGCTACATTCTGCGTTGGCGCCCAGATCCAGCATGAACGTATAGCCCCGGCGGGAAGGAATGGCGGAAATAATGGCGGGTCGGTCAATGCCAGGCAGGGTTTTCAGCACAAAACGCGAAGTCGCCATGAGGGCGCCGGTGTTACCGGCACTGACACAGGCATCCGCTTCACCCGACTTGACGAGGTTGATCGCAACGCGCATGGAGGAATCACGCTTGCCCCGCAAGGCTTTGGAGGGCAGTTCGTCCATGCCCACCACCTGACTGGCATGCTGCACGGACAGCCGCCCGGCATGACGCCTGAGCTCTGCGCCTGCAGCCTGCTCGAGCACAGACTGATCACCAACCAGTATCAGCTTAAGATGAGGGTAGGCCTTCAACGCATTCAAGGCAGCTGGCAGCACCACGGTATGCCCATGGTCTCCGCTCATTGCGTCAAGGGCCAGAGTGACCGTACGGGTCATCTCGGCATCCCTTTAGAGAGAGAGTTGAGGAACTTAGTCCTGCTCGAAATCGCTGGCGGCCTTGAGCACCTGGCGGCCACGGTAGTAACCGTCTTTGGTCACATGGTGACGCAGGTGGGTTTCTCCGCTGGTCGGATCAATGGAAACCGTTGCGCCACTCAAAGCATCATGGGAACGACGCTTGTCGCGCTTGGAACGGGTCTTGCGATTCTGTTGTACGGCCATGTTCTCACCTGGTCGATGGTTTGTTCAGTTTCAAGTCTTTCAACGCGGCAAAGGGGTTAGCCTTTTCCACCTCGCCATTTTGCAGAAGATATTTCTGCGGCGCTTCGCCCTGCCTGCAATCCTGCGTCTCACTGTGAGCCGCCACCGCAGGCAGAGCCAATAACAATTCGTCTTCAATCAGGTCGTGCAGCAACAGCTCGTCGTCGCAAAGCTCAATGCCATCAAAGACATCCTCCTGGCTCGACCCCGTCAGCAATACCGTGTCGATTTCGACCGCCAAAGGCAGTGACAATGGCCCCAGACAACGCTGGCATTGCAAAACCAGATCCGCTGACAGCTCTCCGCCAAGACGGACACGCCCGTCGAGCCCGCGCTCAACCAGTAAATCCACTTCAACATCACCTGTTTTCCGGGCCAGTACAGCCTGTAAACGCGGCAAATGTGACATGTCCAGAACGCCTTTTATCGGCATTGCTGCCACAAGAGCTTTCTGAACCTGGATTCGAACGGGTATACCCGAAGACATAGCGGCGGCGATAATAGTGGCGAACGCCTTTAAAGTCAAAGATTTTGCACCAGGCGACGCATCCAATTGTGCGCCTGTTCGCCCTGCTGTCATGAGCAATTTCGTCTTTCGGCACACAATCAAGCAGAATACGCAGCCGTAATGACCCAAAAAGCACGCGTATGTCCCAAACAGCCACTCTGATACTCGCCTCGGGCTCAAGCTATCGCAGGCAGCTGCTTGAACGTCTTGGCATTCCTTTCGAGGTTCAGGCCGCCGATATCGACGAATCGCGCAAGCCGGGAGAGCCCGCCAGGGAACTGGCCCTGCGCCTGGCGAGGGAGAAAGCAGCTGCTATCGCCGCGAAAAACCCGGATGCCTGGGTTATCGGTTCTGACCAGACTCTCGCGCTCGGCGAAGATATTCTCGGCAAGCCCGGCAATCATGAAAACGCCGTGGCTCAGTTACAAAGACTCTCGGGCCAGAAGGTACGCTTCTACACCAGTTTATGTCTGATCATCCCTGGCGGCAGCCCGCAACTGGAACTGACCGAAATTGCAGTCAGCTTCCGGCAGCTGTCGGACCAGGAAATCGAGAATTATCTGCAACAGGAGCCCGCGTATGATTGCGCGGGTAGCTGCAAAGCCGAAGGTTTGGGCATTACCCTGGTCGAGTCGATCTCAAGCGATGACCCAACAGCCCTCATCGGTTTGCCCCTGATTCAGTTGCGCCGCTTGCTGGCCCAGGCCGGACTCGCCTTGCCCTAGACTGCCTTGTCTTTCGCTGTTCAGACGGAAACAGCTACATCTGCTCCGGATCGAAGCCTGCGTTTTCCAGCAACTGCAACAACCCATGATCACCGGGCAGATGCATGGCGCCCACGACCACCAGACTGTTCTTGTCGCGCTTGAGCAAGTCCAGCACGACTGGCAGCCACTTCTGATTACGTTCGCGTATGAAGCGATTGTAAAGGGCTGGATAGTCATCCTGGGCCAACTCCAGGAGATCTTCCATATCCCCGTCATCACCATCAGCCCAGATTTCATACAGCTCATTCGGGTCGTAGTCTATTTCGTCAAGACTCTCCAGCGTCATCCGCAGATAATCCTGCTGCATGGCCGAATCCATGGCAGTGAAAAATTCGCCCTGCTCCTCTACGGTTTCCAGAGTAATGATTTCCTTGTTCGCGGGCACTGCCTTCTGGTAGAAATGCCGGTCAACACCCAGCTCCGCCTTGAAATGATGCTTCGCGTAAACACTCATCTCGATGGTTAGCGCCGCCAGCCAGGGGCGATAACGGTTGAGCATGGACACGGGCAACTGCAGCTTCTGTACCGTCTCGGCGTAGGGCCCCAGCACTCCTGTGTTCAGCTCATTCATCAGAGTCTGACCTTCGGGATACATGCCGGCGTTGAGCAAACCCATTTGCGTCTCTTCCTGCCCTACAGCCCCGATATCAGTCTCGAATACCAGCACATCACTCAGGCGGTAGGCCTGCTCCATGGCGTCCGGCAACGGATAGGCGGAAGCCGGCAGCAAGTGCATGGAACCCAGCAGGTACACAGAACCACCTGCCCCTTTGACATGCCAGAGAAAACTTTCGGCCGTCGCCGGCCCGGCGACTGCAAATAGCAGAAAACCTGCGATCAACGCGCCTGCGATTCTGTTCATCAATTTCCTGAAAACTGTCAACATTCCTGTCCTTCCGTTATCCCGCAACCGGCACCGGCCCGCACTGTACGCATTATTCACCACCCGACGGCCGTTGCCTATGCATGCCAGGTATTCTGTCTCATTGCGCCAACCATAGGGGAAGGTCGGCCACGGAATCCAGCACAGCCAGCGCTCCCGACCGATGCAAGCGGTCATGATCATGTACGCCGCAGCCAACCGCCAGCGCCGGCACTTCAGCCGTGCCGGCCATCACCATATCGAATTCGGTATCACCGATCATGAGCGCCCTGCCCGGCTCGGTAGCGGTTCTCAGAAGAATATCGTGCAGCATGCGCGGATCGGGCTTGTTGGCCGATTCGTCGGCACAGCGGCTGATGGCGAAGTAATCCTGCAGCCCGCTCTCCCGTAAAGCGCGATCCAGCCCGCGGCGGCTTTTCCCGGTAGCTATAGCCAGCGCGTAGCCCTCCTGACGCAAATGCTCCAGCGTTTCCTGCACCCCCTCGAACAAACTCGCAGGTTCGTGCGTAACCCCCGAGAACCGTTGGCCGTATTCACGCAACAAGCCATCCATTTCCGTGGGCGTCAGTTCCGGATACAGGCTGCAAAAGGCGTCCCGCAACCCGAGGCCGATTAACTCGCTGATCTGCTTGGGCGCCCTTGCCGGCAAGCCCATCATTTCAATAGCGTGAGTCGCACTGGCTACTATGTGGCTGGCGGAATCCATCAGGGTGCCATCCCAGTCGAAGATGAGCAGCTCGTAGCTATCGACCGTACTCATGCGGCCGCCTTTTCAATGTTTTCCAGCACCAGGTTCAACTCCTCGGGTAAATCAGCGCATACCTCGATCACGTGTCCGTTCATATCCAGATTCAGGCGCCAGGCGTGCAGAAACATGCGACGCAATCCGAAAGCCTTCATCCTGCGAATGGCGCCCTGATCACCGTATTTATCGTCACCCGCCACCGGATGCCCGCATTCGCTTGCATGAACGCGAATCTGGTGCATTCTACCGGTACCGATCTGCACCTCCATCAGACTGGCCTGCGGCCAGATGCGCAACGGCCGGAAATGGCTGATGGCATCACGCCCTTCGGCATCATGTTCCACGATGCGCTCACCCCCCCTTTGTCGTTGTGCCTGCAAGGCCAGACAGACGTCCTTTTCCCCCTGCTGCCATTGACCCACCACCAGGGCCTGATAAAGCTTCACATGTTTGCCGCTGCGAAAGCCCTCGTGCAAGACGCCCAGCGCTTCACGTGACTTGGCCAGCACCAGACAACCGCTGGTGCCGCGATCCAGACGATGCGCAAGTTCCAGAAAGTCCAGGTCGCTGCGGGCAAAGCTCATTGCCTCAATCAGTCCGAATTTGAGACCGCTGCCACCATGCACAGCCAATCCCGCGGGTTTGTTGATAACCAGCAGATCGCTGTCCTCATGCAGAATCCGGCCCAGCAGGCGTTCACAAAGCGCATCCGGCGGACGAATCTCCCCGGCCTCCGGCTGGCGTACCGGCGGCACCCTGACCTGGTCGCCGTGCCGCAGACGGTAGGTGGGCTTGATTCTCCCCTTGTTGACCCGCACCTGCCCGCTCCTGAGCAGGCGGTAGACATGCGAGCGGGGCACGTTTTTCAGTATCTTGAGCAGGAAGTTATCTATGCGCTGGCCGGCTTCGGCAGACCCAACCTCGAAATAACGCACAGCGTGAAAATTCTGTGGCAAAATAGCCTCACCAAGAGATTTAAGAAGCTTGGAATGGTTTACCCTTGACCCTGCCTGCGGGAACCGGGTTCCCCGGCAAGAGTCAAGATTACCGGCCGCACAAGCACTGCATGCAGTGTGGCGGTAGATGAAAAGTCTAAAGCATAGCGTTGCTGCCGTCTGTTTTTGGAATAATTCCCGGTCGGCAACACGCCATCTACCCACTGTGCGGCAATACGCAACCCGTTAACCCGCGCTCCCGACGCGTTTCGGAGTGGCAAGCACAGGAGAGACCGTTGCTTTTGATATCAACGGCTTATGTCCTAGCATCGATGCTGCGCCGACTGTCTGACAGTCTGGTGCAGTATTCGCGTGTCTGCCCATCCGACACCGGTCGAGCGCTAGTCGAGATACCTATAAATGAAACGTATTCTGATCAACGCATCGCAGCCGGAAGAGCTGCGTGTGGCCATCGTGGATGGCCAGAAACTCAACGACCTGGACATTGAGGTCCCCAGTAGCAAACAGCGCAAGGCCAACGTATACAAGGGGAAAATTACCCGCGTCGAGCCCAGTCTCGAGGCTGCCTTTGTAGATTACGGCTCCGAGCGGCATGGCTTCCTGCCTCTGAAGGAAGTTGCCCGCAGTTACTTCAAACAGGACCCTGGCGGCGGACGCGTCAACATCGCGAACGTGTTGGAAGAAGGCCAGGAAGTCATCGTCCAGGTCGACAAGGAAGAACGCGGCAATAAAGGCGCTGCTCTGACCACCTTTCTGAGTCTGGCGGGCCGTTACCTGGTGCTGATGCCCAACAACCCCCGGGCTGGCGGCGTTTCCCGCCGCATCGAAGGCGACGATCGCAGTGAACTGCGCGAAGCCATGGCTGACCTGGAAATTCCGCAGGGCGTGGGCGTTATTGCGCGCACAGCCGGCGTCGGCCGTAGCGCCGAAGAACTGCAATGGGATCTGGATTATCTGTTGCAGGTATGGAAAGCCATTGAAACTGCCGCCAGCGAGCGCGCCGCGCCTTTCCTGATTTACCAGGAAAGCAACGTGGTCATCCGCGCACTGCGTGATTATCTGCGCAAGGATATCGGTGAAATCATCATTGATGATGAGAAAGTGCATCAACAGGCGCATGATTTCATGCAGCAGATCATGCCTAATAACCTGCGCAAGCTGAAACTTTACAGCGATACCATTCCCCTCTTCTCGCGCTTCCAGATTGAAAGCCAGATCGAATCGGCATTCAGGCGTACGGTGCAGCTGCCATCCGGCGGCTCTCTGGTGATTGACCACACTGAAGCACTGGTCTCTATCGACATCAACTCCTCACGCGCCACCGGTGGCGCTGATATTGAGGAAACCGCACTCAATACCAACCTGGAAGCCGCTGACGAAATCGCCCGTCAGCTGCGCCTGCGTGACATGGGCGGACTCATCGTGATCGATTTCATCGACATGAGTTCCAACAAGGCTCAACGTGATGTGGAAGAACGGTTGCGTGAAGCCGTCAGCATCGACCGCGCCCGTATCCAGATCGGACGTATTTCCCGTTTCGGCCTGTTGGAAATGTCACGTCAACGTCTGCGCCCCTCGCTGGGAGAGCACAGTCATGAGGTCTGCCCGCGCTGTAACGGCCAGGGCACCATTCGCAACATAGAATCACTTGCACTGTCGGTTTTACGCCTGGTCGAGGAAGAAGCCCTCAAGGACCGCACTGCAAGAGTGATTGCCCTGGTACCGGTGTCGGTAGGCAGTTTCCTGCTGAACGAAAAGCGCCTGCTACTGAGTGAACTGGAAGCACGCTGCAAGACGCAACTTACTGTCGTGCCCAACGAGCACATGGAAACCCCGCATTACGAGGTACGCCGCATACGCGACGACCAGATGCAGGAAGACGACAATAGCGCGGAAAGTCACGAGTTGGTGGCAGGTACCGCCTCCCCGGGAGACGTAGAGATCATTACCGACCGTTCCCGCCCGGTGATTATTGAAGAACCCGCCGTGCGCCAGGTCATGCCGACCACGCCAGCACCCGGCGCCGCCGCGCCCGAACAGGAAGAAACCAGCACACAACGCCCAGGCCTGCTGCAGCGCCTGGCGCTCTGGTTCAAGACACTGTTTGCCAGCGCCGAAGAACCCGCCAGACGCAGCACCCAGTCCAGCGAACAGACTCAGCGCAGCCGCCAATCCCAGAGCGGCCAGCAACGTCGTGGCAACGGCCGCAACCAGCAACAAGGCAATCGCCGCAGGAATCAGCAACGCCGTGGAGATAGCGAGAATCGCTCACGCGGCAACAGACAAGGCGCCAGTGGTCAGAAACGTGATCAGTCGGGCGCAGCAAAGAAGCCTACCGGCAATGAAGGGCGCCCGTCACAGCAACGCAACCAAGCCAAACCTGCAGCGTCGGGTAGCGAGGCTGGTGGTGACAACCAGACCCAGGATGCCGATAGCCAGCAGACTGCTGAACAGAAGAACCGTGACGAAGGCAGTAATGCCAATCGCCGCCGACGCGGGCGTCGCGGCGGCCGCCGGAATCGTCGTGGCGCTCAGGGCGAAGGCCAGAGCACACAGGCCGGCACCTCTTCAGGTCCACAGGACGAAGCACAGGAATCCAAAACACAGAGCCGTGACAGCGGTCGGGACAAGGTCGAAGCGGATAACAAACCAGCTGTAAAAGACTCACAGCCAGAGAGACCGCCCTCATCCCCCGCTACGCCTGCTGAAAGCAAGACGGCAAAACCCCGGGACGACAGTAGCAATATCACAGCTGCAACACCGTCTGCGGCCACACCGCCGGCAACAAGAAGCGATAAGCCGGACGTGCCCAGGACCCAGCCCGAGACGAACACAGTGACAGCGCCGAGCACGCCCACCCGCGCCGCAGCACCCGCAGCACCCGCAGCACCCGCAGCCAAGCCTGAATCCACTCAGGCATCGAGCCTGGTGCAGGTGGAAACCCGGCGTGCCCCGGGCAATGACAATAGTGACGCCGGCAGCCGTTCACAGGAAAGCACTTCCAAAACGGAATAGTCTTGTCACTGCAATCCCTGCCTCTTTCCAGGCTGCGCCAATGTATCGGGCGCAGTCTGGAAATTCAGGGACGCCGATGTCAGGTCATCGATATTCTCGAAGATGGTCCGCAAATGGTGATCCAGGTTATTGGTGAGGTCAGCATTCAGGCAGACCAATGGGGTGAGGCGCACCGTCGCACGCCTGAAACCTTCTCTATGGTGGTCTACGATGAAGCGACAGGCCGAATCAACCCGCTGCTAAGCAAACTGCTGGAAGAACAAACAGGAAACTAGTTGTGCCGGAAGCGTTGCTCAAGGCATTGTGCGGCACGCAGCAGATCCGCCTCTGTATCCACGCCAGGACCGGGTTCGGCTGTCGCCTCATGAACGAATATGCACATGCCATTTTCCAGCGCACGTAACTGCTCGAGCGCCTCGCTGTTTTCCAGAAGTCCGGCGGGCAGACTGCTGAAGCGGCGCAACGCTCCCACACGATAGCCGTAAATCCCTAGATGCCCGAAAGCGCCGGCTGACGGCAGTGTACCGGAGGCATCCCGGTTGTATGGAATGGCAGAGCGGCTGAAATACAGCGCCTTGCCTTCGTTGTCGAAAACCACCTTCACAAGGTTCGGATTCTGCCAATCCTCATAGCTGCTTATGCGATGACAAAGGGTGGAAATATCTGCCTCGGGATGTTCATTGAACATATCGGCAACCTGCTGAATGACCTGCGGCGGCATACAAGGCTCGTCACCCTGCAGATTGACGACGATATCTTCATCCTGCCAACCCATACGCCCTGCCACTTCATTGATGCGGTCAGTACCGGAAGCATGTCCTGGATCTGTCAGACAAACACCCGCGCCCAGCGCAGTGGCCACATCTGCTATAGCCTGATCGTCTACGGCAATAACAATTTCTTCCGCACCGCTTTCCCGGGCGCGCTCATATACGTGCGCCAGCATGGGGCGGCCGGCAATTTCACGCAGCACCTTGCCCGGCAACCGGGTGGAACCCATTCTGGCCGGAATCACGACCCGGAAACTGCTCATTCGACGACCTCGTCGTCCTGCAATACACGGGCTTCCTCGGCCAGCATGACCGGCACCTTGTCGCGCACCGGATATGCCAGTCGCTCATGCCGGCATACCAGTTCTTCCGCGTCTTCGAATTGATGCAGCACCAGCGGTCCCTTGCATTCAGGGCAAACCAGTATCTCAAGCAGCTTTTTATCCATCGGATTTCCGTATTGTGTTCAGTCTTTCCAGCAGGCTCGCCAGCGCATTCTCTGCCCGCGCGTTGAATATGGCCTCAACCGGCACATACCAACTGTCGGGCGGCGCAATACCGCGGCATTTTACCGCGTCCTTCTCCGTCATCAGCACTACCGAACCCCGGAAATTTTCCAGTTCCGGGCCAGTGAAAGCATGGTGATCAGCAAAGGCATGCTCGGCTACTTCCAGCCCGGCTGCTCTCAGCTGATCAAAGAATCGCTGTGGATTACCTATAGCCGCAATGGCGTGGATGGTCTTGCCGGCAAAAAACGCCAGCGGCCGTTTCCCGCCATCAGCCAGATTGACCGCTTCTGTCTGGATCAACTGCATGGCGGCTTCGTCGTCACGGCCTCCGTTCACGATCACCGCATCAACTTTCTGCAGACGCCAGGCGGATTCGCGTAACGGGCCCGCGGGCAAAAGCCAGCCATTACCGAGGCGGCGTTGCGCGTCGATGACGGCGATCTCGATATCCCTGCCCATGGCGTAATGCTGCATACCATCATCACTGATGACGACATTGACGTCTGTCTGCGCCAGCAAATAACGCACAGCGCGCACCCGATCAGGATCGACAACCACGGGACAAGTGCTGCGGGCAGCCAATAAACAGGGTTCGTCCCCGGCTTCTGCCGCCGTAGTGCCAGCCGCCACCAACAAAGGATAGCCGGCTGTTCCTCCATAACCTCGACTGACCACACCCGGCTTCCAGCCAGCGGCCTGCAGCCGGGCCAGCAGCGCCAGCGTCATGGGCGTTTTCCCGGTGCCACCCACAGAAATATTGCCCACTACAATCACCGGCACGGGAAAGGAGTGACGTTTAAGCAGCCCGCAGCGATAAGCCAGCCGCCGGAGAGCAGACAACAGCGCAAATAGCAGGCTTAATGGCGACAGGCAGGCCGCTGCCAAGCCAAAACGCCGGTACCAGATATTTTCAGGAAAATTCACAATACTCAGTGAGGCTTGGATGCCTCAAGCTGCACCCGGTAAAGCGCAGAATAAGGTCCATCCCGAGCCAACAGTTCTTCATGCGTACCCGTTTCCAGGATTCTGCCGTCGTCCATAACCACGATCAGGTCAGCGTTCTGCACGGTTGACAGGCGATGAGCGATCACCAGCGTGGTGCGGTCGCGCATCAAGTTCTCCAGGGCATCCTGAATCTTGCGTTCTGATTCGGTATCCAGTGCAGAAGTGGCTTCGTCGAGAATCAGAATGGGGGCGTTCTTCAGCAACGCCCTGGCAATCGCCAGACGTTGCCGCTGACCGCCAGACAGAAGCACGCCATGCTGCCCTACACGGGTATCCAGTCCCTGTGGCAACTGCTGGATAAAGTCCCAGGCATTGGCCGCCTTGGCCGCTTCGATAACTGCCTCGCGTGGGATATTCTGCAAACCACCGTATCCGATATTACGAGCCACAGTATCGTTGAAGAGCACCACATTCTGGTCCACCAGGGCTATATGACTGCGCAGGTTATCCAACGCATATTCATGGATATCGTGCCCATCGATCAGGATACGTCCGCCGGTCGCATCATAAAAACGGGGAATAAGACCCAGCAGGGTGCTTTTCCCGCTACCTGATCGTCCCACGAAGGCAATCATCTGACCGGCCTGAATATCCAGATTGATATCCTGTAATACCAGCTTGTCACCCTGTGGATAGCGGAAGCTGAGATTTTCAAAATGCAGGCGCCCTTCTACGCGGTCGACCCTGTGCTCGCCGCCGACAGGTTCAGGCGACTCCTCCAGCATTTCGAAAATACTGTTGGCTGCGGCAATGCCGTTCTGAATCTTGGCGTTGACGATACTCAGCCGGCGCAAGGGGCCCATCAGAGCAATCATGGCGCCAAAAAAGGAAATGAATGAACCGGGTGAGAGCGCGTCTTCGCCTGTAGCTGAAGTCGCCAGGTAAATAACCGTCGCAATCGCCACAGCAGCGATGATCTGGATAACCGGCGTCGCCAGATTGCTCACCCGCGCCATGCGGTTGTGCAGCACGCGGTTCAGCTCGTTGACCTTGTCGAAATGGAGACGTTCGTAATCCTGACCTCCGAAAACCTTGATCACACGATGGCCATTGATGGTTTCCTCGGCGACATGCGTCACATCCCCGACCGAGCCCTGGATACGGCTGCTATAACTGCGGAAACGCTTGCTGACCACCAACAAAATAGCCGCGATAATGGGTCCGCCGATGACCGCAAAAAAGGCCAGCCGGGGACTCAGATAGAACATGAGAACCAGTAATCCGAGCACTGTCAGGCCATCCTTGACCACAGTGATGAAGGCATCGGTGACCGATCCGGCCACCTGCTCGACATGATAGGTCAGCTTGGCGATCAGTGTGCCCGAGGTGCTGTGATCAAAGTAGGCGGTTGGCAGTTCCAGATATTTCTCGAACACTTCACCACGCAGGCGCTTGATAACTGACCTGCCGACCCACTGCAGGGAGTAATTCATCGTGTAACTGGCGACACCGCGCCCCAGAAAAATGCCCAGCAGCGCAATGGGCATCCAGCGTATAAAAACCGGGTCACGATTCACAAAGCCTTCATCCATCAACGGCTTGATCAGCCAGGCCAGTGTTGTGTCAGACGCGGCGAACGCCACCATGCCCAGTATCCCCAGCAGGAAAACCTTCCAGTGCTCGAATGTATAGCCCAGCAGTCGTTTGTAGATTTCGGAAGGGGTAAACTTTTCTTCTGTCATGAGTGCTTGTACTGAGTGCCTGATCCTGTCGCGCGATGTCTTAAACGGCGATGATAGAGGGGCGCTGTGCTCACGGCTAGTGGCAGCCCGTCTAACGCCAGCCCGGATCCGCCCCGGCACGCCATAACCGCATTGACTGCTGACGTTGTTTGCGAATATTCCGGATACCCTCGTCTGCCGAGATATCCAGCTGCACAGCCCCATGCTGCGCCGTGGAAAGCCACTGGCTCTTGCGGTAGCGCTCCAGAACCTCGGACTTCGGAAATGACCACCGATTGCGCCAGCCAGCGGAAAAAATGGCGACCTGGGGGGAAACGGCCTCGACAAAACCCCTGGATGAGGAACTGGCGCTGCCGTGATGGGGCACAACCAGGACATCGGCATCCAGCGCTTCACCCTGGTTAGCCAGCAGATGCCTTTCAACCGGCATTTCTATATCGCCTGTAAGCAGAATGCTGAACTCGCCCACCGTCACCTTCAGTACGCAAGAACCGTTATTCCCGCTCCAGTGACGATCATCCGGATGCAGAAATTCAAACTGCGCGGCATCCCATTGCCATTTCATGCCCCTGCGGCACTGTGATCGTTCGTCAAACCCATAGCGCTTTTCCACCTTCATCGCCTGCTCTATCGCCGGCATGCCGCCACGATGGTCGAGGTCGGTATGACTTTGCACCAGCACGTTCACGCTACCGTGCCCACGCGAGCGCAAATACGGCACGACGACCATGGCACCGGCATCAAAACCGCCGTCATAGGCCGGTCCGGCGTCAAAGACCAGTACGTGATTCACAGTTTCCACGACCGCGGACAGACCCTGGCCGACATCCAGTATCGTCAAGCGCAAATTACCTGTCTGCGGCGTCGATGCCGCTGGCATAACCAGAGGAATGCAAAACACCAGCCCCAGATACCTGGCTGGCCAGCCACGGGGCGCAGTCAGCCAGAGCAAGCCCAGAAACCCGGAAATCACTGCCCAGACGGAAACAGCACCCACAGCAAACACCGGTGATGCCAGCTGTGCAAACTGCTCCAGCCCCACCCAGACCCAGGTCAGGACATCCGCACAGAAAGTTAACAGCAGCGTCGCGGCGGCCGGCCAGAATCCCGCTAGAACGGTGCCTAGCAGAATGACCGGCACCAGACAGGTAAAGAGTGGAATCAGCAGCAGGTTGGCCAATGGCGCGACCCAGGAGGCTTCGCCGAACCAGAACAAGGTCAACGGTACCAGCGTCAAACCCAGCAAAGCTTGCAGACGCAGATAAACGCTAATCCTGCCCGGCAACTGCCAACGGTTCCTCAGGAGGTAGAAGATCCACCCTACTGCAGCGAAAGACAGCCAGAAGCCGGCGCTGCCTGCCGCAAAAGGGTCCAGCAACAGTACCAGCAACATTGCCAGTGCCAGCAGATGTGCAGGTGAAATACGCCGGCCACGAAACAGCGCAATGTAAAAAGCCAGCAACATGATGAGCGCCCTTTGCGCAGGCAGCTCAAAACCCGATAACAGCGCGTAGACAATAGCGCCGGCGGCACTGAAAACTATGGCGGCCCGGGGAGCCGGCAAACGGCGCATAAGCCCGGGGCTGGCGCGCCAGCCCCATGCACCCAGGAAATACAGCCAGCCTGCGGCAATACCGATATGCAAACCGGAGATCGCCATGAGATGACTGGTTCCGGTATGACGCAGGAGCGTCCAGTCCGCCTGGCTGAACCGGTCGCGGATGCCGAGTGACAGGGCCAGCACCTGAGCTGTTCTGGCATGACCGTCCAGAAGCTGTGTCACCTGCTCGGCCCAGCGTTGACGCAGCTTCGAAAGGCGGCCACTCATAAGCGGCGTTGTGGCACAGGGTTCGGCTTTTCGCACATAGGCCGTGGCGATAATTCGGCTCGCAAACAACCAGCCTTCATAATCAAATCCGCCTGGATTCACGCTGCCCCTTGGCGCGCGCATGCGCAGCCGTAAACGCCAGCACTGGCCGGCCTCGAGCCTTGCCTGACCACGGTACCAACTGACCCGTATCAGACCATCAGGCTGTTCCGCGTTAAAAAGGAAACGCCAGTGACCATCGCGCCGCTGCGGCATGTCGGCCACCACGCCCTGCACCCAGACATCCTCAGCATGCCGTTCGGCGGGCCACCGGGCATCCAGCAGATGACTCGCTACCAGACTCAGCCAGAGCGCGCCCAGCCAGAAGGCCAGGCACAGCCCTGCTGCAGCGGGTTGCCTGCGCCAGATCAGATAAATAGCAACAAGCGTCGCGGGCCAGATCGGCCAGGCAGGCAATGCGGGAGAAACATACACAGCCAGCAGGCCAAGCAAAAACGCCAGGCCATGCAGGGGATGAAAACCGTTCAGGAAACGGGATCTGTGCGCAGCCTTCCGTCTTCCAGTGTCCATACCCGGTGCATTCGCCGGGCCAGCCCCGTATCGTGTGTAACGACAACAAAGCTGGCTCCGCTTTCTTCTTGTAGCTCTAACATCAGTTCGAATATTTGTTCGGCGTTCTTGCGATCAAGATTACCGGTTGGCTCATCGGCCAGCACACAGGCGGGCCGGGTTACCAGGGCGCGCGCCACCGCCGCCCGTTGCCGCTCACCGCCCGATAGCTCACCCGGCTTGTGCTCAAGCCGGGCGCCCAGCCCCACCCTGTTCAGCATGGCGCTAGCGACCTCATAGGCCTGGTCGGGCTTCTGACGCCTGATCAGCAACGGCATGGCGACATTTTCCACTGCCGTAAATTCAGGCAGCAGATGATGAAACTGGTAAATGAAACCCAGATTGTGGTTGCGCAGCCGCCCCCGCTCTGCCTCGCCGAGCGCAGACATGCTGCGTCCAAGTATGCGCACCTCTCCTGCACTGGGTCTGTCCAGGCCACCGAGAATATGCAGGAGCGTACTTTTGCCTGAGCCGGAAGCACCCACAATAGCAACCGATTCGGCACGGGAGACTGTGAAATCAACGTCCTGCAAAACAGCCACAGGCGCTGGTCCCTCGTGATAGGTGCGCGCCAGTTGCCGGCATTCCAGTACCCAATCACTCATAACGCAAGGCCTCCGCCGGCTGAACCCTGGCGGCACGCCAGGCGGGGTACAGTGTGGAGAGCAGGCTCAGCAACAGGGACATGCAGCCGATCTTGAAGACATCTAGGTAATCCACTTCACCCTTGAGTTCATTGATGTAGTAAACGTCCGCGGACAACAGGTCCTGACCCACCAGCGATTCCACGAAGGGCACAATGTTTTCCACATTGATAGCCAGCAAGACGCCGCCGATCACGCCGAAAAACGTACCGACCACGCCAATCAGGCTGCCCTGCACAATGAACATCGACAGAATACTGCCAGGACTGCTTCCCAGGGTACGCAAAATGGCGATATCCGCCTGCTTGTCGGTCACCACCATCACCAGGGTGGAAACAATATTGAAGGCCGCCACGGCCACGATCAGGCTAAGGATAATAAACATGACCGTTTTTTCGGTGCGTATGGCACGAAAGAAGTTGGCATGCTGACGTGTCCAGTCGGTGACATGGATTTCCGGCGGCAGCTCGGCTGACAGACGGCGGCTGACATTGCGCGCCTGATATACGTCATCCAGCTTGAAACGCACCCCCGTTACCGTATCGCCCATGCGATAAAGCGCTGCCGCATCTTCCAGGTGCACGATCACCAGTCCGCGGTCGTACTCGTACATACCCACTTCAAAGACGCCAGCGAGGGTAAAGCGCCGGAAACGTGGTAACAGCCCCGCCGGCGACACGGTGGCCTGGGGAATCATCAAATCGATCTTGTCGCCCGGCTGCACTCCCAGAGAGCGTGCCAGTTCCGCGCCCAGCAGTATCCTGAATTCACCGGGCACCAGCTGATCCAGCCCGCCGTCAATGAAATGCTCACCGACATCCGACACCCTGGCTTCGTAATCCGGCAAAACACCACGAATCATGGTGCCGCTGAGACGTTTGCCCAGTTTGAGCATGCCTTCGCCCTGAATGTAGGGCGCGGCGGCCAGCACATGCTTGTCCAACTGCTGCCCTTCCTCGAGCACGTCCTGCCAGTTACTCAGCGGGGCAGCGAAACCCGAGACTGAAACATGCGAGGCCATGCCGAGAATACGGGTGCGTAACTCCTTTTCGAAACCGTTCATGACAGACAGAACAGTAATGAGCGCCGTGACGCCCAGGGCTATGCCTGCCATCGAAATCAGGGAGATAAAGGAGATGAAATGGTTACGTCGTTTGGCCCGTGTGTAACGGAGCCCGACAAACAATTCGAATGGTTGAAACATGGGCGGCATTAAAGCATAGACAGCTTTTTCTGTCCCATCTGTCTATACTGAGGACAAGGGCCATGGAAGCGCTTAGCTAAAGAAATCTTGCGAAATTGCCGATGAAAAAAACAGTTGCGGGAGACAAGCATGAATCCGATTGTCATTAATTTTATGTATGCTGCCGGCGGTGGTCTGCTGGCCATATTTTTCAGCTGGTTCGCAGTCAAGGTATTCAGTCACTTCATGCCTTTCAGCGTGTCCGAACAGCTGGGAAAGGGCAATCTGGCTGTAGGCGTAACGGTGATGGGTATTTTTATCGGCGTAGGCATCGCCATGGGCCTGGTCATAGGACTGGGTCTCAACTAGGCTGCCACATGTCTGCCCGCACGCTTTGCTGCCTGTTACTCCTGGGCCTGGCGCTGGGGCAGGTTCAGGCGGAGGAACTGCCTCCGGTAGACAGCGAACACTGGACGGATGAATACGATGCCTACTTTCGTAAATACAGCAAGCGCTACTTCGGCGCTCATTTTGACTGGCGCTGGTTCAAGGCCCAGGCCATCGCCGAATCGCATCTCAAACCCGCGGCGGAGAGTCCTGTAGGCGCCCAGGGCATCATGCAGATCATGCCCGGCACCTTTTACGAGATAAAAGAGGCCAATCCTCACTTCATGTCGATCAAGGAGCCCCGCTGGAACATTGCGGCTGGCATTTACTACGACCGTATGCTGTTCAGAAAATGGCAGAGACAGCTTTCCGAACAGGAACGGCTGCTTATGGCCTTTGCCAGTTACAATGCCGGCCTGGGAAGCATTCGCAAGGCCTACAAACGCTCGCCTGAGCCCATACGTGGATGGCAGGATGTAGCCGCTCACGCGCCGAAAGAAACACGGGGCTATGTGTCCAGAATTCAAATCCTCAGAGGCAAGGACTTGCGCAGGAAGGGACCGGCAAGCAAGGGAATCTGGCAGACCCTGAGCGACAAATTGGTCGGAGATGAAGCCTCCTGAGGCTTTATTCCTCTTGCGTCACCCCGACCAGATCACCGTGCACCCAGACTATTTTCTTCCTCGCCAGATACACCACATGCGCCCATTGATTGCGAACCGCAATCAAGCTTAGTTTTTCACCTTTTCTGACAGTGTCCACCACCCTGGCGTTACTGCCGGGTTTGATTCGAAGATTAGCCTTGTCCGTACGGGTATAAGCGGCCACTCCGAGGGATTCCGGCTTCCGTTCAAGGATACGTTCAATACGTTTCTGTAATTCCTCATCCGGCTCATCGAGGAAAACACTCAACAACAGCCGCGCATCCTCCTCACCGGATTCCACCGCCTCCAGCAGATAGTGCGCTGCCCTGGCAGGATTCTTGTCCACCCCAACCCCGCCCTCGCGGTAAAGCATCGCCAGGGCTATCTGGGCATCCACGATCTTCTTGCCCGCTGCGCGTGCCCACCAGTTGGCCGCCTTTTCATCGTTCAGGGCGAGACCATAGCCATTGTGGTACATCCATCCGAGCTGATACTGCGCTTCGGAGTTACCCTTCTTCGCCAACGGTACAAGCTGGCAATAAGCTTCCGCGTAATCGCCGCGCATGATGGCCTGCTGCGCCGACTGCATATCGTCGGCCCAAACGGGTGCTGACACCAGCAAGCAGAGAAACAGACTTACTCTGAACATGAACACATCATAGAAACAGCTTTGTAAATTACGCAATACATCCTGCAAGAGATGTTCCACTGGAGGATAATCAGGGCATCACAAACCTGACATTGACTCAATGCGCGCAACCCTCACTGCCGTTTTATTGCTTGTCGCAGGGCTGAGCCTGCAGGCCTTGCCTGCAGCGGCCAGCGAACTGAACGAGCATGCGATTGCCGGCTATGACGAGTATTTCCGCAAATACAGCCGCCGCTACTTTGGCCCCTACTTTGACTGGCGCTGGTTCAAGGCTCAGGCCATCGCCGAATCCGGCCTGGACCCCCAGGCACGTAGCCATATGGGTGCGCTGGGCTTGATGCAGATCCTGCCTTCGACCTTCGATGAAATCCGGCATAGCCGGCCTCACTTCAGTGATATCGAAGACCCACGCTGGAACATCGCCGCGGGTATCTATTACTGCCGCCTGCTCTATGAAAAATGGGCGGCATACCCGCAGGAAGAACGCCTGGCGTTCACCTTCGCCAGTTATAACGCCGGCTATAACCGGGTGTTACAGGCGACCAGTTCCCAGTCGGCCGACACTCCGGACTGGGTAGCGGCAAGCTCGCAGTTACCGGGGCAAACACGGGCCTACGTGGCGCGCATACGTGAAATCATGGGTATCGAGCCACTGCTGGCCCATGAGCGTCAGGGCGGACTCACCGCGGAGGAGTGAATCCAGGCAAGCTTGCGTTTGGCCGGCAACCCGACGTAGAGCCAGTCACCCTGCCTGGCGATGCTGACCATTTGCGTACCCTTGATCATGGTAGCCACCACCTCTGCGCTATGGCGCGGAAACTCGCGGGCGCTGGCGTACTGAATAGCGACTTCGGTCATGTCGCCCAGTACTTCAGGTTCACTACGCAGAATACGGCGGATGCGCCGGATGGCAGGAATGTCACCGCGCAATAACAAGGCTGCAATATTCAGCCGCGCATCTTCTTCTCCCGCCGCTGCTGCCAGCAGAAAGTATTCCACCGCCCTGTCTGTATCCGCGTCCACCTTAACGCCGCCCTTTTGATACAGCAGACCCAGGGCCATCAGTGCTTCTATATGATCTTCCTGTGCCGCCGTCTCCCACCACTGAACGGCTTTCAGGTCATCGGCTTGCAACCCCTTGCCTTCGTGATACATCCAGCCCAGGTAATAAGCGGCTTCTGTATCACCGTCCTCCGCCAGTCTGCGCATCAGAAAATAGGCTTCGGCGGGGTCTCCGGCGTGCATCGCCCGATTGGCCATTTCGAAATCGCTCTCCGCCCCGGCCTTAAGGGGCACGACCAGCACTGGCAGAATCAGAATAAGAAGCAACTTCCCTCGAGACATGATCATTTTCGGCATGACGCAATCATAGGCTGCTTTGCCTTCTACGAGTATCCCCGGATGACTTATCCGCCGCCGGAACTGATGCTATAGTGATCCTTGTATTCAACTGGATTAAAGCTTCCGCATCATGTTTAAAATCAGAACCTTGCAGATTCGAACTCGCGCAGCTGCAAAGACAGTTTGCGGCTTGATACTGCCCCTGATTTTGCTGCTGCCGGCCACGCCCGCAGCGGCTGATGTACTCAGCATTCCCGACGAGAATCCTGCCATGGAAGCAACGCCGGCTCCTGAGCTGCCCCTGCGCGGGAGCACAATGGCCGCTGTGCGCGCACGCTTTGGCGAACCTAAATCCATAAGCGGCCCGGTAGGAGGTGATCATCCGCAACGGCCGCCGATTACGCGCTGGGAATACGACAGCTTTTCAGTCTTCTTTGAACATGACCATGTGGTGCATAGTGTCATCCCGGACAAACCCAAACCGATTTATCACAAAGAAGAACTGAACTCCGGTTACTGAAGACCCCATGCAAAGCGCACGACTTCTGCCCGCCGAATGGGCGCCGCAGGCTGCTGTCCTGCTTACCTGGCCACATGATGCCGGTGACTGGGGCACACACCTGCCGGAAGTTGAAGATAACTTCTTCACGCTGGCCCGCACGATTGCGCGTTTCCAACCCCTGCTCATCAATTGCCGGGATCAATTCCTGGCCAACCGGGTTCGGCAACAATTACTGGACGATGGTGTAGAAGCTGAAAAGCTGCACATGACTGTCGCCCCCAGCAATGATGTATGGGCACGTGATCACGGCCCGATCACAGTGCTCGACAATGGCCAGCCCCGCCTGTTCAACTTTTGCTTCAATGGCTGGGGAGGCAAGTTCGAGGCCGGCCTGGATAACCGCATCAGCGAGCACTTGCATGCACAGGGCTGCTTCGGCAGCAGCCCGATCGAAACTGTCGACTGGGTGCTTGAAGGTGGGGCCATAGAAACCGACGGTCACGGCGTGATGTTAACCACCACGCATTGCCTGCCTTTGCCGACCCGTAATCCCGGCAAAAGTCTTGAAGAATTCGAGCAGTTATTTCACAGGATCTTCGGCATACAGACCACGCACTGGCTGAATCATGGCCACCTGACTGGCGATGACACCGATGGCCATATAGACACCCTGGCCCGGTTTGCCAGTACGGACAGCATTGTCTATCAAGGCTGCAATGATCCACAGGATGAGGATTTCCCGGCGCTTGACGCCATGCGTGAGGAACTCGAGGCCCTGAGGCAGCCAGACGGCAAGCCCTACCGGCTACATGCCCTGCCCCTGCCCGCGCCCATACACGATGAAGACGGTCAAAGGCTGCCAGCGAGTTATGCGAATTTCCTGATCATCAACGGCGCCGTGCTGTTGCCGGTTTACAACGACCCTGCCGATACGCAGGCAACCGAAACGCTTCGCCGCTGCTTTCCCGATCGGGAAATCATTTGCGTGGATTGCCGCGCGCTCATCCGGCAGTACGGCAGCCTGCACTGCGTGACCATGCAGATACCGGCAGGCGTCACAGTCTCGTCACCCGCAAACCCTGCCCTGACGGCCGCGACTCAGGCATAATGCGCCCGTTTCCGCCATGTCGTGGCGGCCATGCTCCTACCCGCATGTCTGAGATGCCATGAGTCAGCGCCGTTTGAAAGTTGCCCTCCTTCAGCACGCCTGCAGCGACGAGCCTGCTGTCAATCGCAAGCATATTGAAGCGCTTGTGCGCGAGGCTGCAGGCAACGGCGCGCAACTCATTCTTCTGCAGGAACTGCATAACAGCCGTTACTTCTGTCAGCACGAAGACAGCCATCTTTTTGATCTGGCCGAACCGATTCCGGGCCCTTCTACAGAATGGCTGGCCGCACTGGCTGGTGAACTCGGCTGCGTCATTGTCGGCTCCCTGTTCGAGAAGCGGGCGCCCGGCATCTATCACAATACGGCCGTAGTGCTGGACAGTGACGGCAGCCTGGCCGGCCGTTACCGCAAAATGCACATTCCCGATGATCCCGGCTATTACGAAAAGTTCTATTTCACACCGGGGGATCTGGGTTTCGAACCCATTGATACTTCAGTGGGACGCCTGGGCGTACTGGTCTGCTGGGATCAGTGGTTTCCCGAAGGGGCCCGCCTGATGAGCCTGGCCGGCGCCGAATTGCTGCTCTACCCCACCGCCATAGGCTGGGATTCGCGTGATACGCAAGATGAGCAACAGCGCCAGCTGCAGGCCTGGCAGTTGAGTCAGCGCGCGCATGCGGTACACAACGGCCTGCCGGTCCTCAGCTGTAATCGTACGGGACTGGAGCCTGACCCCAGCGGCGCCAGCCCCGGCGCACATTTCTGGGGCCATAGTTTTGTATGCGGACCCCAGGGCGAACTGCTGGCCGAAGCGGGCGAGGATGCCGGGATCCTGTATGCCGAAATCAGCCTCGAGCGTGCTGAGCAGGTACGTCGCATCTGGCCTTATCTGCGGGATCGCCGCATTGATGCCTACGCTGAAATTCTGAAACGCTTCCGTGACTGACTTCGATCCACTGCACCCGCCGCTACCCGCGGCGGAGTCCTCCGCTATTGTCTGGCCATCTCTCACCGCCGGCGTCATGCCGCTGGCCATAGCATCGGCGGCAGGCCTGGCCAACCGTCCCTTACTGGTTATCGCCCCGGATGAACACAGCGCCTATCGGCTGGAACAGGAACTGCAGTTCTTCGTAGACGACAAAGACAGCCTGCCGGTCCTGCATTTCCCCGATTGGGAGACGCTACCCTACGATCTGCTGTCCCCGCACCAGGATATAATCTCCTCGCGCCTGGCCATGCTTTACCACTTGCCCAGACTGGCACGGGGTATTGTGGTCGTGGCGGCGGATACATTGCTGCAGCGGCTGCCACCGACCCACTATGTCAATGCGCATACCTTCCTGCTGAAAGCGGGCGACCGCCTTGACCCCCAGATGCTGCGCAATCAACTGGAGGCCTCGGGTTACAGTCATGTCAGTGAGGTTCACAGCCATGGCGAGTTCGCGCAGCGAGGCGGCTTGCTCGACCTGTTCCCCATGGGCAGTGACCAGGCCTACCGCATTGAGCTGTTCGATAACGAAATCGAATCCCTGCGCTTTATCGACACGGAAAGCCAGCGCTCGGTCGAAAAAATCACCGAAATCCGCATCCTGCCCGCGCGCGAGTTCCCGCTGGACAAGACCGGCATCGAGAGTTTTCGCGCCCGTTACCGTGCTCGCTTCACCGGCGACCTGAGCCGCCACCGTATCTACCAGGATGTGAGTCACGGCCTGGCCCCACCCGGCATCGAAGCCTTTCTGCCGCTTTTTTATGAGGATACCAACAGCCTTTTTGACTACCTGCCTGACAACAGCATCATGGTGGAAGCCGGTGACATCCACTCTGCGCTGAAGGTGGCTGATGATCAGATCCGGCACCGCCATGAGCAGTACGGAAGTGATATCGAACGTCCCATTCTGACGCCGGAGGAAGCCTTTCTGCCCCTGCAGGAAATCGAGCAGATACTGGTCTCCCGGCGCGATATCCAGATACCGGCCGGGCTGGATGATGCTGCAGAGCAACTGCCCTCGGATCTGTCAGTGGACCAGCTGACCACTCAATTGAAGACGTTCCTGGATACTTATCAAGGGCGGGTCCTGCTCACGGCGGATTCGGCGGGCCGGCGTGAACTGCTCCTTGAACGCCTGCGGCCAGCCGGCCTGCGGCCCGGAATATTCGATCACTGGACCGACTTTCTCAGCGCCGATGTGGCCCTGGGCATCTGCATCGCCCCCCTGGAAAAAGCCCTCGTGCTGAGCGCGCCCGCATTGGCGGTCCTGCCGGAAGCCCGCCTGCTGGGCGCGCGCGCGCCGGCGCAGCGCAAACGCCGCGCAACCCGTGACGCTGCGGCGGTGCTGCGCGACCTGACCGATCTCACCATTGGCGCTCCGATTGTGCACCAGGATCATGGCATTGGCCGCTATACCGGTCTTCAGCATCTCAGTATTCACGGTCAGCAAACCGAGTTTCTGACTCTGGAATACGGCGACGGCGCCAAACTCTATGTCCCGGTCTCCTCACTGCATCTGGTACACCGTTATACCGGTGCCGAGGGCGATGCTGTGCCCCTGCACCGGCTGGGGTCTGACCAATGGGAAAAAGCCCGCAAGCGCGCAGCCAAACGGGCCCGCGATGCCGCCGCCGAACTCCTGGAAATCCAGGCGCGCCGCGCCGCCCATGCGGGCCAGGCCATGCCGGTACCGGCCGAAGATTACCAGCGATTCTGTGATCAGTTTCCCTTCGAAGAAACACCGGATCAGGCCCAGGCCATTGAGCAGGTCATTGCGGACCTCTCCGAGCCAACGCCAGCCGATCGCGTGGTCTGCGGCGACGTGGGTTTCGGCAAGACTGAAGTGGCCATGCGGGCTGCGTTCGTCGCTGCGCAGAATGGCCGCCAGGTGGCCGTACTTGTTCCCACCACGCTGCTGGCGCAGCAGCACTATCAGAATTTTGCCGACCGTTTTGCCGACTGGCCGGTACGTGTGGGGTCTTTATCACGCCTGGGAGGCGCCAAGGCCCAGCAACAGACGCTGGATGACATCGCCAGCGGCAAGCTGGACATTGTCATCGGCACGCATCGCCTTCTGCAGCAGGACATTCGCTTCAAGGATCTCGGACTGGTCATTGTTGATGAGGAGCATCGTTTCGGTGTACGCCACAAGGAGCAACTGAAAAAACTGCGCGCCAATGTCGATCTGCTGACGCTCACCGCCACTCCCATACCCCGCACGCTAAACATGAGCCTGTCGGGATTGCGCGATCTGTCCATCATAGCCACCCCTCCAGTGGAACGCCTTGCCATCCAGACTCAGGTGGTTGAATGGAACGGCACCCTGGTACGTGAAGCGTGTTTGCGTGAAATCAAACGTGGCGGCCAGGTCTACTTCCTGCACAACCGGGTCGAGGACATCGAACGTATCGCCCGGGAACTGGGTGAACTGGTGCCGGAAGCGTCAGTCCGCATTGCGCACGGCCAGATGCGCGAACGGGAACTGGAACATGTGATGCTGGATTTCTATCACCAGCGTTTCAATATCCTGGTTTGCACCACCATTGTGGAAAGCGGTATCGATGTACCCAGCGCCAATACCATTCTCATCAACCGCGCCGACCGTCTGGGTCTGGCCCAGCTGCACCAGTTGCGTGGCCGCGTGGGCCGCTCCCATCACCGCGCCTATGCCTACCTGATCGTGCCGGACCGCAAGGCCCTCACCAAGGACGCCCGACAGAGACTGGAAGCCATCGAATCTCTGGGCGAGCTGGGGGCCGGTTTCATGCTGGCCACACAGGACATGGAAATCCGCGGCGCCGGCGAATTGCTGGGTGAAGAGCAGAGTGGCCAGATTGAAGCCGTGGGTATCACGTTGTACACGCAACTGCTGGCAAGGGCCAAACGCGCCGTGGCCAGCGGGGAGTTGCCGGACGATGACCTCACAGATGACTCCGGCTGCGAGGTGGACCTGGGCCTGACCGCGCTGTTGCCCGAAGCCTATGTGCCGGATATTCACAGCCGTCTGGTGCTCTACAAGCGGATCAGCAGCGCCGAAGATGAAGAGGCCCTGCGCGACCTGCAGGTGGAGCTGATTGATCGTTTCGGCCTGTTACCGGCCGAAACAGAGCAACTCTTCAACCTTACCCGCTTACGCCTCAGGGCACAGCCGCTTGGCATACGCAAGCTGGAGGCCGGAGACAGCGGCGGACGCCTGATCTTCACTTCCCGCCCGAATATCGACCCGGCCAGTCTGATCAAGCTGATTCAGGGCGAGCCGGCCGTCTACAAGCTGGCGGGGACCGAAAAACTGCACTTCAACACCCCGTTGGGCGAAACGGAACAACGTTACCGTTTCGTCGAGACGCTACTGCAGAAACTTGCCGCCTGAGTAATATCTACTGCGCAGGCAGAAGCGCCTGCAGCAAGCGGTGGACGCGCCCCATGCCCTCAGCCAGTGACTCTTCGATCTGGTCGTGAATACCACCATCGGCCAGACCAGCTGCCCAATTGACCACAACTGCACAACAGGCATATTCCAGCCCGGCCTCCCGCGCCAGTGCCGTTTCCGGCATGCCGGTCATACCGACCAGATCGACGCCGTCTCTCTGCATGCGCCGGATTTCAGCCTCGGTTTCCAGCCGTGGGCCCTGGGTCGCTCCATAGACGCCCTCTTCAACAGCTTCCAGACCCGCCTGCGCTGCCACCCGAATGCATTCGTGGCGCAGCATCTCACTGTATGGCTGACCAAATTCGATATGCTCGACGCCGCTGCCGGAACCGTCATGAAAACTGTGCGCCCGGCCCCAGGTATAGTCGATGAGCTGGTCGGGAAAGGCGATCACCCCCGGACGCATATCGCGGCGGATACCGCCTACTGCAGCCACGGCCAGTACCTGCCGCACACCTGCCTCGCGCAAGGCATGGATATTGGCGCGATAATTGATGGCATGCGGCGGTATGTGATGCCCATCGCCGTGGCGGGCCAGAAACACCAGCCCCCGGCCATTGAAACGTCCGATTTTAAGCGCGGCCGAGGGTGCGCCATAAGGCGTCTCAATGCGCCGCTCCTCAAGCAATTCGAATTCCGCCAGCTGATTGAGGCCGGTGCCGCCAATCACAGCGAATTCAGGCTGACTGCTATCGCTCATCAAGCTCATCAAGCGCCCTTGACTGCATAAATAGCGGGAAACTGCCGCAGATAACCCTTGTAGTCCATACCGCAGCCAAACAGATAACGGTCTTCTGCTTCCAGGCCGATAAAATCCACCTCGACATTGGGATTACCCCGGTCATGCAGCTTCCTGACCAGAGCGACAGTAATCAGCTCTGCCGGCTCCTGGGCATGCAAGGCCCGCTGCACCGCCGCCAATGTATGGCCCTCGTCGAGAATGTCGTCGATGACCACCACCACCCGGCCGGCCAGATCAATACTGGGCATCACCTTCCAGACCAGTTCGCCGCCATGGATATCACCGCGGTAGCGGCTGGCTTGCAGATAATCCATCTGAAAGGGAAATTCCAGGCGCCGCAGAATCTCTGATGCCGCGAACAGTCCCCCCATCATCACCGGCATGATGACCGGGTTGCTGTTACGTATGCGCCGCGTCAGCTGCTCCGCGATGCGGTCATAGGCCGCACTGACAGCCGCGGCGTCATGAATAACGTCGGCCTCGGCCAGCACACGACTGCATTCCTCATGCAATACGCTCATTCGATTCCTCAGAAAGGGTTGAAGTCAATAATCAGGACTGCTGAACGGTCACCGGTTCTGGAACATGCAGGGTTGTGGTCGGGAACGCCATTTCCGCACCATGCTGCTCCACAATGTCGTGAACCTTCAGCAGGATATCCTGTTTAACCTGATGGTATTTCTCCCATTCGCAGGTGACCGTCATGCAATAGACGAAGAAATCCAGGGAATGCGCGCCGAATTCGTTGAAATAAACCAGCACAATCTGGTTCTGGTCAATTTCCTCATGCGCCTTGATCATGCTGCGTATGTCATTCATGATCGGCAAAACCCTGCTGACGTCGTCATATCGCAGCCCCATGGTTTCGTTGATGCGCCGGTGCGTCATACGCGAGGGGTTTTCGACCACGATATTGGTAAACACGGCATTGGGCACATACATCGGCCGCTTGTCAAAACGCCGTATCACGGTGCGGCGCCAACCGATATGTTCAACCGTGCCTTCGATATCCTTCTCGGGGGAACGAATCCAGTCCCCGCGAGCGAATGGCCGGTCCAGATAGACAGTCAGGCCGCCAAAGACATTGGCCAGCAGATCCTTGGCCGCGAGGCCAACGGCCAGACCACCCACACCGCCAAACGCCAGCACACCGGAAATACTGAAACCCAGACTTTGCAGAATCACCAGGGCGCCGGTGATAAAGATACTCAGGCGCAACAGCTTGGCAATTGCATCGACCGTGGTGTGATCGACTTCCTTGCCCCGGCGCAGGTTTTCGGCAACGATGTTCTTGCTGACCTCGTTGACCAGACGCAGTAAAAACCACACGATCAGGGCAATAACGCCCACGGTGCGGACCGGTGCGATCAACTGACCCAGCAGAGACTCAATATCGCCGGTAGCTGCCACTTCTGCCGCGAAGAGAATACCCAGCAGCCAGGTAAAGGCCCGTAACGGCGGGCTGATGGCCATGAACAGCGCGTCGTCCCAGACATTATGCGTTGCCTTGACCCGGCCCTGCAGGAACACCAGGAAATATTTCAGTACGAAATTGATGGTGACCACGGCCACCACCACCAGGAAAACCTCCAGCATCCAGTCCCAGCGCGCATGCGCTTCCTGAAACCAGGCCAGGGTTGTTTTAAACCATTCGCTCATAGGTCAGGTCCGTTTAATCAATTCTCGGTCCGCCTCATGCGACCGTCAGACTGGCCAGTAGTGACTGGGCCGCCTGATAGCGGGAAAAATCCTGCGGCGTTTCCAGAGCCCTTGCTTTCAGGGCCATCAACCGCCGGCTCGCTTCCGGGGACGGCTGCCAGTCAAGTCCATCCAGTATTTCCACTACGCCTGCACGATTATTGCAGACAGGTAGCATATCGCAGCCGGCATCCAAAGCCATTTCCGCACGTTCCAGATATCCCCCCATGCAGGCGGCCCCGCCCATGCTCAGGTCATCGCAAAACACGGCGCCATCGAAACCGTATTCGCCCCGCAGGCAATCCTGTATCCAGTAATGCGAGAGACTGGCCGGCAAATCATCGACAGCCGGATAACGGATATGCGCCATCATCACGGAAGGCAGCCCCGCCTGCATCATCTGCAGAAAGGGCTCTATGTCCTCATCTTCAATTTCATCCATGCTGCGCTCGTCAACCGGCAGCTCGACGTGCGAATCCGGTGCTACATGGCCATGCCCCGGAAAATGCTTGCCGGTGGCCGCCATGCCGGCATCGCGCAGGCCGGCCATCAGGGACACTGCCAGGCTGGCAATGATGTCAGGATCCCGGTGAAAAGCCCGGTCGCCGATCACTTCGCTGACGCCGGTATCAATATCCAGCACTGGGGCAAACGGCAGATCGATGTCAGCCTCACGCAGCTCCGCCGCCATGAGCCAGCCACAGGCCTGGGCCAGCGCGCGGCCACGGGCCGGGTTCTGCTCATAAGCCTCGCCCAGTGCGCGCATCGGCGGGATACGGGTAAAACCCTCCCGAAAACGCTGCACACGGCCACCTTCATAATCGGCGGCGATCAGGATATCCGGCCTTTCCTTTCTTATTTCAATAACTAATTCAGTTAGTTGTTTCTTATTTTTAAAGTTTCTTGTGAATAGAATAAAGCCGCCAATCAAAGGATGGCCCAGCAGCTCGCGGTCTTCCCCGGTCAGCGTCAGTCCCTCGATATCCATCATCAAGGGACCCAGCACCTGCACATCCTTACTCACGCCTGCTCCTCTATTTATTCGTGTATCAAAACTGTCGTGCCGGACTGAACACGCTCAAACAAATCGATAATCTCGTCATTGCGCATGCGTATACAGCCTATTGATGCGGGCCGCCCCATCGGCTCGCTGTCCGGCGTGCCGTGGATGTAGATATAGCGTCGCTGGGAATCGACCTGTCCATAGCGATTCTTGCCGGGTTCGCAACCACCCAGCCACAGGATTCGGCTCAATATCCAGTCGCGATCAGGGTACTCCGCGGCCAGCTGCGGGCTATAGATCTCACCCGTCGGACGCCGTCCCCGGAAAACCGCTCCGCACGCGGCGCCCGCGCCGATCCTGGCGCGGATACGATGATGTCCGCGCGGAGTGCAGTGACTGCCCTCCTGCTCACCCGCACCGTATCTGGAGGTGGAAACCGAATATTCGTAACACTGGCCATCGCCCGCCCGGAACACCAGGCGCTGGGCCGCCAGGTCAACGTCGATATGACCTTTATCCTCACTCATCCTAATCGCGCACCAGAAGAGCCATGGATTCCACATGGCTAGTATGCGGGAACATATCCATCACGCCTGCACGTTGCAAACGAAAACCGTACTGCTTTACCAGAATTCCGGCGTCACGGGCCAGCGTGGCAGGATGACAGGAAACATAAACCAGACGCTCTATACCACTGCCGGCCAGCACGGGCAGCACCTCCTCCGCACCCGCTCGAGGCGGATCAATCAGGGCCTTGTGATAACGCTTCTGCGCCCAGGCATCTCCGCTTTCACTGAACAGGTCAGCGGTGTGGAATTCAGCATTGCTGACGGCATTGCGCCGGGCATTATCGGCAGCGCGGGCCACCAGCGTAGACTCGCCCTCAATACCCACGACATGACCACTGCGGCGCGCAAGCGGCAATGAGAAATTACCCAGCCCGCAGAAAAGCTCCAGAACCTGGTCTTGCGGTTGCGGCGCCAGCCAATCCAGCGCCTGATCCACCATCGCCGTATTGATCGCGCCATTGACCTGAATGAAATCGGTTGGCTCGAAGTAGAGGTCGGTCTGGTAGTTCTCCAGCCGGAAAAACAGCTCCGGCGTCTGCGGCAATAAAGGCGTAACGCTCTCGAGCCCGCCCGGCTGCAGATAGAACCAGATATTTTCAGATTTCGAGAATGCTTCCAGCAACTCCAGATCAGTGGCGCTGGGCGGCTCGAGCACACGCAACACCATGGCCACCGCGTTGTCCGCCACCGCAACCTCGATTTGCGGCAGACGCTCTCGAATGGAAAGCTTTTCGATGAGCCCGGCCAGGGTCAGCAGGCGTTTGCCTACGGCAGGATCCAGTACTTCGCAGGATTCCAGAACAGCGACATAGGGCTTACCGCGCTCACGGAACCCGACCAGCACCCTTTCCTTGGCGGCCACGTACTTTACTGCGAGGCGCGCGCGCCGCCTGTACCCCCATAGCGGCCCGGTCAGTGGCGCCGCCAGTTCCGTCGGCTCCACACCGCCTATGCGGCGCAGGTTTTCAAGCATCTGCGCCTGCTTGAAAGTTATCTGGGCATCCGCCGCCAGATGCTGAAGACTGCAGCCTCCACAGAGACCAAAATGCGCACATCCCGGTTCCACGCGCTGTGGAGAAGGCCTCAGCACACTCTCCAGCTGCCCTTCATCGAAGCTGGAGCGTTTCCGGTGACGCATGTACTGCACGTCTTCACCCGGCAAGGCGTCGGTAATAAATACCACCTTGCCGTCCTTGCGTGCGATACCACGGGCATCGTGTGCGAGATCTTCTATATGGGCTTCATACGGTCCGTCCGGCACGTGGCGGCGTGCACGGCTGCGTCGCCTGGCCATTCAGTCTTCCCGGGAAATGTCAGCTTCGGCCCGCGCGCTCGACCAGGCCTCGTCGAAGGCCAGCAGGTGCGGTGCAGCAGAAGCCTGCAACGCCTCATGAACGAGCGCTTCCTCGGCTGCCAGCCCCTCGGCGTCGAGCTGCCCACGCATCGCGCAGAAGCGCAGATAAACCAGATAGGTGTTCAGCGCATCGGTTTCGCAGTAATTGCGTATGGAGACGATATCACCCGCCAGATAGGCTTCCCAGACCTTGCTGCCGTGCATACCCATTTTGCCGGGCAGCCCCATCAGTACTGCAATATCCTCAAGCGGAGCATTGGCGCGCGGCTGATACATGGCCAGCACGTCCATCAGATCGATATGGCGGGTGTGATAACGGCCAAGATAGTTATTCCACTTGAATTCGCGGTCGTCATCGCCCCAGTCCCAGTAGCGCCCGGCGTTCACAGCACCGATCAGGCCGCGATAATGCATCACCGGCAGATCGAAACCTCCCCCGTTCCAGGACACCAGTGTCGGCATATAGCGTTCTATACCGTCATAGAAGCGCTGGATCATCTGCGCCTCGGATTCATCCGGGTCGCCCAGCGTCCATACCTTGATCTGGTTCTGATGCCGCAGAGTGACCGAAATAGCCACCGCACGATGCAGGTGCAGGGGCATGAAATCGGTGCCGCGTTCCTGCATGCGCTTGTGCGCCATCGCACGCGCCACGTCTTCATCGGACAAGCCATCCAGACCGTAGAGACGGCGCCCGCCCTCCACGTCCGGAACAGTTTCGATATCAAAGGCGAGAACAGTACCCAGCATCAGAACGAATCCGCCTCAGGCAGGAAAAATACCGGTAGACAGATAACGGTCACCGCGATCGCAGATCACCACGACAATGGTGGCGTCTTCCAGCTCCCGGGAAAGCTGCAGGGCGCTGAACACCGCGCCGCCTGAAGACACACCGGCAAAGATGCCTTCTTCAGCCGCCAGACGCCGCGTCATTTCCTCGGCATCCGCCTGTGCCACATCAATGGTCCGGTCGACCCGTCGCGGATCATAGATCTTGGGCAAATAGGCTTCAGGCCAGCGCCGGATACCCGGAATGCTCGACTCGCCATCGGGTTGTACACCGATGATCTCGATCTCCGGGTTCTTTTCCTTGAGAAACATCGACACACCCATGATGGTGCCCGTGGTGCCCATGGAACTCACGAAATGCGTGACTTCTCCCTGGGTGTCACGCCAGATTTCCGGCCCGGTGCCCTCATAGTGCGCCCGCGGATTGTCCGGATTGGCGAACTGATTCAGAACCCTGCCCTTACCCTCGCGTTCCATGCTATCCGCCAGGTCACGCGCCTCTTCCATACCCCCCGCCTGCGACACGAGAATGATCTCGGCACCAAAGGCCCGCATGGCCTGTCGGCGTTCAATACTGAGATGTTCCGGCATGATCAGGGTCATGTGATAACCCTTCATGGCCGCAACCATTGCCAGCGCAATCCCGGTATTGCCGCTGGTGGCTTCTACGAGACGGTCACCGGGTTTGATTTCGCCACGCTCCTCGGCACAGCGAATCATGCTGTAGGCCGGGCGGTCCTTCACCGAACCGGCGGGATTGTCTCCCTCCAGCTTGGCCAGGATGCTGTTACTGGTATCGCCGGGCAGACGCTGAAGGCGCACCAGCGGGGTATTGCCGACGCATTGTTCCAGCGTCGGATAATTGGATTCTTGGTTCGACATGGCAGGTAAGTCTATAGCAAGAGTCTTGCGACGACGACGGCCCTGCGCATATCCGCTTGCAGGCTGTCTAAAAGCACTTAATCGTCATACACTTAGGACTATGCAAAATTGGAGCCTGCAAAAAAGGATCTACCTGCTCGCAGTGGTGCCCGCAATCCTCATCACTGCACTGGCAGTCGGTGTCTCTACCGCGCGTCAGATTGAACGCCTGAACAGCGACCATCTGGCCTTCGCTTCTGCCCAGAGCAAGCAGATTGCACGGGCAGGCTACCTGGCGATGCTGACTGACAATGCACGGGAATTACGCCAGATCACCAATTCCGCCCTAGAGGGTGGCGAATTGATTCAGGGCATCGAGATCAAGCGCGCGGATGGCAATGTCGCCACGCGTGCCTTAGGCTCAGACAGCGGCCAGATCACCTGGGCCAGTCGCATCCTCGGACTGCCTGCCGGGCTGATCGCCGGTTACAGTCTGGCGGCCGATATCAGCATGAGCATCCCGCCAGAGGGTGAAGGCACCGTTTTCAGTCACTTCGGCACACCGGTAGCCAGCCTTGGCACGGTCACACTCTACCTGTCGCAGAATTACCGCAAACAGGAAATCGCCGCCCTGCTCTCCCGCGGCGCACTGTCTTTCCTGCTGCTGGTCGCGCTGATACTCGCCATGGCCCTGTTCGCCAGCCACCTGGCGCTACGGCCCATGCGGCGCATCAGTCGCACGATTGACGAACTGGCCCAGGGCAAGACCCCGAGCGGCAATCTCAGGGAAGATGCCGAAATGGGCAATGTCGCGCGTGGCCTGAGCGCCATTGGCAAGCAACTCAGCGACAGCAAGGAAGCTGTGGGACAGCTGCAGCACCTCAACAAGGAGCTGGCCCGCGCGCAGCGCATAGCAGAACGATCAGCCCGCAGCAGCAGTTCGTTACTCGCCGGCATGAGTCATGAACTGCGCACGCCACTAACCGCCATACTCAGTCACGCCGACATGCTTGAAGCCACCGGCCTGACGGCCGAGCAGCAGGACATGCTGCAGACCATCCGCCGCTCAGGCAAGAACCTGCTCAACCTCATTAACGATGTGATCGACTGGAGCGGCATCGAAGCCGGCAAGATTCCCATCAACGAAGTCGGCTTCGACCTTTATGAATGTGTTGAAGATACCGTCACGCTGCTGGCCCCGCTGGCCTACGAGAAAGATCTCGAACTGACGCAGATTATTTACCGCGACGTGCCCACGCGCCTGCGCGGCGACCCGGTACGACTGCAGCAGATATTGACCAACCTGATCACCAACGGCATCAAGTTTACCGGCCAGGGCAGCGTTACCGTGCGTGTCATGCTGGAAAACGAGGAGGCCGACAAGACTGCCCTGCGCTTCTCCGTCAGCGACACCGGCATGGGCATTGGCGTGGAGGAACAGCAAAAGCTGTTCAAGGAATTCAGCCAGATCACCACCGAGGAAATGCGCCAGCTCAATGCCCGTGGCAGTGGCCTGGGTCTGGCCATCAGCAAACGCCTGGTCGGACTCATGGGCGGCGATATCGAAGTCGACAGCGTACAGGGACAGGGATCCAAATTCAGTTTTGTTTTGCCTTTCAACAAGAGCCGCCAGGGCGAAGCCGCGCCCATGCCCTGGATCGGGCTTTCCGGCCGACGCGTAAGGATCATCGATAACAACAATATCGTGCGCACCGCGCTTGCCCATCATATGGAAACCTGGGGCATGACTATCGTCCAGCAAACGGGATTGTCGGCCATCCGGCAGAGCGGCATGCCAACCCCCGCCCACGACATCGTGATTCTTGGCCTGCTGAGCCATGACGTGGACAATCCCGAAGTGCACGACTTCCTGTCCAAGCACAAGCAGGCAGGGGTCCCCGTGCTCACTCTTGTGGCCTCAACACACGAAGATATACACCGGCGGCTGCGTGAAGACGGTGCTGCAGCCTGTCTGCCCAAAGTGACCAACAGGCTCACGCTATACCGGGTTCTATGCCGACTGGCGGGCGTTTCGTCACATTCCGATGAACGCAAACTGCAGATCGAGGACCTGGAAGTCCTGGTTGCCGATGATGTCGAGGCCAATCGCCGCTATCTGAAAGCCCTGCTCGAACAGGTCGGGGCGCAACCCACCCTGGCCAGCGGCGGACAGGAAAGTGTAAAGCTGTGGCAGGAGCACGGCTTTCCACTGGTCCTGCTGGATGTACGCATGCCTGACCTCGACGGCGCAGCCGTTGCACGCCGCATACGCTCCCTGGAAGTCCCTGATCAGCACACGGTCATTATCGGCATTACCGCAGCGCTGGACGCTCATCTGCGCCGGCATCTGCTGGACTCGGGCATGGACGACTGCATGCTCAAGCCCACCGACAAGCACGGCCTGCTCAGGGATCTGAAGCCCTGGATCATCCAGGGGCTAGGCAAGTCTGTTGAAGACTCTATCGGCACAGAGACTGAAATTCCGCCTGGCGACAGCGCGTCCTCTGCGCGCAAGGCCGTTCACAGTGTGCTTAATGACAACCCCGATCTTCTGCGCCTGCTGGCCGAGGCGCTACCGGGGCAGATGAACGCGCTCGATCAGGCTTTTAACGACAATGACCTGGCTCGTGCACGGGATGAAATCCACCAGTTGCATGGCACGGCTGCATTCTATCAACTCGAAACCCTGAAAAATGCCGCGCAGAATCTTGAACAGGATATCCAGAAGGATGTGCGCCTGGAGATGGGCATGCTGTTCGCTGTACGCCAGGCGGTAGAAGCGGTACAGAATGAACTGCAGACCGAGGTAAACAACGAAGCCGCGGGTTAGGTTTTCTCCAGCACCACCACGGCCACAACCATATCAGCCTCATCTGACAGGCTGACGAATCCCCGCCCTGCCCCCATTTGCCGCATGACGTTCAGGCCATGCTCACTGAAACAGAGTTCGGGTTTGCCACGACTGTCCTGTGTCCAGCCGATATCGCGGTAGCCAATACCGCGAAAACCCAGTCCCAGCGCCTTTACAGCGGCCTCTTTCACTGCAAATGACTTGGCCAGGAAGTTGGCCGCCCGCCGGCTTTGCTGATAACGCTGCATTTCCAGGGGATGAAGAATACGTTCCGGCAAGCGCTGCCCATGACGCTCAAGCGCCTTCTGCATCCGGGATACCCGCAGCAGATCAGTGCCTATACCCACAATCACGAATCAGCCCCGTCTGGCCTGTTGCATGCAGTCGTCCATTCTTCGTACTGCCCGCTCCAGGCCCTGAAACACCGCGTCCGCCACGATGCTGTGGCCAATATTCAGCTCGACGATTTCCGGAATGGCCGCGATGGCGCTCACATTCTGCAGATGCAACCCATGACCACCATGAACCTCCACCCCTGCCGCATGCGCCTGCAACGCCATTTCCCTTATCCGCGCCAACTCCGCTTCGCGGGAAGCCTGTGAGCCGGCATCGGCATAGGAACCAGTATGGATCTCAATGGCAGGCGCCCCCACCTCGAGCGCCGCCTTTAGCTGCTCCAGATCCGGATCAATAAACAGGGAAACACGCACCCCGGCCTGCGCCAGATGACTGCAGGCCTCGCGCAAACGCCCTACCTGGGCGGCCACGTCCAGACCGCCTTCTGTCGTCAGTTCCTGGCGCTTCTCGGGCACCAGGCAACAATGGGGCGGCTTCAGTCGTGTGGCGATATCGATCATCTCTTCGGTAACCGCCATCTCCAGATTCAGGGGCACGCTGATTTCACGCAGAAGAAGCACTACATCCGGGTCCTGAATATGCCTGCGATCCTCGCGCAGGTGCACAGTTATGCCGGCTGCCCCGCCGGCTATTGCCGCCCTGGCAGCGTCCAGAATATCGGGATAGTCCGTCCCTCTGGCCTGCCTGAGGGTGGCCACATGGTCGATGTTGACTCCAAGACGAATAGCGTTATCCATGTCCCTGTAATCTCTTATTCCGGATCTGCTGTTTCCTGACCTGGTCGACGCGTCATCTGGCGCATTCTGCGCATTGTCTGCAGGCTCTGCAGAGGCTTGTCTCCCAGCAGACCCGCGATTGTACGCCGTAGCAATTGACGCGCCTCGCGGCGCTGCGTGTCTGTCACCAGATTGCCAGCCGCCAGGGCCAGAAGTGTGTCACCCGCCAGGCTCTCGCGCGTAGCGGCTGCAACGGCTACCGGCCCATGTTCGGGGCGGTAAGCATAGCGCATGGTGGCCTCAATCACCGCACCGCCACCGGCCTCGTATTCAAGCTGCAGACCGTACCCCACCTCGCCGAGAAGATCTCGCTCAAAGTAGCGCAGACATACATCCAGCTGCGCAGCTGTTTCCAGCTGACTCAATAGCTGCTGGTAACGTATGAAAAGCTCAGGATGGGGATCATGCCGGATGCACAAGCGCATCAGCAATTCATTGACGTAAAGCCCGGCGAACAGCGCCTCCCCCTGCAGATTGACTCCGCGCCCCGCTACCTCTGAGCTACGCAAAGTATGCAAATCACCACGGCCAGACCAGGCAAACAGGTAAGGCTGAAAAGCCTGCAGACTACTGCTGGCGCCCTTGCGCCCGGCACGGCGCACACCGCGTCCTACCAGCGCAACACGCCCCTGGTCCGGGGTGAAGATATCGATCAGGGCGCTGGTCTCCCTGTAGGGCCGCTGATGGAGCACATACCCTTCATGCAACTCAGGCATGCGAGCTGCCCCCGGGCTCAGGTATCTTCATACCCGAGTGAACGCAGGGCCCGTTCGTCATCCGCCCAGCCTTCCCGGACCTTGACCCACAGCTGCAGGTGCACGCCCTGTCCGAAAGCACGCTGCATCTCCTGTCTGGCGGCAGTGCCGGCGACTTTCAGACCTTCACCCTTTTTACCGATCACCATACCCTTGTGGCTGTCACGAGCTACCCAGATGACGGCCGATATATCGATGTGTCCGGACTCCGGATCTTCTTCGAGTTTCTCGATTTCCACGGTCAATGCGTAGGGCAACTCCTGCTGCAGACGCAGCATGAGCTTTTCCCGGATAATTTCGGCAGCCTGAAAACGCATGCCACGATCGCTGATCTGCTCGGCAGGGTACATGTAGGGACTGACTGGCATGTAGGCAGACAGTTCCTGCAGCAAAGCATCAAGGTTGTCGGCTCGCTGCGCGCTGATCGGCACAATAAAGGCGAAATCATTCCGCCCCTGCATCTCGTGAATGAAAGGCAACAAGGCCTGCTTGTCCTTGACCCGGTCTGTTTTATTAATGGCCAGTCCCACCGGCAAGCGGCTTTGTTTTATGCGCTTGAGCATGAGCTCATCGTCTTCCTGCCACTGGCCGGCTTCGACCAGCCACAGAATAACATCCACGTCCTGCAAGGCGCTGTCAGCCACACGGTTCATATGCCGGTTGAGGGCGCGCGACTGGCGCCCCAGCTTGCCGTGCAAGCCCGGAACATCCACAAAAATGAATTGCGTTCCGCCATCGGTCCGGATGCCGCAGATACGATGACGCGTGGTTTGTGGCTTGGGAGACACAATGCTGATCTTGGCGCCCACAAGCGCATTCACCAGCGTCGACTTGCCTACGTTAGGGCGGCCGACGACAGCGACAAAACCACTGCGGGTCTTTTCTTCAGACGGGTTCATTTAGTCGGAGTCTTCCAGCAGTTGTGTCAGCAATGCCAGGGCCGCCGCCTGTTCGGCCTTGCGCCGGCTGCTCCCGGCCCCTTCGGCACGCCCGGCTTCACCGGGAATCTGGCAAGCGATGAGGAAATGCTTTTTATGCGCCGGTCCGCTGGACTCGATCAGACTGTACTCTGGCAGCGGCCGGGCCTGTGCCTGCAGATGTTCCTGCAAGCGGGTTTTGGGGTCTTTCAGTGTCTCCGGATCAGGCAACTGCCGCAGACGTTCAGCAAACAGTGTTTTGATCACCTCTTCCACGCGCTTGAAACCGGCGTCCAGATAAATGGCGCCCAGGACAGCCTCGAACGCGTCTGCCAACACGGATGCGCGCCGCTGACTGCCACTCTCGCCAGGTCCAAGCTTAAGGTATGCACTCAGGGAAAGTTCAGCGGCCAGTTCCGCCAACGTAGACTCCCGCACCAGGCTGGCGCGCAGGCGCGACAGATCACCCTCGGCCGCCTCGGGACAGTGTCTGAACAATTCAGCGGCTATAACGCAGTTGAGCAGCCCGTCCCCGAGGAATTCAAGACGCTCATTATTCTGCCGCCCGGCGCTTCGATGCGTGAGTGCCTGTGTGAGCAAATCGCCATCGGCGAACTCATGCCCCAGCCTGCGCAAGAACCGGCTGCGGGACGGCTCAGGTGATTTGCGGGTGTTTTGTTTCAGACTCAACTATTGCCAAGATAGGTGACCTGCTCAAAGTGAAAGAGCAAGTCGATGTTATAGAAGAAAGGCACCTGACGGTCATATTTCAGATACAGAAAGCGGCGGCCATCCTTGGTACGCTTGACCTTGATATCCCTGGCCGTCATGAAACTCACGTAACCCGCGTCAAAACGGCGTTGAATACGTTTCTGTATTTCGACCGGCGGCGCCTTGGAAATGCCAGGCTGGTTGGAGGCCCATTCCATGACGCTGACCACTTCATAGTGCTTCATATAGACCGGGAAGCAGCGCATCCCCAGCAAGCTGAAAAAACCGATCAGGGCAATAATCGCCATCCAGCCATACAGACTGACGCCGCGTTGCCGATAGAATGTTCGCCTTCTGGTTTCCATGACTTCTCGCTCCCTTTTCTCACACGCTATTCAATACCGGTTCCGATTCTCTGCCAGGCTGGAAGATTGCGGTTCGCATCCCAGGACATCCATACCAGGAATGCCCGGCCGACCAGATTCTGCTCCGGCACAAACCCCCAGCGGCGGCTGTCATCACTGCCGTCACGGTTGTCCCCCATTACGAAATACCTGCCTTCCGGCACCACCAGACTCGCGTCCCTGGACGGACGGCGCGGTTGCAGCAACACTGCATGCTCGGCACCGGGCAGGTTTTCCAGATAATGCAGGGCGCCTCTCAATTCAGGCACCCGGGGTTCATCATACAAGCCCAGCGGCTCCATATTTACCCGTTCGCCGTTTACATAGAGATTCTTGTCCGCATACACAATCTCATCTCCGGGCAACCCCACCACCCGCTTGATGAAATCCTTGCTCGGATCCGGCGGAAAGCGGAACACGATCACGTCGCCGCGTTCGGGCTCGTCCAGGGCAAATACCTTGGTATGAAAGACCGGCAGGCGAATGCCATAGCTGAATTTGTTGACCAGAATGAAATCGCCCGCCAGCAATGTCGGCAACATGGAACCGGAAGGAATACGGAATGGTTCGACAACAAAAGAACGCAGAAACAGGACGGCCAGTACGACGGGGAAAAAGGAGCGTGCGAATTCAATGACACCGTTGGGCGGCGGCGCTTCACCCTCCTGCCCTTCCGCCAGGGCCGCGCGTCTGGCCGACAGCCAGAAACGGTCAACCAGCCAGATCACACCGGTCAGCAGGGTGAAGACCAGTAAAGCGGCCTCAAAATCAAAATGCAGATCTTCCATACCGAGCCGACAGCCCTCGCCCTAGTCCTTACCGTCCACACTTAAAACCGCCAGGAATGCTTCCTGGGGCACTTCCACACTGCCCAGTTGCTTCATACGTTTCTTGCCTGCTTTCTGCTTCTCGAGCAGCTTGCGCTTTCGCGTCACATCACCGCCGTAACACTTGGCAGTTACGTTCTTGCGCAAGGCCTTTACCGTGCTGCGGGCAATAATCTTGTTACCGATACTAGCCTGAATCGCCACATCAAACATCTGTCTTGGGATCAGATCCTTTAGCCGATCGACCAGATCCCGCCCACGATTGAAGGCATTATCCCGGTGAACAATCAGCGCCAGGGCATCCACCTTCTCGCTGTTAATCATGACGTCCAGTTTGACCAGGTCCGCGGTTTCGAAACGGTCCAGTTCATAGTCAAACGATGCGTAACCACGACTGACCGATTTCAGACGGTCAAAAAAGTCCAGCACCACTTCGGAAAGCGGCAGATCGAATTGCAGGGACACCTGGTTGCCGTGATAGGTCATGTTGCGCTGACTGCCGCGCTTTTCCATGCACAGCTGCATCACCGCCCCGACATACTCCTTCGGCAGCAGAAGGTTTGCACGTATGACCGGTTCCCGTATCTCTTCAATCAGATTCGGCTCGGGCAGTTCCGCCGGATTATCAATACTGCGGGTCTCGCCCGAGGTCATCAGCGCCTCATAGATCACCGTAGGTGCGGTGGTGATCAGATTCATGCCGTATTCGCGTTCCAGGCGTTCCTGCACGATTTCCATGTGCAGCATGCCCAGAAAACCACAGCGGAAGCCAAAACCCAGTGCCGTAGAGGTTTCCGGTTCAAACTGCAGCGCCGCATCATTCAGACGCAGTTTTTTCAATGCCTCACGGAAATCTTCGTAATCATCCGAAGAAATCGGAAACATACCGGCAAAAACCCGCGGCTGTACCTGCTTGAAACCCGGCAAGGGCTTGTCGCAGGGTTCGCGTGCATCGGTCAGCGTATCGCCCACCGGCGCACCGTCGATTTCCTTGATACTGGCGATTACGAAACCGGTTTCTCCGGTCTCAAGGGCAGCCTTCTCCACGCGTTTCGGGGTAAAGGTGCCCACGGCATCCACCTCGTGCACGCCGGCAGTAGACATGACCTTGATGCGCTGCCCCTTGTGTATGCTGCCGTGCACTACACGCACCAGCGAGACGACGCCCAGATAGGGATCAAACCAGGAGTCGATAATCAGGGCCTGCAGGCGGCCTGCCGGATTACCCTGGGGTGGCGGTATTTTCTCAACCAGCGCCTCCAGCACATCCGTAACGTTCAGTCCCGTTTTGGCACTGACCATGATTGCATCCTTGGCATCCAGGCCGATGACGTCCTCGATTTCATGCTTGACGCGTTCAGGGTCGGCCGCGGGCAGGTCGATCTTGTTGAGCACTGGCAGCACTTCCAGATCCTGCTCAATGGCGGTGTAACAATTAGCCACACTCTGGGCTTCCACCCCCTGGGAAGCATCGACCACCAGCAGAGCACCTTCACAGGCGGCCAGTGAACGGGAAACCTCATAGGAAAAGTCGACATGGCCCGGAGTATCAATGAAATTCAGTTGATACTCCTCGCCGTCCTTGGCGGTATACCTGAGGCTGACGGCCTGCGCCTTGATGGTGATACCCCGCTCACGCTCGATATCCATTGAATCCAGCACCTGCGCGGCCATTTCCCGCTCGGTCAGGCCACCGCATATCTGGATAAAGCGGTCGGCAAGAGTCGACTTGCCATGATCTATATGCGCAATGATGGAAAAATTACGTATGCGCGACTGCATGAAAACCTACATAGTGAAGTGACAGGCCTGACGCCGGCGCCGCAGCCGGCGGGATGTTCAAGGGCCTGAAAAATGGCGCAGTATACCGGTAATTCCGGGCAAAAACCTCGCAGTCAGGCCATAGGCATAGGGCGCATGCCCCGAGATTCCCGGGGACACAGGCTGCAGGCAGCTACTCCGATCAGTCCAGGCAGCCTATGCACTCACTCAGCGCTTGCTCGTCCAGGTGATAGCGGCAGATTTCCCGCCCCGACGCATCCATCAGTACCGGTACGATCTCGCCATATTGACGACGCCAGTCCTCACGACTGTCAACGTCCTCTATAACAACCTCACAGGAATGGTCCTGAAGCCGGGCCGCAAGTTCCTGCTGCATGACGTCACATAAATGACAGCCATGACGACTGAACAGTGTGAGCCTGAACAAAGACCGCCCGGTCAGTCCAGCGTAATCGCCAGAAAACGCGGCGCACCCTGGCGCTGAACCAGCACGGGCACACTGCCTTCTTCGGGCAGATCCCGAATAAGTTCACCCAACTGCTGCGCATTCTCGATGGCTTTACCGCCCCAGCGCAGAATGACGTCACCCGCCATAATACCTGCCACCCTGGCAGGACCATTCTGTACAGCGGTCACCAGCACACCACCTTTTTCAACCTCAAGGCGCTGACGCTGCTCCTCGGTCAGATCGCTGAACTCCAGACCCAGCCCCTGCTTGTTCAGTGGCCCGGGAGTCTGCGGCGTGCCACTTACTTCCTCTTCTGAAAGTTCGCCAATCGCAACCTGCAATGTTTCGTGACCACTATCGCGCAGCACCTTGACCTTGGCTTTCTCGCCGGGCTTGATGCGCCCTACCAGCGGTGGCAGGGATGAAGCACCAGTCACCGGCTCACCATTGAATTCCAGAATCACATCGCCGACTTCAAAGCCTGCCTTGCTGGCCGGACTGTCAGGCATGACCCTGACCACCAGCGCGCCTTCGGGTTTCTCCAGGCCAAAGGATTCAGCCAGGCCCCGGTCCAGTTCCTGGATAACCACGCCCAGCCAGCCGCGGGATACCGTACCGTTATTACGCAGCTGCTGAACCACATCCAGCGCCACATCCATGGGAATGGCAAAGGACAGGCCCATATAGCCGCCCGTACGGCTGAATATCTGTGAATTCACGCCGACGACCTCGCCATTCAGATTGAACAGCGGTCCGCCCGAATTGCCGGGATTTATAGCCACGTCGGTCTGGATAAACGGCACATAACGCTCGGTATTCAGGTGTCGGCTCTTGGCGGAAACAATGCCCTGGGTTACCGAATGTTCGAAACCGAAAGGTGAGCCGATAGCCAGCACCCATTCCCCTACTTTCAGCGCACTGACATCGCCTATTTTCACCACCGGCAGGTTATCCGCTTCTATGTGCAGCAGCGCCAGATCACTGAGTTCGTCATGCCCCACCAGCTTCGCCGTGAGCTGCCGGCGGTCACTGAGGCGCACCACGATTTCCTCGGCATCCGCCACGACGTGATAGTTGGTGAGGATGTCGCCATCCTCGGAAATAATGAAGCCCGACCCAAGAGTCTCTTCGGGCACAAACGGTTCCTGAGACTGAAAGTCCGGCATCTCACCGGGGTTTTCAAAGAATCGACGTAACCAGTCACCGAAGTTATCGGGATTGGGCATCTGCATCTGTGGCGATTCATCGGCGCGCTTCTGTGTCGTGCTGATGTTCACAACGGCCGGGCTGGCCTGTTCAACCAGTTGCGTAAAATCAGGCAGCTGTACCATCTTGCTGCTGCCAGCATTGCTTTTTCCCTGAGCGCTGTCGCCACTCAGTGACCCGCTTTCACAGGCTGTGATGACAAATGCCAGCGTAATGACAGCAATCGAAAAAATCCTGAAATACATATTTGAATCCTTGGTACTAATGCTTGGGTACGTAGACCCGGCACCCCTCATTGACTACCGACGCCTTGCGCAGCACAGAGGGCCGGTAACGGGCGTCCTCACTGACCGTTTCACCGAAGTGACGCAGCAAAAAATAACCTGCCAGCAATCCACACAGACCTGCCCCCGCAACAATAATATCCGGCGCAGACAGCAGGAATTCTGCAGCCAGTGCAGCGGCAAACAGGCATACCAGCGGTACAAGATAAGCCATCAGGGAAGTCCTGAGCAGCGCCTGCTCGTCAAAACCGATAACGACTTCATCGCCCGGTGATAATCCGGCTATCTCGTTACTCACTTCCAGACGTGAATTGCCGCGCTTGACCAGACGACCCAGCACCCCGCCACCGCAGCCTTCTCCGGCCTCGCATTTGGCACAGCCAATACTGCGATCCGCCTCTACCCACACTGTGGCGGCCCCGACACTGAGGACCCTGGCACGCTCTTCCAGCATGGACAGGCTTATTTCTGCCCGGCGGCCGTCACGGGTTCAGGCTGCAGGCGCTCGGCAATAAAACGTACCGTATCGGCCGGCACCTCACCCATGACAGCCACATGATAATTTTCGGATTGCTTGCTGTAGGCATGCATGGCGCCCAGTTGCGAGAGACCCTGCAACCTGGACGGCAGCTTGCCCAGCGGCTTGATAATGGCCGACACGGTCGCCAGCCCGTCACTGAACAGGAAGGTTTCCATCGTAGGGCCATTTTCTTCCTGTTCACGCACCTCATGGCTGACCAGTTCGTAACCGGGTGGCAATTCGGCGAATTTCCAGTGTGAATAACCGGCCTGACTCGGCAGACTGTTGCCATCGTGCTGACGCACCCATGTATAGGTGGACAGATCTATCGCCGGTTGCAAGGCAGTATCCTGAATATCCTCGGGGAAATTGACCTGGGTAAACATGACCTGTTCCAGCGTTTTACCGCCGGTATCCAGCAAGTCTATGCGTAACGGCAGTTGTGTCTGCTTGTCCACCCAAATGCGGTAACCATAACGGTAATCATCAGCGGGCAGGAGCGAAACAACCTGGCAATCACGGTCTACCAGGCGCTGATCCGGTTCCATTTTCAGACTGTAATGCGGAGTCAGGTTTTCCGGTGACAATGCCGCCATGGTCGACAGCGGTCCACGTATGTCATGCCGGTCGACAAGAATTTTCCGGTCCTCGGGAAGAATACAGGTCACCACTTCGTTGTCCCGCAGGACTTCCCGGGGTTCACCTGTCAGCGCCTGCAGACGCTCCTGTTCGCGCCCGTTCCGGTAGCGATGCACGATACGCAGGCTGTGCATATCACCACCATGCGCATAGACCATGACACCCTGGTAATTCAGTGTGCGTACGGCCTCGGCGACACGATCCAGAATATCGGCGTCCTCCGCCTGTACGGAAGCGGCATAGAGCAGAAACCCGGCTGTAAGAGCAAAAGGGAAACGTATTGCCAAACGTGTCAGTCTCATTGCTCGGGGCTATAGGTAACGTAGGCGGCACCCGGCGACGCCATGCGCATGTAGGCACGCTGGCTGCTCAAACCATGGCCGCTGGCAATGGCTTCATGATCCAGCAGGTACTGCTGAAGTTCCCGCCTGGCCTCGGCGTTCGCGCGTGCGCGCTCCAGAGCCACCTGTCGTATCGCCTGGCTGTCCGTAGATTGTGCAACCTGAGAAGTGCTCGCGGCAGGTACTGAATCCGGGGTGTCAAAAACAGGAAGTAACATGGTTACGGCAGCAATGCTGGCCGCCACAGCCAGGCCCGTGGCCCACTGCTGGCGTGGAATACCCGGCAGGCGGAAGGGTAAGACACGGGCACGTCCCGTGCTGCTGTCACTGATTGACTCGTTGCGCAATGCAACCATCACCTGAGCGGAAATATCGACAGTCTCTCTGCCGGCCTGATCCTTGAGGACAGCACGAATCAGATTCTGCCTCGACCAGGCCTGGCGTGCAGAGATGTGCCTCGACAGGCGATCAAGACAGTCGGACGCCGCTTCCTGATCGAGTTCGTCGTCCAACAGTGCTGAAAGTTTCTCATCCATCATGGCCCGTTCCTCGCTCCGATCGCGCGATGTTTCTAGTCCTCTACCAGAGGCCGTATGACCTCATCGATGGCCGCCCTGGCCCGGAAAATACGCGAACGCACAGTTCCGATCGGACAATCCATCGCTTCTGCGATTTCCTCGTAGGATAACCCTTCGAGCTCTCGCAATGTAATGGCGGTTTTGAGTTCCGCCGGCAATGCCGAGATCGCTTGCGCCACTGCCCTTTTCAATTCATCCGTCAATGCCGATGCTTCGGGCGTATCGACATCGCTCATTTGTTCCGTGTGGCCGAACAATTCCGCATCGGCCACATCAATGTCCTGGCTCGCCGGCCGGCGGCTGCGCGCCACCAGGTGGTTTTTCGCGGTGTTGATCGCTATGCGATACAACCAGGTGTAAAACGCGCTGTTACCGCGAAAACCCTTCAACGCCCGGAACGCCTTGATAAAGGCTTCCTGGGCCACATCCTGGGCGTCGGCATCGCTCACATACCGACTCACCAGGTTGACGACCTTGTACTGGTACTTGCGCACGAGCACATCGAAGGCGGCCATATCTCCCTTCTGTGCACGTGCTACCAATATGTCGTCGGTTATTACATTGCCCATTCGGGCCCATCCCCTAACACGGCCACTCTGCTATACCAGGCGCCCGTGCGGGGACGTCCGACAGCATTAAGACCGAAAAGCTGGCGATTAGTTCTCTGCCTGCGTGTTAAACTCGCGGCGCCCGTGCGGGAAGCATTTCAGGCACTGGGCGGAACCTCTTTACCCGGAATAGTTTAACAGCCGACCAACGTGCCAACCACGCAAAAAACAGATGTCCTTATCCTGGGCAGTGGCGCTGCGGGCCTGACACTGGCCTTGCGCCTTGCCGCCGCGGATATCTCCGTGACCGTCGTCTCCAAGGGCAAGCTCACGGATGGCAGCACATTTTATGCGCAGGGCGGCATTTCCGCGGTCCTGGATGAAACCGATTCCATCGAATCCCACGTGGCCGACACCCTGGATGCGGGTGCGGGCCTGTGCCGCGAGGACGTCGTCCGTTATACGGTGGAGCGCGGTCCGGCCTGTATCGAGTGGCTGGTCAAGATGGGCGTCCCCTTTACCCGTACCGAAGATGACAGTGGTTTTCATCTGACGCGGGAAGGTGGTCACAGCCACCGGCGCGTGATTCACGCCGCGGATGCTACCGGACACGCCGTGCAAACCACGCTTGAAAGCCTTGCGCGCGCCCACCCGCTGGTGCATGTACTGGAATACCACATCGCGGTTGACCTGATCACCGCCGAAAAACTGGGCCAGACCCCGCAACGCTGTCATGGCGCTTATGTACTGGATATTCGCCGCGGCGTGGTGACGGCGGTTTCCGCGCCTGCGGTTGTGGTTGCCACCGGTGGCGCGAATATGGCTTACCTGTATTCCAGCAACCCCTTCGGCGCCAGTGGCGATGGCATTGCCATGGCCTGGCGTGCCGGCTGCCGTGTAGCCAACATGGAATTCATGCAATTCCATCCCACCTGCCTCTATCATCCCCAGTCACGCTCGTTCCTGGTCAGCGAAGCCGTGCGCGGTGAAGGCGGCAAATTGTTATTGCCGGACGGCACCCCGTTCATGGCGCAATTCGACGACCGCGCAGAACTGGCGCCGCGTGACATCGTGGCGCGCGCTATCGACCACGAAATGAAGCGCCTGGGCGTGGATCATGTGTTGCTGGATATCAGTCACAAGCCGGCGGAATTCATCGAAGAACACTTCCCCACCATCCTGCGTCAGTGCCTGGCACTGGGTTACGACATGCGCACTGAGCCCCTGCCGGTGGTGCCGGCCGCGCATTACACCTGTGGCGGCATCATGACCGACCTCAGCGGCCATACCGATATTCACGGGCTCTACGCCATTGGCGAAGCCGCCTGCACCGGGCTGCATGGAGCGAACCGCATGGCCAGCAACTCCCTGCTGGAATGCCTGGTGTTCGCTTCGGCGGCGGCCGAGGATATCGCCGCGAATATCGATTTCGGCAACCGGCCAACGCTCCCCGACTGGGATGAAAGCAAGGTCACGGACTCTGACGAGGAAGTGGTGGTCAGCCATAACTGGCAGGAAGTGCGCCGCTTCATGTGGGACTATGTCGGCATTGTTCGCACCGACAAACGTCTGGCGCGCGCGCAGCATCGCATAGACATGCTGAAGGCCGAAATCGACGAATATTACGGCAACTTCCGCATCAGCTCGGATCTGCTGGAATTACGCAATCTGGTACAGATTGCCGAATTGATCGTGCAATCAGCGATGTCCAGAAAGGAAAGCCGCGGCCTGCATTACAACCTGGATTATCCGGGTACCCTGCCACACACGGCAGACACGGTTCTCAAGCCGCCCGGCCGCTCTACTTGAGGCTTTCGTAGGCCTTGGTATAACTGTCCTGACTCTTGTCAGCCGCGATCTTTCCCTGAGTTCGCAGGCGGCCGCGCAGGCGACGCAAGGTATCCGTGTCCATACTGTCCGGACACAAAACCACGCTGGGGCGCCCCTTGCTGCGCGTCAGGTCAAAATTCAGAATCACCAATCTGGGATGGACGTAGCTGGACGGGCGCAAGCGCGCCTCACGCATTACCCCTGACTGGTCTTCCAGGAACCATCCGCCATCCGCCTGCCAAACGATGCGGCGTATGGCCCTGCTGCCCTTGTGCAGCACATGTTTGCGGTAACTGCGGTAATAGGAAAACCCGATCAACAGAAGCAATACCGGCATGACTGCCCGGTGATGAACAAACAACAAGGTGGTTAATACAGCCAGGCCGTGCATTGCCAGCAACAGGCGCGCCAGCAACACCGAAGGCCGGGGCTTGAACTCAATCGTGGAAGTCATCTCATGATCACTCATCAACCGCATTACCCCTAAAAGTCCTGCCAATCATGCCTGCCTCCTGGACGACTTCTGGTTTCGGAGGCGTTCAATGACATCGGCGCAATCCTGATCAGGGGCAGACTGCTTGCCCATCAAAATGGCATACAGGTCGGGATCTTCGAGATTCATCAGACGCAGGAAAGCCGCCTGACCGGAAGCATCCAGATCATCGTAGTTATCCGCCAGAAAACCCTCCAGCAGAACGTCGAGTTCCTTCATCCCGCGCCGGCACAGCCAACGCAAGCGGGATCTTTCCACCGTCACTCAGGAATACCGGTATTGTCAGTCGAACCAGGAAGACTAGCCCTGGCGCTCAACCAGCAGCTTCTTGGTTTCGGCAATCGCCTTGCCCGGATTCAGGCCCTTCGGACAGGTATTGGTGCAGTTCATGATGGTATGGCAGCGATACAGCTTGAAGGGATCTTCCAGCTCGTCCAGACGTTCGCCGGTGGCTTCGTCACGCGAGTCCACGATCCAGCGATAGGCCTGCAACAGAATGGCCGGACCCAGATAGCGGTCGCCGTTCCACCAGTAACTGGGGCAGGAGGTCGAGCAGCAGGCGCAGAGAATGCATTCATAGAGACCGTCCAGCTTGGAGCGGTCTTCCTTGGTCTGCAGACGTTCACGGCTCGGCGCCGGCGTGTCCGTCTTGATCCAGGGCTCGATGGAGGCGTACTGCGCATAGAAGTGCGTCAGGTCCGGCACCAGATCCTTGACCACCGGCATATGCGGCAGCGGATAGACCTTGGCGTCGCCCTTGATCTCGTCACAACCCTTGGTACAGGCCAGCGTGTTGGTGCCGTCGATATTCATGGCACAGGAGCCGCAGATGCCCTCGCGGCAGGAACGGCGGAAGGTCAGCGTCGGATCAACCTCGTTCTTGATCTTGATCAGGGCGTCCAGCACCATCGGCCCGCAGTTGTCCATATCCACTTCGTAGGTATCAACACGCGGGTTTTCGCCGGAATCCGGGTCGTAACGATAGACCTGGAAAGTCTTGACGTTGCTCGCGCCCTCGGGGGCCTTGAAGGTCTTGCCCTTCTGGACGCGTGAATTTTTAGGTAAGCGGAATTCAGCCATTAATTAAATCTCCGTGAGATGTGAGACGCGGAACGTGAGATGGCGCTGAGTCACTTCGGCGAGGTAACTGTTCATTCGTCTCACGTCTTCCGTTTTCCGTCTCACTTCCTAATAGACGCGTGCCTTGGGCGCCACTACCTCAACCTCATCGGTCATGGTGTAGAGGTGCACCGGGCGGTAATCCAGTTTCACGTCCTTGGCACCGGTACGCCAGGCCATGGTGTGCTTCATCCAGTTCTCGTCATCGCGATCCGGGTAGTCCTCGCGGGCCTGGGCGCCGCGGCTTTCCTTGCGGTTCTCGGCGCCGACAATGGTAACCAGCGCCTGGCCCAGCAGATTGTCCAGTTCCAGCGTCTCCACCAGATCGGAGTTCCAGATCATCGACTTGTCGGCCACGGAGACGTCTTCGAAGCTGTCGATCACGCCATTGAGCTTCTCGATACCTTCGGCCAGTACCTCGCCGGTGCGGAACACCGCGCAGTTGCCCTGCATGGTCTTCTGCATGGCCAGACGGATATCCGCGGTCGAGGTGCTGCCCTTGCTGTAACGCAGGCCGTCGAGGCGCGACAGAATCTTTTCTTCCGCCTCCTTCGGCACTTCGGCGACGTTGGCGCCGGGCTTGAGGGTCTCGGCGCAACGCAGTGCGGCAGCGCGGCCAAACACTACCAGGTCCAGCAGCGAGTTGGAGCCGAGGCGGTTGGCGCCATGCACCGATACACAGGCGTTCTCGCCGATTGCCATCAGGCCGGGCACGATGGCATCCACGTCACCACCCTGCATGCTCAGCACTTCGCCGTGGAAATTGGTCGGCGTGCCGCCCATGTTGTAGTGCACGGTCGGCAGCACCGGAATCGGTTCCTTGGTGACATCCACGCCGGCGAAAATCTTGGCGGTTTCGGAAATGCCCGGCAGACGCTCGGCCAGTACTTCCGGCCCCAGATGCTCCAGATGCAGGTGAATATGATCAGCCTCGGCACCGACGCCGCGGCCCTCACGAATCTCCACCGACATGGAACGCGACACCACGTCACGTGAAGCCAGGTCCTTGGCGTTCGGCGCGTAACGCTCCATGAAGCGCTCGCCGTTGGAATTGGTCAGGTAGCCACCTTCGCCGCGCGCACCCTCGGTAATCAGACAGCCGGAGCCGTAGATGCCAGTCGGATGGAACTGCACGAATTCCATGTCCTGGGCCGGCAGGCCGGCACGCAGCACCATGCCGGTACCGTCGCCGGTGCAGGTATGCGCCGAGGTGCAGGAGAAGAACGCGCGGCCGTAGCCACCGCAGGCCAGAATGGTCTGCTGGGCACGGAAGCGGTGCAGCTTGCCGGTCGACAGGTCCCAGGCCATCACGCCCAGGCAGCGGCCGTCGGCACTCATGTAGAGGTCAACGGCGAAATATTCAATAAAGAATTCGGCCTTGTTCTTCAGCGCCTGCTGGTACAGCGCATGCAGCATGGCGTGGCCGGTACGGTCGGCGGCGGCGCAGGTACGCTGGGCGGTGCCTTCACCGTAGTTGGTGGTCATGCCGCCGAAGGGGCGCTGGTAGATCTTGCCATCTTCGGTGCGCGAGAACGGCACGCCGTCGTGCTCCAGCTCGATAATGGCCGGAATCGCTTCGCGGCACATGTATTCGATGGCGTCCTGGTCACCCAGCCAGTCCGAGCCCTTGACGGTGTCGTACATATGCCAGCGCCAGTCATCCTGACCCATGTTGCCCAGCGCGGCGGAGACGCCGCCCTGCGCGGCCACGGTATGACTGCGGGTCGGAAAAACCTTGGTAACACAGGCAGTGGACAGTCCGGCTTCGGACAGGCCGCGCACGGCGCGCAGGCCGGCGCCACCGGCGCCTACCACCACTACATCGTAAACGTGATCAACTATTTCATAAGACTGGGCCATGCGCTCAGCCTCCTATCGGGGCGCCAAAGGCGATTTTGAGAACGGAAAAGATGGCAGCGACGGCCAGTACCACATGGGCGAACTTCATCAGCACCATGGACACCAGTTTCACACCCTCGGCATGCACATAGTCTTCGATGACCACCTGCACGCCCAGCTGCGAATGATGCAGCAGCGTCGCCAGGAACAGGATCAGGCCCACCGCATTCACCGGGCTGGCAATCCAGGCCAGCACTTCGGCGCGCCCGGCGCCCGCCAGGCAGGCAATGGAAAACACGAACCACAAAGTGAGTGGCACCAGGGCCACGGCGGTCAGGCGTTGCCACCACCAGTGCTGAACACCTTCCTTGGCCGATCCGAGTCCCCTGGCCCGGCCCAAAGGAGAACGTAAACTCATTGTTTCTCTCCAGTATTTCTACGCGCCGTCATCGTCATGCGCGGCGTCCGATAACCCCAAAGGTTCAGAGAATGGCCACTGCCCAGGCGGCTGCGGTCAGCAGCAGCGAGGCGATCACCATAATGTAACCACTGGTATAGACGTCCTTGATCTCCAGCCCCTTGCCGGCATCCCATACGAGATGACGGATACCGTTGCAAAGGTGATAGAACAGGGCGTAACTCCAGGCCAGCAAGGCCAGCTTGCCGAACCAGCTCCCCAGCACCCTGTCCATGCAATCGGCCGCATCACCACCTGTCGCCAATGCGATCAACCAGGCGGCCAGCAGCACACTGCCCAGCGACAGAAAGATGCCGGTGGCACGATGCACAATGGAAAGGAATGAGGTGAGCTGCGGACGATAAACCTGAAGATGCGGCGAGAGTGGGCGGTTGTCCGATGTTGTGCTCATGTACTGAATCTCTCTCTATGGGGCCATTAGAAATCTATGCAGCGGCCCTTTTTCTCCCAGTCGCCATAGCGCGTCGGTTCGGGCCCCTTGGGTCCGCCCAGTTCCACCGGTAGCCCGTCCTGCGGCCTGGCTTTCGGCGCAGCAGGATCGTAGGTCTTTACGACCTCTTCGAGTTTTTTGGGTGGTGTGACGTCACTCATAGCGGGCGGCATTATCGCAAAAAGATCAGGTTCGGGTAAGTGCTGCATTGCGTCAACTGACAATTCCACCCGTTCTGCCCTACTCTATGCTGCGCAAACCCCAACTTTTCGACACACGAACTTGTATGACTAGCCTGTTGAATTGGCAAAACTTTCTGAATCTGGCAAAGCTGCCGGATGCGACTGCCTGCCTGCAGGCCGGCAACCCGCAACACGCGCTGGTACGCGTGACGGGCAAGGACGCCGAAAACTTCCTGCATGCGCAATTCAGCAACTCAGTGATGAATCTGCAAGCGGGCGAAGTGCGTTTCGCAGCCTGGTGCAATGCCAAAGGTCGCGTGTGGACACTGTTGCGTTACTGGAAAGACGGCGACGCCATCATCCTGCGCATGCCCGCCGACCAGCTGGAAACCACAGTCACGAGAATGCGCATGTTTGTCCTCCGCAGCGATGTGCAACTGCAGCCCGTGAAATGGCATGCCGTGCAGTATCTCGGCCCGGATGCAGAGACCCAGTCGGCTCGGGTTGCCGAAAACATTGGTAACGAATATTTCCGCATTCCGCTGCCAGGCGACTGGCCCATATATGAAATCTGGAGTCCGGAACCCGTACCCGGCGATCTTCCTGAGCTGCCACTGAAACTGTTAGCCCTGCCACGCGTCCTTGCCGGGCTGCCGGAAGTCTTCGCTGCTCAGCGCGAAGAATGGATTCCGCAAATGCTTAATCTCGACAAGCTGGATGGCATCGATTTCAGGAAAGGTTGTTATCCGGGCCAGGAAATCGTGGCCAAACTGCATTACAAGGGCGGACTCAAGCAGCGCCTGTTCAAGGTATGTACATTGAAGGCTGCGAATGCCCCGGACAGCGGTGCGGATATTGTTAACCTGACGGGCACGAAAATTGGCAAAATTCTCGAAAGTGTTGCTACCAGCGACGAATGCCGGGCCACTGCGATCCTGCGTATAGAGGACGCCCAGACCCAATTGAAAGTTGAAGGTCAGGATTTACTGCTTGTCGCGAAATGATATAAGTACTTGTATGCCTGTGGGTTCTGAGCAATTTGACGGGGCGCAAACCACTTTCAACGCGCGATACTTTTTGTCGTTAAAATATGCGGTCTGGAATATGCGTTGGCAGATATCTAAGGTAGGTGCATGAAAATAATCGTTACGGGCGGAGCCGGTTTTATCGGTTCTGCCGTTATCCGTCACATCCTGAGTGATACCGATCACCAGGTATTGAACATCGACAAACTGACCTACGCGGGCGACCTGAGCACGCTGGAGAGCGTCTCCCGATCGCCGCACTACGAATTTCTGCAGGCAGACATCTGTGATGTCGCTGCCATGCAGCAAGCCTTCGCAGACTTCAAACCGGATGCCGTGATGCATCTTGCAGCCGAATCGCATGTGGATCGTTCTATTGACGGTCCCATGGTATTCCTGCAGACCAATATCATGGGCACCGCAACTCTGCTCGAGGTGGCCCGTGAATACTGGCTGGAGTTGGAAGCCGGCCGAAAAGAAAACTTTCGCTTTCACCATATTTCCACCGATGAAGTTTTCGGCAGCCTGGGCGAAAGCGGTCTGTTCACGGAGCAGACTCCGTACGATCCACGCTCCCCGTACTCGGCCAGCAAGGCCGGATCCGACCATCTGGCACGCGCCTGGATGAACACCTACGGTCTGCCCACCGTGGTATCCAACTGCTCCAACAATTATGGGCCTTATCAGTTTCCGGAAAAGCTGATACCGCTGATGATTCTCAATGCGCTGGACGGGCAGCCGCTACCCGTCTATGGAGACGGGCAACAGGTCCGTGACTGGCTCTATGTGGAAGATCATGCGCGGGCGTTATACCGGATACTCACGGAAGCCAAACCCGGGGCGACCTACAATGTCGGCGGGCACAACGAAAAGACCAATCTTGAAGTCGTGCAGACGCTCTGCGCCCTGCTGGATGAAAGACGACCCCGGGCACAGGGCTCCTATGCAGAACTGATCACTTATGTGGATGATCGGCCCGGCCATGACCGACGTTACGCGATCGACGCCGGCAAAATCGCCCGCGATCTGGGCTGGAAGCCACAGGAAACCTTCGATACAGGCCTGGCGCGCACGGTAGACTGGTATCTCGAACACCAGGATTGGTGCAGCGGCATACAGCAGGGCAAGTATCAGAGACAACGGCTGGGGCTCAAGGGATAAGATATGAAAGGCATTATTCTGGCTGGCGGCAGTGGCACCCGCCTCTACCCGCTCACCCTGGGCGTTTCCAAGCAATTGCTGCCGGTTTACGACAAACCCATGATTTTCTATCCGCTCAGCACACTGATGCTGGCGGGCATTCGTGACATCCTCATCATTTCCACGCCGCTGGATACACCAAGATTCGAGGCGGTTCTAGGCGATGGCAGCCAATGGGGCATCAACCTGAGTTATGCCGTACAACCTTCACCCGACGGACTGGCGCAGGCCTTTCTGATAGGTGAAGACTTTATCGGTGACGATGCCTGCTCACTGATTCTTGGCGACAACCTGTTTTACGGTTATCAGTTGGCCAGGCAACTCGAGGATGGCGCTGAACTCAGCCAGGGAGCACATATCTTCGCTTACCGCGTCAGCGACCCGGAACGTTACGGCGTGGTCGATTTCGATGCCAACGGCAAAGTGACACAGATTATCGAAAAACCTGCCAAGCCACCTTCGCATTATGCGGTTACGGGCCTTTATTTCTATGACAATGACGTTGTCCGCATTGCCAAGGACATCAAGCCATCTGCCCGCGGCGAACTGGAAATAACCGACCTGAATCAGCGCTACCTGGAAGCCGGCAGGTTATCCGTGACTCTGCTGGGCCGAGGCTCTGCCTGGCTGGACACCGGTACGCATGAATCGCTGCTGGAGGCGGGCACCTTCATCGAGACCCTTGAAAGACGCCAGGGCCTGAAGATCGGTTGCCCGGAAGAAATCGCCTGGCAGAAAAAGTGGATCAGTGACGAAGATGTGTTGCGCATCGCCGAATCCCTGCAAAAGAACCAATATGGTCAATATCTCTTCAACCTGCTCAAAATCCGCAAGGAGATCATGGTATGAGGGTGAGCGAAACCCGCCTGCCTGGCGTTTTGCTGTTCGAACCGAAAAAGTTTGGCGACGCACGCGGTTATTTCATGGAAACCTGGCGGCAAGAAGCCTATCGCGATGCCGGCATCGAAGATGCCTTTGTCCAGGACAACATGTCATTTTCCCAACAGGGTGTTCTACGGGGCTTGCACTTCCAGCTTCCCCATGCCCAGGGAAAACTGGTCTACTGCCCCATCGGTGAGGTTTATGACGTCGCGGTAGATATTCGCCACGGCTCACCGACTTTCGGTCAATGGTACGGAACTACCCTTTCCGCCGAAAACGGCCAGCAGATGTATGTACCACCCGGCTTCGCCCATGGTTTCTGTGTCACCAGCACGCAGGCATTGTTCTGCTACAAGTGCACACAGTATTACGACCCCGCAGGCGATGCAGGTATACGCTGGAATGATCCGGATATCGGCGTTGAATGGCCTCTGCAGGAGGTACAGGTCTCGGCAAAAGACCAGAGCACGCCCTGCCTCAAGGATCTGTCCGCGGAGCAACTACCGGCCTTCACAGGCAACTAGGCATGCCTGATCCAACCCCCGTGCTTATACTGGGCGCTGCAGGCCAACTTGGCCATGAATTAATGGCACATCTCCGGGCAGACCTGCCGGTTGTTGCCGGCACACGCCACACCTCGCCTGCCTTCGATCTTGCTGCACCCAATAGCCTGCACGATGCCATCCACAGCGTCGCACCAAAACTGATTATTAACTGTGCCGCCTATACGGCCGTGGACAAGGCCGAGTCGGAACCGGAACTTGCGGAAACCGTCAACGCAATTTCTCCGGGTGTCATTGCCGAGTATTGCGCCCAAGCACGGATTCCGCTGATTCACTACTCCACCGATTACGTCTTCGACGGCAGCGCCCATCACCCTTACACCGAAGAAGACAGAACCGCGCCCCTGGGTGTCTACGGCCGGACCAAGTTACTGGGCGAACAGGCCATAGCGGCCAGTGGCTGTCAGCATTACATTTTCCGCACCAGCTGGGTTTATGCCGCCCATGGACAGAATTTCCTCAACACCATGCTGCGTCTGGCAACAGAACGCGATGCATTGAGTATAGTGGAGGACCAGAAAGGCTCACCCACTTGGACCGGCTTTCTTGTGCGGGAAACCACGCGCTTGCTCAAGCAGCTTCAAGAACCCTCGCATAATCCTCCAGCGTCCGGCGTTTATCACCTGACCTGCAGCGGCGAAACCACCTGGTACGATTTCGCTGCCAACATTTTCGAGATCGCACTACAGCGTGGAATCATTGAGCGGGCGCCGAAATTAACCGCTATCACAAGTGACCAGTACCCTACACCGGCAAATCGGCCTCACTATTCTGTGCTGGATAACAGCAAGGTCCGCCAGCAACTGCAGCTGCAAAGCATGCACTGGAAAGAAGCTCTGGAAAACTGCCTTAGACACAAAGCCTGACGGCTTTCGTTAAGATACGCCTGCAACCTTACCACCTGGCACCCCATGTCGAGAGCACGCAAACGCAAAAAACCGGCAAGAAGAAAAAGCCTGATCGGACGCCTGATACTGATCCTGCTACTGGCCGGCGTGATCTTTCAGCTCTGGTTTGCGGGCAACGTATTTATCTACCGCTATACACAGCCGACACAGACTTCCTTCATGAAGGCGCGCTACGAGCAGCAGGTTGCCGAGAGACCGAACTTTGAAATCTGGCATGAATGGGTGGATTACGGCTCCATTTCCATCAATCTCAAGCGCGCCGTGGTGGCTGCCGAGGACACCAAGTTCGTCAACCACAATGGCTTTGACTGGGAAGGTATCAAGTTCGCTCTGGAAAAGAACATGGACAAGGGCAAGCTGGTCGCCGGCGGCTCCACCATCAGCCAGCAGCTGGCCAAGAACCTGTTCCTCTCCAATGACCGGACCCTGTTGCGAAAAGGCCAGGAAACCGTCATCACGGTTATGCTCGAAAGCCTGCTCACCAAGCGCCGCATCCTGGAGTTGTATCTGAATTACGCGGAATGGGGAGATGGGCTATTCGGCGCCCAGGCGGCGTCCTGGCATTACTTCGACAAGCCGGCCTCGGCACTCTCCGAGTGGGAAGCGGCCCGCCTGGCCTCGATGCTGCCGCGGCCCGTGCACTACGACAAGAATGGCGTCAACGGCACCCTGCGCTCCAAAACCGGCGTCATCCAGCAGAGAATGCGCCAGGTATGGGTGCCCTCGTAAAACCCCGTTATTTCGACTGTAGCTGCGACAAAATCGCAATGGAGAAATCTTAACCCTTGCGGTTCCTCCGACCACTCATGGAGTTCGCTCCGCAGGAAAAACCTTACTGCTGTTTTAAGCTTTCCGGGAAATATGCCTGCAGCTTTTCCACCTTGGGCGTTGATATCGCCGCGATATAAGGCTGCCCTGGATTCAGTGCGGCATAGTTCTGATGATAGTCTTCGGCCGCATAGAACGCCTCAAGCGGTTCCAGGGTTGTCACAACGGGCTGGCTGAACACGGCGGCCGCATCCAATTGCCGGATATAGGCTTCAGCCATCTGTTTCTGCCGATCATTGCTGTAGAACACGGCTGACCGGTACTGGCGCCCGCGGTCATTGCCCTGGCGATTGAGCTGGGTGGGATCGTGCGCCACGGAAAAGAAAATCCTCAATAGTTCGCCGTAGCCCGTCTTGCCGGCGTCGTATTCGATGCGGATCACCTCGGCATGATCGGTCATACCGCTACAGACACTGCGGTAATCCGCGGTGCCGGCCGTTCCGCCGGCATAACCGGAAACCACGGATTCGACGCCCTCGAGCTGGCGAAAAACCGCCTCTACGCACCAGAAACAGCCCCCCGCCAGAACGGCAGTTTGACGCCCCTCTTCTTCCAGGTGAAGTTCTGGTTGCGGAAATTCGCTGGGCTTCACATTCAGGCCCGAAGGCAATTCACAGGATGTGTTCATAACCATTTCCTCCAGACGGCGGCGCAGACCCGTCCACAGACTCATACTGCCGCAGCCACCAGACGATTATTACGCCGCTCGACACGCCGGGGAACAACCGTAGCCATGGCTTCACGGCCATACACCTGATCCAGCAGTGCATCCACCGCTTCCTTACGCGCGCCTTCCAGCCTCTGGTAATAATCCAGTGGCCGTTGCAGCATCCATTGTGAATACGGGAACAGCAGACGCTTGCCGGTGACTCCGCCGATATTGAACTCGTGCTCACCAATGGCGCGCGAGATGTGCAGCTTGTCCGGATGCTGCTCCAGCCATTGTGGCAGACGCTGAACCGTATCCAGCAGAATCGGAAAGTGCTCGGCAAACATATGCCGCAGGATCGGATACAGCGTGGTCGGGACCTCATCAATGGGCAGAAAGGCGCCTTCCGGCTGGCGAGCACTGTTGATGCGGCGAATCCAGTCGACCACCTGCGGCGCATTCTCTTGCATGAGTCGTTTGGGATAAGGATCCAGCCAGAGATGGGCGTATAAGGGGCCGGCCAGGGCGAAGTCTCCCATGCAGGGCCTGGAACCCAGCAGGTAGGGATGTTTTGCCAGATGCGCGTTGAAATAGGCCAGGAACTCTCCATACCAGGCTTCAATCGCCGGGCCGGTTTCGGCATTTATGCCCAGTGGCCCGAGGAATCCCTGGAAGGGTTTACTCATCTTGCGTCCGATGGCGCGGCGGACAGGCGCGGGCAGCCAGTTGCCCCCCACGCGGCCGAACTCGCCCATCATCCATTTCTCGTGCTGCTTCAGGTAACTCCAGCGGTAGTGCATGGCCGGCAGCAGAAACCATTCGTCGGCATACAGCTCGAACAGAAGCGCCACCAGATGCTGGCGCGGCGTGGCGGGATAGATCGGGCGCTCCGAAAAGCGCGCTTCAAGAAAATCGATGATTTCGGTCGTGTCCTGCACCACGATATCGTCCGGCGTCTGCAGCACCGGAATAAAGCGCACGCCGGTACGCGGAATGATGAAACGCTGATATACCCACAGTGTCGACAGCACCTCCTTGTAGGGGATGCCCTTGTAACGCAGATAAGGACGCACTTTCCCTGAATAGTAGGAGTGCTCCATTGCGTAGAACCTGTACTTCCTGGTCATGACCTGTCCGGGCATTGAATAGTGCAGGCCGGCGAAACCGGCCCGAAGTCAGCGTTGCGTCCCTACTTGGTCACCATGGTGCGGGCGCCTTTCACGAATTCATCGGCGGCGTCTTCCGCCCCCTCTTCTTCCAGATTAGGCAATTTGAAGGGAACCTCGACACCTTTCTGGCAGGCCGGTCGTTCGCGCATGGTGTCCATCCAGCGACGCAGATTATCCAGTCCCTCGATGCTTACACCGGACCACTTGTAGGTGCGTACCCAGCACCAGTTGGCGATATCTGCAATGGAATAATCGCCGGCCAGCCACTGCGTCTGCGCCAGGCGCGCATCAAGCACTTCGAACAGGCGCCGGCATTCATTCTGGTAGCGCTCTATTGCCGGGGGAATCTTTTCCGGGAAGTAGCGGTAGAAGACGTTGGCCTGCCCCATCATCGGGCCGATGCCGCCCATCTGGAACATCAGCCACTGCATGACCAGCGACCGGCCCTTGGGATCGGTCGGCATCAACCGTCCGGTTTTTTCCGCCAGATACACCAGGATGGCGCCAGACTCGAAAACCGCGAAATCACCGTTGTCACGGTCCACAATCGTGGGAATACGGCCATTCGGATTCAGCGCCAGGTAATCCGGTTTTTTCTGCTCCTGCGCCATGAGGTTCACAACATGAACCTCGTAAGGCAGTTCCAGTTCTTCCAGTGCTACAGAAGCCTTCCAGCCATTCGGCGTGGAAAAGGTATAAAGGTCAATCATGCATCACCTGCTAAACATACGATCCATTATTCCCGGCGCAAACCGCTTGCCCAGATAAGCTGCGCGGGCATCCCGTCCTATGGTCACAAAGGCCTCATTCTGCCGTATGGCCTTTGCCGTACGCCTGGCCACATCCTCGGCAGTGAGCTTGTTACGCTTCATGTCACTGGCCACCTTGTCCCGGACCTTGCCGGTATCCAGTTTTCCGACCAGCTTGAGGTTGTTGAGAATCGGGGTCTGCACATAACCGGGACAGATCGTCGTGACGCCGATCCCCTGCCCGGATAATTCATAACGCATGGAGGCGGACATCCCCACCACGGCGTGCTTGGTGGCGCAGTAGGTACTCATGCCCGGCTGACCGATCAGACCGGCGGCCGACGCCATATTCACGATATGCCCGCCGCGTCCGCGCTGCAGCATCGCCGGCAGGAAATAACGGCAGCCATGCACCACGCCCATGATGTTGATACCAATCAGGCGCTGCCATTCTTCAGGCTCGACTTCGTGGATCAGGCCCGACATGACCACGCCCGCATTATTGACCAGTACATCCGGCACGCCGATCTCATTGATCACCGTATTGGCCATGGTTTGCATGGCCGCCGCATCGGCAACATCGGCCTGCTGCACATGCGCAGTCGCGCCGATGTCTTCACAGAGCTTGCGGCTCTCTTCCAGGCGCTGCAGATTTGTGCCCACCAGTACCGCGGTAGCACCATGGCTGGCCAGTTCCACGGCGATAGCCCGTCCGATGCCACTGCTGGCGCCGGTAACCACCACAATCCTGTCATTGAAGTCTTTCATGGTTCAGACCTTGTAGAGGCCTTTCTTCGCCGGCAGCCACCAGGTGAAACCGAAAAGCACTGTGCCCATTACCAAACGACCGAGTGAGGGCTGCTTTTCTTTCAGTATCTTCATGGCCAGAGGTATTTCCAGCACATGCGCCACCAGAATCAGTGCAGCCAGAATCACGGCCCAATGATCAAGGCGGCCATCGATCACCAGCACGCCGGCGATCATGTAAAACGCCAGCAGTGCGGCATTGTTTACCATCCAGAACTGTTTCGTCTCGGTCATCTCATGGTCTCCCTGGTTTCGAAATTGATGGATTGCAGTATGCCAGCCCGCAGGCTTTATTGCGTGGTCTCGTACCAGACGGGCGAAGCCCAGGCACGCTCTTCAATGGTATGAAAATGCTTCTGACCACTGAAACTGCCGGGTTCGCCACTGATTACGCAGCAACCCTCGTAGCCGCGCAGCCCGCTGTCCTGTGGAAACATACCATTGGACGCATCCAGAAGACTGCAATCGACATCGTTTTCCACATTGCACACCCATGCACTCCATCGACAGGAAGGCACTTCACGCACCCGCGCATACCAGTAGGCATCGCGATCGCTCTGGAAATCCTCATCCACCCACACTGCACAGAACGATGAGGGGTGCTGCCCTACCTCCACACTGCAGTCCTGCATGGAAGGGCGGCTGACCGTTTGCGAAGTCGTTACGACACCGTTGTGCACGCGCACCTTGCCTTCACCGTTGGCATCCACATAGCCCTTGATGATATCCACGCTCTGCAGGGGGTAGCCTTCCGGGTCCTGCTGGGCCCAGACGGCAAAATGCGGTTTGGCGCCTTCCACTGCCGGCGGCAGATCACCACCCATGCGCGCTCCGGCCACCTGCCCGGTGGCTATCAGATCCTCACCCGTAGCCAGTCGGTCACAGATGTTCTGCGGCAGGGGGTCCCAGGATGCAATGCTGCGGATACGCAGGCGCGGACCAGAGGTACCGAAGCTCTCGCCGCGATGAATGGCCTGCCAGATTTCGTCGCGGTTATTCTGCGGCGCCCAGACACCGGCCAGTCCACCCGGATTCAGGGTGCGGGCAAAGTCCTGGAATTTTCGATCTGTGCAGTTCGCGGGATCGGCAGGATCACCCCCGCCACCGCAATTCCAGAAGCCCAATTGCTCTGCCGGATCATCATCCAGTACCCCTCCATGCCCCAGGAAGGGGTATTCACCGGCGTCACCGGAGTCACCGCCATGCGTATCCAGCGCCGCGGTGATATTGATCTTGTAGGGGTTCACACCCAGTGTCTGGCGAATCTTCAGACCTTCAGCCATGGCGTTACGGTAGTAATCCAGTGGATGCGTGCAGTTACCGGTGCCGTCAGCCGAATCAGCTCCGTGCGAAGCACCATCCGGCCCGGTCTCCTCACAGACTTCCACCTGGTTACTCGGTGGCGTGCCATGCGAACAGAAGTTGGGGTCGGTCAACGGATCGCCTGTACAGAAGGCCTCGCAACTGGCTGGCTGGCCGGGCGCGCCGGTGCAAACGGATTTATTGATTTCAAAACCACAGGCCGGGTCGTAGCCCTCATCATTGGCCAGATAATCCCCTTCAAGTCCGGCCGCACATTCGGACTGCCCCTTGTGCTGAGTCATCTCAAACGAGCGATCAATGCGCTGCCGCAGGGCCGCGTCATCCGCAGTCATGGGAAAGTAGACATTGGTGAAGGGCAGCTTGCGCCCGAGCGGTACGCCTTCGAGGTCTCCAAGCACCGTGTTGCCGGCTGCTTCTCCGGCCGCCAGATACATGCGCCCGTCTGAGAGATTCGCGTTGTGCGGAATAGTCAGCACCCGGCAGCCGCTTCCCTCCGGGCATTGCAGGTTCAGCTGGTCGAACAGATCCCAATCGTCGTTACCGTTCTCCGGCAGGAGCGGTGTTGTCGGATTGACTGAACTGATGACATTCAGTGGCGCGCTTTCCGTAGGCCCATTGAAGATCACATTACGGTGGAACATCTGCGAGCTTTCCTGCGAAGTGTATTCATAGCCATGCAACGTCGTGTAGCTGCAGGGTTCATACTCCTCATCGTTCATCTGTTTGGTCAGCGACCAGGCCGCAATCGTGCTGGGCAGGGATGACGCCACGCTTTGCAGTACCTGGGTCTGGAACGGCGTCTCGCCGGCCGCAATCTGAACCACATCATCGCGTATACCCTGACCGATCAGCTGATCGCAGAGCGCCTGGGTCTGTTCGCTGTTATCGCAGAACAGGAAGAAACCACCCAGGAATTCCGCGTGATCGGTCACCGCATTGAAATCCAGCGGGCGATCGATGGTGATTTCGCGACCGACATTGAAAACGTCGTCACTGCCCAGTGCCGGCTGCGGCAGCGGCGCTGCGCCCTTGGCAAAACGGTGGGCGGCGCGCGGATCCGTCAGCGCATTGAAGAAGTAGGCATCCAGTGAATAACTGGTATGGGTGTGCAGATCCCCGAAATAAACATTCTTGTAGCCCGGCTGATAATCGCTGCAATGCCCCGCAACCGGTTCAGGTTCCGGAGAAGCGGCCTGGCCGCCGGCGACCGGCTCATCGTTCGAGCCGCCACAGGCCACCAACACCAATAGACCAAACATCACGACCAGACGACCGGGCAAGAACATCAGACACCCCATCCGGTCAGCACCGGCTGTAAACGATCAATAAACCAGTACGCCGATATCACTCCCAACAGCGTGACCATGCCCACAGGCATTCGGGCTGACAGCTGTGCAACGCCGGGGAAGTTCACACGCAGCATGCGCGGCAGCTGCATCATCAGCAATACGGCTGTCACGAACAGCAGTTGCCCGGCCTCGACACCCAGGTTGAACAACAGTAATGCCCAGCCCCGGGCCTGCTCCGGCAGGCCTATGTCGCTCAGTGCCCCCGCAAATCCGAACCCGTGCAGCAAACCGAACAGCAAGGCCACCACCGCGGGGAATCGCAAGCTGAGACCCGGCGTTGCCTCTGGCGTCATACGGTGCCTGGCCAGTTCAACGGCCAGCAGCAGAATACTCAGGGCGATACAGGCCTCCACCACGGCCGCCGATAATTGCAACCCGGCCAGCATGGACAGCGCCAGCGTCAGGCTATGCGCAAGAGTAAAGGCGGTCACTACCGTCAACAACGAACGCCAGCCGCCTTGCCGTGCCCGGATCACCAGGAGCAGACAGAGCACAAACAGTAGATGATCAATGCCCGACAGGATATGCAGGATCCCCATGGGGAAATAACCGGCCAGGCCGAGGCTCGTCGGGTTTTCCTGCATCTGTCCAAACTGCAGCCACGGCTGGCGGAGGTCCAGTAATGCAACCTGCTGTTGCCCTGTCGCATAACGTACTGTTATTACCGCATCCGGCATGGCGGGACCCAGTCCCGTAAGTTGCAGGCGCCGGCCCGACAGCCCCCCTTCACAATGCATCTGCCAGTATCGCAACATCTGCTCGCCGAGATATTCGGTTCGTGCAGTGCCGAGAGATTCACAGACAGGCAACAGGGTAACGATGGCATTGCGCGCCTGATCACCCTGACCCAGACCGGTTTTCAATACCGCCTGAATCCGTCCGTCGGGATATTCTTCCAGATTGAGCGCCAGCGCTTTCAACTGGTGCGCCGCCGCGGCAGCCGGCAGCAACAGGCCCAGCAGCAGCAACAAACTGCGCATCAGCCTGCCTCCTGCCCTGAGCGGCTTTCAAATTCGATGCTGAAGCGTTGCCGCAGGCGCTGCATGGCCGTGGCATTGGCCTGCTCACGCTGATGGCTGCGCCAGTCACTGGCGACCCGCTCACGCACCTCGGCCAGGCGCGCGGCCTGACCTGCTTCTCGCCCGGTCACCCGAACAAGATGCAGACCCAGCCCCGAGCGTATGGGTCCACTCCAGACCGCTTGCGGGAGATCACGCAAATCTTCGGCAAAGCCGGCTCCGAATTCACGGCGCAAGGTTTCAGAGTCGGCCGCAAGAATTACCTGGCCCGCCGGGAATACATCGCCCAGACCCGAAAAGGCCTCCGGATCCTGCGCCAGCTGATCCTGTGCTTGTGCAAGCTGGTCCACGACTTGCGAAGGACTGGCGCCGCGGCTGAAGAAAACCTGCTCAAAGCTTATGTGTTGCGCATGACTGTAACGTTCGGCATGGGTCTCCAGCCAGGCCTGTAACTGAGCTTCGCTTGGCTCGGGGACGGGCATCGCATCCGTGAGCAGAAAACGCATTTTCTGCACCATCTGCCTCTGCACAATGCTGTCTTTCTGGTCCAGCCCCAACGCCAGCGCTTCGCGATAAAGCATCTGCTCGTCCAGCCAGCGCTGCAGACGTGCATCCAGTTCATTGTCATTCGGCATGCGCCCCTGCTCCGCCTGAAACGCGGCGCGCAGCACGTCGAGCTGCTGCGTGGTGACATGAATACGGTAATGGTCGGTGGGCGGTACGGGTTCACGCAAGCTGCTGTCGAGCAGAAAAATCAGTCCGCCAAGCAGCAGGAATTGCAATAAAGGTTCGCGCAACCAGCGCTTTAACCACGCCCGTCTCATCGGCTGTACTCGGCCGCCGGTGATGTACACCAGACCAGTGTGCGCTGCAGACCTGCGTCCCGATGTTCCAGGGCGGCCTGATAACGCGGATTGGAAATCATATGCGTAAATTGCTGCCGCCCGGGATACTCAATGACCGCTATCTCGTCCCAGTGATTACCCTCTGTCTGGCCATCATTACCGACCAGGGTAAAACGATAACGACCCAGAGTGACGATACGCCCGCCCAGGCGCAGAAAGCAGTCCATGGCCACGCGGCCATAGCCATCTTCATAGGCCCGTCGTCCGCTGCGGTTGCGCTCGCCTTCAACGTATTGCGCACGCTCATGGAACTTCAGCAGATTGAACATATGGATCGGCTGCTGCGGCCCTTCCTCCTGGAAAAAGGCCAGTTGCTGCGGCGTGGGATTAATCCCGCCCTGCAACAACTCTGCGGGCAGATGATCGCCCGACCTGGGCGCAGGCAGCCAGGGCAGAACGCGATTCAGCCAGCGGATTATCCTGGCCATGCGTGGCGGCGGTGGTGTGGCAACGACGATCTCCAGATCACTTGCGACACGACACAGGCGCTCGAACAGTTCGGATGCCAGGTGGGCCTCCACCTCGGCAGGGCCGGAGAATTCAAGCAGCCAGATTTCCGACCATCGTTTGTCTGCCTCTCCAATGGCCAGTGCTTCAACCGTCGCTACGCTGAGGCAATGTGGCGGCTGGCGCCGCAGGATTGCCCTCGCCTCGGTTATGGTCTGTTGGCTGTCGGCCGAATTCAGCCATCGCCAGTGATACTGCAACAGCAAGGGGCGCCCTGCCGGCAAAGCCAGCAGGGCTTTCATTTGCTGATTGCTGGGTAGTAAGTGCGTCTCCTGCCCCATACCCTCATTCCCGTTACTTTCATTCGCAATCTAGCAAATATTTACATATTGTCAACTTTTGGTCATGATAGGCTTCACGCACGCACAGGAAGGCCCATGCCATACAGTAAAACCAAAACCGGCAAACGTCCCTACATGGCGCGTGAAAAACGCCGCCAGATGCTGCTGGACACTGCCGCCGGGATCGTGGAACAGGACGGCTGGGACAAGCTCAGCATGAGCGCGTTGGCGCAGGCCAGTCACGGCAGCCGTCAGCTGATCTATCAGCACTTTGAGTCTCTTGAAGACCTTATGGTGGCGACGGGCACGCACATCTTCGAGCAGGTTTACCTGCGTACCCGCGATACCATTGAGCACCGGCAGCAGGACATCATCACTGTGCTGGGTCAGGCACAGAGCATCACGCTGGATCTGCCGCCCGGCCGCGCGCGCGCGCTGTGGCAGGTGATTGCCTCGGCCTTCCCTGCCGACCATGAACTCACGCGTTTTGGTCGCCGCATGCGGCATCTGATCACCAAGCTATGGCAACCAACCGTGGCCGAAGCTTTTCTCCTGGACGATGAACAGGCGGCCACTGTCACCTGGATGCTGATCATGGCGTTCTGGGGCGGCTACCGGCTGGTGGAAGATGGCGAACTGACCAAGGCACAGGCGATTGAACGCCTGAACTGGATCGTCCGCACGCTGGAAGCTGGCGTCAACCGGACGGACAGCCGCGCTAAAGCAGCTCGCGCACACTGATTTCATCACTGCCTTCCGGCAGGCTGATCAAGGTCCCGTCGCGCCCCAGGGTGTACTTCCCTGAATAGGCATCACTTACGCCTCGCACAAACAACCATTCCAGCGGCTTGACCGGCAGTGGCGGTATCAGGTGATAAAACAGCAAGTGCCTGACCCCTGCCTGCTCGGCAATTTCCGCCGCCTGCACCGGCGTGGTGTGATAACTGAGTATGTCTTCTGTGATCCTGTGAATATTCGGCATACCCACGTTAGCGGCTGCACGGCCCAGGATTTCGACAATTTCCGGCGCAAGCGCCTCATGCGCCAGCAGATCGACGTCCTCTGAAAACAGCTGCAGATTTTCCGAGGCACTGGTATCCCCGCTGATCACCAGACTGCGCCCCTTGTAGTCAAACCGGTAACCCACCGCTTCTTGCACCGGCTCATGTGGTACGGCGAAGGCAGTGACAGTAAGACCGTGGTGATTCAGCACTTCAACCGCTTCTGCCTCGCCCGGCCGCGTGAAGGGCTTTGCCAACCCGCCTGCACCGCTGCGCGGAACCACCGCTTCACCATGATGTGCGATGCGGTGCTCAACATCCTGCCGGTAGGCCAGGTTGTAGCCCTGCACCACTTGCTCGACCCCGGAAGGACCATATACGGGTAATGGCTCGGTACGGGCGCCCCCCGCCCAGCGCACCGTCATCAATTCACCCAGGCCGTCAAAATGGTCGGAATGAAAATGGGTCAGAAACAGGCCTTCGATACGGCCCGGCGGTATGCCCATGAGTCCGAAATTGCGGGCCGCTCCGGAGCCAATATCCACCACATAGAGGTCGTTGCCCGCCAGCACCATTATGCAGGGACCGGCACGTTCGGGATCCGCCAGGGGCGCACCTGACCCGCAAAGCAGAAGGTGCAAGCCATCGGGCAGCGTATTCAACACCTGCCCGGACAGGTTACGTTCAACCTGCTTCTGCACCACAGTCATCAACAAGCGGTCACCCAACAGAAACACTGCAACGGCCACCAGCAACAGACAGGCGCCTGCTGAAATCACTATTCGCTTCACTGCACTCCCCCAGGCAAACAACTGCCAGATATTTACAGTGTGTATACTTTCGTATATCTGTGTCAAGATAGCCATGGGAGAAACCCGGGGAGAGAAAAGAACATGAGGCAAGCACCCAAGCCCAGTCGTAAATCGGCAGTTGCGCTACGCATTGCCCATTCACGCGGCCCTATCAACAAACTGCGCGCACGGCGGCTGGGGATGGACATCCTGCTGCACCGCCCGCCCGTACTGGAGTTGTACTACGAGTCAGGTGACCCGCACTCACATCTCTGCCTGCAAAGCCTGAGCCGCTGGAAGTCACGCCTTGGGGTAGAAGTGCAGGCATACATCGTGCCGCCGCCCCGCGCCGAAGCCTATCCGGAGTCTGAAAAACAACGATCATTTGCCCTGGCTGACGCCCGGTACGTCGCCCCCGCCTGGGGACTGCAGTTCCCGGAAAACGCACAAACAGCCAATGCCGATGATGCCTGCCTGGCCGCGCGTCTCCTGCTGGCCTGCAAGGACATCAACTGTCTGCTGGAAAAAGAACCGGCCGTTGCCGGCGCTCTATTCAGCCGTGACAGCAAGGCCCTGGAACGCATGCTGTCGGAAAGCGAAGCACTGGATGAACGCAGTGCGAATTTGCGGCTGGCGGCTAACGAAAACCGCAGAAACCATCTCGGTCATTACCTGCCCGGTATGTGGCAATTTAATGGGGAGTGGTTCTGGGCACTGGATCGCCTGCATCAGCTGGAATCGAGATTGCGTGACTTCAACGCCCTGCAGGGCGAACTACCCCTGGCTGTGGCCAATGCCACAAAGGCACGCTTGCCAGCGATACCTGGCGACAAGCCGGTGCTGGAATTCTTTTTCAGCTTCCGCAGTCCCTACTCCTATCTCGCGGCGATGCAGGTGCGGGACAAACATGCCAAATGGCCTGCAGAACTGCGTATACGACCCGTGTTACCCATGGCCATGCGCGGGCTGCCTGTACCTCTTGAGAAGCGTCTGTATATCGTCCGTGACGTCAAGCGCGAAGCGGATAGCCTGGGCATTCCATTCGGTCGCATCGCTGACCCTATCGGCGCCGGCGCGGAGCGCTGCCTGAGCCTGTTCCCGCTCGCCCAGGGTGTGGAGCAGCAATTGGCCTATCTGACTGCCGCTGCAACTGCCATATGGTCACAGGGTGTGGACGTGGCCACCGATAAGGGCCTCGCCTATGTCTGCGACCAGGCAGGACTGGACTGGGCGGCCGCCCGACAACGTCTGCAGGGCGCTCCCGACCTCGGCTACGCCGAGGAAAATCGCCGGGCGATGTTCGAGGCCGGCTTATGGGGCGTGCCAAGTTTCAGACTTGGCAAGTTCGCCACCTGGGGCCGCGACCGCCTGTGGATGGTCGAGGAGGTGCTGCGCCGGGGCTCTGACTAACCCACTAGCCGCCGTAATCCACGAAAATCGGCGAAGACCAGGCGCGTTCGGCCGCCGGCGCCAGGCAGTCATCCTCCAGGTCCGTACGCTCATCGCCGTAACAGATGTCGACTTTCGTGCAGTTGCCCTGCTCGTCATACTCGCAGCGTAGCTGGTCGGCATTGATGGTCGGGCTGGGTGCCTGGATGGCGCGCACGTAATACAGCGTGTCGCGCGCTTCGTCGCCAAAGTTCTCGTCCTCGAATTCCACGACACAACCCGCTGAATCACCGTCGCAGGGCAGTACCTTCCAGGGATCCTCTATCAGATCACCGATATCCTCGCCGGGTTCAGCCTGAGGCTGGATACGCACCACTTCCACGCGCTCGATCACCTTGCGCGTATCCGAGGGATTATAGCATTCACCGCCACACATGTAGTCCAGACGTTCTTCGCCGAGCGCATCAATACTGTGCGGTGGACAACCCGGCTTCTGCTCAAAAGCACCTACCGCCCTCACCCGGAATTTCGGCGCCTTTTTCATGACAACCTCGGAACCCATAGGCAGCTCTGATTCACTGCCGTTGAGCAGATCGAACCACAACAGCATGCGGTCACCCGAGGTGCCGTAGACCTCCTTGCGCTGCATGGCATCCCACACGGCCTCACGCTGCCTGCCGGCACTATGCACGGCAACCAGACCGCCGGTATAGAAGTAGGAACCCAGACGCTCGGACTCTGCATACTGGAACAGATTGTAGTGCGTGTTTTTGCGATCAAAGGGTATGGATTCGGCACCCTCTTCCTTATTGGAGGCCTTGCGTTTGGCCTTGTCGCTGAAGTTCTGCCGGGTGGACTCATCCGCCGGCCCGAAGGTCTCGGTATTCTTGTGCCGGCCGGTCTCCTTGTAACCGGTGCCCGGCTGGGACGCATGGTTGTCGCTGGAGGCGATAAAGCCGAACCTGAAACGCTGCGGCTTTTCGTTGCCGTCCTCATCCGTGACCGGCTCGTCGAAATTGGACAGCGCCATGATGTACTGCACCGAGTTGCCCGGGCGGTAATTCAACGCCGGCAGGTAACAGTCAGTGCACTGGCCACAGTTGAGCCAGTCCTCGGGTTGGGTATCGGGAATGACCAGGTGCCCGGCGACACTGGCATCCAGGTAATCCAGCTCGGCCTTGTCGACACGGGTCTGGCATTCATTCGAGGCCGGGTCGTCACAACGCTCACGGATAATTTCGCCCGCCCGATGACAACACGGCAGATAGCCATCGCTTGGCTCCGGGCATTGCATGTTACCGTCGACGTCGTATTCAACAGCACGCCAGTCCCGGTACTCTTCGGAATTGCCGTGCCCCGACATCACCTCGATGAGCTTCTGATACTGCGTATTGTTGTGCTGCTCCGTGAGCTGCTTGTCCCATTTCACCCCGGGTGGTGTGTAATAGCCCCAGCTCGTGCCGTGTGGGATGGCCAGCACCTCGCCACCCCACTGATCCAGCTTGGTCCACAGTGCCTCGGGCGTCTCGGCCGATTCCACGCAATCCGCCGGCAGATCCTTCACATGCACACCGTCCGGACACAGGGTAGTTTCGCGCAGTTCCGCCTGCTTGGCGAACTGGTCCTTGAGGCGCTTGCGGTTGTCGAAGTCCGACACATAGGGCGCCAGCGCCTGCTCGACCGGACTCAGCACCTGGCGTCGCATGTGCTTGAGCGGCAGGCCACCGGAAGTAACGGGCCGCACCGGCACCTTGTCCTCTTCGGTTTCCAGCAGCACTACATTGCGATGCCCGTAATGGTTTTCCGGCGTCTGGCCCACCTGGGTCCATTCCCAACCCAGGAAGGTCACCAGGTCCGGATCGGCCGGGTCGGTGACGGCATTACACTGGCGCACCATGTCCTTGATCATGCCCCAGTGCCGCGGCGTCATGGCCTCGGCATGGTCGGTGAGGCTCCAGAAATCCAGGTCCGAGCAGTAACGGGCATAGTCACAGGCATCGGCCGGGGGATGCACGCCCTCGCCGTTCATGATCGGCAGGCTCCACAGGAAGGCATCCATTGAGAAAGTGCTGTGCACATGCAGGTCTCCGAACAGAATCTGCTTCTCGGGAGGTTCCGTTGCCAGGATGGCGGCGGCGGCCTGCTGGCGGGTCTGGCGTTTGTTCACCCAGGCCTTGGGCAGTGCTTCGCCCTGGATTTCGCCGTCCTGCTCTACTTCGCCCTTCACATCGAAAAGGGCGAAACCCGCAACCACGAGGACCAGCGCCAGGGCCAGTACCAGCAGCAATTTCAGGATGATCCTCATATCTCCTCCCGCCCTCAGGCCAATGCTCTTGTTATAAACCAGAATGTACCTAAACCGGCGATGGCTGTCGTGCCCAGCTGCTCGACCGGCAGTCGACGGCTCAACCCCCGCAACAGCGGCCACAACACCACCACGACCACGAGCTGGCCGCATTCAACGCCGAGATTGAAGCCGAACAATGCCGTCAGCAGCCGCTCTTCGGGCAAGGCCATTTCAGCCAGAATGCCGGCAAAGCCGAAGCCGTGAAACAGGCCGAACGCAAAGACGATCAGCAGACGCCAGCGCACTGCGTGCGCGCTGATGGTTAACAGACGGAAATAGGCAGCAACAAACACGGCCACGCCCAGCAACGCCAACGCCGGCAGGCCGGGCGCGCCCAGCCCGGCCAGCGCCAGCAGAATGACACAGGCCAGCGCCGGCAACAGCAGCGGCTTGCCGCTGCGCTCCCAGGTGTTTTCCAGTGCCACCAGCAGAATCGACAAACCGATAAGCGCTTCCACCGCCGAGGATACGGGTTGCACCTGACCCAGGGCCGCCAATGCCAGGGTGATGCTGTGGGCAAGGGTGAAACCGGTCACCAGCCAGGCCAGCTGTGTGAGACTGCCGGCCAGCAGCAACAGGCCGAACACGAACGCCAGGTGATCCCAGCCGGAAAGAATATGCTCGATGCCCAGCCACCAGTAGCTGCCCAGTGATTGCGGCGCTTGCGGTAATGCCTCAGCACCCGCGAACGCCCAGTGATTATCGGTTTCCGTCAACACCTTTTCCGCTACGCCGCCCTGGCCGTCGCGTACTGTGACGAAATGCATATGCGCAGACACAGCATCCAGCAGCAGCTGGCTGCGGATCATTAGCCGGTCCTGCTGCGGACAGCTGGGCTGGCCACTCACGCGTACCCAGCCATCAGTATTCAGATGCACTTCCCGCAGCTGCAGGTCACAGGCCTGGCCGTCTGCTGTCAACACCAACCGCTCACGCACCAGCTGCCGCACACGCGCCTGATAATCATCGCTATAGGCCGGATGCAGCTGCAGGCGGGTCAGGTCATATTGGTTGATGCGTACCGTCAGTAGCCAGGGCTCGTTGTCCAGCTCCCACAGTGAATAGGAATAGCTGCGAGTATGGGCCTGCGCCGCACCCGCCCACAGTGTGAGCAGTAGCAGCGCCAGCCAGACAGGCTTCACTGCAGCGCCTCACGAATCTCGATGGACTCAGTACGGCGCAGTTCATCCAGGGACTTGCGCAGCATGTCCTCCGAGGCCCGGCGGCGCATTTCCGCCAGCACCAGCTCGCGGACCTCCTCGAAACTCACCTCAGGCGCGGCGTTGCGTTCATGCAAATAAAGCAGTTGCCAGGCCTTGCCTACCAGCAGGGGTTCGGAAACTTCACCCGGCGCTAAAGCCACGGCGCGGTCCGCCATGCCGGGACCGAGATAATCCACCAGCTTGCTGTACGGCAACGGCGTATTGGGCAGGTTGAGCGCCCCGCCTTCATGAAACGTCGCCTGCACCGCAGCAAAGGCCTCACCGTCCGCCAGTCGCCGGCGGGCCGTGTCCGCCCGGGCCTGTGCCTGTTCGAGGCTGCGGGTATCCGTCGCGGGTATGCGAATCAGCCCCACGCGGCTGCGTGCCGAACCGCTGAACAACACCCGATTGTCGTTATAAAACCGGCGCGCCTCATCCTCGCTGATTTCGCGGGCCTCCGCGGCCAGGCTCTTGGCCTGCAACACCGCCTGAACCAGGGTGGATTTCACCCGCGGGTCGCTGCGCATCAGCCCCTGGCGTACGCCATACTGGATCAGCAGCTCCTCATCAATGAGGCGCTCCAGAATATGCCGGCGGTCCTCTTCGGTCAGCGGATTGCGCTTGTCGGCATCCACCGCGCCCAGGGCCCGCTCATAGGCGGCGACGGTGATATAGCGGTCATTCACACGGGCGACCGTGCCCTCCGGCAACCCGGGCTGCTGCTCGAGAATGCTGTAAAGGGCCGCGCCCAGGCCCACAAGAATGCCCGTTAAAACAAATAGTATTTCTTTATTTATCATAAAGATATTAAATAAAGTTAATGTTTTTAATCACGGCGCGGGCAACAGTCCCAGATAAAGACCCTCCTGCCCGCTATCCAGTGTTTCCTGCAGACAGGCGGCAAAAATGACGGCCGGCTCGCTACCCGCCGCCTCGAAGGTCTCGCGACTGCAGTAGGCGCCAACCGGCAGATATTCACCCATCACCTCCACCGGGTCCGTGCCCTTGGGTACATTCTGGATCGCCTGGGCAAAATGCGCCGAAGGCAGCATATGCCGGTAGATCAGCAGGCCATCCGGGAACGGCCCCCAGGGCAGCCAGTTGATATGGTTCTCCGCCACAGCATTCAGCGGCCGGTCGGCCGTATCCGAGACCACCACGGTGAAATAGCCTTGGCCATCCAGTTCGGCCTGGTAGTCCGCCGTACAGGCGACATAGCGCTGGGTCACGAATTCGTTCTGACACACCGACCAGTAACGCAGGTCTTCCATGCCGCCGGCCAGGCGCGGATCGCCGGGATAGCTGGGCGCCTTGCCGCGCAGCAGGAAGATATTGCCGTCGTTACGGGAAAAGCCGGTTGAGGTATAGGCATTGTGGATGTTGGACAGAAAGCCGCCGCCATCACCCAACGGCACGTTCTGTTCCACTTCGGGCGGCAAAGGCACCGGCAACGCATTGCTGAGGATCGCCACCGCGGTCGGCCCGAGTCCATAGAACACCCGAGTGCTAGGTGGATAGGCCGCTGTGGGAAAACGGATGACGCCGAATTCTTCAGGGAAATCGATGGTCAGCAGCAAGTCATTGAGGCCGGGATCCGGCAGGTTGCCACCCAGTGACGGCAGCAGCGGTACGTCGCAGTCGGCGAACGGCAGCAGTTCGGTTTTTCCATCAGCCGTTTCCAGCGTGAGCAGCGGCAGACCTGCGCCACCGTCAAAACCCAGTCCCTCTGCCGGCACATAGCTGCGGTAAATAATGGCGGTAAGCAGCGGATTGGGCACCGCCTGCCCGTTGATCTGCGTCTGCCCCGCATAAATGGTATTCGGCGCGGGCTCATCCGGTCTGGCGGCAAATTCCACATAGGCCGTGTATGCACCGCCCGGCGCTGCCGCTGTATCCGCAAAGGGATTGGCGCTGCCGGCATCCGGCTGCAATTCAATATCGGCGATGGCGTCCACTGGCCGCAGCAGCGGATCGTAAACGTTGTAGGAGAAATAGCGCAGGTCGGGGTATCGACCGTTGATACGCAAGCGCGTTTGCGGCAGCTGCGGAATCAGGGCCACCCAGTACTGCGCCGATTCGTCCGGAAACGCCACATTGGTGGTGTTGATATCGGAAACGAACTGCCAGCCGCAGCCGAGACCGGCCGGCACTGTGGCGCGATCGCTGCTGCCCGCCTCAGGCGCGGGCGCCTGGACAGCACTGCCCTGTCCGCGCTGCGAGAAATCATCCGCATTGTCGCCCCCGCAGGCGGCGAGCCCGGCGAGAACCAGCATTATCCCCTTACGCCACATGCTCATTCTCCAAGGCCCAGGGTGGCCAGCGGCGCCGGCTCGGGCGTCTCGCGCACCGGCTTGAACAGCAGCATGAATTTGGCAAAGGCGATACGGCCGCCCTGCTCGAACTCCATCTGCGTCATGGCCGAGGCCGGATTGATAATGCGCCCCAGCATCTTCTTCCACACCAGCGCCTCGACCTTGAGGTGCATATCCAGATCGTCGAGCAGCATAGGCACCACTTCGGCCACGCCACGCCGCACCCAGATGGTCCAGTTTTCGCCGGTGTCGGTGAAACTGATGCCCACGCGGGTATTCATATCCAACGCATCCTCGGCGCGCAGGTTGGTGGCCAGCGCGTTCATCACCGCGTCCAGCGGCAGGCTGCGGATCATGTCGTCCGATCCCGAGGCGATGGGCCGGAAACGCAGGCCCTCACGCAGTTCCAGGGCGCTCATCAGATAGTAGTGGCGAGCATTGGGATTGCTGGCCGCTTCGCCCAGACGGGTCAGGGCCGTAATGCGCGCCTCCCTGGCTTCCCCGTCTTCAGGCGCCAGGCGCAAGGCCCAGTCGGATAGCTGCAGTGCCCACTGGTATTCACTCGCATCCACGGCGTCTGTCATCTGCTGCTTGAGTTTGCCCAGACCACCGGCCAGGTCGGCCATCTTTTCCGCCTCTTCGCGAGGCGGCAACGGATTAAGCGTGGCGGGATTACCGTCAAACCAGCCCAGATTACCGGTGAATACCGAACGCGCCGACCAGGCAACTGTGCCGTAGAACTCCTGCAGGTAGGGCTCGCTGGCGAGATGTGGCGGCAACTTCACCTTTTCGATGATTTCATCCGGTGTCAGACCCGCATTCATCCAACGCACGGTCTGGTCGTATACAAAACGGATGGCGTCGCGATAATTGGTCAGTACGCGCTGAATTTCATCCGCGCCATGCAGCGGCCGGGTGTGGCTGGGCGCAATATGCTCAACCGGCAACATCCGCATCTTGTCCAGGCTGGCCGCCCAGTCCTTCAGGGAGCGGTAAGGCGTGCCGCGGATGGTATAGAGATTCGGAAAGGTCTTGTAGAGGTTATCGCCCACTGCCAGCACCTGGCGCTCCGGTAGCCAGATAAACAGCTGGTCGTTGGTTTCACCCGGCGCATGCACCAGCTTCAGCTTGACGCCGGCCACGGTAGTTTCCAGTTCCCTGTCCACGGTTTGCGTGGGTTTGATGAAACCGAAACCGGAGTTTTCGTTGATGGACAGACGCGGCCCGATGCCGTCATTCACCAGGCCGGCTTCATCCAGATGGGTGCCGAACATGCGGAAGGAACGCGCGGTGATGATCGGCCGGTACTCGGACACGATGCGGTTCACGTAATACTCGGTGGTTTCATGCGCGAAGACTTCCACCGGCGTATCGTCCTGCGCCAGTATGTCCACGAAGGCTTGCGCGCCGAAAACATGATCGGTGTGGTTGTGGGTATAGATGATCGCCTTGAGCGGCTTGTCCGACAGCTTGCGGAACTCGGCGGCCACCACACGCCCCTCTTCCAGCGTCTCCAGGGTGTCGATCACGATCAGGCCATCGTCGCCCTCGATCAGGATGGAGTTGGCCAGGCCGTAGCCGATGGCGATCCACACGCCTTCGGTGATCTGCTCAATGCCCTTCTCGAATTCCTGCGTATGCGCGTGCAGGTCCTCGGGCGTCGTGATCTGTTCGAAACCGGTATCCGCCTGCTGGCCACACCCGGTCAGCGCCCACAGCACGCCGATGGCGCACAGGCTCGGGTATAGTTTGCCCAATACCTTGAAAATCCTTCTGAACAAGCCCCTGAACATGGAATACTCCTCCCGCATCTGTATAGCTTTAATTTATCGATACCCAGCATGTCAGTCTGGTCTTTAAACGCCAAGTTTTGGTCATGACGCACCTCCAGGAGCCCACCACGCTGAGTACCTGGGCGGCCGCCATTGCCCGCACTCTGGAGGGTCGCGGCCTGGATGCTGCCGAAGCCTTTGCCCGGGCGGGACTGGACATGGCCCAGGCGCGCGATCCCAACGCACGCTATCCGGTCAGCGGCATGACGCGACTGTGGCAGGCGGCGGTAGAACTGAGTGGCGACCCGGCCATTGGTCTGCAGGTAGCCGAACAGGTCCAACCCGCCAGCCTGCATGCCCTGGGATTATCCGTGCTGGCCAGCGAAACGCTGAACGACGCCCTGCTGCGCATTTCCCGTTATTCGCGCATTGTTTCCAATGCAGCAGATGTGCATGTGGAACGCCGGGGCACGGCCGTACAGGTGCATATCCGCATTCCCGACCATGGCGTGCCGCTGGCCTACGAGGCCTTCGATGCCTTCATCGGCAACATGGTGAAAATGGGCCGCATGCTCAGCCAGCGGGATATCAATCCACGCAAAGTGGAACTCATGCGGCCCGCGCCTGACGATCCGCGGCCCTACGAAGCGTTTTTCCGCGCCCCCCTGGCATTCGGCGCGGCCGGTTATTGCATCCATTTCGACGCCGCCTATCTCGACGAGCCGCTGCCTTCTGCCAATCCGGCGCTGGCCCAGCTCAATGACCAGGTCATCGTCGAATACCTGGCGCGCTTCGATCGAAGTCGCATTGCGGTGCAGGTACGCAATCTCATCATCCAGCGGCTGCCCTCTGGCGAACCTTCACAGGAAGAAATCGCCCGCGCGTTGAACATGAGCACCCGCAGCCTGCAGCGGCGGCTGACTGAAGAAGACAGCAGTTACAAGGCACTGCTCGACGATACGCGTCGCGAACTGGCCTGCCAGTACCTGAAACGCCCCGATGTCAGTATCGGCGAGGTCACCTACCTGCTGGGTTTTTCTGATCAGAGCAATTTCAGCCGCGCCTTCAAACGCTGGGTCGGCCAGGCGCCGGGGGAATACAGGGCCAGTGCCTGAGCGTCATTCCGGAAAATGCACAGCATTTATCCGGAATCCACTTGCTGCAAAATGTGGATTCCCGCTTTTGCGGGAATGACCGGCACTTCAAAAACCCAGCTTTTTCCGCCCCATCAGCCACAGCACAGTGTTACGCCCGGTACGCAGTACCGGATAACTAAGGCGAGACAGCCACTGATAGCGAAACAGCCAATGGTTGAATTTGTTGAACCAGCCCTGGCGCGTACTGAGCAGAGCCAGCCGATGCAGGCACTCATCGCCGTGGTAATAATGGCCGTTCATGATCAGCACCATGCCCTGATCAATGACATAGCCTCGGCCGCGGACATCTTCCACTTCCGGCCCGCCATCACGGGCATCGACAAGACGCATCTCTCCGACCGCCTCACGAACTCGCATGAGGCGCACATAACGGCTGCAAAAGGGACAGTCCCCGTCGTAGATCAGAATCAATGAGCACCCTGTGCTAGCGTGCCGGCCTGCACTTGCCGTGCTCACCGGCGTCGTGGATGGCCTGAATTTCGGATAATGACAATGCGCGATCGAATATCTCGACTTCGTCAATCTGTCCGGAGAACATGTAGCAGGGAGCAAATCCTTCAAAACATGCAGTGGGATTCGCGTTTGAGGTATTACCACCTATGTAAACCGGCTGACTTCCGGGGCTGGAACCATAATAGAGCGGCCCGGCGCTGGCCTCATCATTCAAGGGCGGCTGCACATCCATGAGCTCGCCGTTCACATAAATTCTGAAGCGATTGCCGTCGAAAGTACCGGCCACGTGGTACCAGGGCGAGGATTCTCCAGCCTGAATGTTAAATTCCGTGTCAGCATTGGCAGTACTGGCGAACACTGATTGCCCGAATTCATCGAAGCCACCGAACACGAAATCATCTTCATGGCCGGTGCCCAGGTAATAACTTTCAGGATTACTTTCGGACGCGCCCTGCAACTTGGTAACGATGGTTTGCGTGGAGTTTTCCCAGTTGTTCTCGAATGTATCCAGCCGCACCCAGGCATCAATAGTAATATGTGCTGGCCTGAGATCGGGATGGTCGGAAATCTCGGCGACTGCCGCGTAACCATCGAAAAGCATGGACTCATGCACCATGCCGTTTACGATCCCGGAAGTCGCATCATTCAGCATCGCCGCGTCGTGACTACCTTCGATATCCTGTGCGAACACACCGTCACCGCCTACCGTATGTTCGCTATCGCCGGTATGCCAGGACTGCATATCCTCAGGCGGTTGCACGCAGGATTCCGGCTCGAACACCACGATATTCACCGTGCCTGTATCGCTCAACGGTTCTGCATCCGAAACGGTATAGGTGAAACTGTCGTTGCCGACGTATGACTCGTCCGGTATATATTCGAACCGGCCGTCTGTATCCATGAACAATGAACCATGTGAAGGGCCGCTATTCACGGCGATGCCGAGCGATTCGCGATCATCATCAATATCAATGTCGTTATCCCGCACACTGCTGTTGCCATTGCTGAGCAGATCCGGGGGGCACTCGGTGCATTCACTGGGCAAGGTACTGAAGAAACCGTCCGTCTCTACCTGGAAGCTGTCATCCACAGCCATCGGCGCGTCATTCACCGGCTCAACATCAAGCGTGAACGTGGTTTCAGCCTGTAGCCCGTTGCCGTCCATCACCCGAACTGTGATATTCGTGCTGCCGGATGCATCGGCTACCGGCGTGGCCTTGATGGTTCGGTTCTCATCTGCCCCGGCCAATTCAATACCGGCATCAGGCAGCAAAGACGTATTACTGCTGCTGGCTGAAACCGACAATGAAGCGGGACTGTGATCCACATCATCCACGTTGAATACCACCGGCCCGTATTCATCATCCTCGTCGATGACGGCGTCGTCGATAATCGAGATCACCGGGGCATCGTTTGAGGCACCGACGGTAATGCTCACGATCGCCGTATTCGACAGCGCGCCATCATCATCCCGTACCCGGTAGCGAATCTCATCACTGCCGTTGTAGTCATCATGCGGTTCGTAAACAATGCGGAAAGCGCTGTTAATGCCGTGATCGCCATGGCTGGGGGCTTTGGTAATCACCAGCGTCGAGGGATCAATGCTGCCATCGATGTCGTCATCGTTGGCCAGCACATTGATGCTTACCGGGTTGCTGTCCTCCTGGACAGCACGGGCGTCGTTACGGGCGACAGGCGGATCATTCACGTCCGCGATATTAATGCCCACCCTTGCGGTATTGGTACGTGCGCCGAGATTGTCCTTCAGGCGGTAACGAAAACTGTCATTGCCGAAATAATTCGCGTCCGGTGTATAACGGATATAACCACCCGCAACGTTAATACTCACCTTGCCATGTGACGGCTGTTCGATAATTTCCAGACTGCCGGCCACCAGGCTGCCGTCAAAGTCCTCATCATTGTCCACAATGTGGATGTTCACGGCCACGTCTTCGTCCGTATCGGCCGAGTCATTACGCGCAATCGGCAGCTCATTGACGCACAACTCGGCATTAATCGTTTTCAGAGCAACGTTTTTGTATTTGTCGTAATTGTTATTGCGAAAGCGCTCGATTTCATGATCAAGTTTATTAGCGGGTAAAGGCTGGCCATTGGCAAACAGCGGCGCACCGAAATGCGCGCCGTCCAGCAGACAGTCTTCCCAGTCCTGGAGAACTGCCAACAGCACTTCGAAGTCTGCAGCGGCCAGTCCCACCTGGAGCGCAGCAGTATTCACCGCATGGGCCAGGCCGCCCAGCATCAGGGCGTAACGCAGCTGCTCGCTTGATGCCCCGGGAGGTGGGCTGATCGGGTTGGGTGGAATCACCCCCGCCGGGTCGAAACCGAGGGCCAATATGGCCTGCTGCCGGTTCTCCGAAACGCTGTGGTTAAAGCTCAGGCCGTTGGCGGCATCGCGCCACGATTTACGCACCAGGCTATCTGCCACCGGTGTAATCGCTGCCTGGTTCTGACCCGCGGGAAGAAAGCCAAACAATTCCACGGAAGTCGACCAGACTATAAAGCGCAGACTGGCCGGATCAGACTCATCGTAGAAACCACCGCCGCTGGCCGCGACCAACACATTGGGTGTTCCGGCAGGCAGGCTAATGTTGAAATTGCCACTGTTATCAGTCGTGGTGGTCGCCAGCGTAGCGCCGTCCGGCTGGCCGTCGGTTGTGAATTCATAGAAATTGATAGTGGCGCCCTGCAAGGGGCCCTTTACTGCCGCACCCCTGACCTGGCGCGAACCGCTGCTGACCGGCGCCTCGCCGGAACCGCCGTTGTCGGCATCGCCATCACTGCCCGAACCGCCTCCACAGGCACTCAGCAATACGGCGCACAGAAACACCCCCGCCAAGGGAATGGCTCTGCTGATCACTGTAATACGACCGACTTCAGACAGAATCCTGTTACTCCTGCCAGGCGCCGTCACGATTCATTCGTCCGGTCGCCCTGTTCCACTCGAGCACTTCCCTGGCCCGCGTAATTATCCGTGATTACGGAGAAGCAACCTCCTGAGGATCGCCAAAAGCGGCCGTGCCGGAAACCGACTGGCCACCCTGCTCCATGTTGTACCCCATGCCCGCACCGGGTGGCGGTCCCGAACCATTTCCACCCGTGAAGAAACCGCTGTAACCACCATTGCCGCTGCAACCCTGACTGCACTGGCCGCCAGTGACCTGCACACTGTCAAACTGCCCGGCAAATGTGCCTTTCTCACCGAAGCGCCCGTCGGCATCATGCGCCGACCAGCGTTGATTATTGATGCCGACATCAATCTGGGTAGCCACGGTCTGGTTGGTAAAGTCCGCCTGCATATGGCTGGAGCCATCCATGAAGCCCACATTGCCGAAGTTGTCCGTCGGGTCGGTGTTGCCCACCAGGCGGTAGTCAGCCACGCCGGAAATCGGCAGCACCGTTGGCTCCAGCGATTCCCGGCTGACAATCCAGTGCAGGCTTTGCTGACTCAGATCGATATTTTCTGTGCCGCCACCATGTGTGGCGGTCGCCTCGCCGCCGGCCCAGCGGCCCCAGCGCAGCCCCGAGTCCGGGTCAAAGCCTGTATTCACCAGTGAACTCGTACCCTGCTCATACAGCGCCAGTACCGGACCACTGCTGTCTGGATAAAGACCGGGAAAAGCGGTCAGGTTGCCATTTTCCAGCTGCAGGACCTCGATGGGACTGAAACCAACGCCATTGAAACTATCGGTAATTGCCAGAGGTCCGGCTGCAAAAGCGTGATAACGAAAGCGAGGCAGGAAGCCCTCATTCAACAGTACAATTTCACCGAAGGAATTAAAGCCCAGCATTGGGATTTCAGGATCGATGGGTGGATCCGGATCGGGCTGCTGTGCCGGTGTAAATGAGGGACTGCGACGCGCCTCATGCGTGCCGCCACCACTTTCCAGCCCGCCTTCCGCCGCACCCGTCCAGATGCCGCTTGAGGGTATCTCACCCTGTGAAAACAGTTCCGGTGGCGCAAGCAATTTAACCCCCGGATCTTCGGTAGATTCCAGGTAGTAATATTCGCCTTCATACACATCGGTGAAGACGGCGTTGTTTCTGACCCAGATCGTACCGTAGTGCACACCGATATAGAGTCCGAAACCCGATGTTGCCAGCTGCTCGAGCAGCAGCTTGTAGTCGGTGCCGCGAATACCAATCGTGGCGACCGGAGTTTTTACCTGATACTCGCTCTCATCCCTGCCCCCACCCTTGTTGGTCAGGGTACGAAAGCCCCCTTTGAGCAGGTTATATACCCGTTGGGTCTGAATGCCGCCTGCTGAGGTTGCCGACTGCGACTCGTCAGGAGTCTGGAACACCTCGATCAGCAGTCTGGAATTCGGCCGTATGGCAATCCTGTCTCCATCCGCCATCAGCAACTGAACCCGGCCATCCTCACCGGTGACGATTTCATCACCCTCATCGAGTTCATCCCCGCGGTCCAGTGGCTCCCCGCTCGCCAGGTGAACGTCGCCATAGACGAAAATCACCTTGCCCGCGGCAGCCCAGGCTGCCTGAGGTAAAGCAATAGACGCCAACAGCGCCAGCACTGTCAGGCAAAACTGCAAACCACCCTGCCGTCTTTCCATCATCCGGACACCCAGCGTAAGGTCAGCCCCACTTCTATACGATCATAGTCAAATAATCGGATAGTTGAACTGTTTTTATAAAAAGACGCATGCGGTTGCAGGCTCCAGCGCGGATCTACAAATGGCCGCCAATCCAGCCCGACCACCGCATGGTAGAGGTCATCGTCACGGCTATCGGTAAAGAATCGCCCGTCATAACCCGAGAACACTACCCCACCGTGGGCCAGAAACCAGAGCTGGGAATGCACCTTGCGGGAACCATAAACCCGCAGGCCATACCGGTTGCGTCCATAGGGGGAACCGCTCTCACGGGCATCGTCATTACCCAGAATCAATACTGCGCCTATACGGCGATAGAGATGACGTCCCTCCGACCATTCGAAACCGGCCGCCAGCAGCTGCTGATCCACATCCTGCACATCAATGACCTGGCGATATTCCACCCTGCCGAGCCGCCCCTCGCCCACGAAATACCACTCTGGTATGCGCAAGCGGCGGCGCAAATTCACTTCCAGGCCATAATCCGCGTTATTGAAATCCCCGTCCCAGGCATAGCCACTGTCCAGTTCTGTGCGTGCGGCCGTCAACACACTGCGCACACGCAGCAAACCGTCGTCATACAACAGACCCGCGGCTCCCTGAATGCGGTCCATATCGACGAATTCCGCGGACGGATTGCGCCGGTGCCGGGCATCACCCTCCACAATAGCCTGGAAACGGTCGTTCAGCGGATAGTGGAAACCGTATCCGTAGTTCAGCTCGAAATAGCCCGATTCCTGGGCAACATTTCGCTCATCAAGACGGAAATTGAGAAAAGTGTCGGCATCGGTGGAGCCATTGGCGTTCGTGTCATACCCGAAACCGGCCTGAATGTAGTAGTCAAAACCGGGACGGTAACGCGCCGATTCGCGGTTGATCGAAGACAGGTAGTTCAGAATCGCCGTATAGGCCAGAGGCGGTGGCTCATCTTTCTGCAGGGCCCTGAATTCACGGCGCGCGCCTTCATAATCGCCCAGTTCGTAGTAAGCACGGGCCAGTTCCATACGGGCGGCGGAGAAATCCGGCGCCCGGATCAACACCCTCTGCAGGGACAGTACCGCCACACTCGGGTGATCGCTATCCAGCGCCGCCACGCCAAGTAAATAGTTGTACTCGATATTATCGGCCGCAACCGCCTCATAAGGCAGCAGATATTCGTATGCCTGCTGATGCAGCCCCTTGGAAATCAGTATCTGGGCCCGCGGCAACACTTCGGGCGGCATATCAGTTCGCTGCTCCGCATGCGCCTGTGAGGACATCGCACAAACAAGGAACAGACAGAGAATGACGAAAACAAGCCGCTCCTGAACCCTATCGCTCAGACTGGCGGATACCCCCGGATGATTGGACATAGCCTCCCCAGCTGTGGCCAAAGCTCCGAGTATAGAGAACTGCCGCAGCTACGCAACACTGCCGGGGACAAGTTCGTCAGGACGAAAACCAGTGATCGTCAGGCCGAAGGCCTGCTCATGCTCTCCTGGCAACGCGCAGCATAGGTGCGATAGAGGTTGGTACGGGGATTCGCGGCATAAAGCGCCCTGAACGCGGCATGCGCTGATGCCCAATCCTGCTTGCGGTATAGAGACATGGCCCGCAGATACTCACGAGTTTCAATATCGCGGTATTCAGCGTCACTGAGCTGGTTATTGACGGCTTCTGTCGGGACGATGTCATCTTCTCCAGACTGTGCCTGAGACCGGTTTTTCGGTTGCAGCTTGATCTCGCTGGTGAGGACTTCCTTTGCGCCGGAAAAAAGCCCTGTCAGATCGACATCGCTGTAGAGAATTTCCCTGGTGCTAGAAAGCAGATCAGACATGGTCTTACGCCTGGGTGTAGCCGATGCGGCTTCAGGCGGGCTATTCGGGTTGACTTCATCGTCATAAAGACTCAGGGGTTTCACCTTTCTCGCGGGTTTCTGCTCAATCTTCCCGCTTGATGCACCGGACGGCGCGGGACGGGACTTGGATTCCAGTTTGATCTCACTGGTCAAAAGCACACCGAGATCACTGAACACCCGGGATAGTGCTTTCGCATCGCTGACCGTCCGCTGTTTTTGCAGGGCCGGCTTGCGTGCAGGCTGCATTTGTCTGGGTTGGGCAGCCGCCTGGGGCCGGGTCGGGGCGGCTGCCGTTGTCTTCACGGGTTTCTCGGCCCGCTTCCGTTTAGCAACATCGCTCTTGTTCGCGGCGGCCACAGACGGGGTTTCCGCCTTTGCAGGTACCTGTTTTGCAGCAGCCTCCGCCATCTTGCGTCGGGAGAAGGATTTCCCGCTGGATTGCAGCAGCTGGATATTTTTGTCGACGCCTTCAGGCATCTCAAGATATTCAGGCTCAGCCGAAGCCGTGGATACCGGCGCATCTTCCACCTTCGCCTGTCTGCCCGGCCGAATCGCCCTGAGCGCCTCGGCACCCGAAGGTAACAGGCTGCAAAGCAAAGGATAGTCGACTTTAAGCACCCGGGTGCGCACCTTGGCCACCGCTACGGCACCCGCCGGCACATCATGGGTAAATGGTTTCTGCGCTGCGGGGGTATCATGCAGGAGAACTTCGTTGCTTCGATTCTCGATGTCCATCACCTGAACCGAACCCTCAAGCACATAGAACAGGTCTTTCAGGTCCTCGCCCAGACGAAATACGTAATCCTCATCGGTGTATTCCAGGATGCTGATACCGTGGGCGAGCGCTTCCAGAGCCTTGCTGTCCAGAAGGTTCAAAGGATAAAACTGCCTGAGCGATTCGCCGTCCATCAGTCCCTTGATTGTCGACTGCATCGTGCGTGATCTCACTATGTTTTTTTGCTCCAAGCCCATTATGCATAGACGTGCAACAGAAACAATCCTCGTTACTTAGTCTTCAGGCTATAAACTCCGTCCCAATTTTCAGGCGGCGGCTGTAAGCGATATTCCTGGCAACGCGTCAGATAGAGGCGATAGAGCCATTGTAAGGGCCTGGTTTCGGCAAGAACTTCAAAGACTTGCTCCGCTGCTGACCAGTCGCGCTGCCGATAAAGCAAGAGTGCCTGCCGGTAACGCTCGAGTTCAGCCGCAAACTCAGCGGTGAGCTTTTCAACCGGCCCAAGGGGCTCATAAATGGTGATGGGCTTTTTCTTGCCCTTGACGCGGACCCGGTCCAATTCGCGAAATTCGTGTCCCTGCGCCTGACGCATGGTTTCCTCACCCGCGACTATATTCACACCGTATACCTTGCACAGACCTTCAAGACGCGAGCCGAGATTCACCGCATCGCCCATGACCGTGTAGGCCGTGCGATATTCCGACCCCATATTGCCGACGCTGACCACGCCAGTGTTAATACCTATACCAATCTTCAGTACGGGCCAGCCCTTCTTTGCAAAATCCTCATTCAGAAGCTCAACCACTTTCACTATCGACAACGCCGCCTCTAGCGCATGCTGTGCATGCAGGCTGTCCGTCAGCGGCGCCCCCCAGAAGGCCATCACCGCATCGCCTATGTACTTGTCGACATTGCCCTTATGTTGATGGATCACTTCGGTCACGGGTGTGAGGAAGGCGTTCATCAGCCGTGTCAGTTCATTCGGCGCCAGTCCCTCGGAAATACGCGTGAAATCCCTTATATCCGAAAACATCACCGTCAGTTCCCTGGCCTCACCTTCCAGACTGACTTCAGCTTCGCTCTGTTCGAATTGCTCCACGAGTTCACGTGGCACATATTTACCGAAGGTGCGGGAAAGGTAGCGCTTCTTGCGCCTTTCCAGCATCACGCTGTAGGCGATGAGGCAGGATGAAAGCAGGAAGGTATAGAGCACAGGGTTGGCAATGGGCAATACCATCAGCCCACCAAACGAGATCACGAAGTTGATGGCCGTGCCTGCGACCGTGAGAAAAAGAATCAGCAACACGGCGGCGAAAAGCGATAACCGCGGCAGCAACAGAGCCAGGATGAAAGCGGTCATCAACAGCACACTGATTTCAAAGTAAATCACCCAGTCCGGCTCATACCAGAAGCGGTTTTCGAGGATGCCATTGATCATGTTGGCGTGGATTTCCACACCGGGATAGACATTGCCCATGGGCGTGGAGCGCAGATCGAACAACGCTGGCGCGGTCGTACCCACCAGCACGATTGCATCGAAAAGCTTTTCTATGTCGGCCTGCCCGCTCAGCACGTCCGCGGCAGGCACATATGGAAAACTGCCTGCCGGCCCCTTATAAGGCACCAATGCCGCCAGATTGTCGTCCACGGGAATCCGGTGGTTTCCGAATACGATATGGTCCACATCGGCACGACCATTTGAGTCGGACGTACCCAGTTCAGGCGGCCCGGTAGCTTCGACCATTCTCACCATGGCCAGCGACAGCGTTTCGTACAGGGCGTCGTCGTAGTATTGCAACAGCGGCAGGCGGCGGAATATGCCATCGGCATCCACCAGAGGGTTATCGAAATATCCCGCGGTTGCGGCGCTGGATTGAAGCTCGGCCAGGTTGCCCAGGTAACCGATAGGCTCATAGGGGTGGGCCACCAGAGGTTGTTGCTTGATGATGGGCAACCCCTGCGGCAATTGCCCGGTCTGGCTTGCTGAGCCACGTGCAAGGCTGGAAAAGAAAATGTAACCCAGTACTGCCGGCCGGTTGCGCAGGGCCTCTGCCAATACCTGATCCGGCTGCAGCTCCATACTCATTAATAAAAGGCTCTGCCCCAGCCTTTCACCGACCTCTGGCTCCGCGGCCAGACGTTGCAGGATATCGTCCAGGATGCGGGCGCCCCTGTCGGGCTCGGAAAAGACCATGTCGAAGCCGACAGCCCGCACTCCGTAGCTGTCAAAAAGATTTTCGACCAGCTGCGCTATCTTGGCGCGGCTCCACGGCCACTGCCCTTCCCGCGCAATGCTGTTGTCGTCGATATCGACAATAACGATGCGGGGTCCTTCGTGCTTGTCGAACATGCCGCGCAGGTAGGCGTCATAACGAATGCGCGCGTCGTAGAGTGAATCTTCCACCTTTACCAGCAGGTTCGAGCGGGCAATATGCGCGGCGTGCAGGATGAAAGGCACCGCCGTCACCATCGCGATGATCAATGGCAAGAGAACGCTTGAATGAAATTTTCTGGATATCCGGCGGGTTTTTCTGGCCATTTCTCCCCCACGGATTCACTGTATTGATGAATTTATTAGCACGCAAGCATCTTGCCGAGTTAACCTAAAGCCGCCATACGGAAAGCAATCCGAGAATGATCGACAGCGCCACGTTAGAAAAGCTGGTACCAGTGAATACGCTCAGTGCCGCCGGGCTCAAGGCCCTGGAAAAGGGACTGAGCGTCGAGCAGTACGTCGACGGTGACTACGTATACCGGCTGGGTCAGGAAGTTCTCGATGTCCTGTATCTGATCGACGGGCGGATACAGATCATGGATATTGAAAGCCGGCGGCTGGAAGTCCTCACTCAGGACGACCCCAAGGCCCACAAACCCTTTACCCATGAGGTCCCCACGACCGGTGCGGCCGTTGCCATGGAACCTACGCGGATACTGCGGGTGAACTACGAGCTGTTCAATTCCATATTGGCCTGGGACCAGAACACGGAGCTGGACATCAAGCCGGTCCCCAAACCTCCACCCCCGCCCGTAAGCCGGAAAGGCGAAGAGCCCGCATTTCTGGAAATGCCCGAGGACGAAGATCTGGATGAATCGATCCTCAGGCCCGTCAGCTATGGACCACAGGCAGGGGGCCCTGCTGCACCGGAACCTGAGCCGAAACCTGCGCCAGAGCCGAAACCTGCGCCAGAGCCTGAGCCTGAACCGAAGCCTGAACCGAAGCCTGAACCGGAGCCTGAACCGGAGCCTGAACCGGAGCTGGAGCCTGAACCGGAGCTGGAGCCTGAACCGGAGCTGGAGCCTGAACCGGAGCCGGAGCCTGAACCGGAGCCTGAACCGGAGCCGGAGCCGGAGCCGGAGCCGGAGCCGGAGCCTGAACCGGAGCCTGAACCGGAGCCGGAACCGGAGCCGGAACCGGAGCCGGAGCCGGAGCCTGAACCGAAGCCGGAGCCGGAGCCGGAGCCGGAGCCACAAAGAAAACCACAACCGCGGGCTACGCAACACAGCGTGGTGCAGGAAGCCAATGTGGGCACACAGGACTGGATGACGGGTTTTCTGCAGACCCGTGGTTTCCAGCTTGTTCCCCCGCAGAATCTGCAGGCCGTGTTCTTCAAGATAGAGGAAGTCTCCACACAGGCCGGCCAGGTCATCATCAAGCAGGACTCCTCGGACAACGATTATTTCTACGTCATCGCAGAGGGTTTGGTCGATGTCGTGCGCGAGGCCGCACAGCTCGGTAAGGATGTGCGCCTGGCGACCTTCGGTCCTGGCTCATGTTTCGGGGAGGATGCCCTCATCTCGGGTAATCCGCGTAACGCCACCGTGATCATGCGCACGGCCGGCAAGCTCATGCGTCTGCACCGCGACGATTTCATCAAGTTACTCAAGGACCCTCTGGCCAGAAAACTCAAACCGGAGCAGGCCCGCGAAAAGATCGCCGAGGGCGCTGTCTGGGTAGATGTGCGCATGCCCCCCGACGCCAATGCCTCGCCACTGGAAGGCAGCGTTCGCATCCCCTTCCCTTTGATTCGCTCCCGCCTTACCGGATTCGATGCAGACAAGACTTACATCGTAACCTGCAAGGATGGCAGGGACAGTTCAGTATCCGCCTTTCTCATGGCCAAGCAGGGACTGGACGTTTACTTTCTAGACAAGGGCCTGCAGTCACTCAAACCCTAGCGGCTTTCCAGTGACCGCGGCTGAATAGCCAGAGCGTGAACACGCCCACGGATGTTTCCGAGATAAACACCCCCCAGAAGACTCCGCTCTGCTCCAGCGCAAGAGGAACCGCCAGGTACCAGGACAAGGGAATCTGGATCAGCCAGAAGAACACCAGATTGATCTTGGTCGGCGTTACCGTGTCACCCGCGCCATTGAAGGCCTGCACCGCCACCATCCACCAGCCATAGACAAAGTAGGAATAGGAAAGAATTCGCAGCCATTCCCCGCCAATGGCTATGACCGCCGGATCATCGGAAAAGATACCGATCAAGGATTCGTTGAACAGGAAAAACGCGATCGACACACAAATCATGAACGCCATGTTGTACCAGCCGATGGTCCACACCGAAGCTTCGGCGCGACCGGGCTGACCCGCCCCCAGGTTCTGACCCACCAGTGTGGCCGCGGCGTTGGACATGCCCCAGGCGGGCATCAGGGTAAACATCATCATCCTGATCGTGATAGTGGCGCCGGCCACCGCCTCACTACCTATGGACGCCAGGATTCGCATAAGGAAAATCCACGCCGTCATGGCCACCACCATCTGCCCGATCCCCCCCAGGGAGGTACGGACGATGTTGAACATGACCGCGCCACTCACTCGCAGTTGGGAATAAGCCACACGAATATGCTTGCCGCCCCTGAACAGCACCCACAGCTGCATCAGCACACCCGCCCCCCGACCGATATTGGTGGCGATGGCTGCTCCCTCGATGCCCATGGCAGGTATGGGCCCGAAACCGAAAATCAGCAAGGGATCCAGCACCAGGTTGAGGATGTTGGCGAACCACAGCACGCGCATGGCAATGGCCGCGTCACCCGCCCCGCGGTAAACCGCATTGATCACGAACAGCAGCATGATGACGGCATTACCGCCCAGCATCCACTGTGTATAGCGGTAGCCGTATTGCAGACTCCAGGCATCAGCGCCCATAAAGGCGAGCAACTCCCTGGCAAAGAAAATTCCGGCAATACTGACCGGCAGGGACGCCAGCAGACCGATCAGGATCGACTGCACCGCGGCCACTCCGGCCGCCTCTCCGTTGCGCTCGCCGATACGCCGGGCAACCACTGCCGTCACTGCCATGGAAAGCCCCATGGCCACGGAATACAACAGGAAAAGATAGGTTTCGGTCAGCCCCACAGTTGCGATCGCTGAAGAACCCAGCTTGCCCACAAAATAGATATCGGCAATGGCAAAGGTGGACTCCATGAGCAGTTCAAGCATCATGGGAATGGCCAGCAGGAACACTGCCTTGCGTAACGGAATACGCGTGTAATCGGCTTCCGTCCCCTGAACGGCGTTCTTCAATTCGCGCCAGAGCGAGCCCTCCTGCCCACTCTGCCCGGGCGTGGCCGCAGCCGTTGTCATGGATTCCTGATCCGCACTCATTTAACTTCCCTGGATAAGATTCACTTCCTGTGAACTGGTCGTTTCAGCGGCCTGATAATCGACTTCGTGGCCTATTCAAGATAATCGGCCTCGTCAAAGCCCTGCAGTATTTTCAGTGTGCCCATGAGATTGTGCTGCACATTGTCGCAACGTATCTCGTTGTTATAAACCGTGGTGCGTATACCGCCACGGACCCGTTGCCGCAGCGCATCAGGCACATAGAACATGTCGACCTCATCGACAAACTGCAACTGCATCACGCTGCGCAAGCCCCTGCGTATTGCCTGCCGGTATCGCTCACTGCGCTTTTCATCCCCGGTGGCGCGGGCCAGTTCGAAGGCATCGATCAACCCCTCCAGGTAAACCCCGGTGGAAGAAGCGTGTGGCGGCCCGTAAGGCCGGTCGGGATTATAGAAGCGGCCCCGGGTATCCCGATATTCCGACTCGCTGTCCGGCAACTGCATTTCATCCAGCAACCAGTCATTCATTTGATAGATGAAGGCCTGCAAATCAGCATTTTCCGTGATTTTCCAGACTTTGTAATAAGCCTGGGTATGCCAGGGAATGAAGGCCGGGTTTCGATTGGACGGTTTGAGATGCCAGTCCCGGTAATAACGGAAGGACGCCATAATGCGTTCCTGCATAGCCTTGTCACGGCTTTCCTCGAACAGCGTGGCCCAGTAGAGCAGCGCCTCACCTGGATAGAAGTTCTGCACATCGTTGCGCCCGGCCGGCTTGTAGAACGTCTGGAAGGCGCCATTCGGCTGCCAGAGATATTCAATCGTGCGCTGCATGGCCTGTTCATACGCCTGCCAGCGTTGCCGTTGCGGATGCTCTGCAAGCGCCAGGGCGGCAAGCGCAACGGCGCCCAGTTTGACCTTGCCCTGCCACTCAATCAGTCCATAGTTCTCCTCTTGACGATAGAACTGCGAGAGGTTGTAGTCTATATTGTCGGCGGCACGCGCCATCAAGGCCTCGTCCTGCCAGAATCTGGCAGCACGAATCATGGCAATGGTTGCCATCCACTGGCGGATCATATTGTTGGCCGTAGACTCCCGCCTGGCACTGGGCCAGTACTTGTAGGTCATGCGGCCGTCTTCATGCAGATTTGACGACATCCAGTCGGTTGCCAGACGCGCCAGGGTCCGGGTCGAGCTGGCATCAACCGACTGCGGTTCGACAAATTGATTGCCTCGCTCCATTCTCACCGCGTAGCTTGCCTGTCTGTCCTGGCCGGCGAGCATGACCAGCCACTGGTCCGCTTCGAAACGGCGATAACGTATATCCTGCAGTGAAGCCTTGTTTTTCACCCGGTACTGGCTGCGAACAATGCCGACCTCCCTGAGAAAATCCCGATTCGTACTCAGCATGTAAGTCGGTGAAAAACGCTCTACGCCTTTTTCATGACTGAACTCCAGTCCTCGAATGCCGCGATAGATATTCGAGGACCAGCCCTTGTTGCGCATGGATACCTCGCGGAAGTCATGTGCGAAGACCAATTCCATACTGTCCACCACACGCACGGAACGCCGGTCCGGCAGAGCCGCCTTCACGCTGTCTAGCACCTGCGTGATGGCGCTCAATGCGCTTTCTCCCTCTGCCCAGCCATGGGCAAGACGGCGGCCATTACGGCGGGCCGCTGCGTAGACAACCACCGGACCCGCCGCGAACTTCTCCTGCACCCCGGCAGGCAACGGCGATGACTCCTGCCACAACGACTGCACCAGTTCTGCAAGTACAGCAGCCTGTCCTGGTTCCAGAGGTGAAACAGCTTCAGCCGCAGGGCGCTTTCCCGGCGCCAGCCACCACAGCAGGATGGCCAGTCCGGTCAGCAATGCCAGGCTCGATATCCAAAGCTTCTTTGACATATTCAAGAAGGCCCGCTTTCGCGGGCCCTGTGTATTTCAGTATAAAAACAGCTATCAACGCTTCTGTGCATATCTTGGACGGTGCGAAGTCGCAAAGCCATGACCATGCGTAAGCAGATAGTCCAGCCATTTGTTGAGAAAAAGATTCCTGCCCCAGCGGACGTCAACGGCCGATGCGGATTCGAAATCGAAATCGCCGAAATTCAGACTGCGCGGGTGCATACCGCAAGCCAGGACTTCGGCCAGCTGGGCATCATGGAAAAGGCGCACTTCCATATCCGGATCACTGACCCGCCCATCCGCTTCTTCAAAAAAATAGGTCAGATGCACGGTAGTCGTGTACTTGGTGCGCTCCACGACTCTCATATGCAGATCACGATCGGCAGAACTGCGGGAAACCGCCTCATCAAACGGTAAAGGCCATTCAGGCAGCAGTCTCAGCAAACGGCGATAATTCTGCTCATACAGCCCCATCAACCCCGAAAGATTCGGAGAAGAAGCCGGACGAAATACCTTGCGCGTCAGTACAGTCATGTCCTGACTATACCGTATTCCCCATGTATGAAAAATTTCACGCGCGGGCCAATGAAAACTGATACGGGCAACATATCCGTCAAGAGAATCTGGCAGACTACTGGCTGAACAGATCATCCGATTAAGCAACTCCATGTTTGTAAAGATCAGCCCCTTCAATGACCAGCGCCCTGGAACCGCCGGCCTGCGCAAGAAAGTCAGTGTCTTTCAGCAGCCGCATTACCTGGAAAGTTTTGCCGAGGCGATTTTTCGTTGTTGCCCGCAACTGGACGGCGGCACTGTCGTCATCGGCGGTGACGGCCGTTACCACAACCGCCCGGCCATCCAGACGCTGGTGCGCATGGCGTCGGCGCATGGCGTGAAGAAAGTCGTGATCGGGCAACAGGGTCATCTATCGACACCGGCAGCCTCGCATTTGATACGCGAAACCGGCGCAGCCGGCGGTTTCCTGCTCACCGCCAGCCATAATCCCGCCGGTCCGGACGGCGACTTCGGCATCAAATTCAATACGGAAACCGGTGGGCAGGCTTCGGAGCAACTCACCGAGGATATTTATCGTTGCACGCAAAGCCTGGATGGTTACCACGTCGCCGAGCCCTTCGACGTCGACCTCGACACGCCGGGCGCTTCGGAACATGAGGGCATGCAGATCGAGATCGTCGATCCGGTGCACAGCTATGCCGCGCTCATGCAGCAACTTTTTGACTTCGATGCCATCCGTAACCTGCTGGCCTCCGGATTTTCATTGTGCTTTGACGCCATGCATGCCGTCACCGGTCCCTACGCCAGATGCATCCTGGGCGAACTGCTGGGCGCAACTGAAACCTCGCTGCTGAACTGCCAGCCGCAGGAGGATTTCGGAGGTGGTCACCCCGATCCCAACCTGGTCTATGCCCGGCAACTGGTCGACATCATGATGGGACAGGATGCGCCGGATTTCGGCGCCGCCTCGGACGGCGACGGTGACCGCAACATGATTCTGGGCAAGCGCATATTCGTCTCGCCAGGTGACAGTCTGGCCGTACTGGCGGCCAATGCGCATCGCTTCCCGGGCTATGCCGGCGGGCTGCCGGGCGTGGCCCGTTCCATGCCTACTTCACGTGCCGTGGACGCCGTGGCGGAAGCCCTGGACATCCCCTGCTACGAGACACCGACCGGCTGGCGTTTCTTCTGCAACCTGCTGGAAGACGGCCGCATCGGTCTCTGCGGCGAAGAAAGTTTCGGCACCTCCTCGCATCACGCGCGTGAAAAGGACGGCCTGTGGGCCGCGCTGGCCTGGCTCAACCTGCTGGCGCTGGAAGGCAAATCCGTGGCCGGCGTCATGCAGGCGCACTGGCAGCGTTTCGGCCGGCATTATTATCAGCGCCAGGATTTCGAGAACCTGGACATGGCGCAAGCGGATCAGCTGATTACGGGCCTGCGGGACCGGCTGCCGTCACTGCAGGGCCAGACCCTGAACGGCCTGTACATTTCTCAGGCCGACGAATTCGCCTATCACGACCCGGTCGACGGCTCGGTCAGCAAGCATCAGGGACTGCGCATTGTCATGGGCGAGGCGGCGCGTATTGTCGTACGGCTGTCCGGCACCGGTACCGCCGGCGCCACATTGCGCCTGTACCTGGAACGCTACGAGCGCCAGGCAATCGATATGCAGCCCGAGGCTGCACTCAGTGATCTGGCGGCCGCTGCACTGGAACTGCTCGACCTGCCGGCCCTCACCGGCCGCAACGCCCCCGACCTGGTGACCTGATCGCCGTCAGTCCTTGTACACCGCCGGCTGCCTGGTCATGGACGCCTGTACCGCGGCCATCTGATTCGGCTGGCCAATAATCGATTTCTGCAGCGATTCTTCCAGCGCCAGACCGTCTGCGGGCGACGCCAGCCAGGCCTCGTTGAAGAGCTTCTTGGCACCGCGCGTGGCGTCCGGCGATTTGGCGGCAATGGTTGCGGCCAGTTCCAGCGCCACGCTCCGGCTGTCCTGCTCAATACGCGTCACCAGGCCCAGTCGCAAGGCCTCCTCCGCCTCCACGATACGGCCGGTGTAAGTCAGTTCCTTGGCCACATCAAGGCGCGTCAGGCGCGTAATAGTCTGCGTAATGGCCATATCCGGAATCAGGCCATACTTGATTTCCATCACCGACATTTTCGTATCCGGCGCGGCAATACGGATATCGGCACCCAGCGCCAGCTGGCACCCTCCCCCGTAACAGACGCCCTGCAAGGCAGCGATCACCGGCATACGCAGCTGTTGCCAGCCGTAGGCAACCTGTTGGGCGTTGTTGGCAATATCCTCCGGGTTGCTGTGCTCGAAGGCCGCATCAATCGGCACATCGCCGGACATGAAGCTGGGAAAATCCAGGCCGGAGCAGAAGCTCGGCCCTTCGCCGGACAGCACGACCACTCTGACTGTTTCTTCGTCCTGCAGCCTGCGCACCGCATCCAGCAAACCCTGGAACATCTGCCAGTCCAGGGCATTGTGCCGGTCGGCCCGCAGCATGCGCACATCGGCGACATGATCCTTGATTTCAATCGCTACGCGTTGCTCACTCATTTCTTTCTCTCGGTTCAAGACTTGTCTGTTTCGCCGCCAAAGCTGTTCTGCGCCGCGATCGCCTTGCGATGGATGGCCGGCTTGACCTGCATCCAGGGCGAGATACGGGACGGGTCCAGCGGATCCCGTCCCTGCAAATACATTTCCATGAAATGCAGATCGTCGTAGCCCCAGAACAACTGATCATCGATACACATGGTTGGCACACCGAACACACCCTGCCCTATGGCTTCTTCCGCAGCCTGCCGCAACTGTTGCTTGACCGCGTCATCGCGAGCGCGTTCCAGCATGTCCTGTGCGTCAAAACCGGCATTGGTCAGCACCGCGCCCAGCACCTCGGGCTCGTAGATTTTCCTCGAATCCGCCCAGGTGGCGCGGTAAATCGCATCAATCAGCCGCTTCTTGTCCACCGCCGGCAGTTCCAGGCAAGAGACCCGCAGCGGTAGTAATGGGTTGAAAGGATGCGCGGCGGGCGGATTGATCGGAATGTTCAGCTGCGCCGCCTTGCGTACCACGTCACGCAGCATCCAGCGAGACTTGGCCGGCATCTCTGCAGGCCCCTTCTGGCCGAAATGTTCCAGAAAGGCTGCGAACAGGACCGGCACCGGCTCCACCTCGCGCCCGTACTTGCCGGCCAGTTTATGAATCTGGGTCCAGGCCAGATAGGCATTATGCGAAATGTAATCGAAGTAAAAACGGATCGGCGTACTCATGCATCAAGACCTGTTTGGCATCGGGTTCTCAGCATGCACTGATCACACAGCGGCCGTGCCCGGCAACGCTGTTTGGCATGCTCGACAATCAGCGCATGGTACTGCGCAAACAGATTCACGTCTGTGGCCAGGGTAAGCTCAAATACCGAACGCAGGGACTCATAGGCCGGCTGCCTTTTGCCAACCCCGGCAAGCCAACCCATACGGGCAAGCAAACGCCGCGTATAGGCATCAATAACAAACACCGGCCGATCGAAGGCGTAGAGCAAAATAGCGTCCGCGGTTTCCGGGCCAATACCCTTGAGCGCCAGTAACTGGTTCCTGAGTTCTGTCGTCGGACATCTGTCCAGGGCTGTAAAGCCGCCGGCCTGCTCAAACCAGCGGCACAGCGTTATCAGACGTTGCGCCTTGATACGGAATGTACCGGAGGGCCGCAGCGCTTCGGTAAACTGCCGTTCATCCGCCGCCAGGATGGCCGCTGCCTCCAGCCAACCCTTGTCCTGCAGGCGCGCGATGGCGCGTTCGACATTGGTCCAGGCGGTGTTTTGGGTAAGCACGGCGCCGATGAGGATTTCAAAACGACCCTCTGCAGGCCACCAGTTCTGGGGACCATATTCCGCACGCAGCGACTCATACAGCCCTTGCAGATCGGCGCCCGGCGCCAACCGCGGCGTCATCAGCGTTTGTGGGCCGCGGGCTTTCCGGCGTAGCGGGAACGTCCGGTGGCAGGCCGGCGCATCGGTTTTTGCAGCGCCTGCTGCCCGATTTTCCGGGGCCGGTAATCCACCGTCGCGCACAGTGCTGCCACTGCATCAGGCACCAGTTCCACTGCCGTTCCGGCCTTGATGCCGCCGGTCAGGGCTATGGGTCCGAAACGCACACGGATCAGCCGGCTGACCTCCAGCCCCTGACTTTCCCACAAGCGCCTAACTTCGCGGTTGCGCCCTTCGCGCAATATCACGTGATACCACTGATTACGGCCACTACCGTCCCCGCCGGGCGCCGCCTTGATAGCGTTGAAACGTGCCGGACCATCATCCAGGATCAGGCCTTTCTGCAACGTCTGCAGGATTTCATCAGTGACCTGGCCATGAACGCGCACTGCGTATTCACGCTCAACTTCGTAACTGGGGTGCATAAGACGGCTGGCCAGTTCGCCATCGTTGGTCAACAACAACAACCCCGAGGTATTTATATCCAGACGGCCTACAGCCACCCAACGCCCGCCCTGCAGACGTGGCAAGCGCCTGAAGATGGTTGGGCGACCCTCGGGATCATCGCGCGTTACGACTTCGCCGGCTTTTTTCTTGTACAGCAGAACACGGGTCGCGGGATTTTCCGATTTGGCCAGATTAATGGCGCGGCCATCGACGCTGATCTGGTCGGTTTCCTCCACGGCCTGACCGACCGCCGCGGTTTTGCCATTGACTGTAACCCGCCCTTCGGCAATCCAACCCTCTATCTGCCGGCGTGAGCCAACGCCGGCCTGGGCCAGGCGCTTATGCAGGCGTTCAGCCATGCGCGACGGACTCAGGTGCTGGACGCGGGTTCAAGCTCCGCGTCTTCTGGCTGGCTGTCTTCGTCGGAGGTTTCGTCAACTTTCGCCGGCACCTGCGTTTCCTCAACGGCTTCGGCGACTTCTTCCGCGGAATTTTCGCCGCTATCCGCGTCCTCTTCATCGTTACCGGTTTCAGTCTGCAGACGCTCCAGAGCTTCACCCAGACTATCCAGGTCGCGGATTTCAGGCAGGCTCGGCAACTGGTCCAGATGCTTCAGATTGAAATCATCCAGAAACTGCTTGGTAGTCCCCAACAACTCCGGTCGGCCGGGTGCCTCGCGCACACCCACCACCTTGACCCATTCGCGCTCCATCAGGGTCTTGATGATATTGGGGCTGAGAGAAACGCCGCGAATCTCTTCGATCTCACCCCGTGAAATGGGCTGGCGGTAAACAATGAGCGCCAGCGTTTCCAGCAACGCGCGGGTAAAACGCGGCGGTCGTTCTTCCCACAGGCGCGCCACATGGCCCGCAAAGTCCTGCCTCACCTGGATACGCCAGCCACTGGCGACTTCCAGCAGCTCCACTGCCCGGCCAGACAACTGTGTGTCCAGTGCTTTCAGGGCATCACGCACGGCCTTGCGGTCGGGTTGCTCATGATTGCCGAAGCTGGCCTGGATCTGTTCTATGCTCAACGGACCGCCCGCTGCCAGCAGCAACGCCTCGACTACTTGCACCAGGTCCAACGGGTCACCTGGCGCAAGCGTTTCCGTCTCTGCCGCTACTTCTTCGCGTTCATCCGCGGATTCGTTCACGATTTCACTCATCGACCGATGTCACCTCTAGATCATTATGGCCGCCAGCTCCCGCTACCCGCACAATCAGCGTGGTGTAAGGCGCATCCTGCTCTACTTGCAGTACCGAGCCCTTCACCAGTTCAAGAATGGCGATAAATGTCACCACCACGCCCATGCGGCCTTCATCCTTGGGAAACAGACTGATGAAGTCCGCCCGCCGCACAGACTGCAAGCGGTCCAGAATCTGACTCATGCGCTCACGCACTGAGAGGGGTTCCCGCTCCACCTGGTGGCTGGAAAACAGCTCCGCCCTGAGCATGGCGTCGCGGAAAGCCAGCACCAGCTCCTTGATATGCGGCTGCGGCAACTGCTCAACCACCGAAACCTTCTCCGGCTTCGAGGACGCCGGGAATATTTCCCGGCCCACGCGGGGCAGGATATCCAGGTTCTCGGCCGCTTCCTTGAAGCGTTCGAACTCCTGCAGACGCCGCACCAGTTCGGCACGCGGATCCTCGCCCTCTTCGTCCTCGGTTTCCGGACGCGGCAGCAGCAGACGGGATTTGATCTCGGCCAGCATGGCCGCCATCAGCAGATATTCCGCGGCCAGCTCGAATTTCATTTCACGCATGACCTCGATGTATTCCATGTACTGCTGGGCGATGCGTTGTACGGGAATATCGAGAATGTCGATATTCTGTTTGCGGATCAGGTAAAGCAGCAGGTCCAGCGGGCCCTCGAAAGCCTCAAGAAAGACGCGCAGGGCGTCTGGCGGAATATAGAGATCATCCGGAAATTCAACATAGGGTTCGCCGGCCACCCTGGCCATGATATCGGCGTTGGCGGCTTCGCTCGGTACCGCAGTGTTTTCCTGGACGACCCCGCTCTCCTCACTCATGCAGGTAAGAATCCTATAGCGTCATAGACCCGGTCAATCATTGGCTGGGCGCGCTCACGGGCGGCCGCGGCGCCATCGTGCAGAATTTTCGCCAAGCCTGCGCGATCCGCCTGCAATTCGGCATAGCGGGCCTGGATCGGCTCCAGGAAAGCCACCACCGCATCAGCGGTATCAGTTTTCAGATGGCCGTAGCCCTTGCCCTCGTATTCCGCTTCCAGCGCCCTGATATCGCGATCGGTCACCGCCGCCAGCATGCTCAGCAGGTTGCTGACGCCGGGTTTGTTCTCGGGGTCAAAAACAATCTCGCTGCCGGAATCGGTCACGGCGCGCTTGATCTTCTTGGCCACGCGCTTGGGCTCGTCCAGCAGGCGGATGACATTGCTCTCCACGTCGTCGGACTTGGACATCTTCGCCATGGGGTCCTGCAGACTCATGATGCGCGCGCCCACTTCCGGTATATAGGGCTCGGGCACCGTAAACACCGGCTTTTCTTCCGTGCCGTAGATGCTGTTGAAGCGCTGGGCCACGTCACGGGTGATTTCCAGATGCTGTTTCTGGTCGTTGCCGACCGGCACCAGGTCGCTGCCGTAGAGCAGGATATCGGCCGCCATCAGCACCGGGTAATTGTAGAGACCCGCATTGATGTTGTCGGCATGCTTCTGCGACTTGTCCTTGAACTGCGTCATGCGGTTCAACTCACCGGTATAGGTGTAGCAGTTCAGAATCCAGGCCAGCTGGGTGTGCTGCGGCACATGCGACTGCACGAAGACCGTATTCCTTTCCGGGTCAATGCCACAGGCCATGTACAGGCACAGGAACTCATAGCAGCGCTCCCGCAGCTCAGCCGGATCCTGACGCACGGTGATGGCATGCAGATCCACCAGGGTGAACAGGCAGTCGTAGTCATCCTGCAGCTTGACCCAGTTGCGCAGGGCGCCAATGTAGTTGCCGATGGTGAGATGCCCGGAAGGCTGAATACCACTCAGAAGAACGGGTTTTTTATTACTGTCTGTCACTACGAAAAATCCAACTCAAAAAATCTGCAGGTTGATACCCAGCATACCCAGCAGCACGGCCGAGACACTGCGCATGATCGGCAGGAGAATCCCTCCCAGGACGCCCGTCACCAGCAGCACCACAACAATCATCAGGCCATAGGGTTCAAGACGATCTACCACCCGCGCCGCGGATTCCGGCAGCAGGCCATTAAGCACCCGGCTGCCATCCAGGGGTGGCACAGGAAAAAGGTTAAGAATCATCAGGATCAGGTTGATGGCAATGCCGGCAACACTCATATAAATGAGCCCCTCCCACAAGCCCTGCCCACCGAGAAACAGTCCCAGCTTCAGCAACATCCCCCAGAATACCGCCATCACCAGATTCGCCGCCGGACCGGCAATGGCCACCTTGGCCATATCCTGGCGCGGATGACGCAGATTGCGCATCACCACCGGTACCGGCTTGGCCCAGCCAAACATGAAACCGGCGGTCAGCATCATCAGCAGCGGCACCAGAATCGTGCCGACAGGATCAACGTGCCTGATGGGATTCAGGCTCAGGCGTCCCAGCACGGCGGCGGTCTGGTCGCCATACATGCGCGCCACCCAGCCATGCGCCACCTCGTGGAGGGTAACGGCAAATAAAACCGGGAGTGCCCAAACGGCGATGAGCTGGATGGTGTTGAGTTCCTGCATAAGCGGGCAATTATACGGGGTTCGACGGACGATTTGCCGCCTAATCCAGCCCCAGGATGGCCAGATCACCCTTGCCGTGACGCAACACCTCCGGCATGGCGCCCGAAAGATCGACCACCGAGGTCGGCTCAAGCCCGCAATGCCCGCCGTCAATGAGAATATCAATGTCATGCGGAAGCCGTTCCTCGATCTCCAACGGCTCGGTCAGCGGCAGGTCGTCACCCGGCAACTGCAGCGTACAGCTCATGATCGGCTCGCCCAGCGCCTCGAGAATCGATTGCACAATGACATGATCGGGAACACGGATACCTATAGTCAGACGCCGCGCATCCTGCAGTCTTCTCGGCACAATGCGCGTGGCTGGCAGTACAAAGGTATACGGCCCGGGGGTGGCATGTTTGAGCATGCGGTAGTCGCGGTTATCCACTTTCGCGTAAGTGGCGATTTCTGCCAGATCCCGACACACCAGGGTGAAATGATGGCGCTTGTCGAAACCGCGGATACGGCGGATACGGTCCATGGCGGTCTTGTCGCCAATGTGGCAACCCAGTGCATAGCAGGAATCAGTGGGATAGGCGATCACCGCCCCGCCATGCAGCGCCTCCACCACCTGCTGCACGGCACGTGGCTGGGGATTCACGGGATGCAGTTCGACTAATTTCACGAAAACACCGGATTCAAGCGGCAAAGGCAGCCGGCAAGTATAATGGCCGCATAACTTTTATGAACCTTTTTGCCTTTCCGGCATCTGCTTGCATATGAAAGCCCTGATCGATTTCATCCCGGCCGTGCTGTTCTTCGGCGCGTTGGTCAAATACGACATCTACATCGCCACGGCGGTGCTGATTCCCTGTCTGTTTGTGGCCGCGATCGGTCACTGGATCATCGACCGCAAGCTGCCCAAGACCCAGCTCTGGGTGGCAGTCATGGCCCTGGTGCTGGGCGGCACCACCCTGCTGCTGCACGACCCGCTGTTCATCAAGATCAAGCCCAGCGTGGTCTACCTGCTGTTCGCCATTGCGCTCTACGGCAGCCGCTTCATAGGTGAAAAACCCCTGCTGGCGCGCATTCCGCAGCAGATGCTGGTGATGCCCGAGGACGTGTGGAAAAAGCTGCATACCGCCTGGGCACTGTTCTTCCTGTTCAATGCTGTACTCAACGTCGTCGTGTTCATGAACTTCGACGACGTCACCTGGGGCGCCTACAAGGCCTTCGGCGTTACCGTCATGATGTTCGTTTTCATGCTGGCGCATATCCCCTTTCTGCACCCCTACCTGCAGGCCGAGGAGCAGGAAAAAAAGGAAACGCCCTGATGCTCTACGCCATCAACGGCACCGACGTACGCGACAGCCTGCCGCTGCGCAAGCAGGTGCGCGAACAACACCTGGCCCGTATCAGGGAACTGCAGGCACAGGGCCGCCTGATCATGGCCGGCCCCTACCCCGCCATCGACGCCAGCGACCCCGGCGAAGCGGGTTTCAGCGGTAGCCTGATCGTGGCTGAATTCGAATCCCTGGAAGATGCCCGGGCCTGGGCCGAGGCCGATCCTTATGTCGACGCCGGCGTCTATGCCGAAGTGTCGGTTAAACCGTTCAAAAAGGTGCTGCCATGACGGATCGTGTCGAACGCATCCGCCGGATCCTGGAAGACAGTTTTGCCCCCACCGAACTGGACATCATCGACGAAAGCCACCTGCATGCCGGCCACGCCGGCGCGCGCAGCGGCAAGGGTCATTTCCGGGTACACATCACCAGCGAGGCTTTCGCCAGCAAACCGCTACTGGAACAGCACCGCATGGTCTACGCGGCGCTGGATGACATGATGCAGACCGACATTCATGCCCTGAGCGTGAAATCCCGGAGTCCTGGCTAAAACCTGAAAGACGACGACGCTTCAGTAACGACTCACACCATGATCTGCTTGATCAGCCCCTCGCAGGTCGGCCGATCCATGTACTTCGGCACTGCATAGGTAAAGCGTGCTTCCTTCAGGGCCGCGTCGGCAATGGCCGGAATATCCGCCGCCTGCAAGGCATCCAGCTTGGTGGGAATGCCGAAGTCGGCATTCATCTCGCGAATGCGGTCGATGAATTTCTCGGCCAGTTCCTCCACGCTCTCCCCGCCCTGCTTCATACCGCAATGCTCAGCCAGTTTAGCCAGCCGCTGCGCGCAGACCGGCTTGGAATATTCCAGCACATAGGGCAATACGATGGCGTTCCCCAGGCCATGCGGCGTGTGATAACGGGCGCCGAAATTATGCGAAATGGCATGCACATAACCTACTCCGGCCTGGGTAAAGGCAATACCGGCATAGTAGGAGGCCAGCGCCATATTCTGGCGCGCTTCCAGATTCTGGCCGTTGTGCACGGCCTCGGGTAGCCATTGCATGATCAGCTTGGTCGCTTCCACGGCCTTTTCATCGGTGCGTTTGAGCGCATTCTTCGAAATATAGGCTTCAACCGCATGGGTCAGCGCGTCCATGCCCGTTGCCGAAGTAATCTGCGGGGGAAGGCCCTTCATCAGTTCCGCATCCAGGGCAGCCATCTGCGGCACCAGTTTCAGGTCGATAACCGCAAATTTGCGCTGTTCCTCGGGATCGGAAACCACAGCGGCGATGGTGACCTCGGAACCGGTACCTGCAGTAGTGGGTATGGCAAACAACGGCAAGGGACGCCGGAATACCAGAAACAGACCCGCCATTTTCTGAATCGGTTTGTTATTGGTCGCGCGCGCCGCAATCATCTTGGCCGCATCCATGGAGGAACCGCCGCCCACGGCGAGGATGGCCTCGCAGCTGTTCTGCCGAAGAAACTCCAGACCGTCCTCGATCAACGCAATGGTGGGATCAGGTTTGATACGGTCATATACGGCAACTTCCACATTGTTCTTTTCCAGCTCCGCCACAAGCGGCTCCAGCAACCCGAGCTTGGCCAGCATTTCATCCGTCACAATCAGGATTTTCCGGGTGCCGCCGGCTGCAACGACGCGACAAAGTTCCAATGACGCGCCCGGACCGTTAAAGAGCTGTGGCTCTCTGAACGGCAGGACCCAGGTTACAAACTTGAAGATCACCATATAGGTGCGCAGGAACAATACACGCAGGCTGAATGGAATCATGACGTCTCTCTTCTCGAGCTGTGCAATTCAAGACCGGCGCCGAAAATCCCCTGACTGGAGACAGGCGCCACTCCCCCATGCAGAGTATTTTAGCGCAGTGTAATCAGCTTTACTGCAGCAAGGCCTGAAGACCGGCTTCGTCGAGAATCTCAACACCGAGATCCTGAGCCTTGGTCAGTTTGGAACCGGCTGCCTCGCCCGCCACAACATAATCGGTTTTCGTGGAAACACTGCCGCTGACCTTGCCGCCGGCCGCCTGGATCATGGCCTTGGCCTCATCCCGTGTCAGGGTCGGCAGGGTGCCGGTCAAAACGAAGGTTTTACCCTCCAGTACCTGCGGTCCCTGGGCAACCTCCACTTCCGGCCAATGCACACCCTCGGCCTGCAATGCCTCGATCACCTGGCGGTTGTGCGGCTCGTGCAGGAACTGGCAGATATGCGCCGCCACGACCGTCCCCACATCCGGCACTGCCTGCAAGGCGGGACAACGGTCCTTCGCCTTTTCTGCGTGTAGCGTCGGCAAATCGGCCTCGGCTGCCGCCAGCAACGCTTCCAGTGTGCCGAAATGCGCGGCCAGCGCCTGGGCCGTGCTCTCGCCGACTTCGCGTATACCCAGGGCATAGAGAAAACGCCACAGGCTGGTTTCCCTGCTGGCCTCGATGGCATCAATCACGTTCTGCGCGGATTTCTCCGCCATGCGTTCCAGCGCCGCCAGTTCGTCGGCCGTGAGGGTAAAAATATCCGCCGGTGATTTCAGGCGTCCGGCGTCGATGAGTTGCGCCAACAGCTTGTCACCCAGACCTTCGATGTCCAGTGCACGACGCGAAACGAAATGCACGAGCGCACCATGCAACTGGGCGCGGCAAGTCAAACCGGCGGTACAACGTGCTACCGCCTCCCCCTCCACACGCTCAACCGCAGACCCGCAAACGGGACATTCGGTTGGCATGCTGACCCGGCGTGCGTTGTGCGGCCGTTTGTCGACAATCACCCGCGCCACTTCGGGAATCACATCACCGGCGCGGCGCACCACCACGGTATCGCCGATATGCACATCCTTGCGCTCGACTTCGTCCATGTTATGCAGGGTGGCGTTGCTGACCGTCACACCGCCTACGAAAACCGGCTCCAGTCGCGCGACCGGTGTCACCGCCCCGGTACGCCCCACCTGGAACTCTACGTCGTTGAGCCTGGTCATGGCCTCTTCGGCGGGGAATTTATGCGCAATGGCCCAGCGCGGAGCACGCGCCACAAAGCCCAGTTCCTCGCGCCAGGCCAGGCGGTCCACCTTGTAGACCACGCCATCGATTTCATAGGGCAGGTCCGGTCGCTGTTTGCCGATGCGGGCATAGAAATCCAGACAACCCTCGACATCCTCTACACGTTCAATCAAAGGACTGACCGGCAGCCCCCAATCACGCAGCTGGCCGAGTACTTCTATATGGGTCGGCGGGAAATCCCAGCCCTGTACCTGCCCCCAACCGTAGAAATAGGCGGCCAGCGGCCGTTCGGCCGTGAGCCTGGGATCGAGTTGGCGAAGGCTGCCGGCGGCAGCGTTGCGCGGATTCACGTAGACCTTTTCACCGGCCGCTACAGCGCGTTCGTTAAAGGCGCGGAAACCGGCGATGGGCATATAGGCCTCGCCGCGCACCTCCAGTAACGGCGGGATGTTCTTGCCGCGCAGCTTGAGCGGCACCGCGTCAATGGTGCGCACATTGGGCGTAATATCCTCGCCGGTGCTGCCATCACCGCGTGTCGCCGCCCTGACCAGACGACCGTTTTCATAAATCACGGTAATGGCGGTACCGTCCAGCTTGGGCTCGGCCACATAGGCCACATGTTCTTCGTCCAGTCCCTTTTTCACCCGGCGGTCGAAATCGGCCAGCTCTTCGTCAGAAAAGCAGTTGCCCAGCGACAGCATGGGCACGACATGCTCCACGGTTTCGAAGGCCTCGGAGGGCTCGCCGCCGACGCGCTGGGTAGGTGAGTCAGGCGTGATCAGTTCGGGATGCTGTTCCTCAAGCTGCTGCAATTCACGAAACAGCCGGTCGTAATCGGCGTCCGGAATCTGCGGGTCGTCGAGGACGTAGTAGCGGTAGTTGTGTTCGTCGAGTTCGCGGCGCAGGCGCGCGATCTGCGCCTTTACCGTTTCAGGCATGCTGTTTCAGACGCTGCTTGCGCTGGTCCTCGGCTATTTCATCAAGCAGGAACTGCGCGGTTTGCCGTTTGAGCAAGGCACGCTTGTCATCCAGCACCTCCCCGCCGAGAGTCTGTGCGATCTGATTGGCGGTTTCCATCATGTCCCTGAAAGCCATCACGCCATCAATCGGGCCGGGCAAAACCAGAAACATGGTCAGGCCGGGTGTTTCCAGGCTTTCGGCTTCATCTGGATTCAGGTAGCCTGGCTTGAGCATATTGGCTACCGAAAACACGGACTCGGGAACGCCGTTTTCCTCGGTAATGCGGTGATAGATTTCATGCATGCCAAACAACAGTTTGCATTCACGTAACGCGGCATGAATGGCAGCACCCTCAAAGTAGCTGCTGTCGCGGCTGGCCACATGCAATACGATGATGCGTTGCTGACTTTCGTCGGCCGGCGCACCGCTACGCTTCAGCCCGGCCGGATTCAGATCAACGTTGGGACCAGCATCCACCGATGGCGTCTGACGGCTACTCTCCACCTCGAAATCGGGCAGGTCATCATCCAGCTCAGGCACCTGATGAATATTGGCGCCGGCGTCCGCCGCTGCTTCATCCGGCGGCAGGTCTGGTAAGTCGTCAGCGCCCAGCATGCCCTCAAATTGGGTATCGGACCTGGAACCCGCGGGACGCGGCTCGGACACTACACCCTCTTCGGGCATACCCTGCCCGTCGACATCGGGATTCTGCATATTGTCCCAGGGATTCGGCCCTTCGCGCCGCTTGGTCACTACATAGACCGTGACTACACCGCCAATGGCCAGAAGAAGTAACAACCACTGCACTACACCCATGCTTCTTTCCTATCCTCTTGCCTCGCCACAGTAATCCCGGATGACCTCTAACCCGCCATTTCCACAGCCTGATCGACATCCACACTGACCAGACGGGAGACGCCGGGTTCCTGCATGGTGACACCGTTGAGCTGATACATCAGTTCCATGGTGATCTTGTTATGGGTAATCACGATGAACTGCACGTTCTCGGACATATCCCGCACCAGATTGCAGAAACGCGCCACGTTGGCGTCATCCAGCGGCGCATCCACCTCGTCCAGCATGCAGAAGGGTGCCGGATTCAGCTTGAACAGTGCAAACAGCAGTGCCACCGCGGTCATGGCCTTCTCACCACCCGACAGCATCTGGATACTGCTGTTGCGCTTGCCGGGCGGACGCGCCATCACCTTCACACCCGTATCCAGCAAATCTTCGCCGGTGAGTTCAAGAAACGCCTCACCACCGCCGAACAATTTGGGGAAGATTTCCTTGAAGGTACCGTTCACCGCATCAAAAGTCTCCCTGAAGCGGGTACGGGTTTCCTTGTCGATCTTGCGAATAGCCGTCTCAAGCGTCTCCAGCGCCTGTGTCAGATCCGCATGCTGCTCTATCAGATAGGTTTCACGCTGCTGCTGTTCCTCGTACTCACCGATAGCCGCCAGATTGATCGGACCCAGGCGCTGTATACGGCGCTCCATGGCCTCCAGTTGTTCTTCCCAGGCGCCGATGCTGGCATCCTCGGCTATGTTCTCGCGCAGCGCCTCCAGTGCGTAACCGGACTCGCCAATCTGTTCTTCCAGGGTCTGGCGGCGTACATCGATGCCCTGAAAGGCCAGTCGGGCCTGTTCCAGGCGACCACGCACGGCCTGTACGGTCTGCTCCGCCGCCTGTACCTGTCGCATGGCTGCCTCGGCCTGGCCCTCGATCTCGGCCAGATGTTTACGCGCAACCTCCAGGGCCTGTTTGGCCTGGTCGCGCCGACCACGCACCTCTGCCTGATGTGTTTCGTTTTCGGCTTGCGGCTGTTGCGCGTTCTGCAACGCCTGCTCACCTTGCTCCAGCTGCGCCTGCAGCGCCTGCCGGCGCGCTGCATAGTCCTTCAGATTCTGATCGCTGCCGCGCTGGGCGCTGCGCTGCGCGGCAAGATCGACTTCCAGACGCTGACGTTCCGAAACGGCATGCTCGCGCGACTCACGCAGCCGGTGCAGGGTTTCACGCAGACGCTTGAGTTCTTCCTGCAGAGCCTGGCGCTGACTACCCACCTGCTCCACTTTGGCCAGGCTGGCGCTGAGGCGATCCCGACCGCCCTGCATGTCGGCACCCTGTTGTTGATGCTGGTCTTCAAGCTCCTTGAGTTCAGCCTCCAGAGAAGCAGCACGCGCCAGCGTCTGCTCCAGACGCACTGAAGACGCGCGGCGGCTGGCCAGGCATTCCGCATGCTTGCGGCGCTCGGTTTCCACGCGCTCAGCCAGCTGGCCGCGTTCGCCCTGCAAATGATTGATCTGCTCACGCAGTCCTGCCAGATCGGATTCCAGGGATGCCACACGCTTGCTCAGCGCCTGCCATTCCTGTTGCAGCTGCTTCATGCTCTGCTCGCGGGCAATAATGCCGCCGTCTTCCCGCTGAGCGGGTTGATGCCGCAACCAGCCGGGTCCAAGGCAATGCCCTTCGGGCGTCACCAGTATCTGTCCCGGCTGCAACTGCCCGACGCGGGCACGCGCATCAGCCAGTGATTCCGCACAATAGACCTGCGCCAGCAAACCCAGAATCGCATCCGGTGCACGCACGTGACTGCCCAGCGCCACGGCCCCGGCCAGCGTTGCTGTCTGCTGCGAACTACCGGAGGTGGCGTTATCCACCAGCACCAGCGCCGCATCCGGCCAGGCGTCGACGTTCTCCAGCGACTGATTCAATGCCGGCATGCTCAAAGCCTGCAACAGGTGGCCGAGCACGGCTTCCACAGCCGCCTCCCAGCCATCTGCCACTTCTATCTGTTGGGCCAGACGCGGCATATCCTGCCAGTTTCTGGCTTCCAGCCAGGACTGCAGTTCGGGATCGTCTTCCTTGAGCGCTGCCTGCTGCAAAGCTTCCAGTGAAGACAGACGTCCCTTGAGTGATTGCAGCCCCTGTCGCGCTTCGTGGAGCTGGCCTTCCAGTTCCGAACGCTGGTCGCGCAGCTTGGCAATTTCCGCCTCATGCCTTTCCAGCGTTTGCTGGGCCGCCTTGAGACTCTGGTTGAGTTGTTCGTATTCCTCGTCCGAGGCCTTGAGTTGGCGCTTCAGTTCCTCGGGGGCAAGGCCGGCGCGCTCCTCGGCCAGCTTTTCCCGACGTTTGCGAGTTTGCTCAATCTGGCGTTCCAGCTGCTCTACGCGGGCCTTCTCGGCCTCAGCCTGTTGCAGGGGCGCCTGGGATTCAGCGTTGAAATGTTCCCAGCGATCCAGCGCCTGTTGCGCATCCCGCTCGGCCTGCAACACCTGCTCACGTAACTCAGCTTCATTGGCGGTCGCTGCGGCAACCTGCTTTTCCAGTGCTTCGATCCTCGCCAGGGCCTCGTCGTGGCGGGTTTTCTCGGCCGAAGAGCGCTGACCCAGTTCTTCAATCTGCTGGGTCAGACCGGACAGCTCGCGGCGCTGCACTTCGCGCATTTCGCGGGCATGCGCCAGCGCCTGCTCAAGCCTGCTGACTTCAGCCTCGGCCGCGTAGTAAGCGCCCTGGGCTTCCTGGCAGGCGTGATTGGCTTCATTCTGGCTGATACGCTGGCGTTCGCGTTCGGATTCCGCCGCCTGCAATGCCGACTGCTTACTCTGCAGTTCACCCTCGGCAGCCTCGATAGTCTGCCGGTGCTGACCACTCTCGGCGTCCAGATTGGACCATTTCAGAAATAAAAGCTCTGCTTTAAGTAAGCGCTCTTCTTTCTTGTATTTATGGAACTTTTCTGCATTTTCAGACTGGCGCTTAAGCTGCGCCAGGCGCTGGGTGAGCTCGGAACGCAGGTCATTGATACGATCCAGATTTTCACGCGTGCTACGGATGCGGTTCTCGGTTTCGCGGCGCCGTTCCTTGTACTTGGAAATACCCGCCGCTTCTTCCAGGATCAGCCTCACCTCTTCGGGCTTGGACTCGATCATGCGCGAGATCATGCCCTGCTCGATGATGGCGTAGTTGTTACGCCCACCCAGGCCAGTACCCAGGAACAGATCCACGATATCGCGGCGGCGGCTGCGCGAACCGTTGATGAAATAGCGGGATTCACCGTCACGCGAAGCTTCACGCCGCACCGAGATTTCACTGAAACCGGCATATTGCCCGCCCAGCTTGCCCTCGCTGTTATCGAAGATCAGTTCCACCGAAGCCCGACCTACCGGCTTGCGGCTGCGGGAGCCGTTGAAAATCACGTCCTGCAGGGCGGAGCCGCGCAGTTGCTTGGCGCTGGTTTCGCCGGTCACCCAGCGTACGGCATCAATCACATTGGACTTGCCACAGCCATTGGGGCCGACCACCCCGATCAGGTTGCCGGGCAGGCGCAATGCAGTAGGATCAACAAAAGACTTGAAGCCGGCGAGTTTGATCGCGGTTAAACGCATGAGCGGTGTATTTCTTTGTCTCTAATGATTCGGGGCCACAGTGGGCGACTAAAGTAAGCTAGTGTAACCTAATCGCCCTATTGTGTAGCCAGTGCTTCCACCGGCTGCCATCCATTGCACCATAAGCGGCTGAACCGCTTTCATTTTTCAAAACGGAACCATGAGCACAGAGCCCAGCAAGGACCTCGAGACCTTCCCCAACCCCCAGCCGGAGCGCGATTACACCATCCGCATGCGCATTCCCGAGTTTACCTGCCTGTGCCCCAAAACCGGCCAGCCGGATTTTGCCACCCTGCATCTGGAATATGTGGCCGACGAACTCTGCGTGGAGCTGAAATCACTCAAGCTCTACATCTGGAGTTTTCGCGACGAAGGCGCTTTTCACGAAGACGTCACCAATCGGATGCTGGGCGATCTGGTTGCCGCCACCCGGCCGCGCTTCATGCGCCTGACGGCCGAATTCAATGTGCGCGGCGGCATCTATACCACCGTGGTGGCTGAACACCGCGATCCGGCATGGCAGGCGCCGCTACCCGTTCATTTGCCCTGACCCATATGAAACCATGACGAATAACCAGACCATGCCCGCCAAGGCCGGCCCTGTCGCCGGCATCAGCTATCTGTTTCGCGGCCTACCACTCCTCAGGCAAAAAGGCGTCTGGCCGTGGGCGATCGTCCCGCTGATTATCAATGTAGTACTGCTTGGCACCCTGGCCTGGGCCACCGTAAGCTGGGTCGGGAGTTTGATTGAAGGCTGGCTGGCCGTATTGCCCGACTGGCTGAGCTGGCTCACCAGCGTCATCAACTTCATTCTCATCGCCGCGGTCATTCTGGGCGTATTCCAGATATTCACCCTCATGGCCAATCTGATTGCCGCACCGTTCAACGGCTTCCTTTCTGCCGCCATAGAACAGAAACTGACCGGCAAACGTCCGGATTCCGGTCTGAGCCTGCTGCAGGAAGGTCTCGTTACCCTGCGCGCTGAAATCGGCAAACTCTGGTTCCTGTTGAGCCGTGCCGCCCTGGTGGGCTTGCTCAGCATTGTCCTGTTTGTCATTCCCGGCCTGAACGTTTTACTGCCAGCTGTCTGGTTTCTGTTCGGCGCCTATATGCTTTCCCTGGAATACCTCGACTATCCGATGGGCAATCACGGACTCAGCTTCCGCGAGAAACGCGAGTTGCTGGCGCGCAACCGCCTGCTGGCACTGGGCTTTGGCGCTGTCACCACACTGCTCACGGCCTTACCTGTGATTAACCTGCTGATCATGCCCACGGCGGTCGCCGGTGGTACGCTCGCATGGGTAGAAAGCCTGCGCCAGACCCGCCCCGGCGCCGAACAAGCCTGACATCTGAAACAAGCAATGAAATCTCTCAAACCCGTATTGATCCTTGTCGCACTGTTCGCGGCGCCGGTATCCGTCGTTCAGGCCAGCGCCGACCCGCTGCGTATTCCCCTGTTTGAAGCCGATGCCCTGACCCAGAGTTGTGACCGCGTTCTGGAAATCGCCAGGGGCGATTATGGCAGTCTGGGCACCCTGCCCCTGCCACAGGCGAATACACGTACGGTGTTGCAAAGCTGGGATATCTACGCGGCCCGTCTCGAAAATGTTCTGGGTCCGGTCTATATCCAGACCTACACCCACCCGGACAAGGCCGTGCGGGATGCCGGCGAAGCCTGCATCGTAAAAATCACCGCACTGCAGACCGAACTGTTTCAGAATCCCGAACTGTATCAGCGCGTACTCAGCATCAATGCCACGGATAAAATCGACGGCAAGCTGCGTCAGGATCTGCTCGATGCCTTTGAGGATACCGGCGTCAACCTGCCGGCCGATAAACGCAAACGCGCCAAGGCCATTCTTGACCGTATCCAGCAGCTCGACCAGGAATTCAACCGTAACCTGCGCGAAAACAAGACCCGGCTGACATTCTCGCCCGACGAACAGCAAGGCCTGCCCGACAGTTATCTGCAGGGCCATAGCCGGATGGAAGACGGCAGCATTGAGGTCGGATTCGACTACCCCGACTACATTCCCTTCATGCGTTATGCCTCTGATGCTGCTGCCCGTGAAAGGTATTACCGCGCCTTCAGCAACCGCGGCGGCGAACGCAATCTGGAAATCCTGGATGAAATCGTACAGTTACGCCTGGAATTCGCGGAACTGCAGGGTCTGGACAGTTATGCCGAGCTGGTTACCCGGCGCAAGATGGTGGGCGACCCGGATACCGTCCTGGACTTCCTGGACGAAGTCGAAGACGTGGTGACCGATGTCGAGGAACGCGAAATCGCCACCCTGGCCCGCCTCAAGGCCGATCATCTGCTGATGCCGTTTGATGAGGCGGAACTGAAACCCTGGGACAAGGAGTTTTACCTGGAACGGCTGCGCAAGCAGCAGTACAACATCGACCAGCAGTCCCTGCGCGCTTATTTCCCCACCAGCGCGACGCTCGACTGGATACTGGGCATGAGCAGCGAGCTTTATGGCATTCAATTCCAGAAGGCCAAAGCTCCGGTGTGGCACGAGGACGTGCTTTATTACCAGGTCAAGGACAGTGATAGTGGTGAAACCATTGGCGCGCTTTATCTCGACCTGTATCCGCGCGAAGGTAAATACGGCCATGCCGCGGCCTTCCCGGTATATGGCAGCAGCACGCGATTGAACAGAAAGCCGGTAACGGCTCTGGTGATGAACTTCAACCGCAAAGGGCTGACCCAGAATGAAGTGGAAACCTTCCTGCATGAGTTCGGCCATGCCCTGCATGGCATTCTTTCCAATACGCGCTATGTGAGTCATGCCGGCACACAGGTGGAACGTGACTTCGTTGAAGCACCTTCACAGATGTATGAAGCCTGGGCCCGCAGCCCGGATACCCTGGCCTTAATGGCGCGACACTGTACTGACTGCCCCACCATCGATGAAGACCTGGCAAACAGACTGGACGCAGCCCGCCTGCTGGGCCAGGGCCTGCTCTACGCCCGGCAGTGGCTCTATGCCAGCTTCGACATGGAACTGGCGGGCGATGACCCCGAAAGCGCACTGGAAACCTGGCAGGATATGGAAGGCGATACCGCCCTGGGTTACGTGGATGGCACGCAATTCCCCGGCAGCTTCGCTCATATCGTCGGCGGCTATGCGGCCGGCTATTACGGATACATGTGGTCCGAAGTCATTGCCCTGGACATGCTTTCCCCGTTTGGAGGCAAGCTCATGAATCGCGCCGCCGGACATGCCTTCCGTGACAAAATACTGTCCCGTGGCGCCGAAGTACCGGCCAGTGAGATGGTCAGGGACTTTCTGGGCCGCGACCCCAGCCCGAAAGCCTTCTTCAACGAAATCCAGGGCGTGAGGGAACCCAAAATTCTTCAGGCGCAGGAGGTACCGCAGGGCCTCAGCAGCGATTAAGCGCCTGCAGATACTCGCCCAGCCGGGTCAGGCCTTCGTTCAGCCGGTCCAGCGATGAGGTGTAGGCGAATCTGAGGTGTTGACCCGCGCGATGAGTGCCAAAATCCACCCCCGGCGTTATGACCACCCCTGTACGTTCAAGAATATCCTTGCAGAAAGCCAGGCTGTCATCGGTAAAACGCCCCGCATCGGCATAGACATAGAACGCGCCAGTCGGGTCTACGGGAATCTCCAGACCCAGCGCCCGCAGGGCCGGAAGCATGTGGTCTCGCCGCTCCTCGAAACGCAGGCGCCGATCTTCCAGCAAGGGCCGTGTCTCAGGCAGGAAGGCCGCCAACGCCGCATGCTGGCCGGGTGTTGAGGGAGCAATAAAGAAATTCTGCGCCAGACGCTCCAGTGGCCCGACACGATCTTGCGGCGCTATCAACCAGCCTACCCGCCAGCCTGTCATGCCGTAGTACTTGGAAAAGCTGTTGACCACAAAGGCCTGCGGCGCCACCGCCAACGCCGTCGAATGCGAACGCCCATAAACGAGCCCCTGGTAGATCTCGTCCACCACCAGCTCGATTCCGTGCCCGGACGCCCAGGCCGCGATTGCGGCCAGCTCTTGCGGGGTCAGCGTACTGCCGGCCGGATTGCTTGGTGTGGCCAGAAGCACCGCCCGGGTCTGCGCCGTGCGGGCCGCTTCAAGTTGTGCAACCGTGGGCTGATAAGCGGTTGACGCATCCACCTTGACCGGCACGGCCCGCCCGCCGAACAACCTTGCCATATGCCGGTTGCAGGGATAGCCGGGATCAGCCATGAGTATGTCGTCGCCCTGATCCAGCAACAGCGCCATCACCAGTTGCAATGCACCAGAAGCCCCGGGCGTCACAATGACGCGCTGCGGATCAATCTCCACGCCGTAGAACTCGCTGTATTCCCGTGCGATCGCTGCGCGCAGAGGCGGCATCCCCAGGGCCGCCGTATATTGGGTCCTGCCCTCGTCCACAGCGGCGCGTGCGGCACGCATGATCGGAGCGGGGCAGCCGAAATCCGGTTCACCCACTTCCATATGCACCACATCACGCCCCGCAGCTTCGGCCGCATGAGCGAGATTCATCAGTTCCATGACGTAAAAGGGGTTGATGTCCTGCAGACGTGGGGAAGTCACGATGATCCTTTTCTCAGGCGCTGCGCTTGCTGCGGGTCTTTGCCGTTTTCTTTGTATGGTTGCCGGCCACCAGATTGCGCAACAGCGGCAAGGTCACGCAGCGGGCATCTTGCGACCGGCCTTTGAGAAAATGGATGGGAACGTCGCATTCACCCAGCTGGTCCACAACCATACTGGCGGCACTGAAATCGTGTTCGCGCGTATCGTCGTTGATCGTAATCAGGGTCGCAATACCGGCCTCATGCGCCGCGCGCAGACCCATTTCCGAATCTTCAATAGCGATACACTCAGGCGCGGACAGTTTCAGCCGCTTCAGCGCTTCCAGATAAAGATCCGGCGCCGGCTTCTTGCGCAGCACCTGCTCACCACTGACCACTTCGGTTATACCACCCAGCAGTTCCTCGCCCAGCGTGTGCTGCAGGAAAGGCTCCAGACTGCGGGAGCTGGCATTGGTCACAATGGCCAACTGCAGGCCCTCGGCCCTGGCTTCCTGCATCAGGCGGCGAACCCCGGGCCGCAGTGTGACCTTGCCGCTGCTGACGCGTTTTTTGAAATGGCGGGACTTGATGGCATGTATCTCAGATACCCAGTTGTCGGTATCTTCCCGGGCCTTGCTCCTGTGCACGCCCAATTTGGGCTTGTGGTGCAGGATGTAATGCCGCAGGCGCTCGCGCCCGCCTGGCTGCCACAACAGTTCACGATAAAGTTCGGGACTCCAGCGCCATTCGAGTCCGGCTTCCTCGAAAGCCGCATTGTAAGCCGGCAAATGCCCCTGCGACTCGGTGTCGGCCAGGGTGCCATCTACGTCGAATAACAGGGCCTTCAAGGCCATCAGGCGTTTCCTGCGCTGGTTTGTACATAGCCTACTGTCAACATAAATAAATGCAACTCTTTTAAGGGCTTTTAGCATTTTTGGACCATGACAACTTGTGCAAATTCCGTGTCTTTGGTATACGTGCTGTTTGTTTTTTGAACTGTCGCGTGGCGGTTCACAGGTACACACAGACACGAAGGAATACCCGTAGATGGCAGCTAAGGAATCGACCGTTACAGCACAGGCAGTTGCTGGATTCGAGCCCTACAAGCCCAAGCGTGGCGAAGAATATATGTCCGAAGGGCAACTGGCCCATTTCCGGGCCATCTTGCTGGCCTGGAAACGTGAATTAATGGAAGAGGTCGATCGCACTGTGCATCACATGCAGGACGAGGCCGCCAATTTTCCCGATCCCACGGACCGCGCCACCCAGGAATCCGAATTCAGCCTGGAACTGCGCGCACGCGACCGCGAGCGCAAGCTGATCCGTAAAATTGAACAATCCATTTCACGGCTGGATCAGGACGACTACGGCTACTGCGAATCATGCGGCACTGAAATTGGCATTCGCCGCCTGGAGGCGCGCCCCACCGCAACGTTGTGCGTGGATTGCAAGAGCCTGGAAGAAATCCGCGAGCGCCAACTCGGCAAATAGATCCCCCCTGAAATCCGGAGGCAGGCATTGCGCCTGCCTTTTTGTTTCCGGCATACCCGTCGAAGATACTCAAAATGAATCAAGTTTGTATTGTCGCCGCCACCCGCACTGCCATAGGCAGCTTTGGCGGCAGCCTCTCCAGCCTGCCCGCCCCTGAACTGGGCGCCCATCTGATCCGCAAGACCCTTCAGGAAACCGGCATCGATGCCAGTCGGATTGACGAAGTCATTCTCGGCCAGGTGCTGACCGCCGGCAGCGGACAGAATCCTGCGCGCCAGGCCGCCATCAAGGCTGGTCTGCCGGTTGAAACACCCGCCATGACGATTAACAAGGTCTGTGGCAGCGGCCTCAAGAGCGTGCACCTCGCCACCCAGGCGATACTTTGCGGAGATGCCAGCCTGGTTGTCGCCGGCGGTCAGGAAAACATGAGCCAGGCGCCTCACGTACTTCCCAGGTCCCGTGACGGACAGCGCATGGGCGACTGGAAGCTGGTGGACAGCATGATTGTCGATGGCCTCTGGGATGCCTTTAATGATTACCACATGGGCTGTACGGCAGAGAATCTGGTTGAGCGTTATGCGCTGAGCCGTGAGGCTCAAGATGCATTCGCCGCGGAATCACAGCGACGCGCCATCGCGGCGCAGCAAGCCAGACACTTTGACGCTGAAATCACCGCCATTGAGATTCCGCAGCGCAAGGGTGACCCCATAATATTCGACCGCGATGAATACCCCAGGGCAGGTACCACAGCCGAAACGCTTGGCAAGCTGCGTCCGGCCTTCAACCGCGAAGGTTCGGTTACCGCCGGCAATGCCTCCGGATTGAATGACGGCGCCGCAATATTGCTGCTCGCCAGTGAAACCAGGGCGGCCGAGCTGGGCCTGTCAGTCCTGGCTCGCATCAAGGCCTATGCCAGTGCGGGCGTGGATCCTGCGGTGATGGGTATTGGACCGGTACCCGCCAGCCGCCGTTGCCTGGAGAAAGCCGGCTGGCGGGACGAGGAACTTGATCTCATCGAAGCCAATGAAGCCTTCGCTGCTCAAAGCCTGGCTGTGCTTAAGGAAACCGGCTGGCCTGCAGACAAAGTAAACGTCAATGGCGGCGCTATTGCTCTGGGCCATCCGATCGGCGCGTCCGGGGCCCGTGTGCTGGTGACACTGCTGCATGAGATGCAACGGCGTGACGTTCACAAGGGACTGGCCACGCTTTGCATCGGCGGCGGCCAGGGGGTTGCCATTGCCATTGAGCGCTGATGCCCATACAGTAGACCGGGTGTTGCCTCCCCTGACTGGCAGGATGGGTGAAGAACACGTAACCAGGGCCATTATTCAAGTGAACATTAGATGAGCGACAAACGCACACGCATCATCAAGAAATATCCCAATCGCCGTCTTTACGATACGGAAGTCAGCCGCTATATCACACTCAATGATGTACGCGACCTGGTACTTGAGCGTATGGACTTTCAGGTGATCGACAAACAGAGTGGCGAAGATATCACGCGTTCAATTCTGTTACAGGTCATCAGCGAGGAAGAAGAAGGGGGCAACCCCATGTTCACCACGGAAGTGCTGGTACAGTTCATCCGTTTCTATGGCGATTCCATGCAGAACAGTGTCAGTCGTTATCTTGAGCTGAGCATGCATTTCTTCGACGAGCAGCAGTCCCAGTTCAAGGAGAAGCTGCAAAGAATCGTCGGTCACAGCAACCCTCTGCAGGCCCTGCGCGAACTCTCGCAACAGCAAATGCCCTTATGGAAAACCGTGCGCAAAGAGTTCCTGAACAGCCTGAATCCGTCCACTGCGACGCGCAAGAAAACCAACAAAGAAAACTGACGTTCGTAACGCGAACAGCTGCCAATTTCCGCTAACAATCTCATTCACCGGGGTTTTTCTGACCCCAAAACATGACTGTTTGCCGCTGGCCTGAATCTTGCTAATTCCTGATTACAGGAACTGCAAAAAGGGGTTGACAGATTCACTTCTCATTCTTATACTGCACCGCAACATACCGGTTGGTAGCTAAGGCAGACAAACAAAAGGCCTGCGAGCAGGCCCAAAGTCGGATTGGCTAAAACCGAACGGTATTAACCGAGTCTCCTCCGAAAGGTCGCAAAGACCTTTCTCGCACCTTGCCCCCTCCCCCAGGGGGCTTTTTTTTGCCCCGATAGAGAGGCTTTTCCCGGCTCCGGCACAGAAACCATGCCGCCGCCCGAAAATAATAACGCCGCAGCCTTCTGACTTGAAGACTGCGGCGTTCAAACTCAGGAAGCTTCTTTTTCCTCGGCGTCGACCGCCTTCATGCTGAGCCGGATACGACCCTGCTTGTCCACTTCCAGTACCTTTACCCGCACTATATCGCCTTCGGCCAGGTGATCGGCCACGCTCTCAATGCGCTCATCAGCGATCTGCGAAATGTGCACCAGTCCGTCACGACCTGGAGCCAGCGTAACAAACGCGCCGAAGTCCATCAGACGGGCCACCTTGCCCTCGTAGATGGCGCCCACCTCGATTTCCTTGGTGAGATCTTCAATGCGCTTGATAGCAGCTACAGCAGCCGCCTTGTCGACCGCGGCCACGCTGATCGTGCCATCGTCGTTGATATCGATGGTCGTGCCGGTTTCTTCCGTAATCGCACGAATCGTTGCACCACCCTTGCCGATTACGTCGCGAATCTTCTCAGGATTGATCTTGATGGTGGTGATGCGCGGCGCCCATTCGGACATATCAGCACGCGGCTTGTCGATCGCCTGCGCCATTTCGTCCAGGATATGCAAACGGCCTTCACGCGCCTGTGACAGCGCAGCTTCCATGATCTCGCGGGTAATACCGGTGATCTTGATGTCCATCTGCAAGGCAGTTACGCCTTCCTTGGTGCCAGCGACTTTGAAGTCCATATCGCCGAGGTGATCTTCATCACCCAGAATATCGGTCAGCACGGCAAAGCGGTTTTCTTCCTTGATCAGACCCATGGCCACGCCGGCCACCGGCGCCTTGATCGGCACGCCGGCATCCATCAGGGCCAGCGAGGTGCCGCACACGGAAGCCATGGAACTGGAACCGTTGGACTCGGTGATTTCAGAGACCACACGCACCACGTACGGGAATTCAGTTTCCAGGCTCGGCATGACGCCCAGGATACCGCGCTTGGCGAGACGGCCATGGCCGATTTCACGGCGCTTGGGCGAACCCATGAAGCCGGTTTCGCCCACGCAGTACGGCGGGAAATTGTAATGCAGCATGAAGGGTTCCTTGTACTCCCCCTCCACAGCGTCAATGATCTGTGCATCGCGCCCGGTACCCAGCGTAGACACCACCAGAGCCTGTGTTTCACCGCGGGTGAACAGGGCGGAACCATGCGTACGGGGCAGTACGCCCACCTTGACAGAAATCGGCCGCACCGTACGGGTATCGCGGCCGTCGATACGCGGCTCACCCGACAGAATGCGCTCGCGTACTGTGGTTTTTTCGATTTTGCTGACCATACCCAGAATGGCGTCGGCAGCATGGCCTTCCTCGCCCTCGGCGGCAGCCAGCTTTTCAACAGCGGCTTCGCGAATCTCGGCGAGACGATCCTGGCGGGCCTGTTTCTCGGCGATCTGGTAAGCAGCCGTGATATCGGCGCCCACAGCGGCGGCGACCGCTTCCTGCAGAGCAGTATCCACGACCGGCGCTTCCCATTCCCAGGCAGAGCTGCCGACTTCGGCAACCATTTCCTTGATGGCGTTGATTACCACCTGCTGCTGTTCGTGACCGAACAGCACGGCGCCCAGCATGACGTCCTCGGGCAGCACCTTGGCTTCCGATTCCACCATCAACACAGCATCGGCGGTACCGGCTACAACCAGGTCCAGCTGTGTTTCCTTGAGCTGGGAATTCGTGGGATTAAGAACGTATTCACCATTGATATAACCCACACGGGCGCCGCCAATAGGACCCTGGAAAGGCATGCCGGACAGACTCAATGCGGCTGACGCGCCAATCATGGCGGGAATATCGGGATCGATTTCAGGATTCAGCGAAACGACGGTTGCTACCACCTGCACTTCGTTGTTGAAACCCTTGGGGAACAACGGACGCACAGGACGGTCGATCAGGCGGCTGGTCAGGGTTTCCTTTTCCGAAGGGCGCCCTTCACGCTTGAAGAATCCACCGGGAATGCGGCCACCTGCATAGGTACGTTCCTGGTAATTAACGGTTAACGGGAAGAAATCCACTGCCGGATTGGCCTGACGGCGTCCGGTGGCGTTTACCATGACTACTGTGTCGTCGACGGACACAATCACGGAGGCGGTTGCCTGGCGGGCTACCTCACCGGTCTGAATGGTGACCGTGTGCTGGCCATACTGAAAAGACTTGGTACATGTCGGTTGCAAAGGCGTCACGTTAGAGCTCTCTATAAACGGAGGAAGCTGGCCCCGCGTCGTCACGAATAGCAGACAACACGATAACCAGCTTCAAATGATTCAAAAGGTGCCTTATCGGCGCAGGCCCAGTTCGGCAATGAGGTTCTGATAGCGCTCAACGTCACGGCGCTTCAGGTAATCCAGCAGCTTGCGGCGCTGATTCACCATTTTCAACAGACCACGGCGGGAGTGGTGGTCGGCCTTGTGACTGGCGAAATGATCGGTCAACTGGGTAATACGCGCTGACAACAGCGCTACCTGTACTTCTGGCGAGCCGGTATCACCCTGGCCACGGCCAAATTTGGTGATAACCTCTTGCTTACTGACGGTATCCAACGACATGTTTGGGATTCTCCAAAATCTCTTTCAATCTTCAGCTTTTTCAGCGAACGCGCGATTTTACCGGCACCCGGCCCCAGCTACAAGAAAAATCTACTTTTTTTCCTGATTTTCCGCGCTTTTCGCTTCCCTGCCGCTCTCCTGCATCATACGACGCGGTCCGATACGGCCATCCTCCTGCACCTCGCCCACGCCCAGAAAATTTTCCCGGGCATCATAGATGCGTACAAAACCACTGGTAGGCGCCTGTGGCACCTGCACGGCCTGACCACGCTGCAGGTAATAGGCGCTATCAGCGTCCAGCGAAACCGCAGGCCAATGACTAAGCGCATGATCCAGCGGCAGCAACCTGGTATCAATCAAGGCTTGACGCTGCTGGATATCCATTTCCGCGTCCTTCCAGAAGGCGTCTTCCAGTTCGGCAAAGGTCACCATGCCTGCCTCTTCGAATGAACCCACCTGCAGTCGCCGCAAATCCAGAACAAAAGCCAGTGTATTCATGGCCTTGGCGATATCCTCGACCAGGGTTCTGACATAGGTTCCCTTGGAACAGCACAGCTCCAGCTCAAATTCATCCGCTTCCAGACGCAACAGACGCAACTCATGCAATACGATACGGCGTGGCTTGCGCTCGACTTCGACGCCCTCCCGGGCCAGTTCGTACAGGCGCTTGCCCTGATGCTTGACCGCTGAATACATCGGCGGAATCTGTTCCTGCTCACCGAGAAAATCAGCCAGTACAGCCTCCATACGGGCGACGTCGACATGATCATAGGGACGACGCTCGATGATTTCGCCCTCGGCATCGCCGGTATTGCTCAACTCACCCAGCCTGGCCCGCACCCAGTAGGTCTTGTCGGCATCAAGCAAAAATCCCGACAGCTTGGTCGCCTCACCAAAGCAGATAGGTAACATGCCGCTGGCCAGCGGGTCGAGACTGCCTGTATGCCCCGCCTTACGCGCCCGATACAGACGTTTCACTGCTTGCAGCGCTGCATTGGAAGATTCACCCGGAGATTTGTCCAGCAGCAGGATGCCATCCAGCCTGCGTCCCTGCGCGCGGCGCCGCCGTCCCATACCTATATCCCCGGAATCAGAGTGATTTACCGCCAGAGCCATCCTCATCGGAGTCGTCGCTCTTGCGGTCTTTAGCTACAGCCTGATCAATCAGGACATCCATACGCATGGCGTCTTCCTGAAGGTGATCAGCGAGAAAATGTAGCTGTGGAATACTTCGCAGGCGCAGCCGCTTGCCCAGGCGCTGACGCAGCATACCTGCATAATCCTGCAGCGCCTCTGCGCAGCGGTCACTGCCGCCATCCAGATCCAGACTGCTGATATAGATCTTGGCGTGGCCAAAATCGCGGGTAACCTGCACTTCTGTTACGGAAGGCATCTTCAGACGCGGGTCTTCCAGTTCTTCACGAATCAGGGTGCTGAGTTCGCGTCTGATCTGTTCAGCCACACGTCGCGTGCGCGGGAAATCCTTCGGCATGTCTGAAACCGGAGCGTTCGAACGTTATCAGGCGCTGACTTCGTCTACGCTGCGTTGAACTTCAACGCGCTCGTAAACTTCGATCTGATCACCAACCTTGACGTCGTTATAGTCTTTCACACCGATGCCGCACTCGGTACCGGCCTCGACACGCTTGACGTCATCCTTGTGACGGCGCAGCGATTCCAGCTCACCTTCGTAGATAACCACGTTGTCGCGCAGCACACGAATGGGGAGTTCGCGCCCCACGTAACCGTCGACCACCAGGCAGCCGGCGATATTACCCAGGCTGGATGAGCGGAAAACATCCTTGACCTCGGCCAGACCAACAATCTTTTCCCGGGTTTCCGTACCCAGCAAACCGCTGACGGCGTCCCGGATCTCGTTCAGGATGTCGTAAATGACGCTGTAATAGCGAACATCGACGCCGGTTTCGGCGATGGTGCGACGGGCAACGCTGTCTGCGCGCACATTGAAGCCGATGACAATGGCTTGCGAGGCAAGCGCCAGTTCAATATCCGACTCACTGATACCACCGACACCCGAGGCGACGATGCGCACACGGACTTCCTCGCCCGGAATCTTGGCCAGCGCATCGGCCAGTGCCTCGACACTGCCCTGCACATCAGCCTTGATCAGGAGGTTGAGATCCTTGTGTTCTACGCCTTCCTCACCCATGCGGGAGAACATTTCTTCCAGGCGGGCGGCTTGCTGCTGCGCCAGCTTCTTCTCGCGTGATTGGTCTTCACGCGTTTCGGCAATTTCACGCGCCTTGCGCTCATCATCAAGCACGTAAAGCTCTTCGCCGGCTTCCGGCGTACCGGAAAGCCCCAGCACCTCGACCGGAATTGAGGGCGTAGCTTCCTGGGCCGGCTTACCCATCTCATCAAACATGGCGCGAACACGGCCGAAGTGGCGGCCGGCTAGAATCACATCGCCTTTCTTCAGGGTACCGCTTTGCACCAGTACTGTGGCTACCGGTCCGCGCCCCTTCTCGAGCGAAGACTCAACCACAATACCCTTGGCATTGGTATCAACCGGTGCCGACAGTTCCAGCAACTCGGCCTGCAACAGCACGGCTTCAAGCAGGTTATCGACACCTTCTCCAGTATGTGAAGAAACATTCACAAACTGGATATCACCGCCCCATTCCTCCGGAATCACGTCTTCCTTGGAAAGTTCGCTACGCACGCGTTCGGGGTCGGCGTCTTCCTTGTCGCACTTGGTAACAGCCACCACCATAGGCACACCGGCTGCCTTGGCGTGCTGCACGGCTTCCTTGGTTTGCGGCATGACGCCATCGTCCGCCGCCACAACCAGAATGACCACGTCGGTCAGTTCGGCGCCGCGCGCACGCATACGCGTAAAGGCTGCATGGCCCGGCGTATCCAGGAAGGTAACGGTGCCGCGCTCGGTCGTTACATGATAAGCACCGATATGCTGGGTAATGCCCCCGGCTTCGCCCTCAGCCACACGCGAGCGACGAATAAAGTCCAGCAGCGAGGTTTTGCCATGATCCACATGCCCCATGATGGTCACAACCGGAGGACGGGCGATACTTTCCGCACCCTCGATCTTCGACCCCAGATCCTCAAGAACTGCGGATTCGACACTAACAGGCTTGGCCTGCCTCGGCTTGTGGCCGAGCTCTTCCACAACCAGTGTGGCCGTGTCCTGATCAATACTCTGGTTGATCGTAGCCATCACGCCCATGCCCATCATGGTCTTGATGACTTCCGAAGACTTCACCGCCATGCGACTGGCAAGCTCACCAACTGTAATGAAATCCGGGATTTCCACTTCGCGCACGACCGGTGCAGTCGGCTTCTCGAACCCATGCTGGGTATCGACGCGTATGTCCTTATCACGTTCGCGTACGGCGCCCTTGCCTTTTTTACGCTGCTTTGCCGCCTTGTTCCGCTCGCGGGATTCACGTGCTTCACGGGCTTCGCGAGCCAGCTCCCGATCTTCCTTGGCAGTCTTGGCCTTGGCTTTCTCCCCCGCTGCCGGTGTTGGCGCGGGCTCCGCTTTGGGAGCAGCAGCCAGACGACGGGCATTCTCAAGGGCACGACGACGAGCCGAGTCCATGGGCAGGCTGCTGCCCGGTTTTTTCGAGGTCTCGGGCTCCTGCGCCTCAGTAGCCTGTTCATCTTCCGCTTCAGGCTCGGTGCTGGCGTCAGGCTCTTCCGCTACTACTTCTTCTGGCGCTTCCGCATCTTCACTGGAAGCGGCTTCCTTGGCTGCCGCCGCCTCACGTGCAGCTTCTTCGGCTGCACGCCGACTCATGTTCTCCTCGGCCTGGCGACGTGCTTCCTGAGCTTCCTGCTCAGCCTGCAAACGTGCCTCTTCTGCCGCTTCAGCTGCCTGCGCCTTGACCTCTTCCTCAGAAGCGCCGGTGCGTTTCACATAGGTCCGGCGTTTACGCACCTCAACATTAACAGTCTTGCTGCTGGCGCCACGATTGCCACCCAGCTTGATCTGGCTGGTGCTCTTGCGCTTGAGGGTGACCCGTTTCGGTTCCGCTTCGGAGCCTGCGCCCTTACCGCGGCCACTACGCAGAAACGTCAACAGCTTGAGCTTGTCCTCATCGCTGATAACGGCGTCCTCACCCGACACTTTAACCCCGGCCTCTGTTAGCTGGCCCAGGAGTCTATCGACGGGCGTGCCGACTTCTTCCGCGAGTTGCTTAACCGTAACTTCCGACATAATCCGCCTTATTCAGCCGCTGCCGACTCGTCGTCAGCAAACCAGTGAGCCCTGGCCGCCATAATGAGTTCACCAGCGCGTTCTTCGTCTATTCCCAATTCCACTACATCGTCTACTGCCTGATCAGCCAGATCATCGCGATTGGCGATGCCTCCCGCCATGAGCGTTGCTGCCGTTTCGGCATCCATCCCCTCAACCGACATCAGGCCTTCTGCACTGTCTTCATCTTCATGTTCGGCGCTGGCAATAGCCCGGGTCAGCAAGGCGTCACGGGCACGATTACGCAGCTCCTCGACGATTTCCTCATCGAAACCCTCGATTTCCAGCATTTCCTGCTCGGGCACATAGGCCACTTCCTCGAGCGTGGTGAAACCCTCTTCCACCAGCACCACGGCCACATCTTCTTCTATGTCCAACTGCTCCTGGAACAGCTGCACGGCAGCTGTGCCCTCCTCGGCATGACGCTCTTCGGCCTCTTCCTCGGTCATGACATTAAGTGTCCAACCCGTGAGCTCCGAAGCCAGGCGTACATTCTGGCCACCCCGGCCGATGGCCTGGGCCAGCTTTTCCTCATTGACTGCGATGATCATGCTATGCGCATCTTCATCAACAACAATGGATTCCACTTCCGCAGGCGCCATGGCATTAATCACGAACTGCGCGGGATTTTCGTCCCAGAGCACAATATCAATGCGCTCGCCGGCCAATTCGTTGGATACGTTTTGCACACGCGAACCACGCATACCTACGCAGGCGCCTACCGGATCAATTCGCTTGTCCTTGGCCTGCACCGCGACCTTGGCGCGCAAACCCGGATCGCGCGCGGCGCCCTTGATTTCGATCAGGCCCTGACCCACCTCGGGCACTTCCAGCTTGAATAACTCAACCAGAAATTCAGGCGCTGTACGGCTGACAATGAGCTGCGGCCCGCGTGTCTCTTCACTTATCTTGAGCAACAGACCACGGACGCGGTCGTTAATACGCAGGGGTTCGCGCGGAATCATGTGTTCGCGGCCGACCAGCGCCTCGGCATTGCCGCCGAGATCCAGAATCGCGTTACCACCGCGCTCCATACGCTTGACCTGCGCGGAAATCAGCTCGCCAATCTTGGGTTTATAGGCTTCTACAACCTGGGCACGCTCAGCTTCACGCACCTTCTGCACGATAACCTGCTTGGCAGTCTGCGCAGCAATACGGCCGAATTCGACCGATTCCATCGGTTCTTCGATGAAATCGCCGATTTCGATATCGGCATGCTCTTTCTTTGCTTCGCTGAACGGAATCTGGGCCGCCGGATTCTCGATCTCGACCTCATCGTCCACCACTTCCCACTGACGAAAGGTATCGTAGCTACCGTCTTCACGATCGATTGCCACACGCACACCGATATCCTCACCGGCGCGCTTGCGCGTCGCAGACGCCAGTGCCGCTTCGATGGCTTCGAAAATCGTTTCTTTATCGACACCCTTCTCGTTTGAGACGGCATCGACCACCAATAACACGTTTTTGCTCATGGCCGCTCGCAACCCACCGTGTCGGTCACACTGTTCACTACCCGCCGAATCCAGTCAGCCCAGATCCGGCACCAGACGTGCACGCTCAATAGCGTCCATCGCCAATTCCACCTCGTTTCCGTCAACTTCGATGCGCAGCCTGCCATCCTCTACACCGAGTATGCGGCCTTTAAAACGACGACGGCCCTCGACCGGCATCTGCATCTGTACCCGCGCTTCCTGGCCGGTGAACTGCCGGAAGTGGGACTCCTTGGTTAACGGCCGATCCAGGCCCGGCGATGAAACTTCAAGCCGGTAATTGCCCGAAATCGGGTCATCCACATCCAATGCTGCACTGACCTCATGACTGACGGTTTCGCAGTCCTCCAGGCCAATGCCCTCGGGCTGGTCGATATAGATCCGTAAACAACGATTACGGCCCTCACCTGCCAGCTCGAGGCACAATAACTCATAGCCCAAATCGGCCACGATCGGTTCAAGCAGTTCGTTCAGCCTGTCTGTCAGCATCCGTCCTCTGCCTGCCCGTTCGGCCCGTTCGGGCTAACTCGGGGCGAAAAAAAACCCCTGTTCGGGGTTTTACCACCTTAATTATGTTGGTAGCGGGGGCAGGATTCGAACCTGCGACCTTCGGGTTATGAGCCCGACGAGCTGCCAGACTGCTCCACCCCGCACCCGACAGGCTGCGAATAATAGAGATTCATCCCCTGTTTTGCAAGGGCAAAAGGGAAAGCTTCAGAAAAAACTAGCGTTCGCGTATGGCTTCAAAGGCTTTGAGGACATCACGACGACTGATCTGACCTACCAGACGGTTGTCATCGACCACCGGATAGCGCTTGTAGGGTGCATTGAGAAACATTTTGGCGACCTCGACAATACTGGCATCGGCGTCGACGGTAATGACATGAGGCGTCATGTAATCAGCGACCCTGCCGCCATACTGGCCATGGTAGCTGGCTTCCAGCGCCACCTTGAGGCAGTCCTTTTCGGACAGCAGGCCCACTATATTGCCGAGATTATCAATAACCGGTGCTCCGGAAATACCTTTCTCGATCAGCAGATGGATGGCATGCAAAACATCAGTATCGGCAGTAAAAGTGACCAGACTGGCCGCCATGTAATCCTTGACCGAAACCGAACTGAGCATTGAAACCTCCTATTGCCCTTATTATTCCCCCGGGATGAGCGCCGGTCAGGCCTGCCCTACAGGCTTTTCCCGATTCTCACAGTTCTGTGGTCCGCCACAGGGACACTCCGCCCCCTGGACGTTACCGATACCGCCACAACTGCCTTTCAGCTCTCGGCGGCCCATCATGACACCCACAGCCATGGCCAATACGGCCAGGACCATAACAACGAATGTGATAAGAAAAACGCTCATACCTTCAGTGTAACCGATAACTTTGCATTTTGGGTGTCAGCCGGTCGACCAGTTCGCCTTCATGGTATTCGACAAACCAGGCTGCAATCTGTTCATCCTCTGCCAGTTTATAAGCAGCTTCCGTGCCCATCACCATAAAGGCTGTCGCCAGCGCATCCGCCGTCATGCAGCGCTCTGCCAATACCGTCACGGAAACCAGTGAATGGGAAACCGGATAGCCGGTACGCGGATCAATCGTATGCGAGTAACGCCGCCCGTCCTTTTCATAGAAATTGCGGTAATCGCCGGACGTGGCCATACCCAGGCCACTGGCCTTGAGCACCGCATGCACAGCGCGTCGGGCAGGATCAGGTTTTTCTATAGCGATATGCCAGGGTTGGTGCTGGGCGTTGACACCGGAAGCCCGTAATTCTCCACCGATCTCCACCAGAAAATTCGCCAGCCCGCTTTCCTGCAACAGGTCGGCAAGACGGTCCACCGCATAGCCCTTGGCGATAGCCGAGAAATCCAGATACATCGCGTGCGGTTTTTTCAGGGCCTGCTTCTCCAGGTCCTGCTCCAGTTCGTCAAAGCCCATCTGCGCCATTGCCGCCTGTACCGCTGCTTTATCCGGAATGTCCAGTTGCATATCCGGGCCAAACCCCCACAGATTCACCAACGGACCAATACTGGGATCGAAAGCCCCGTCACTGAGTTCATGCACATGCCGCGCCTCGGCAAGCACGGTTAGCAACGATGGAGCGACCTTGATCCAGGCGCCGCTAGCCGCCTGATTGAAACGTGAAAGATCGGAATCATCGATATAAGTCGACATGGCCTGATTGATGGCCTGCAATTCCGTGTCCAGAACTGACTGCAGGCGCACACTGTCCAGCGCGGCCGGGGCGTCGACCAGCTTTACGCTGTAGGTCGTACCCATGGTCTGCCCCTGCAATAACTGTTGAGGCAAGGGTTTGGCTGCTTGCTGGCCATCGCAGGCGGCAGCCAGCCCCAGAAGCAAAAGAGCCGCCAACCGGAACAGCTGGCGGCTGCCATACAGATTCGATATCACCCGAATCAGGATCCTGCGTCGTGTTCCGCGGGCCTTAGCCGCCGAAATCGTCCAGCATGATGTTCTCGGGCTCTACGCCCAGATTCTCCAGCATATTGATCACCGCCGCGTTCATCATGGGCGGTCCGCACATGTAGAACTCACAGTCTTCAGGCGCCGGATGATCCTTGAGATAGTTCTCGTACAGAACCTCATGGATAAAACCGGTATAGCCTTCCCAGTTATCTTCAGGCTGAGGGTCGGACAGGGCAACATGCCACTGGAAGTTTTCATTTTCCGCAGCCAGCTCATCGAAATGGTCGACATAGAACATTTCGCGTTTGGAACGGGCGCCGTACCAGAAGCTGATCTTGCGATCGGTCTTGATCCGGCGAAGCTGGTCAAAGATGTGGGAACGCATCGGCGCCATACCGGCACCGCCACCCACGAAGACCATTTCAGCAGCGGTTTCCTTGGCGAAAAACTCACCAAAGGGTCCGGAAATCGTGACCTTGTCGCCCTCTTTCAGGTTAAAGATGTAGGACGACATGGCGCCGGGAGGCAGATGCATCTGACCAGGGGGTGGCGTGGCGATACGCACGTTCAGCATGATGATGCCACGCTCTTCCGGATAATTGGCCATGGAGTAGGCACGCATGACCGGCTCACGGAAATCAGCCTTCAGGTCCCAGAGCTTGAACTTGTCCCAGTCATCCCGGAAACGCTCTTCCACCTTGAAATCGCTGAAATTAGCCTTGAAAGGCGGGCATTCAATCTGGATATAGCCACCCGCACGGAAATCCACATTTTCGCCGGCAGGCAACTCCAGCACGAGCTCCTTGATGAAGGTAGCCACGTTGTGGTTCGAGCGCACGGTGCACTCCCACTTCTTCACACCGAAGACCTCTTCCGGCACTTCGATCTGCATGTTCTGCTTGACGGCCACCTGACAGGACAGGCGATCACCCTCACGTGCTTCACGTTTGGTGATATGCGATTCCTCGGTTGGCAGAATGGAGCCGCCGCCTTCGAAAATCTTCACCCTGCACTGCGCGCAGGTTCCGCCACCGCCACAGGCCGAGGGCACGAACAGACCGGCATCTGCCAGGGTCCCCAACAGTTTTCCGCCGGGCTTGGTGTGGATAGTCTTTTCGCCGTTCACCACGATTTCGACATCGCCGGACGGCACCAGCCAACCACGAGCCACCAGGATGATGAAGACCAGGGTCAGGACGATGGCGATAAAAACGGAAACGCCGAGGGTAATTTCAAACATCGCTATTCCCTACAACTGGATACCGGAGAAGGCCATGAAGCCCAGTGACATCAGGCCGGCCGTGATGAAGGTAATACCCAGCCCCTGCAGGCCGTCCGGCACATCGCTGTATTTCAGCTTTTCACGCACGCCTGCCAGCGCGGTAATGGCCAGCGCCCATCCCAGGCCACTGCCTACACCATAGGTCACGCTTTCGGCGAAATTGTAGTCGCGCTCCACCATGAACAGGGTTCCGCCCAGGATCGCGCAATTCACGGTAATCAGTGGCAGGAAGATGCCCAGCGCGTTGTAAAGCGCGGGCACGTACTTATCCAGAAACATTTCCAGAATCTGCACCATGGCCGCGATGATACCGATGTAACTGATCAGGCCCAGAAAGCTGAGATCCGTTTCAGGCAGCCCGGCCCAGGCCAGCGCTCCTTCCTTAAGTACGTGCTGATAAACAAGATTATTGGCCGGTACCGTAATCACCTGCACAACAACAACGGCGACACCCAGTCCAATCGCCGTGGATATCTTCTTGGATACCGCCAGGAACGTACACATGCCCAGAAAGAACGCCAGCGCCATGTTCTCGACGAAGACGGCCTTCAACAACAATGAGAGATGATGTTCCATTAACTCTCTCCCCCCGCCGTGGAAGTCTGCTTATAAGTCATGCTTATACAACCTCCGTACGGTGAACCTGGTGAATCTGGTATTCCGGTTTCTCCACCTGCTCCGGTTTCCAGGAACGCAGGGCCCAGATAAACAGGCCAATAATGAAGAAGGCGCTGGGCGGCAACAGCAGCATGCCATTGGGCTGATACCAGCCGCCATCCTGAATCAAGGGCAAAATCTCGTAGCCCAGCAACTTGCCGCTGCCGAACAGTTCGCGAATAACACCCACCACGATCAGGATCAGGCTGTAGCCCAGGCCATTACCCAGGCCATCCAGGAAGCTCATACCCGCCGGATTCTTCATGGCATAGGCTTCGGCACGGCCCATAACGATACAGTTGGTAATGATCAGCCCCACGAACACCGACAGCTGTTTGCTGATGCTGTAGGCATAGGCCTTGAGAATCTGGTCGACCACGATCACCAGCGAGGCAATGATGGTCATCTGCACGATGATGCGCACGCTCGATGGAATCTGCTTGCGAATCATGCTGATAGACAGATTGGAAAATGCGGTGACCGATGTCAGCGCCAGACACATGATCAAAGCCGTCACCAGATTACTGGTCACCGCCAGCGCCGAGCAGATACCCAGCACCTGCAAGGCAATAGGGTTGTTATTGGTTAACGGGTCTAAAAGGACCTTACGTGGTGTTTCAGCCATAACTAACTCCTAATCCCGTTCAGTAGCTCGAGGGCCGGCTGCGTTGCTTGGTCAGGAAAGCGGCATAGCCCTGCTCACCCATCCAGTAGTGCACCAGATTGCTGACACCCCGGCTGGTCAGCGTAGCGCCTGCCAGGCCATCGACCTTATGCTCGGCATTGGGTGTGGCGGCATCGACCGTGCCCTTCACAACTTCCAGCGCAGGCTCGCCGTTCTCGTCGAAAACCTTCTTGCCCTGCCACAGGGATTTCCATTTAGGATTATCCACTTCGCCGCCCAGGCCCGGCGTCTCGGCATGCTCGTAGAAACTGATGCCGTAGACCGTCTGGCCGTCGGGCTCCAGTGCAATGAACCCGTAGAGCGTGGACCACAGGCCGTAACCGTTCACCGGCAGGATCATCATGCCGGCCTTATCACCCTCGGTCACGAAGTAGACCGTGACGTTATCGGGCCGGCGGCGAATGCTTGCAATATCCTCGTCAGCCGGGATTTTGCTGCTCATTTCAGGGTCACCGGCCGCCTTGCGCATGTCGTAGCTGGCCGGGTCCATGTCTTCTACAAACTCACCAGTCTCCAGATTGACGATCTTCGCCTCGACCTTTTCAAACAGCTCCTTGATATCGCGCCCTTCTTCAAACAGGCCGGCAACCTTGAGGATATTCTGCTGCTTATCGAGACGCTTGTTGATTACCTGCTGGGGTTTGAGCATCACGGCTGCGATCGACACGAATATCGAGCAAACCAGGCAAACTGCCAGCGCCACAAATACGGTTTTAAGCGTGCTGTCGTTACTCATGATTACCCTACTCCGCCGCTTCTGCCACAGGCGTCATGGTCCGCTTCATGCGCCGTCGAATATTGGCCTGCATGACGAAATAATCGATCAGCGGCGCGAAGATATTGGCGAACAGAATCGCCAGCATCATGCCCTCGGGGAAGGCCGGATTGATAACGCGGATCATGATGGTCATGAAACCGATCAGGGCACCGAATATCCAGCGTCCCGTATTGGTCATGGAAGCGCTTACCGGGTCGGTTGCCATGAAGATGGTACCGAACATGAAACCGCCCAGCACAAGGTGCCAGTACCAGGGCATGGCAAACATCGGATTGCTGTCGCTGCCCAGCACATTCAACAGGGTACTGGTCAACACCGCGCCCAGGATAACGCCGGAAATAATCCGCCAGGAGGCAACACGGGTATACAGCAGGAAAGCAGCGCCCATCAGACAGGCAATGGTCGAAGTCTCGCCCATCGATCCCTGGATATTGCCCATGAAGCTCTGCATCCAGGTGATTCCACCCGCCTGAATGGCTTCGACACCGCCAGCTGCACCGATACCCAGGGCAGTCGCACCCGAAAAGCCATCCACAGCTGTCCACACGGCATCACCGGACATCTGGGCCGGATAGGCAAAAAACAGGAAGGCGCGGCCGGTCAGCGCCGGATTCAGAAAGTTCTTGCCGGTACCGCCGAACACTTCCTTGCCGATCACCACGCCGAAGGAGATACCCAACGCCACCTGCCACAACGGAATGGTAGGCGGCAGGGTCAGAGCGAACAGGATTGAGGTGACAAAGAAGCCTTCATTGACTTCATGGTTACGTACCGCGGCAAACAGGGCTTCCCAGATACCCCCGACAAGGAAAGTCACAAAATAAACCGGCAGGAAGTACCAGAAACCGTGCCAGAAATTGGACCAGATGCTTTCGGGGTTATTACCCGTGCGGAAAAGCTCCAGCAAATGCCCACGCCAGCCAGGCGCCGTATCCAGCCCCATGTTCGCCAGCGCCAGATTGGCCTGGTAACCGGTGTTGTAACAGGCCATGAAGATACAGGGGAAGGTCGCCAGCCATACGAAAATCATGACCCGCTTCAGATCGATGGCGTCACGCACATGCGGCGCGCCCCGGGTCACATCGGGCGGACTGTACAGGAAGGTATCGACCATCTCGTACAGGGCGTAGTACTTCTCCAGCTTGCCCCCCTTGGCGAACAGGGGATGCATGCGGTCCAGCAAATCGCGCATACCAGCCATTAGGACCTGCCTATACTAATTCGGTGGATGACGTTGCTCACCCAAGTCTGCCAGATAAGGCGCACGCCGCCGCCCTTAGTAGACCTAAGGGCAAGGCGAGCAACACCGTATGGCAGGCTTGGGTGAGCAACCCTGCGGGACGGGGCCGCAAAGCCCCATCGCTGTGTCACTCGTCGTTCATTTGGAATCACCAAACTTCTCTCCTCGTTTCGTGCGCTGGAGCTTTGCGGCCTCCGGCGACACCACCGAATTAGTATAGGCAGGTCCTTACCCTTCTCTCTCAATCTGTTCCAGACTGGCGCGCAGCGCCGGACCGAATTCGTATTTACCCACACACACGAAGGAACACAGGGCCAGATCTTCCTCGTCCAGCTCCATACATCCCAGCGCCTGTGCCGAGTCGGTGTCACGCACCAGCAGTGCGCGCAACAACTGCGTGGGCAGGATGTCCAGCGGCATTACTTCTTCGTAATTGCCTATCGGCACCATGGCGCGCGGACTGCCATTCTGTGTAGTTGTGAAATCGAAGCTGCGCGAACGATCAAAACTGGAGGTAAAGACATTGATCTTGGAAAACTTGTTTCCGCCAGGACGCATCCAGCCCATGAACTCGCGTTTACGACTCTCTTCGAGCACCGTGATCTGGTTGTGGTAACGTCCCAGATAACTGGCCCAACCGGCGGCTCGCCGGCCATTGAATACCGAGCCTGAAATGGCACGGCTCTCCAGACCCTGCAATTCGTCACGCAAGAGGTCATCGGTATTCGCGCCCAGGCGGGTTTTCAGCAATCTTGGCTGCTTCACCATGGGCCCGGCCAACGCAATGATGCGATCTACATTCAGACGCCCCGTCGTGAAGAGGCGGCCAATGGTGATTACGTCCTGATACCCGACATGCCAGACCGTGCGCTGTACGCTGACCGGATCGAGATAATGAATATGCGTGCCCACCAGGCCGGAAGGATGCGGCCCTTCGAACTCGCTGACTTCAAGGCGCTCCACGCCGCCCTGTGGCACATGGGCGTCAGGCGCCTTGCAGAGATGGATACTGCCGTCTGTCAGCCGGCCCAGCACCGTCAGGCCATGCACGAAATCTTCCCGCGCTTCACTGATAACAAGCGCAGGGTCAGGCGCCAGTGGATTGCTGTCCATGGCCGTTACAAAAATCGAACGGGGTACCGTGCCCGGGGCAGGCACCTTGCTGTAGGGACGTGTGCGCAAGGCTGTCCAGAGCCCGGACTGAATCAGGTTCTGTTGAACAACTTCCCGGTCAAGGCTGGCCAGGCGCGCTGTATCGAAGGACTGGAAAGTCTCTTCCTCGTCACCCTCCAGCCGGATCACCACTGACTGCAGCACACGTTTGTGACCACGATTGATGGCCACCACTTCGCCGGCGCCGGGTGAGGTGAAGATCACGCCCGGGTTTTTCTTGTCCTCGAACAAGGGCTGCCCCAGCTTCACCCGGTCACCTTCGGTGACCAGCATGGTGGGCTTCATGCCTACGTAATCACCACCCATAAGGGCTACTGACGAAACCTGATGGGCATCGCCGAGCACTTGCTCGGGAGCGCCATTAATCGGCAGGTCCAAACCTTTCTTAATTCGTATACGCATCTATAGAGACTCGAAGTTCCCCGAAACTATCCCAAGGCCGTAGCGGCGTATCCCCGATGAGCGCTGTTCTTATTGAGTGCACTGCCCCGGTTCACTGCCCGACCGGCAAACGGCCGGACCGTGGGCCGTGAAAATCCTGTTAATCATACCCATGCGCACAGGCATCCCTCAAGCAATGACCGGGATTTTCACATCCTGACGTTACAGACCTGTGGAACCAGAGGGCTTCATGCGCAATACGCAGGGGTATAACAATGATTGGTGCCGATGGCGAGACTCGAACTCGCACGGGTCTCCCCACTACCCCCTCAAGATAGCGTGTCTACCAATTCCACCACATCGGCAATGGCCGGAGAACCCCGGCCAGGTATTACTCAGGCAACTGTGCAGGCGCAGGCGCGCTGTCTTCCACAGGTTCCTCTTCAGGCAGAACCGTCTCTTCGACCACGGTGGGCTGTTCCGCCATTTTGTCTGCGACGCTATCTCCCTGAGTAGTCTGGGAATTTGCCAGATAGGCCAGGACGAGGCTGGTAAGGAAAAACGCAGCTGCCAGCCCGGCCGTAGTGCGGCTCAGAAAGTTGGCCGACCCACGGGACCCAAACACGGTACCGGAAGCACCAGCGCCAAAGGCCGCACCCATATCAGCGCCCTTGCCCTGCTGCAGCAGCACGAGACTGATCAAAGCTATCGCGATGATCACCTGTAAAATCACCAAGACGGAAAACATATTGCCGGTTCCAACTCGTAGAAATTGCCCGTATAACTATGCGCCAGCGCCTGCCTGACAGATTGCCAGGAAATCCTCCGATTTGAGGGAAGCTCCGCCGATCAAACCGCCATCCACATCGGGACAGCCAAAAAGTTCGCTGGCGTTGCCGGGCTTGACGCTTCCGCCATACAGAATGCGCAAACGGGCGGCGATTGTAGCATCTTTGTCTGCCAGACGACCACGAATAAACGCATGCACTTCCTGCGCCTGCTCCGGGCTGGCGGTCTTTCCTGTGCCAATGGCCCAGACCGGTTCGTAGGCAACTACGGCATCGGCAAAAGCCTCAATACCCGCCGCCTGCACCACGGCATCCAGCTGGGCGGCAAGCACGTTTTCGGTGTTACCCGATTCACGCTCTTCCAGCATTTCTCCAATACACAGCACCGGCACCAACCCTGCAGCCTGGGTAGCGATGAATTTGGCCGCGACCAGTTCATTGCTATCCCCGTAAAACTGACGGCGTTCTGAATGGCCGATAATGGCATGCGTACAGCCAATATCCTTGAGCATTGCACCATTGACTTCGCCGGTATAAGCCCCTTGCCCGGCCTGATCGCAGACATCCTGCGCGCCTACCGACACGCTGCCGGCAAGCGAGACCGCCTGTGCGAGATAGGGATACGGCGGACACACCAGGACTTCTACACCAGCCAGGTTTGCAGCCCCGGCGGCGATTTCAGCGACCAGGCCGGCCGTCATTTCAGTAGAGCCGTGCATTTTCCAGTTGCCGGCCACAAGCGGAGTTCTCGACATTTCTTCTCCTTGGAAGTCAGATAATTAATGGGTAACGCTGCGTATTACATCAGCGATGGCTTCAGCCTGATGCTGCACTTCCGCGGCGTCCTGACCTTCCACCATCACACGGATAAGTGGCTCGGTGCCCGAAGGACGCAGAAGCACACGGCCTGCCTGCCCCATTGCAGCCTGCGAATTCTGCACAGCCTGCTTCACATTGTCCAAATCCATCACTGCCGGGGCTGCCTGACCATTGAGCGGTACGTTGATGAGCAACTGCGGGCACTTGGTCATTCCGCCCAGCAACTCGCGCAGAGAACGGCCGCTGGTCACCATGGCTGCAACTACCTGAAGTGCGGAAACAATACCGTCACCGGTCGTCGTCCGATCCAGACACAGGATATGTCCCGAAGATTCACCCCCGAGCACACCCCCGCTTGCCTGCAGGCGCTCAAGCACATAACGGTCACCGACGTTGGCCCGCTCAAACTCGATACCCTTTGCACGCAGGGCCAGTTCCAGCCCCAGGTTACTCATCAGGGTGCCTACCACAGGCCCCTTGAGACTGCCTTCTTCCAGGCGGGAACAGGTCAGGATATAGAGGATGTCATCGCCATCCAGCACACTGCCGTCAGCATCGACCAGGATGCAACGATCACCATCACCGTCCAGCGCCACACCAAGATCGGCACCGTTCTCAACCACGGCGCGGCTCAGAAACTCGATATGTGTCGAGCCACAACCGTCATTGATATTCAGGCCATCAGGTTCAGCACCAATAGTGGTTACGCGGGCGCCCAATTCACTGAAAACATGCGGCGCCACGTTGTAAGTCGCTCCATGGGCGCAATCAACGACCACATGCAGACCCTTGAGCGAGCGCTCACTCCGGAAACTGCCTTTACAAAACTCGACATAGCGCCCCTGGGCACTGTCTATACGGCGTGCACGACCTATCTGCTCGGGCTCGGCATACTCGATGGACTCATCCAGCAGCATTTCAATCTGTTCTTCCTGCTCGTCAGGCAGCTTGCGCCCCTCATCGGAGAAAAACTTGACCCCGTTGTCATGGAAAGGATTATGAGAAGCGCTGATCACAACCCCGGCGCGCGCCCTGAAGGTGCGGGTGAGATAGGCAATCGCCGGAGTTGGCAACACGCCGACCAGCAGCACATCCACTCCAGCGGCGGCAAAACCTGCCTCCAGGGCCGATTCGAACATGTATCCGGATATACGCGTGTCTTTACCGATCAGTACCTTGCCACCTCCCTCGGGTGACAACACCCGCCCGGCGGCCCAACCCAGCTTGAGTGCGAACTCGGGGGTCATGGGCGCACTGCCTACACGCCCGCGTATACCATCGGTACCGAAATACTTTCTAGCCATTTTCGCCTCGTTCTAGTCTTTATATCTGCGCACGGACTGCATGACCTGCAAGGCCTGCCAGGCTGCCCTGACGTCATGCGTGCGCACGATTTTTGCCCCCTGCCAACATGCCAGCACTGCAGCCGCCGTCCCGCCATGCACCCGCTCGGCAGGCGGCACATCCAGCAAGGCCCCCAGCATGGACTTGCGCGACACACCAACCAGCACCGGCCACGGCATTGAAGTAAAACGTTCCAGTTCAGCCATGAGACGCAGATTATGCTCCAGCGTCTTGCCAAAGCCGAATCCAGGGTCAATCAGAATACGATTGCGGGCGATACCCGCTGCCTCGCAAAGCTTGGCGCGCTGTTGCAGGAAATCCGCCACCTCGGACAGTACGTCATTGTAATGCGGCGCTTTCTGCATGCTGCGGGGCTCACCCTGCATGTGCATAAGGCACAGTCCTGCAGCCGACTCTGCCGCCACTTTCAGCGCGCCTTCCGCCTGCAAGGCATTAACATCATTAATCAGCCCGGCGCCGGCCTTGACGGCCTCCCGCATCACGGAAGGCTTCATGGTATCAATGGAAATGACAGCATCAACCATATGGGCGAGACGTTCGATAATCGGCAAGACCCGCTCCATTTCCTGCTGCTCGCTGACAGGCGCCGCCCCGGGTCGTGTGGATTCACCACCGATGTCAATAATGGCCGCGCCTTCATCAACCATGCGCAAGGCATGTGCAACTGCCGTTTCCGCATCAACGAACTTGCCGCCATCTGAAAAAGAATCAGGCGTGACATTCAACACGCCCATCACCACTGGCGCGGCAAGGTCGAGCGTCTTTCCGTTGCAGTCGAGTTTCACAGAAGAAAGTGACCTGGGAGCGACGGGTGCATGACTGGCGTCAAACGCCAACCATGCCCCGCTCATGAGTCATGAAACAAGGCGCTTATCGCCAGGCAAGGCCAGGCGCAGACGCAGGCAGTGCTAGTGTTGACCAGCGGGCTTGGGTGGCCCGGCGGGTTTGGCCGCCTTGCCCTTGGACTCACCGGAATCCGCCTTGCCGCCACCGTTGGTATCGTCCCAGTCCCTGGGCGGACCAGGCTCCTGGCCGGACATGATCTGGTCGATCTGATCCGAATCGATGGTTTCATACTTCATCAGCGCCGCCGCCATCATATGCAGCTTTTCCACGTGGTCCTGCAGAATCTGCTGGGCACGCGAATAGTTGGTGTCGATGACTGACCTGATTTCCTGATCGATGGTGTGCGCCGTTTCATCAGAAACATTCTTGTGCTGGGTCACGCTGCGGCCCAGGAAGACCTCGCCGTCATCTTCGCTATAAGACAGCGGGCCAAGTTTGTCGGACAAGCCCCACTTGGTCACCATGTTGCGGGCAATGTCCGTGGCACGCTCGATGTCATTTGAAGCGCCTGTCGTCACGGCTTCCGGCCCGAAAATCAGTTCTTCGGCAATACGCCCGCCGAACAGCGAGCAAATCTGACTGTTCAGGCGCTGCTTGGTATAGCTGTAGCGATCCTCCTCGGGCAGAAACATGGTCACACCCAGGGCGCGGCCGCGCGGAATAATGGTGACCTTGTACACCGGATCATGCTCAGGCACGGACAGGCCGACAATGGCGTGGCCCGCCTCATGATAGGCCGTCAGCTTCTTCTCGTCCTCGCTCATCACCATGGATCGCCGTTCGGCGCCCATCATGATCTTGTCCTTGGCCTTTTCGAAGTCGTCGTGATCAACCAGACGCTTGTTGGCACGCGCGGCAAACAGTGCTGCCTCATTGACCAGGTTGGCCAGGTCGGCACCGGAAAAGCCCGGCGTGGCGCGTGCAATGATGCTGGGCTTGACGTTATCCGCCAGTGGCACCTGCTTCATGTGCACTTTCAGGATGTGTTCGCGGCCACGCACGTCGGGCAGCGGCACTACCACCTGACGGTCGAAACGACCTGGACGCAACAGTGCCGGATCCAGCACGTCGGGACGGTTGGTGGCGGCGATGACGATAATGCCCTCGTTGCCTTCGAAGCCGTCCATCTCGACCAGCAGCTGATTCAGGGTCTGCTCGCGCTCGTCGTGACCGCCGCCCAGGCCGGCGCCGCGATGGCGGCCCACGGCATCAATTTCGTCGATGAAAATGATGCAGGGCGCATGCTTCTTGGCCTGGTCGAACATGTCGCGTACGCGCGAAGCGCCCACGCCGACAAACATTTCCACGAAGTCGGAACCGGAAATGGTGAAGAACGGCGTACCGGCTTCACCGGCAATGGCGCGCGCCAGCAGGGTCTTGCCGGTACCCGGCGGCCCTACCATCAGTACGCCACGCGGGATCTTGCCGCCCAGGCGCTGGAATTTTCCGGGATCCTTCAGGAAATCCACCAGTTCGGCGACTTCCTGCTTGGCTTCCTCGACACCGGCCACGTCAGCAAAAGTGATCTTGACCTGGTCCGGCGCCAGCATGCGGGCCTTGGATCGGCCGAAGGACATGGCGCCACGGCCACCGCCGCCGCCCTGCATCTGGCGCATGAAGTACACCCACACGCCGATCAGCAGCAGCATCGGGAACCAGGACACAAAAATCTGGAACAGCTGAGAAGGCTTTTCTTCCGGCCTGGCGGCGATTTCCACGTTGTTTTCCAGCAACGTGCCAATCAGGGCCTTGTTATCGCTTTCCGGGCTGTAAACCTCGAAGCTGGTGCCACTCAGCAGCTTGCCATGAATACGGTCACCCTCGATTTCCACGCCGGTGACATTACCTTGTTCCACCTGATCGATGAATGACGAGTAATTGAGACTCTGGGCCTTGCCCGGTTTAGGCGAAAAACTGCTAAACACAGATAACAGGACCAGGCCGATCAACAGCCACATCAACAGGGTTTTTGCCAGATCGTTCAAGCTCTTAACCTCTTACGCGGCGCCTGGCGCCAGCTTGCATACTGCCGCCCGTTCAGGCGGCTGATTTGTACTTAGACCTTACACCAAGCGGCGTTTGCGGGCCAGCAAATACAACTCCTTGCTGCGGGCCCTTGATGCAGACGGTTTGCGGGTTGCAACCGACTCGAAATGCGCCCGCATCTCCTTCAGATAAGCGTCGAATCCCTCGCCCTGAAACACCTTGACCAGAAAATCGCCCCCCGGCCTGAGGTGCTCGCAGGCAAAAGCCAACGCCAGTTCTGCAAGATACATGGCGCCCGCCTGATCTGCAGGCCCTACACCACTCATATTGGGGGCCATATCCGATAAAACAAGGTCTACACTCTGACCTTCCAGAGAACTTTGCAGCTTTTCCAGTACTGCCTGTTCGCGGAAGTCGCCTTCTATGACCTCGACATGGGCCATGGGTTCTATCGGCAGGATATCCAGGGCGATAATACGTCCCCTGGCCTGCATCACCTCGGCCGCATACTGGGACCAGCCGCCGGGTGCCGCCCCGAGATCCACTACAGTGATGCCGGGTTTGAGCAGGCGATCCTTTTTCTGGATTTCCGCCAGCTTGAAAACCGCCCGTGAGCGATAACCGGCATCACGCGCCTGTTTCACATAGGCATCGCTGTGATGCTCATCCAGCCAACGCCGGCTGCTGCTTTTCTTTCTGCCCATTTAGCGCTTCACCATGAACCTGTACAATGCGCGCCCTGCCCGTTTCCACCGGATTATCGCATGCCACTCAGCCCGCAACAGAAGAAGAAACTCAAGCAACAGGCTCACCATCTAAAACCTGTGGTCTGGTTGGGCGCGGCCGGCCTGAGTGAAGCCGTACTGGCCGAATTGGATCAGGCTCTGGAGCACCACGAATTGATAAAAATCAAGATCGGCGCGGGTGAACGGGACGAACGTCAGGCCATGGCCTTGTCGGCCTGCGAATCATTACAGGCCGAACTCATCCAGCTGATCGGCAACAACGCCGTCATCTACCGGAAGAATCCTGATAAAACCAAATAAGCTGTCATTTCGAGCGAAGTCGTCAGGCTGAGCCGGAAAATCTCAGAGAACGAGATTCATCCAGGCCTCGCCCGGTCGGAATAACGGCCCGACGCCTCAGATATATTTGACCTCGACGATCTCGAGACTGCGGTTACCGCCCGGCACCACCACATCCACCTCATCACCCTCTTCCTTGCCGATCAGAGCCCGGGCAATCGGCGAATTGATGGAAATACGGCCCTGCTTGATGTCGGCCTCGTCCTCGCCGACGATCTGATAAGTCAGCGTGTCACCGGAATCGACATCCTCAAGGTCCACAGTGACGCCGAACACCACCTTGCCGTTGGCCGGCAGCTTGGTCACATCAATCACCTGCGCGCCCGCCAGCTTGCTTTCGATTTCGGCGATACGCCCCTCGATGAAGCCCTGCTGCTCGCGCGCTGCGTGATATTCTGCGTTTTCCTTGAGGTCACCGTGCGCACGCGCTTCGGCTATAGCTTCCACAACCCTGGGCCGCTGCACGTTTTTCAGATCCTTCAACTCGCTACGCAACGCCTCGGCGCCGCGCACTGTCAGAGGCGTGCGGTTCATGTATGCAACTCCTCGTGTAATTCCCGCAGACGGTGCACCCGGATTTCATCCATCTTGCCCATGGCCAGGCAGCTTGCCCGGGCACCGGCGATGGTCGTGAAATAGGCCACCTTCTGGCTAATAGCGGCAGCACGGATCGAACGTGATTCCTCGATCGCGCGTTTGCCTTCGGTGGTATTGAAGATCAACTGTATCTCACCATTCTTGATGGCGTCTACAGAATGCGGCCGACCTTCTTTCACCTTGAGGATGGAATCACATTCGATACCCGCTTCACGCAGCGCCCTTGCTGTACCTTCAGTCGCCACAATCGAGAACCCGCGGGCAACCAGATCACGCGCCAGGCTGACGGCATGCGGCTTGTCGCCATCACGCACGCTGACAAAGGCTCGTCCGCCCGTAGGCAGATTCATGCCGCCGGCCGCCACCGCCTTGGCAAAAGCCTCGGCAAAATCGGTGCCGATACCCATGACCTCGCCGGTAGACTTCATTTCCGGCCCCAGGATGGGGTCCACGCCCGGGAACTTGCTGAACGGAAATACCGATTCCTTTACGGAGTAATACGTCGGAATGACCTCGCCCTTCATCCCCTGCGACGCAAGGGTCTGGCCGGCCATGCAGCGCGCGGCAATCTTGGCCAGAGGCTGGCCCACAGCCTTGGATACAAAGGGTATGGTGCGCGAAGCACGCGGATTGACCTCAATCAGATAGACCTTGTTGTCCTGCACCGCAAACTGGGTGTTCATCAGCCCCACCACGTTCAGGGCCTTGGCCAGCTTCATGACCTGCTCGCGCATCACGTCCTGAATTTCCTGTCCCAGGCTGTAAGGCGGCAGCGAACAGGCCGAGTCGCCGGAATGAATGCCAGCCTCTTCGATATGCTCCATGATGCCGCCGATCATGACATTGCCCTGGGCATCGCCGATGGCGTCCACATCCAGTTCCACGGCATTCTCAAGGAAGCGGTCCAGCAGCACCGGCGCTTCGTTGGAGACCTTCACGGCCTCGTCCATATAGCGCCTGAGGTCATCGATGTCATAGACGATTTCCATGGCCCGGCCGCCCAGCACATAGGAAGGTCGCACCACCATGGGGAAGCCGACAGTTTCAGCCAGACCCAGCGCTTCCTCTTCGCTGCGTGCCGTGGCATTGGGCGGCTGCAGCAAACCGAGTTCACGCACCAGCTTCTGGAAGCGTTCGCGGTCTTCGGCCAGGTCAATCGAGTCCGGCGTGGTGCCGATAATCGGTGCACCCGCGGCTTCCAGATCGCGCGCCAGTTTCAGCGGCGTCTGGCCACCAAACTGCACAATGACGCCCTTGGGTTTTTCAAGGTCGATGATTTCCATCACGTCCTCGAAAGTCAGCGGCTCGAAATACAGGCGATCGGAGGTGTCGTAATCGGTGGATACGGTCTCCGGATTGCAGTTGACCATGATGGTTTCGTAACCATCTTCGCGCAGCGCCAACGCGGCATGCACGCAGCAGTAATCGAACTCGATACCCTGGCCGATACGGTTGGGCCCGCCGCCCAGCACAATGATCTTGTCCCGGTCCGAGGGCGCTGCTTCGCATTCCTCGTCATAGGTGGAATACATGTAGGCGGTGCTGGTAGGGAATTCCGCGGCGCAGGTGTCCACCCGCTTGTAGACCGGCCGCACACCGAGCTCCAGGCGCCGCGCCCGCACCGCGGGCTTTTTAACGCCCAGGATGTCAGCCAGGCGCTTGTCGGAGAAACCCTTGCGTTTGTAGCGACGCATCAGGGTCGCATCGAAATCGGCCAGCTGCTTGCCGTCCAGTTCCCCTTCCATGGCCACCAGCTCGGCGATCTGCTCCAGGAACCAGGGGTCGATTTTGGACAGCGTAAAAACTTCCTGAACACTCATGCCGGCGCGGAAGGCGTCGGCCACGTACCACAGGCGGCTGGCGCGCGGCGTGGTCAGTTCTTCCTGGATTTTGGCGCGGCCAACCTCGGACTGCAGGTCACGCAGCTTGGGCTCAAGACCGTGCTTGCCGATTTCCAGACTGCGCAGTGCCTTGTGCAGTGACTCCTGGAAGTTGCGACCGATGGCCATGGCCTCACCCACCGATTTCATCTGCGTGGTCAGACGGCTGTCGGCCTGCGGGAATTTTTCGAAGGTAAAGCGCGGGATCTTGGTGACCACATAATCAATCGTCGGCTCGAAGGAGGCCGGGGTTGCGCCACCGGTGATGTCGTTCTTGAGTTCGTCCAGCGTGTATCCCACTGCCAGCTTGGCCGCCACCTTGGCAATGGGGAAGCCGGTCGCCTTGGAAGCCAGCGCCGAGGAACGCGAAACACGCGGATTCATCTCGATGATGACCATGCGCCCATCCTCGGGATTGATCGAGAACTGCACGTTGGAACCGCCGGTATCCACACCGATCTTGCGCAGTACCGCCAGCGAGGCGTCGCGCATGATCTGGTATTCCTTGTCGGTCAGGGTCTGCGCCGGCGCCACCGTGATGGAGTCGCCGGTGTGCACACCCATCGGATCCAGATTCTCAATCGAGCAGATGATGATGCAGTTATCCGCCCTGTCGCGGACAACCTCCATCTCGTACTCCTTCCAACCGAGCAGGGATTCTTCCAGCAGCACTTCGTTGGTGGGTGAAAGATCCAGGCCGCGCGTGACGATCTCCTCGAACTCTTCCTTGTTATAGGCCACACCGCCGCCGGTGCCGCCCATCGTGAAGGACGGACGAATAATCATCGGGAAGCCAATCTCGGCCTGCACCTTCCAGGCATCGTCCATGGAATGCGCCAGACCCGAGCGTGCCGAAGCCAGACCAATTTCGTTCATGGCCTCACGGAAACGTTCGCGATCCTCGGCCATGTCGATGGCATCCGCCGAAGCGCCAATCATCTCCACACCGTACTTTTCCAGCACCCCTTCGCGATCCAGGTCCAGTGCGCAATTCAGCGCTGTCTGGCCACCCATGGTCGGCAGCACGGCGTCGGGCCTTTCTTTCTCAATGATCTTGGCCACGCAATCCCAGCGGATCGGCTCAATGTAGACGACATCAGCGGTTTCCGGGTCGGTCATGATGGTGGCCGGGTTGGAGTTCACCAGAATCACCCGGTAGCCCTCCTCGCGCAGAGCCTTGCAGGCCTGGGTACCGGAATAATCGAACTCGCAGGCCTGGCCGATAATGATCGGGCCGGCGCCAATGATCAGGATACTTTCGATGTCGGTTCTTTTCGGCATATTCAACTATCCACAGATTGCGAAGATTTCACAGATTTTTAATAAAAACATTGAATTGGAAAAATCATATAACCTTATTTCTAATCCATGAAATCCGTGGATTCACTATTTGGACTCCATCATTTCAATGAAGCGCTTGAACATGGGGCTGACGTCATGCGGGCCGGGACTGGCTTCCGGATGCCCCTGGAAACTGAAGGCCGGTACATCCTTGCGGGCAACGCCCTGCAAACTGCCGTCGAACAGCGAGCGGTGCGTGGCCTCGACATTATCCGGCAGGCTATCCTCGTCTACCGCGAAGCCATGATTCTGGCTGCTGATCCATACCTGGCCGGTTTTCAGGTCCTGCACCGGGTGATTCGCACCGTGATGGCCGAATTTCATTTTCAGCGTGCTGGCGCCACAGGCCAGGCCGAGAATCTGGTGGCCCAGGCAAATACCCATCAGCGGCATGCTGGCATCCATCAGTTCGCGCGCAGCTGTAATGGCGTAATCACAGGGCTCGGGATCGCCGGGACCGTTAGACAGCAGTACGCCGTCAGGCTTCATGGCCAGCACATCGGCCGCCGGCGTCTGCGCCGGCACCACCGTCAGATGGCAGCCGGCTTCGACCAGGCAGCGCAGGATGTTGTGCTTGACGCCAAAGTCATAAACCACGACATGGTGCTTGAGCTCGGGACTGATATAGGTTTCATCCGGTCCCACCCAACGCCCTTCGCGCCATTCATAAGGCTTGTCGGACGTCACCACCCGGGCCAGATCGGCGCCTTTGAGGCCGGGGAATTCGCGTGCCGCGGCCAGAGCCGCCTCTTCGCTGACACCCTCGCCAGCCATGATGCAGCCGCTCTGCGCACCTTTCTCGCGCAGTATGCGGGTCAGGCGGCGGGTGTCGATGTCGGCAATGGCCACGATATTGTTGGCCTGCAGATAATCCGTCAGGGATTGTTGATTGCGCCAGTTGCTGGGCGGGCGCGGTACTTCGCGGATAATCAGGCCCGCGGCATGCACCGCCGTCGACTCGGCATCCTCGGCATTGGTGCCGACATTGCCGATATGCGGGTACGTGAGGGTGACAATCTGCTGTTTGTAGGAGGGGTCGGTGAGGATCTCCTGGTAACCGGTAAGGGCAGTGTTGAAAACAACCTCCCCTACCGTGCTGCCCTCGGCACCAATACCAACACCATGAAAAATACTTCCATCTGCAAGGGCTAGAACGGCGGGCTGCATCAACACCCTACTCCCATCAAGTATCCCAATGAAATCACCAGTACGGTCGTGCGGAGGCTTACACACAAAGCGGGGGGCTGCGCTGCAGCCCCCCGCTTCTCCGAATTTACGGAATTATAGCCGCAGGGTGCCGCCAGCGTCTACGTTAAACGTTGCCCAAACCCTTTAGACCCAACACATCCTGCATGTCATACATGCCTGCTGACTGACTATTGAGCCAGACGGCCGCACGGATGGCACCAGCAGCAAAGGTCATGCGGCTGGAGGCCTTGTGAGTAATCTCAACCCGCTCGCCCTCAGCAGCGAACATCACGGTATGTTCACCCACAATGTCGCCGGCACGTATCGTGGCAAAACCGATGGTTTCCCGATCACGTTCGCCGGTATGTCCCTCGCGCCCGTAGACCGCAGAATTCTTCAGCTCGCGACCTAGTGCAGCGGCTACCGCCTCGCCCATCGCCAGCGCGGTGCCTGAAGGTGCATCCACCTTGTGACGGTGATGTGCCTCGATGATTTCGATGTCAACCGTGTCGCCCAGTGTTCTGGCAGCCAGCTCAAGCAACTTGAGGCTGAGGTTGACGCCCACGCTGTAGTTTGCAGCCATGACGATCGGAATGTGATTGCCCGCATCTGAAATACTGCGGCGCTGTTCGTCACTGAAACCGGTAGTGCCGATCACCATGCGTCGGTTACTACCCTTGCAGAATTCCAGCGCGACCATGCTCGGATCCGGACGGGTGAAATCCACCAGCACATCGAAATCCGCTCCCTCATCAAGCGCCGCGATGACCGGCACATCCAGTTTGCCCGCGCCTGCCAGTTCACCCACGTCGGCGCCCAGCAGAGAGCTTTCAGGATGTTCGATAGCCGCCGTCAGTTCGGCGTCGGCATTATCCTGTACCGCCTGCACCAGCATACGGCCCATGCGGCCGGCGGCACCAAGGATTGCGATACGGGTTGCAGTGCTCATAGTGACTTCACATCAGATGGTCATGTTGGCGTGCAAGGATACCCTGCATTCCCGCCGCCCGCAGCCTGGAACTCGCGGGCGAGCGGCGAATAGGCCAATATAATCAGACAAAAAACACAGGCCACAATGAGCAGGAGACCTCATGTCCGGACCGAAAGCACGCAAATGGCGCCTGCTGCGCCCCTCTGCCCTCAGCCGCCGCGACTTTTTACGGCTGACTGCCGGTGGCGGCGCCGCTTCATTGACCGGCCTGCTCACGGCCTGTGGCGACAGTGACAGCGGAGACACCGTTGGCGGGCCCGTTTCACAGGCCAGCTTCCGGCACGGCGTGGCCAGTGGCGATCCTCTGCAGGACCGGGTGATCATCTGGACACGTCTGAGCCAGACAAACGGGAATAGCGCCACAGTGGAATGGCGCATGGCCCGCGATGCGGCGTTTTCGGATATCGTCGCCCGGGGCTCTGCCACGACAGGCATGGAGCGTGATTTCACTGTCAAGGTGGATGTCGACGGTCTGCAGCCGGATACCACCTACTATTACCAGTTCATGGCGGCTGGCGACGCCAGCCCGGTTGGGCGCACCAAAACACTTCCGATCGGCACAGTCGCGCGGGCGCGATTCGCCATGGTGTCCTGCGCCAGCCTGCCGCATGGCTTCTTCAATGCCTATCGCCGCATCGCGGAAAGGCCCGACCTGGATTTCGTCCTGCACCTGGGCGACTACATTTACGAATACCCCGGTGTGAACCCTGAGGGTGAACATGATTATGCAGATGCCGCCGCCATAGCCGCCGGCCGCCAGTATTCCGCTGACAACCAGCTCGAAATCGTCCAGCTGGGTGATTACCGCAAGCGCTTCGCCAACTATCGTCTGGATGCGGATTTGCAGGAACTGCATCGTCAATACGCCTTTATCAACATCTGGGACGACCACGAACTGAGTAACGACGCCTGGACAGATGGCGCTGAAAACCACCAGCCGGAGACCGAAGGCGACTGGCTCACGCGTAACACTGCCGCCCGTCAGGCCTATTTCGAATGGCTGCCAATCCGCCCCGCCGGCCCCGGCGACACACTGGATATCGAACGCAGTTTCCGCCTGGGTGATCTGGCGGAACTCATGATGCTCGATACGCGCCTGGTGGGTCGTGACCAGCAGCCTGAAGGCACCGAAATTCCAGGCGTCACCTCCATCTACATGGATGAAGGCGATATCGCCGCAGAGGAGCGACAGATGCTGGGCGCCGCCCAGGAAGCCCGCTTGATCAGCCAGCTACAAAGCTCCACCGCGCAATGGAAACTGATTGGTCAACAGGTTGTATTCGCACAGTGGAAACTGGTGGGCCTGCCCAATGCAGCCAATCTGCTGAATCCGGGTGGGCAAGGCGGCGAATTCATCAATGTTGATCAGTGGGACGCCTATCCGCGCGCACGTGAACGCATATGGAACGCGATCCGCGGCGGTCAACCGGCGCCAAACGTGGCCATTGATAATGTGGTGATTCTGACCGGCGATGTGCACGCTTCCTGGGCGCATGACATCACCGAAGACCCCAACAACCTGCTGGCTTACAACCCGCTGAGCGGAGAGGGTTCAATGGGCGTGGAATTCGTCTGCCCTTCCATCACCTCACCGGCAGAATTTCCGGATACTCCGGTGACGGTGCCGGCCTTTCTGACCCAGAACCCGCATATCAAGTTTGGAGACATCCAGAACAAGGGGTATGTGCTGATCGACATTACGGCAGAACGTTGCCAGAGCGAGTGGTATTACGTGGACGACCACCTGACACCCGGCGATGGAGAAACACTGGCCGAGGTCTATGCCACGATCAATGGCGGCAATCATGCCGTAGTGAGCAACCCCTCGACCCCGCGTGACAATCCCCCGGCGCTGGCACCGGCGTAGTCAATCAGCCCAGATGTTCCTCGAAGAACTTCTTCGCCTTGTCCAGCCATGAGCTGGACTGGGGGCTGTGCTTGCTGCCGCCGTCGCGCAGTGTTTCGCCCAGCTCTTCCATCAGCTCTTTCTGACGCTTGGTCAGCTTGACCGGTGTTTCCACCTCGACCGTGCACAACAGATCACCCTGAGCGCCCCCACGGACTGATTTCACGCCCTTGCCACGCAGGCGAAAGGTCTTGCCCGTCTGGGTCTCGGAAGGAATCTTCAGGGCCACCTTGCCTTCCAGCGTCGGCACCTCGAGTTCACCTCCCAGAGATGCTGTCACCATGTCGATGGGCACGTTGCAGCGCAGATCATCACCATCACGCATGAAGATTTCATGCGGCTTGACCTGAATCTGCACATAGAGATCGCCCGCCGGCCCACCCTGCTCACCAGCCTCACCTTCGCCGGCCAGACGAATACGGTCACCGGTATCGACACCCGGCGGCACCTTCACTGACAGGGTCTTCTGCTTCTGTACCCGGCCCTGGCCACGGCACTCAGTGCAGGGATTGGAAATAATCTCCCCCCGGCCCGAGCAATGCGGGCAGGTCTGCTGCACAGTAAAAAAGCCCTGCTGCATACGCACCTGACCGGCGCCATGACAGGTCGGGCAGGACTGCGGCTTGCTGCCGGGCTCGGCGCCACTGCCGTCGCAGCGTTCACAACTGCTCCAGCTGGGAATACGAATCTTCACCGTGTCACCGAACACGGCCTGCTCCAGATCCAGTTTGAGGTTGTAGCGCAGATCAGCGCCGCGGAATACACGCTGGCGACCACCACCGGCACCACCTGCCGCAGCCCCGAAGATATCGGAGAAGACATCACCGAAAATATCGCTGAAGCCGGCGCCACCGAAGCCTCCACCGCCAAAGCCACCACCGCCGGCTGCCCCGCTTACACCCGCATGACCGAACTGGTCATAGGCAGCACGTTTCTGGGCATCGGCGAGCACTTCATAGGCCTCGCTGGCTTCCTTGAATTTGTTCTCGGCATCCTTGTCCTCCGGATTGCGGTCCGGATGATGCTTCATCGCCAGTCGCCGATAAGCCTTTTTCAGCTCATCGTCAGAGGCATTCTTGGAGACGCCAAGAACTTCGTAATAATCGCGCTTACTCATGGGGATCGTGAGATGTGAGATGTGAGGAGTGAGACGTCGCGGGTAGCGTTATGGCGAAAAACGCACGCGAGAACGGGGCAACACTGTTGCCCCGTTCGTTTCGTTTCACGTTTTCCGTTTCAGGTCTCACGATTTCTTGTCTTCGTCCTTGACCTCTTCGTACTCGGCATCGACCACATCGTCCGCGGCTTCGCCACTCTGGGCTGATGCTTCTGCATCACCACCTTCGGCGGCAGCTTCCGCCTGGGCGTCCGCATAGGCGCGCTCGATCAGCTTGGAGGAGACCTCGCCCAGGGCCTGGCTCTTGGCCTCGATATCGGCCGCATCCTCACCCTTGATGGCTTCGCGCAGTTCCTCGACTGCCTTTTCGATATTCGCCTTTTCTTCGGCTTCAACCTTGTCGGCCAGATCTTCAAGGCTCTTCTCGATACCGTGAATGAGGCCTTCGGCGCTGTTACGCGCAGTAATCAGCTCGTTGAACTTGCGATCTTCCTCGGCGTGCTCCTCGGCATCCTTGACCATGCGCTCGATCTCTTCATCGGAGAGACCGGAACTGGCCTTGATGACGATGGACTGTTCCTTGCCGGTGGCCTTGTCCTTGGCCGACACATGCAGAATGCCGTTGGCGTCGATGTCGAAAGTGACTTCGATCTGCGGCATGCCGCGCGGCGCCGGCGGAATATCAGCCAGGTCGAACTTGCCCAGCGACTTGTTGGCGCCGGCAATTTCACGCTCGCCCTGCAGGATGTGCACCGTCACCGCGGTCTGGTTGTTTTCGGCCGTGGTAAAGGTTTCCGTCTTGCGGGTCGGAATCGTGGTGTTCTTCTCGATGAGCTTGGTCATCTTGCCGCCCATGGTCTCGATACCCAGCGACAGCGGGGTGACGTCGAGCAGCAGCACATCCTTGACGTCACCGGCCAGCACAGCGGCCTGGATGGCGGCGCCGGCAGCCACGGCTTCATCCGGGTTCACGTCCTTGCGCGGCTCGCGGCCGAAGAAGTTCTTCACTTCTTCCTGCACCTTGGGCATGCGGGTCTGACCACCGACCAGGATCACCTCGTCGATATCCGAGGCGGACACACCGGCATCCTGCAAGGCAGTCTTGCACGGACCGATGGTACGTTTGATCAGTTCGCCCACCAGCGATTCCAGCTTGGCGCGCGACAGCTTCATGTTCAGGTGCTTGGGACCTGAAGCATCGGCCGTCACGTACGGCAGGTTGATATCGGTCTGCTGGGTCGAGGACAGCTCGATCTTGGCCTTCTCGGCGGCTTCCTTGAGGCGCTGCAGGGCCAGCGGATCCTTGCGCAGGTCCACGTCCTGTTCTTTCTTGAACTCGTCAGCGATGTACTCGATGACGCGCATGTCGAAGTCCTCACCACCCAGGAAGGTGTCACCGTTGGTCGACAGCACCTCGAACTGGTGCTCGCCGTCCACCTCGGCCACTTCGATGATGGAAACGTCGAAAGTACCGCCACCCAGGTCATAAACGGCGATCTTCTTGTCTCCCTTCTTGTCCAGGCCATAGGCCAGCGCGGCCGCGGTCGGCTCGTTGATGATGCGCTTCACTTCCAGACCGGCGATCTTGCCGGCGTCCTTGGTCGCCTGGCGCTGCGAGTCGTTGAAGTAGGCCGGCACGGTAATCACCGCCTCGGTGACAGCTTCACCCAGGTAGTCTTCCGCCGTCTTCTTCATCTTGCGCAGCACCTGCGCGGAAATTTCCGGAGCGGAGTACTGCTCGTCTTTCACTTCCACCCAGGCATCGCCGTTGTCCGCCTGAACGATCTTGTAAGGCACCATGCTGATGTCTTTCTGTACAACATCATCCTTGAACTGGCGGCCGATAAGGCGCTTGATGGCAAACAGCGTGTTGCTCGGGTTGGTCACCGCCTGGCGCTTGGCCGGACGGCCTACCAGAACCTGATCATCGTCGGTGTAGGCAACGATACTGGGCGTGGTGCGTTCGCCCTCGCTGTTCTCGATGATTTTGGTCTTGTCGCCCTCGAGGACGGCCACGCAGGAGTTGGTGGTGCCGAGGTCGATACCAATGACTTTACCCATGATTCGGTACTCCAAAAATTCCTAAATGCACTGTTAATGTGGATATGGGGGACGGCTGCCGTCTTTTCAAGAGGCGCCGCCCTGGCTGTTTTCGTCGGCGTCTGCCGGTGCTTGCGGCGCCCTGGCCACGATCACCATGGCCGGCCGCAGCACCCGGTCATTCAGGCGATAACCCTTCTGCACCACCTGCAATACGGTATTGGGCGCCTGCTCCGCGGTTTCCTGCATGGACATGGCCTGATGCGCTTCCGGATCGAAAGGCTCGCCAGTCGGATCAATTTCCACAATGGCGTGCTGCTCGAACACCTTGGTCATCATCTGGGTAATCAAACGCATGCCTTCCCGGGCGGTGTCCAGGCCGGCTTCGGATTTGTCCAGCTCGGCCAACCCCAGATTGAGGCTGTCGTAAATCGGTAAAAGCTCGCGGGCAATGTTTTCCAGACCGTATTTACGAGCCTGGGAAACTTCGCGCTCGGCCCGCTTGCGGATGTTGTCCATTTCAGCGCGCGCACGCAGTAACTGATCCCAGTTTTCCGCCGCCCTGGCCTCGGCTTCGGCCAGCTGCGCCTGTGGTGAAGCAGCCTCAGCGGTTGGCGCTTCACTGGCAGACTCTTCCTGAAGATGATCGGTCAGCGGGATATCCTCTGCCTCATTCGGATTACGGGTGTCGTCGTTATGGCCCGACATCAAGTGGCCTCCATCAGCTGAAATAATGCTATGCGCACCCGGCGTACACCCCGGTTGCACCCTTGTTTCAGCTAGATGGGGGCATGAGCCCCAGATTCAAGGCCTGACCGCCTCAGAGTTTACGCAAGACCGAGCCCAACAGATCCGCCGTCGACTCCACCAGGGGAATGATGCGGTCATACTCCATGCGCGTCGGCCCGATCACGCCAAGCGAGCCTACAACCTGGCCCTCAACGGTGTAAGGTGCGGTCACCACGCTGCATTCATCCAGCACCGTGTAACCCGATTCCTCGCCAATGAATATCTGCATGCGCTCACCGGCCAGACACTCGTCGAGCAGGCGCAGGATGTCATGCTGCTCGTTGAACACCTCGAACAGTTCCCGCAAGCGGCCGATATTCGAGAATTCGGCCATCCCCATGAGATTCGTCTGACCCGCCATGACATAACCCGTTTCCGGCGCAGTGTCGTCGAAGGTCTGCTCAGCCAGGGAAATGGCTTCAGCCATCGCCTTGTCCATATTGCGCCGGGTCTGCTTGAGTGTTGCCAGTACCTGCCTGCGCACGGTATGCAGATCACGTCCGGCAAATTTGTGATTGAGGAAATTGGCGGCTCTCTCAAGCTCATCGCGACCATAGTCACGGTGCACGTGCAGTACCCGGTTCTCTACCTGCCGGTCATTAACCACCAGAATGGCCAGCACGCGCTTTTCCGACAATGGCAGGAACTCGATCTGCCGCAACAGCGCGATGCCGTATTTGGGCAACATGACCACGCCGGCCATGTTGCTCAGCCCGGACAGCAAGCGCGAAGCCGACTGCACCAGATCCTGACCCTGCTGCCTCATGGCCAGAAGCTGACGTTCTATATTCTCGAACTCGAAATCCGTCAGCGGCTGCGGGCTCAGCATGCTGTCCACAAACAGGCGATAACCCCTTGCCGTAGGCACCCGGCCGGCGGAGGTATGCGGGGCATGCACATAACCCAGGTCTTCGAGGTCGGCCAGTACATTCCTAACCGTTGCCGAACTCAGCCCCATGCCACTGGCACGCGCCAGCGTGCCCGACCCTACCGGCTCGCCAGCGTCAATGTATTGCTCGACCAGTGTCTTGAGCAGTCCCCGTGCCCGCTCATTCAGATCCGGACGCTGAGTCTCCTTCGTCATCTGTTTTCCATCGCTGCCTTTTGCGCACGCCTGAGAGCAAACTAGCCATGCTGCCAAAAGACTGTCAAGAAGCGGGCCGCGTTTCTCACCCAAGGCAGCGCCGTGTTAACGTTGCGCACTGATTATCACCCCCGGAATCCCGTTTAATGAGCACCCGGACTGCGTTCAACACCATCGGCATCGTGGGCAAGCGCGCCCAGCCGGAAATTGAACCGACCCTGCGCCAGCTGGTTGAGTATTTCACCGCGCGCGGGATAAACGTGTTGCTCGACAAGGCAGCCAGCCGCCATCTCAAGGACAGCGGGCTGCCCGCTCACAGCCGGCAGGAACTGCCCCAGCATTGCGATCTGATCGTGGTGCTGGGCGGAGACGGTACCCTGCTGGCGGCCGGCCGCGCCGCCGCTCCGCAGGATGTACCCCTGCTGGGCATCAATCTGGGGCGCCTGGGTTTTATGGTCGATGTCTCGCCGGAAGACATGGCCAATACCCTGGACAAGGTGCTGAACGGCGATTACGTGCGGGAAGAACGCCTGATGCTGACCGCCACCCTGGTCATTGACGGACAGACTTCAGTAGCGCTTAACGAAGCCGTGGTGCGTAACAAGGATTTCGCCCGCGTACTGGAGTTCGATACCTTTCTGGACGGCGTCTTTATTTCGCACCATCGTGCGGACGGCATCATTATCAGCACGCCCACGGGCTCAACGGCCTACGCCCTGTCCGGCGGTGGCCCTGTACTGCACCCGGCCCTCAATGCCCTGGCGCTGGTGCCGATCTGCCCGCATACACTGAGCGACCGGCCGCTGGTGATCGAAGCCTCACAGACCGTGGAAGTCGTCGTAGCCGAGGGCAAGTCGAACCAGGCGCTGGTCACCTGTGACGGACAATGGAACCAGACCCTGGAACCCGGCGAACGGGTTCAGATCGCCCGGGCCAGCCACAGCCTGCAGCTGATTCATCCGCCGGGCTATGACTATTTCGGCATTCTTCGTAATAAACTGCGCTGGGGCCGCGACCAGCAACTGCAAAGCCGCGGCTAGTCCTGTCATTCACCTATCGCTGAAACTTTCATGCTGCGTTATCTGCATATCCGCAATTTCGCCATCATCGACAACCTGGAAATCGACTTCGAACCCGGCATGACCGTGCTTTCCGGAGAAACCGGCGCCGGCAAGTCCATCCTGATCGATGCGCTGGGCCTGCTGCTGGGCGACCGGGCAGACAGTGAAGCCGTGCGCCATGGCAGTGAGCGCGCGGAAGTGAGTGCCGAATTCCTGCTCGACGATACGTCACAGGCCAGAGAATGGCTGCAGCAACGCGACATGCTCGATGCGGATCACGCAGAAAGTTGCCTGATCCGCCGCACTGTTTCCGCCGACGGACGTGGCCGCGCCACCATCAACGGCGGCCCCACGACCGTGCGCGAACTCAAGGAGCTGGGTGAATTCCTGCTGGACATACATGGCCAGCATGCGCACCAGTCCCTGCTCAAGGCGGATATTCAGCGCGATCTGGTCGATGACTTCGGCAAGCATCAGGAACTGCGTCAGCGTATTGCCGACCTCTATCGTGAATACCGGCACATCAGTGAACGGCTGGCCAGCCTGGAAAACCGGGACGAGGACGGTGGACTGCGTGCCGACTATCTGAAGTATCAGATCGCCGAACTCGAAGCCCTGAAGCTGAGCGATGACGAAGTCGCATCACTGGACAGCGAACACAAACGGCTGGCCAATGCCGGACGCCTGCTGCAAGACGGCCAGCAGGCCATGAACCTGCTCTATGAAGGCGACGAAGGCTCGGCCTATGAGCAGCTGAACCAGGTGGTGCACCTGCTGCACGGGTTGCAGAAGCTGGACAGCAGCTTCAACGATATTGCGGAAACCGTGGAGAGCGCCCGCATCCTGATTCAGGAAGCCGGCTTTTCCCTGCGCGACCGTATTGAAAGCCTGGACCTGGACCCGGCCCGGCTCGACTGGGTGGAAAAACGCCTGGGCGCCATCCACGACATCGCACGCAAACACCAGGTGCGGCCTGAGGACCTGGGGCAGCATCTGCAGAATCTGAGCGAAGAACTGGGCGGCCTGGAAAGCGCCGGCGAAGAAATCGAAAAACTGCAGGGTGAACTGAAACGCCTGCAAACTGAATATGCCGATCTGGCCAGGGATCTGCATCAGGCTCGCTGCACGACCGCGACGCGGCTGGCCACAGAGGTACAGACCATTATTCGCGAGCTGGGCATGCCCCAGGGCTGCTTCGAAATTCAGGTAAATGCACTGGAAGAAACCCAGCCGCGCATGCACGGCGCGGATCTGATCGAGTTTCTGGTCAGCGCCAACCCCGGTCAGAGTCCGCGGCCATTGAACAAGGTGGCTTCCGGCGGCGAACTGTCTCGCATAAGCCTGGCCATACAGGTGGTGGCGGCCGAAAGCACCCACGTACCCTCGCTCATCTTCGACGAAGTGGATACGGGTATTGGCGGCGGCGTGGCGGAGATCGTCGGGCGTCAGCTGGCGGAGCTGGGGCGCACACGCCAGACACTCTGTGTCACCCATCTACCGCAGGTAGCCGCACAGGCAACGCATCACCTGTTCGTGGGCAAGGAAATCGTCGACGGAATGACGCGAACCAGAATTTCCACGCTGGCGCCCGAGGCGCGGGTTGAGGAAATTGCCCGCATGCTGGGCGGTGTGGACATTACCGAGCAGACCCGCGCACATGCCGCGGAAATGCTGGGCGTTGCGGCTGCCTAGCCGGCAGCCAGGTGTTTATTTCTTCTTCTGTGCAGCGGGGCTGATGCCGTAGATAATCAGGCTGTGGTCGGTCATCTGCCAACCATACTTCTCGGCAATTTCACGCTGACGCTGCTCAATCACTTCGTCAAAAAACTCGATCACTTCGCCGGTTTTCACACATACCATGTGATCGTGATGCTCGCCCGCATCCAGTTCGAAAACCGCGCGGCCGTCCTCGAAATGATGGCGAACCACCAGGCCGGCCGACTCGAACTGGGTCAGTACACGATAGACCGTCGCCAGACCGATTTCTTCACCGGATTCCATCAGCATGCGATAGAGGTCTTCCGCACTCAGATGACGGTTATCGCTGCCTTCCAGCATTTCGAGAATTTTTACACGCGGCAGGGTGACTTTCAGGCCAGCATTACGCAAATCCTGCGTTTCCGTGCCGTTGTTTGAAGATGAGGTGGAAGTTTTATCTGACATGCGATGCCTTAGTCGTTCAGTTTGGGTATTATGGCACGCTTCATTCGGCACGACCAAAGAGATGCCTGCACACACACTGCGTCCAAGCTCCGGTATGCGAACTAAATTATTGCTGATTCTTTTTCTTGTTATGGGCAGCGCCTCAGGCTGCTCGTACTTCCGCCTGCCGGTTTTGCAGGGCAATGTTGTCGAGCCCGAAAAAGCCGAACAGGTAAAGGTCGGCATGACCCCGAAACAGGTGCAATTCCTGCTGGGCACGCCTCTCATCAAGGAAAGTTTCGGCCGTCCCCGCTGGGATTATGTCGTCTACTACCGCAATCCCGGAGCCGATGTATATCACCAGCGCTTCAGTATCTTCTTCGATGACGCGGACAAGGTCTCTGAAATCGAGGGTATGGAAAATATCGTGGAAGCCCGTCGCAAGCAGCAGGAAGCCAAGGACAAGGCAGCCGAACAGATACGGCCACAGCACGACGAGTAACTGGCGCCCTCATTCCGGAAAATCCGAAAAGGACTTATCCGGAATCTTCGTGGATTCCCGCCTGCGCGGGAATGACCATGCAGTTTCGCAGCAACTAGCTCTTTTCCGCTTCAGCCCTGCGCCTGCGTGATTCCTTGGGATCAGCAATCAGCGGCCGGTAAATTTCCACCCGGTCGCCGGCGCGCAGCACGGTGTCCGGCTTTTGCGCCTTGCCGAATACGCCCAGCTTGAGGGCATCAAAATCAATTTCCGGAAAATGTTCCTGAATACCTGACTTGTTCACGGCATCAACCGCCGTAGAACCTTCTTCCACATCCACTGGCAGGATCAATTGCTTGTCTGGCCGCGCATAGGCGACTTCCACACGAATCAGTTCTTTGGCCATTTTTCAGCGTTGCTATGCAAGGTGGGCGGCATTATACGCCAGCCGGCGTCCAGAACCTGATCAGCATATCCAGTAAGCCGGTGGCATACAGCAACACCAGTATCAGGCCGATACGGGCCGGATATACCAGGCACCAGAACCAGTACTGAAAGCTGCGTTCATCGCCATCCTCCCAGGCCTCGCGCAACAGCGAAATCGGCAGAATCCGGGCCACGAACACGCACAGCCCCAGCCCCACCAGAGGGATCAGGATGCGGCCGCCGATCAGCGACAGCCAGTCGAAGACGGTGCGATCAAACAAACGCAGATCCTGCAGGAAGCTGAAGGAACCGAGCGTCCCCAGGCCCAGGAACCACATGATCAGCCCCAGGTTACAGGCGGCGAAAATACGTCCCTGCTGGAAACGTTCGGTCACTCGCTGCACCACCGCCTCCATCAGACTCACAGCCGTGGTCAATGCCAGCAAGACCAGAATCAGATAGAACATGGCCAGGACCAGACTGCCCGAGGTGGGTATCACCGCCATGGGCAGGGTATGAAAAACCAGACGCACGCCATTGGTCGGTGACAGGCCGGCAGCGAATACGAAGGCAAAAATCGCCAGTCCGCCCAGCACCGAAAACAGGGTGTGCAGGGTAATGACCTTGAGTCCGTTGCGAAACAGCCGTACATCACTGGGCAGCAAAGCGCCAAAAGCCGTCATGACCCCCACACCCAGGCCAAGGCCAAAGAATGCCTGCAGCAGTGCCTCCAGAACGCCCCGCCAGCCCAACGCCGAGAAATCGAAGCCCAGCAGATAGACCAGAGACGAAGACATGTCAGCCGTAACCGTCGCCACGCACAACGTCAGCAGCAACAACACGAAGGCAGCCGGCAGAAAATAACGCGCAACCGGTTCCAGGCCATACCGCACGCCCTGGGCCACCACCACAGTACAGATAACAATGAAGATCGTATGCCAGGCCAGCGCACGTTCCGGGTCGGCCACCAGTTCCCTGAATACTATCGAGACGGTTTCCTCATCGCCCTGGCCGAATACGCCGGAGGCCGCCCGTATCAGGTACGCCATGCTCCAGCCGGCGATCACGCTGTAATAGGACAGCACAATGATCGCCGCAACCAGCGCCATCCATCCCAGGCTCACCCAGGCCGGATGCGCCCCGCCTTCCAGCGCCATGATGCGCACACTGCCGACAACATTGCGGCGCGCCCAGCGGCCGATCATCAGTTCGGCCACCATCAACGGCAACGCAACAACCGCCAGCATGAAAATGTAAACCAGCAGAAAAGCACCGCCGCCGTATTCCCCCATCAGTGATGGCATACGCCAGAGGTTGCCGAGGCCGATAGCCGCAGCGGCGGTGGCGGTTACAAAGATCCGCGTAGATGACCAGTAACCGTGTGCACTCTCTCGTCGAGGCATTTTTATCCGGACCCCTTTGCTCTGGCCGCCGTTGAGATGTTCACTACGATTATAATGGTGCCATGAGCAAGAAGAAGTCCGCGCAAAAGAAATCCGACAGCCCGACCATCGCTCTCAACCGCAAAGCCCGTCATGACTACAGTCTCGAGGACAAGCTCGAGGCCGGCCTGGCACTGGAAGGTTGGGAAGTGAAGAGCCTGCGCGCAGGCCGCGGGCGCATCGCCGAAGCCTACGTCATCATCAAGGACGGCGAAGCCTGGCTGCTGGGTTCGCATATCGATCCGCTGACCTCGGCCTCCACCCACGTGCAGGCCGACCCCACGCGCACCCGCAAACTGCTGCTGCACGGCCGCGAACTCAGCCGCCTGATTGGCGCCACCGAACGCCAGGGTTACACCATCGTCCCTACTGCCATGTACTGGAAGAAAGGACTGGCCAAACTGGAGATCGCGCTGGCCAAGGGCAAGCAGAAACACGACAAGCGGGCGACGCAGAAAAAACAGGATTGGGAGCGTCAGAAAGCCCGCGTCATGAGGCATTCGAGCTAATTTCCTCGAATCCGTCATTCCGGAAATCGCGTCAGCGATTATCCGGAATCCACTTGCGGACAACTTCGAAGGAAGGGATTCCCGCTTTCGCGGGAATGACAGTACTTTTTCCGCCTGGCGTGGGAATGACGATCCTTTTTCCCGCCTGGCTCCCAACCTGTCATTTCGGCTGACCGAAGGGAATGGAGAAATGACGTCTTCGATTACACAGCCGGCGCTGCCCTCTTTACTATTGCATCCAGATTCAGTCCGCGCGGCAAGGTACCAAACGCGAGCCGCTGATCCGCATCCAACCGCCCGGCGCAGAACGCCTCGGCCTCGTTTTCGTTGCCACTGCGCACCATCAGTGCGGCCTGCCAGGTCAGCGCCATTTTCTCGACCACACGGCGGGCGCGCACTTCGATATCGCCCAGGTCGATGAACTCGCTTTCCAGATCGCGGATGGCCGCATCCAGCAGCCTGTGCTTGCCCTGTTCACTCTTGATCTCGTCCATGAAGGCATCCAGCGAGCCCTGGCTGCGGGCCATGGCGCGCAATACGTCCAGGCACTGAATATTGCCGCAACCCTCCCAGATGGAGTTGAGCGGCGCTTCGCGATACAGGCGCGGCAGAATGCCCTCTTCCACGTAGCCGGCGCCGCCCAGGCATTCCTGCGCCTCGTTGACCATGGCCGGGGTGCGCTTGCAGATCCAGTACTTGCCCACGGCCGTGCCGATACGCGCCAGCAGCGCGGACTGCTCGTCGTCAGCCGCCTCATCAATAGCCCTGGACACGCGCATGGACAGCATCATGGCCGCCTCGGATTCCAGCGCCAGATCCGCCAGCACGTTGACCATCAGCGGCTGCTCGATCAGGCGCTTGCCAAAGGCCTCGCGATGCCGTGCATGATGAATGGCCTGCGCCAGTGCCTGGCGCATGGTCGAGGCCGAGCCGGTCATGCAATCCAGACGCGTCATCGAGACCATCTCCAGAATGGTCGCCACGCCGCGGCCTTCCTCGCCGACCATCAGCGCCCAGGCGCCGCGGAACTCCACTTCGCTGGAGGCATTGGACCAGTTGCCCAGCTTGTCCTTGAGACGCTGGATGTGAATCGCATTGAGACTGCCGTCCGGCCGGAACCGCGGCAGCAGGAAGCAGGACAGCCCCCGCTCCGCTTGCGCCAGCACCAGGAAGGCATCGCACATCGGCGCCGAGAAGAACCATTTATGCCCCACCAGCAGATAAGGCTTGCCGGCGCCGCCCTCGGCCACCGGCACGGCGCTGGTGGTGTTGGCGCGTACATCCGAGCCGCCTTGCTTCTCGGTCATGCCCATGCCGATGGTCAGGCCTTTCTTGCGGTCTGCCGGCAGAAAGCGCGGATCGTATTCATTGCTCAGAATGCCCGGCAGCCATTGCTCGGCCACGTCGGCCTGGTGCTTGATGGCCGGCACACAGGCAAAGGTCATGGTCAGCGGGCAGCCCGTACCGGCCTCCGCCTGGCTGTGCATGTAACTCAGCGCCGAGCGCACCACGTGGGCGCCGGGGCCGGCGTTGGTCCAGGGCAGCGACGGCAGTCCGTATTCAATGGCCGCTTCCATCAGGCGGTGATAGGCCGGGTGAAATTCAGCCATGTCCACACGATGGCCGTAACGGTCATGGGTCTTCAATACCGGCTTGTTCACATTGGCGGTGAAGCCCAGGTCATAGAGTTCACCGCCGGTCAGTGCGCCATAGGCTTTCAGGCGATCTTCACCCCAGCCGCCCTGCTCGCGGTGCACCGCTTCCTGCAGCGCCAGGTCCGAGGTGTACCAGTTACAGGGGTTGGCCTCGCCACCCAGCGGCGGCGCCTGATTGAACACCTCGTGGGTGGACTCAAGAAAGCCCGGGACGGATTCGTTCTGCTCTGATTTCTGCGCCTTCATTGCTCTGCACTCCCGCGTGCACGTTGTGGTTGACTGCCCCCAGCGCACGCAAAATGAATTGAACCAGTGATTCGATGAATGTTTCGCTGTCTTCCTCGTCAATGCCCGAGGCCGGCGACAGCGGCCCCACCAGCGATTCGGCCAGCGCGCCGACCAGCCCGGCCGCCGTCAGGCTCACGTCCTGGGCGACGAACTCGCCGGCGGTGATGCCCTCTTCCACCAGGTCCGCCACCACATCGGCATAGGCCCGCCGGTAAACCAGGCGCGCCTCGTCTACCTGGGGATCGATGGGCTCGGCAATCAGGGCATAGGCCATGCGCCGGCCCTTGAGGGCGCGCCGGGCGAAGGTGCGCACCGCATTGGACACCCGCTCGGCGCAGGTTTCTCCAACCGCGGCTGCCTCGGCAAAGGCATCCACCTCGCGCTGACTGTTGCTGCGGAATACCTCGGCAAACAGATCGGATTTATTGGGGAAATAGCGGTACAGCGTGCCCGTGGCCACGCCGGCCCGCACCGCCACGTCCGCCATCTGCGTGGTGCCGAAACCGCCGTCCAGCATGCACAGCCGGGCCGCATCCAGAATGCTCTGGCGCAGCTCGGCCTTGCGGGCCTTGATCTGGGCGGTTTCTCTATACGCCATACTGTGAATACAGATTCATAATATAAAAGAGTGAATCATAATTCATTTCTTTATGCAAGCGACAAACCCGTGAACCAATTAACGCTATCGGAGTCTTATCCCCTGCGCGTATAATGCGCCTGTAGATGATTTCCCTCTGGGGGTGACCTGGCTTCGACGCAGGTGTTGAAACCCGAGGTGCATGCCGAGCTGCTATCTGCTCGTTAAACGGTGGCAAACCAAGCTAGTTGCGAACGACGACAACTACGCCCTGGCTGCTTAAATAAGCCAGTGTCCGCCCGGCAAGTGCTTGTGCTTCCGGTCACGGGCATCGACTCTCACAAGATCGCGGTGAAGCAGGTCTCTGGCTGATCCGTTAAAACTAAGTGAGGATACGTGCTGGTCTTCCCTGCCCTTCGGGTAGCCAGCGCCGACAATCAAAGAACGGGATAAGCATGTAGAGCCGACGGTGGAAGGCCTACGGACGGCGGTTCGATTCCGCCCACCTCCACCAATACTGAAAAGCCGCCCTTGGGCGGCTTTTTTATTTGTCGGAGCTAAAGACATGGCAGATAGCGGCAGATAGAGGACAGACCACGTTGTAGCTGAGTACACACTCCCATAAAAAAACCCGGGCATAGCCCGGGCAAGTAATGGCCTCTCAGGAGACCCCGAGAGCCTTGGAGTGGTCAGTCGCTCAGTTCACGCATGACGTGAAGGACCTTGTCCAGGTTGTCTTCGAATACCTGCACAAGGTGAGGGTCGAGGTGGCTGCCGGCGCTTTTGTGTATTTCTTCCAGGGTTTCTTCCAGGTTCCAGGCCGGCTTGTAGGGGCGTTTGGTGGTCAGGGCATCGAATACATCGCAGACGGCGGTGATACGGCCTTCGATGGGAATGGATTCGCCGGACAGGCCCTTGGGATAACCGGTACCGTCCCAGCGTTCGTGGTGGCTCAGGGCAATGCTGCCGGCCATACTCACAAGGGCGGATTCATGCTCTTCCAGCAGTTGTGCGCCAATCTCGGCATGGGTATCCATGACCTTGCGCTCTTCGGGGTCGAGCTTGCCTTTCTTGAGCAGAATGCTGTCGGGAATGCCGATTTTGCCCAGGTCGTGCAGCGGCGCGGCGCGTTCGATCATGAAGCAGATATCCTGCGGCAGGCCACAGGCTTCTGCCAGGATGCGGGCAAAGCGCCCTACTCTCACCACGTGGTTGCCGGTTTCGTTGTCGCGCAGTTCGCCGGCCATGGCCAGACGCTGCACCAGTACGTCGGTGGCCTTGGAAAGTTCGGCTGTGCGTTCCTGGACCATGCTTTCCAGGCGCCGCGCCAGATTGGCCTGCCCCTTGTAGGCGGCCCGCACGTTGAGCAGGTGTCGCACCCGCAGGATGACTTCCACCTGGTCGAAGGGTTTGTTCACGTAGTCGGCGGCGCCGGCTTCCAGGGCCTGGTGGCGGGTTTCCACGTCCTGACGGCCGGTGAGGATCAGCACGGGGAAGAATTCATCCACCAGGTTTTCCCTGCGTAGCTGCTGCAGCACTTCGATGCCGGTCATGTGCGGCATTTCGATATCCAGCAACAACAGGTCGTAATCGTCCTTGACGATTTCCTCGGCCACTTTCTTGGGATCGGTCAGCCACTTGGACTGGGCGAGACCTTCGTCTTCCAGCAGGGACGACAGCAGCATGACATTGGCGATGGAGTCATCGCATATCAGCACGCGAAAATCGTCCTTGACGACCTTGATGTCAGGCTCTGGCATGGCGGCCCGTCCGTAGTGTGTCTCTTCATACCCGTTATCGACATAAATACGGATTTCTTGAGTCTCTGAGAGAACCTGCCTGCGACAATTCACCACATTGCCAAGCGTGCTGTCCGGGCATACTCTGCGCGCCCGTCACTCTCCTTTCATATTCCCGGGCAAGCCGTCCTGCCTGAGAGCAAAAACAAGCGGAAATCCTATGCCTTTGCCATTCCGGTTTACGCTTTACCGTTGTTCCGCCCTGGCCCTGCTGGCTGTAGCCGGCCTTGCTCATACCGCACCTGATGCGGGCGTCAATGAGGAAACCGGTCCGGACGCGCTGACCATCGTGGTGGAAAAAGGCTCGGCTGAAGAAACCGAGAAAGCACTCACACCCGGTAACGTAAGCGTGATCGAGGTTGAGGACCTCAAGCAACGTGGCGTCAGCGGCCTGGCCGATGCCATGCGTTATGTGCCCGGCATTTACACGGAAAGCATTACCGGCACCGAAAACAGCTTTTTCACCAGCCGCGGCTCCAATCTGGATGCCGTTAATTACGACCGCAACGGTGTGAAGCAGTTTATCGACGGCCTGCCAGTCACCACTGCCGACGGCAACAACCACAACCGCCTGGTGGATCCGCTGAGTGCCCATACGGCCACCTTTGCCCGCGGCGCCAATGCGCAGACCTATGGCGCCAGCAACCTGGGCGGCGCGGTGAATTATGTTTCACCCACGGCCAGAAACATGGCCGGCAACGAAATCCAGCTGAATGCCGGCAGTCACGGCCAGCTTGGCGGGCGCATTACCGCAGGCCATGTGTTCAATGACCAGTTCGACGGTCTGGTCAGTGTCGAATCCCTGCGCTGGGACGGTTACCGCGATCACAACGAACAACGCCGCAAGAGCATCCAGGCCAATGCCGGCGTGAAATGGCTGGATAACGCCACCACCCGCCTGTTTGTGAGCCGCATCGACAATGACCAGGAGCTGGCCGGCGCGCTGACCGAAGCCGAATACGAATCAGACCCGGACCAGGCCTCGGCCGCCGCTATCGGCGGCGATTACGGCAAGGACCTGCAGACCACGCGCCTGGCCAGCAAAACGGACATCCAGATCAACGAAAACAGCGAACTGAGCATGGGCCTGTCCTATGAAGACCAGTCACTGTTTCACCCCATCGTCGACAAGATCCTGGTCGACTTCGACGGCCCCGGCCCGAATCCGCCGGTGGAAGTGTTCAGCCTGCTGGTGGACACCGACCACGAGGAATTCGGCGCCGTGATGCGCTACAACCTGCGCTGGGGCAACCATGACCTGCTGGCCGGCCTGAACTACGGCGACGGCGAGGAGAAAGGCGGCAATTTCCGCAATGACGGCGGCCGCCGCAACGGCCTGACCACGCGCATCCACAACAAGGCCACCAGTAAAGAGGCGTTCGTGGTGGACCGCTGGCGCCTGGGCGATGCCTCCAACTGGACGCTGGTGTACGGCCTGCAGGCGGTGGATGCGGAACGCGATGTAACCAACATCGACGCAGCCAGCGGCCAGGAACGCAATCCGCGCGCCGATTACTCCGACGTGAACCCGCGGCTGGGTGTCATTTACGACCTGGACATGAGTGCCCAGCTGTTTGCCAATGTCAGCCGCCTGTTTGAAGCGCCCACCAACTTCGAGCTGGAAGATGACGTGCGCGGCAACAACGAAACACTGGACCCGATGACCGGCAGCGTATTCGAGATCGGCAGCCGTGGCCGCCATGCGCTGGGCATGGGCAATAGCTGGCACTGGGACCTGGCGTTGTATTACGCCAGCATCAGCGACGAAATTCTGTCGGTGGACGATCCCGCCGCACCGGGCACCAGCCTGACCACCAATATCGACAAGACCGTGCATGCCGGGCTGGAAGCCGTGTTCGGCGCGGATTTGCGCCTGGGCAACAGCAACGTACACCGGCTGCAGCCCCTGGTCAGCGTCACGCTCAACGACTTTTCCTTTGAAAACGACGCCACCTACGGCAACAACGAACTGCCGGCCGCGCCCGACTACGTGCTGCGCGGCGAAGTGTTGTATCGCCACGTTTCGGGTTTCTACGCCGGCCCTACCTTCGATCTGGTGGGCAAGCGCTACGCCGACTTCCAGAACAGCTACCAGGTGGACGACTATCACCTGCTCGGCCTGCGCAGCGGCCTGGCCCGCGCCAACTGGAAACTGTTTGTGGAACTGCGCAATCTGCTGGACGAGGACTACGTCACCTCGATCTCGGTGCGCAACATTGCCGACCCCAATTCGGCCTTCCTGAACCCCGGCCTGCCGCGCTCGGTATTTGCCGGCCTGCAGTACAGCTTCTAAGCTCACGCCATGTCCGCCTCCCCCGGAAATTCCGTGTATGCCGCCACCTGGCGCTGGCACTTCTATGCCGGCCTGTTCGTGCTGCCGTTTTTTCTGGTGCTGGCGCTCAGTGGCGCGCTGATGCTGATCATGCCGTCGGTGGAGCCTTTGCTTTACCGGAGCCTGTATGAAGTGGCGCCTGCCGAAGAGCGTATTTCCACCCAGCAGCAGCTTGAAGCGGTGCAGGCCGCCTATCCGCATATGTCGGTGGTGACGTTCGTACCCGGCGCCACGGCCTGGCAAAGCAATCGTTTCGCCCTGATGCCGGCGCATCACGGTGGTGAGCATGGCGGACATACCGGCCAGGGCAGTTTCAATGTCTATGTGAACCCCTATTCCGGCGAGCTGCTGGGCAAGCTTGATCCGCAGAGCACGCTGTATGCCTTTGCCCGCGGCCTGCATGGCACGCTGCTGCTGGGCCAGACGGGCGACTATCTCATCGAGATCGTCGCCGGCTTCGGCGTACTGCTGGTCATCACCGGCCTGTTTCTATGGTGGCCGCGCGGCCACCAGAGCTGGCGCGAACTGCTGTGGCCGCGCCGCAACGGCGGCAAACGCGCCGGCTGGCGCAGCCTGCATGCCGGGTTGGGTTTCTGGATGTCCGGCCTGCTGCTGTTTTTCCTGTTCTCGGGGCTGGCCTGGACCTCGGTGTGGGGCGGCAAGATGCTGCAAGGCTGGGGCAGCATGCCGCCGCAGAAACTACAGACACCGCTGTCCGAACGCCGGCATGCGGCCCTGAACTACGCCGGCGAGCAGCAGGTGCCCTGGACGCTGGAACAGACCGCCATGCCGTTGAATCCGGCCGCCAGCGGCAACGATGCAGCACGCCCCGACCTGAATGACATCAGCCGGTTCGCAGCAAAGGCCGGCCTGCCGGGCTACCGCATTTTCCTGCCGCAGAACCAAAGCGAAACCTGGACGCTGTCGTCCACCACTATCAATGGCGACATCCGCGACCCGCGCCGGGATACCACTCTGTACATTGATCAGCACAGCGGCGAGCTGTTGGCCGCCGCCCGCTTTGCGGACTATCCCCTGCTGGGCAAGGCCATGGCCGCCGGTGTCAGCCTGCACCAGGGCGGACTGGGCTTTTTCAACCTGTTGCTGAACCTGTTGTTCTGCCTGGTGGTGCTGACCATGGTCGTCGCCGCTTTCAGCATGTGGTGGATACGCAAACCCCGTAGCGGCTTGCGCCTGAGTCCGCCGCCGATGCCGGCCAGCCCGCGCATCTGGCGCCAGGCTACCCTGATCATGCTGATCCTGGCCCTGCTCTTTCCCCTCACCGGCCTGACCATCCTGGCCGTGCTGCTCATCGATGCCCTGCTGACGACAGGCCTGAAGGCGCTGCGAACCCGGACGGCAAGCGATCAGGCATAAAAAAGCCCGGGCGGGGGCCCGGGCAGAGATCTCTTAGGGGAGCAGAGATCAGGGGGAGGAGTCGGTTACAGAGCGTCTTCAGGCCGCTCCGAAATACTGGGGACGGGTCTGGATTGCCTGTCCAGACGGCGTGTAAGTGGTGCCGGTTTCCAGGCGGCCAAGTTGGCTCAGCGCCCAGCATGCATGCGCCTGGGCTACCTGCATGAGGGCTGCATTGGCCAGATTGGCTTCGCGCAGTGCCGCCAGACGCAATGGATCGAGACCGGCGGTTTCCGCCTCGCTCAGATGTTCCAGCGCCTCGGCCGCCTGTTCCTTGCGGTTCACCGCATCCAGCAATTCGTCGGCATTGGCCGAGGCCATGGCTTCGGCCTCGTCGGTAATGGCTTCCGAGAGGAATTCAATCCACTGTTCCGGCGTTTTGCTGTGTGCAGTTGTGCTATCCATGTCTTGCTCAGGCTTTCAGGGCCCGCTCCATGTTAATCAAGCCACTGGCTATGGCTTCGGGGTCAACCCGGAAACGGCCACTGGCAATGGCTGATTTCACGGCTTCGACTCGAGCCATATCCACTTCGGGCACATCCGCTACCTTTTCATGCAGGGTTTGCATCTGCCTGGCTTCGCTGGACAGCGACACCGGGTTGCTTTCAGCGATGGGGCTCACGGGTTTACCGTGGCCGGCACTGCCTGTGGCATTCGGTGCTTTGCTGGGTCCTACCGGGCCCTGCGGAGGCATTCCATCAATTTTGTGAGTCACTATGCTCATCCTCATTCCTTGGCGTTCACAAGCTATATCGGCGCGGATGCGAATAACTTTAGAAACTTCTTACAGCTGTAGGGTTATCGCCCCACAGCAACCAAACCTTCGGCCGTAACGCGGCCGTCCACTATGCGGCGGGTGCTCATATTCTTGACCCGCACGGTCTCTTCAATGCCCGCGTCCGACAGGGCCTGGCCCTCGGCGCGAACTTCGACGCTACCCACGCGCGCCACCAGGGTGACCGTATCGCCCCGGCGCACCACGTTTGGCGCTTCAATATCCTGATTCGACAGCGCCCAGCCTGCCTGTAGCGGGCGGCGCACATGATTGCCGATCACCTGCTTGGGATCGACCAGATAACCGTAGGCCAGTTGCCCGATATCACGGGTTTGCAGGCTCAGGTGACTGGCATCCAGCACGGTACCGGCACTGACGTTCGATGAAAGCACCAGCACATCAGCCTGGCGGGTCAGCCGCACGGGGACATACAGCACCCAGGGCTGCGGCGCATCGCAGGACACGGCAATACTCATCGCAGAAGCGGTTTGACTATGGACCTTGCTCTTTAAGGGCGTGTTGCAGGCCGGCATGGCCACGCGGGAATCTATACGGGCCTCTGCCGTGGTGCTGATGCCGGGCTGGCTGACGGCATTCATGGCCGCCTGTTCAGCTACCACCGTCAATTCACCGGCGCCGATCTGATCCAGCTCGGCGGCATGAGAATAGGCCCAGGCGAAAAACAGGATCAGCGGCAGAAACAGGTAGATCACGAGCTTGTCGATGAAGCTGATGACGCGTTGTCTTTTCATGATCATTTCCCGGTTAATCCATTCCATGCCCCAGGTCGCGAGGATCATCAAGGGCCAAACACCAAACAGCATCATGCGGTACAGCTTCGATTTCCTGTTATGCCTTTTCATGCCCGCCTCCTTTGGTCTGGCTGCGCCAGCGCGGTCCGTTGCTGTCTGTTAAACCTCTTTCCATTGACTGGTGCAGAGCTAAGGCAAGAGCTGTGCCTGATTCAGGCCCCCGTTGCGGAATTCAAGAAAACACCGCCGGCTGCCGACATATACACAGAGAGAACCGGCCTTTCCGGAATAAACCGCACCAGTAAAGGAAAATGATGAGCCGCGACCTGTTGCAAACCATTGCCCAACGCACCCAACTGGCCGGGCATAACCGCCTGGCCCTGTTGCTGTTCCGTCTGGGCGAGCGTCAGCTTTTTGGCATCAACGTGTTCAAGGTGCAGGAAGTACTGCGCTGCCCGGAACTTTCCTGGGTGCCGCAGGCGCATCCGCTGATCATGGGACTGGCGGATATCCGCGGCCGCCACGTGCCGGTCATCGACCTGCCCAAGGCGCTGAATCACGCACCGTTGGCGCCGGAAGAAAGCTATGTAGTCGTCACGGAATTCAACCGCACGGTCCAGGGTTTCCTGGTGAAGTCGGTAGACCGCATCGTGAATATTTCGGTCGAGGAAATTCATCCGCCGCCGCAGGTGACGGGCGACAAGTCGTACATGACGGCAATGACCCGTCTCAACAACGAGCTGATTGAAATTATCGATGTGGAACACGTGCTTGCCGATGTTGTCGGCCAGCCGCAACACGTTTCCGCCGCCCTGCTGCAATACGCACCCAAGCCCGGCGCCGACGGCAAACGCCCGCATGTACTGGTAGCGGACGACTCACGCACCGCACGCAATCAGATCAACGATGTACTCAAGCAGCTGGGCGTGGAAGCGACCCTGGTGGCGGACGGCCGCGCGGCCTTGAACGTGCTCAAGTCACTGGCCTCCACCGGCGAGCCAGTATCGAATCAGATCGCCATGGTGATCTCGGATATCGAGATGCCGGATATGGACGGCTACACCCTGACGACGGAAATCCGACGCGACCCCAAGCTGGCCGACCTCTACGTACTGCTGCACACTTCCCTGTCCGGCATCTTCAACAACGCCATGGTGGCGCGTGTGGGCGCCAACGCCTTCGTGCCGAAGTACAGTCCGGATGAGCTGGCGAAGGTGGTGCTGGAGAGAATTCACGCTGCGGCTGCGGCCTGATTACCCCCTTAGCATCCTTTACGCCTGTATAGCCGGGGCTGATGTCCGTCAGATCCGCTCGTGATGCATGGTACGGATCTATGCTGTACCTGTTCTCAAAGCGCCGTGAATACATCCCTGTACGTTGCTCACCCCATCCATGGGGCTCGCTCTTCGGGGCAGCCTACGGCTGACTCAATTTGTTCCAGACAAACTGTTCCGTCAGCGACGTCCATGTCGCTGACGGTTTGAGAACAGGCACAGCACAGCTCCTGGCTTCGACCTGAGTTCACCCACGACCCTGGGTGCCATCGTGCGTCGTAGACGGGGCGGTCTGGCTCTCTGTGAATGACCGTCGGCCGCATGGACGCGGCCGTCGAGCCCCCAGGGATGGGTTCACGGCGTGTCATGCACAGAGAGCCAGACATCAGCCCCGGCTATGCTTAAAGATATTCACGGCAGTTAGATAACAGGTTCAGGACGGCCTCAAAAAGGTCGTCTGGCACAACCCTTGCCTCTATGGGCCACACTCCATTGGAGGCCCCGCAAATGGCCGATCCAATCAGCAACAACTCGGGCGACAAACTTTTCGGCTTGCACGCCGATGCCATGCGGCTGCATTCGCGCCGCCTGGAGCTTATCGCCAGCAATATCGCCAATGCCGATACGCCGGGTTTTCGTGCCAGGTCGCTGAACTTTGAGGCAGCACTGGCCGAGATCGCGAACGCTGACCAGAGTCAGAACATGCAACCTTCTACCCAGAATATCGGCGAAAGCCACGTGAACTTTAGAACCGCCCTGCAACCCAGCCTGGACGAAAACTCGGTAGATGTTTCCCAGGAACAGGCGGATTTCGCCGATGCCGCCCTGCGCTATCAGGCGAGCCTGCAGCTGGTTGAGGGCCGTATGCGCTCGCTGCTGGCGGCGCTACGCGTGGAATAACCGGAGGCCATCATGAATTCCGCCATTTTCAAAATCGCCGCACAGGCCATGGCCGCCCAGTCGGTGCGGCTGAACACCGTCACCAGCAACCTGGCTAACGCCGACAGCGTGGCCGGAACACCCGAAAACGCTTACCACGCACGCCAGCCCGTGTTCATGACCACCGAGGTGGATGCCGGACGCGGACTCAACGGCGTGGGTGTGCAACAGATAGCCGAAACCGGTCCGGAGCCGCAGAAACAATACATGCCAGGCCACCCGATGGCCGACCCGGACGGCTATGTCTATGCCTCGAACGTCAACACGGTCGAGGAGATGGTGAACATGGTCTCCACCGCCCGCTCCTACCAGAACATGGTGGAAGTGATGAATACCACCAAGGAACTGATGCTGCGCACCCTGAACATGGGCAGCAACAGCTAAGGAATGACTGATGATTAACTCAACGACCGCCACCGACCCCTACGGCAGCCTCGGACTGGGTGTCCCGCAGGCCGATCAGGCCAAAAACGAACTGGGCCAGGAGGATTTCCTGACCCTGATGCTGGCCCAGATCAAGGCGCAGGATCCGCTCAAGCCGATGGAGAACGCCGAATTCATTACCCAGATGGCGCAGTTCTCCACCGTGTCGGGCGTACAGGACTTGAACACGGCCTTTAACGACCTGGCCGGTGCGCTGCAGATCAACCAGGGCCTGCAGGCCGCCACGCTGGTGGGCCGCAACGCCATGGTCGAGGCCGATACCCTGAAACACGGTAACGGCGACAGCCATACCGGCGCCGTGGGCCTGACCGCGGGCGCCAGTGATGTACGCATCCAGGTCACCGACAGCAGCGGCAGCCTGGTGCGGGAGATCAAGCTCGGCGACCAGCCCGGTGGCCTGGCCAATTTTGAATGGGACGGCCTCGATGACAAAGGTCAGGCCGTGGCCGATGGAAACTACCGATTTACTGCAACCGCATCGGGCCAGGATGGCCCGATTGCCCTACCCACCTACCTCGCCGGCGAAGTCAGCCGCGTCACCCTTAACAGCTCGGGCGGTGCCTATCTGGAACTGAACGGACTGGGCACGGTGCCCTTCGGCGACATACGTCAGATCCTCTGAAGGAGTTGAACCATGTCATTTAGAGTAGCTCTCAGCGGCCTTAACGCGGCCTCCAACGACCTCAACGTGGTGGCCAATAACGTGGCCAACGCCAATACCACCGGCTTCAAGAGCTCGCGCGCCGAGTTCGCCGATGTGTATGCCAATTTCGCCGGCGGCCTGGGTTCCGGGCAGATCGGCAGCGGCGTGCGCCTGGCCAACGTGTCGCAGCAATTCGGCCAGGGCAATATCGACTTCACCGATAACACCCTGGATATGGCCATTTCCGGCCAGGGCTTTTTCATCCTGTCCGACGGTGGCACCCGCGTGTACTCGCGCGCCGGCGCCTTCGGCGTGGACCGCGACGGCTACGTGGTGAACAACACCAACCAGCGTCTGCAGGTTTACGGCGCCACCGGCGGCGGCAACTTCAACACCGGCGCCCTGACCGACCTGCGTCTGTCCAGCGCCGACTCGCCGCCTGCCGCCACCAGTGAAATTGAAGCGCTGGTGAATATTCCGGCCAACGCCAGCGCCCCGGCCGTGGCCTTTGACCCGGCCGATCCGGACAGCTTCAACCACAGCACCTCGCTCACCGTCTATGACTCGCTGGGCGCCCCGCATGTGGCCAACCTGTATTTCGTGAAAACCGCCAACCCCAACGAATGGCAAGCGCATGCCTACATTGACGGCACCGCCGTGGGCGGCGCCAACACGCTGCAGTATTCCGATACCGGCCAGCTGACCAGCCCGGCCAATGGTCAGATCACCCTGCCCGCCTATACCCCGGGCACCGGTGCGGCCGACATGAACGTGACCCTGAATTTCTCCGAATCCACCCAGTATGGTGATCGCTTCGGCGTCAACGCCCTGCGCCAGGACGGCTTTGCCACCGGCCGCCTGAGTGGCGTGGAAATCACCGAGGAAGGTGTGGTGCAGGCCCGCTTCACCAACGGCCAGGCCACCCCGCTGGGCATGATCGCGCTGGCCAACTTCGCCAACGATCAGGGCCTGCAGCCGGTGGGTGACACGGCCTGGGCAGAAAGCTTCTCCTCCGGCCCGGCCATCCAGGGCCAGGCGGGCGCGTCCAGCTTTGGTGTGATTCAGTCGGGCGCGCTGGAAGCCTCCAACGTGGAACTGACCGAGGAACTGGTGAACATGATCATCGCGCAGCGCAACTTCCAGGCGAACTCGCAGGTGATCAGCACCAACGACGCGGTCACCCAGACCATTATCAACATCCGCTAATCCCGGTGAATAGCGGATAAGGCCAGGAGACCGACATGGACAAATCACTGTACATCGCCCTCACCGGCGCCACGGAAACGCTCCGTGCGCAGGCAGTGAATGCCCATAACCTGGCCAACATCTCCACCCCGGGCTTCAAGGCGGCCATGACGGCCGCCGAAGCCCTGCCCATTGAAGGCCCGGGCTTCGAAAGCCGGGTCAACCAGCTTCTGACCGACCCCGGCTTCGATCCCAAGTCGGGCATGATCCAGGCCACCGGCCGGCCGCTGGACGTGGCGGTAACGCCCGAAAACGGCTGGCTGGCGGTACAGGCCCCCAACGGCGAAACCGCCTATACCCGGGCCGGCAACCTGCAGGTCACCTCGCTGGGACAGCTGGTCACCGGCCAGGGCCACGCGGTGCTGGGTGAAGGCTCGCCCATCACCCTGCCGCCCTTCACCCAGATGACCATTGCCCCCGACGGCACGGTCACCGTGCAGCCACAGGGCTCCGGACCGGAGTCGCCGGCCGTGGTCGGCCGTCTGCAGGTGGTGGGTATTGAACACGAACAACTGACGCGCGGCGCCGATGGCCTGATGCGTCTCAGACCCGAAGGTACTGCCGAACCCATGCCGGGTGCGGTACTGGCCATCGGCGCTCTGGAAACCTCGAATGTGAGTGCGGCCGACGCCATGGTGCGCATGATCGAACTGGCCCGCCAGTTCGAATTGCAGGTCAAGGCGATTGATACCGCCGATGAAAACGCACGCAGTTCAGCCAGCCTGATGCGGCTGCGTTAAGAAACAGGCACGACTCTTGTAGAGAAGCGCCAAGGAAACTTAGGAGTTCGTCATGAACCAAGCATTATGGGTCGCCAAAACCGGACTGGATGCGCAACAGACGCGCATGACGGTGACGGCGCACAACCTTGCCAACGTGAATACCACGGGTTTCAAGCGCGAACGGGCCGAGTTCGAGGATCTGCTCTACCAGCAGGTCCGCCAGGCCGGCGCGCAAAGCTCGCAGCAGACCCAGCTGCCGACCGGTCTGGAAACCGGTACCGGCGTGCGCGTGGTCGCTACCGAGAAACTGCATACCCAGGGCAACCTGCTGCAGACCGGAAATGCGCTGGACGTCGCCATCCAGGGCCGCGGTTTCTATGAAATCCTGCTCCCCGACGGCACCCCTTCCTACACCCGTGACGGCAGCTTCCAGGTGAACGCCCAGGGCGAATTGGTGACCGCCAGCGGTTACTCGGTACAGCCGGGCATCACTATTCCGGATGGCGCGCAGTCCGTCACTATCGGTAACGACGGCACGGTCAGCATCCAGCAGGCCGGCGACGCCAACCCGGTGCAGGTGGGCAGCCTGACCATTGTGGATTTCATCAATCCCTCCGGCCTGCAGTCCCGCGGTGAAAACCTGTTCGTGGAAACCGGCGCCAGTGGCCCGCCCCAGGCCGGCACGCCTGGCCTGAACGGCCTCGGCAGCCTGGTGCAGGGCTCGCTGGAATCCTCCAACGTCAATGTGGTGGAGGAACTGGTCAACATGATCGAAACCCAGCGCGCCTACGAAATGAACTCCAAGGCCATCTCGACCACCGACGAGATGCTGCAGTACCTCAACAACAACGTGTAATGCCGAGGTAATGCCATGTCACGCGCCACCCTGATCAGTCTGCTCGCCGTCTCAGCCCTGGGAACCAGCGGCTGTGCCACGGTCGACAAGTTCGGCGGCCCCACGCCGATGCCGGCTGCCATGCCGCCACTGGCTACTGAACAGATGGCTTACACCCCCGATCCCAACGCGGCCCAGCCCACTGCCCCGCAGATCATGCCGGGTCCGGCCTGGAACGAAGGCTCCATTTACCAGGCGGCCAACAGCGTACCGCTGTTCGAGGACCGCCGCGCCCGGCGCGTGGGTGACATTCTCACCATCAACCTGGTGGAACGCACCCTGGCGCAGAAGAGCGCCAAGACCAGCACCACCAAGGACAGTGATGTCAGCTTCGATACCCCGGCAACACTGCTGGGCAAGGATCTGACCAAGGGCGGCATCCCCCTCTTCAACGCCGAGCTGGAAGCCTCACGCGGCTTTTCCGGCAGTGGCGCTTCCAGCCAGAGCAATCAGCTGGAGGGCATCGTCAGCGTGACGGTCGCCCAGGTATTCGCCAACGGCAGCATGCTGGTGCGCGGCGAGAAATCCCTGGTCATCAACCAGGGCGAAGAGCGCGTGCAGATCAGCGGTATCGTGCGCCCCGAAGATATCGACCCAGACAACAGCGTGCCGTCCAACCGCGTGGCGGACGTACGCATCGTATATGCAGGCAGCGGCGCCCTCGCCGACGCCAATGCCCAGGGCTGGTTGAGCCGCTTCTTCAACTCGCCGCTGTGGCCCTTCTAGGAGGCATCGAATCATGAAAATGCTGCGCCCGTTTCTCTTCAGCACCTTGCTGCTGGCCATGTTTCTGGCCGAAAGCAATGCGCATGCGGAACGCATCAAGGATGTCGCTTCACTGGCAGGTGTACGCGGTAATGCCCTGGTGGGTTACGGCCTGGTCGTGGGTCTGGACGGCACCGGCGACCAGACCAGCCAGGCACCGTTTACCGTACAAAGCCTGAAAAACATGCTCGCCCAGCTGGGCGTGCAGGTGCCCGATAACGTGCGCCCGCAGCTCAAGAACGTGGCGGCGGTGGCGATTCATGCCGAACTGCCCCCCTTTGCCAAACCCGGCCAGCAAATCGATATCACCGTCTCTTCCATCGGCAACTCACAGAGTCTGCGCGGCGGCAGCCTGCTGATGGCGCCTCTGAAGGGCGCCGACGGCCAGGTCTACGCCATTGCCCAGGGTAATGTGGTGGTCGGCGGCTTCGGCGCCGGCGGTTCCGACGGCTCGAGAATTTCCGTCAACATCCCCAGCGCCGGCCGTATTCCCAACGGCGCCACCGTGGAACGTGTGGTGCCCAGCCGCTTCCAGCAACCTTCGGAAGTGGTGTTCAACCTGAATGATCCCGACTTCACCACAGCCACCCGTATGGTCGAGGTGATCAACCAGCATTTCGGCACACCGCGGGCTTACGCACACGATGCGGTTTCCGTCGCGGTGGCGGCGCCTGCTGACCCGAACCAGCGTATCGCCTTCATTTCGCAGGTGGAAAACCTGCGTTTTGCCCCCGGCGCAGCCGCCGCCAAGGTCATCGTGAACTCACGCACCGGCACCATCGTGATTGGTGGCGAGGTCAAGGTCATGCCGGCCGCTGTGGCCCACGGCACCATTGCCGTGACCATTACCGAACGGCCGCAGGTGAGCCAGCCGGCGCCCTTCTCCGAGGGTGAGACCGTCGTGGTACCGCGCTCCGATATCGAAATCGAAGGCACGCCCGACGGCGGACGCCTGTTCAAGCTGGATGCCGGCACCACCCTGGATGAGATTGTGCGCACCATTAACCAGGTGGGCGCGGCGCCGGGTGATCTGATCGCGATTCTTGAAGCCCTGAAGCAGGCAGGCGCCCTGCGCGCGGAGCTGGAGGTCATCTGATGATCCCGACCAACCTGCCCGTTTACACCGACTTCTCGCAACTGGCCGAGCTGAAGAACAGCAAGGCCACCGTCGGCGAGAACCTGGAGAACGTGGCACGGCAGTTCGAGTCGCTGTTCACCCACATGATGATCAAGAGCATGCGCCAGGCCACCCCCGGCGATTCGCTGTTCAGTAACAGCCAGATGGATACCTATCAGGGCATGTTCGACCAGCAGATTGCCATCGCCATGTCGCAGGGCAAGGGCCTGGGCATTGCCGAGGCCATGCTGCGTCAGATGGCTCCGTCGGGTAGCCAGGTCCAGACGCAGCCCAAACCACTGATCGAAGGCCTGCCCAGCGGTCTCAAATTGCCCGTATCCGTTGACGACAGCATGCCGCTTGCGCAACCGCAACTACGCCCCAAAGCCCAGGCCAACCCCAACGCCGTGAGCGCCACCCAGCGCGAGGCCGTCCTGAAGGCCTATGGCGTATTGCCGGCGCCCTCAACCGAATACGCCATGCGTAATCCGCTGCAGGCAGCCGGCTTGAATCCGGCTGAAGTACATACGCCACAGGCGCCCCGTGAAACCCTGAATCTGGCCGCTGTGGAACGACACAGCCGTCCGGGCACGCCCGAGGACTTCATCGCCCGGGTATGGCCCGCCGCCCAACGTGTGGCCGGTGAACTTGGTGTGTCGCCGCGCGTACTGATCGCCCAGGCGGCACTGGAAACCGGCTGGGGCCGGCATATGCCCAAGGGTAGCGATGGTCAGTCCAGCCAGAATTATTTCGGCATCAAGACCCATAACCAGTGGGATGGCCGGCAGGTAGCCGCCAATACCACCGAAATCGTCAACGGCCAGGCGGTACGTGAAAAAGCCAGTTTCCGCGCCTACGACTCCATTGAAGCCAGTTTCCATGACTTTGCCGACTTCCTGAAGACCAATCCACGCTACGAAAATGCCCTTTCCGTATCGCATGATGCAGAAAAATTTGTCGAAGCCCTTCAGAAAGCCGGCTATGCGACCGATCCTAAGTATGCAGACAAACTGAAATCCATCATGAATGGACGGCGTATGAACCTGATGGTTGCGCAGGCAGACGCACAGAATGAAACGACCAAGGTGGGTTAGGGCCTGTGTGTGCTTTTTCGACGGTGTCGCCGGAGGCTGTAAAGCCCCAGCGCACGAAACGAGGAGAGAAATTTGGTTATTCCAAATGAACGACAAGTGACACAGCGCTGGGGCTTTACAGCCCCGTCCCGAAGGGTTGCTTGCCAAAGCCCGCCATACTCTGTTGCGCGGCCCTTCCCTGGGCCGCGTCCTGACGGACTCGCTGCGCTCGCGACAATACGTTCCCTACGCATTGTTGCTCGCCTGGCCCTTAGGTTGGCTAAGGGCGGCGGCGTGCGCCTTGCCTGGCAAACTTGGGCAAGCAACGTCATCCGCCGAATAAGCACACACAGGCCCTCAAATGGCTGACCTATTAAGCACTGGTGTATCGGCCCTGCTTTCCTACAAGCGGGCGCTGGATACGACCGGGCACAACATCGCCAATGTGAATACCGACGGATACTCGCGTCAGCGGGTGGATCTGACCACGCGTATTGGCCAGAACACCGGCGGTTACTACATTGGCAGCGGCGTACAGATCGGCAGCGTGGAACGCCTGCAGGAACGTTTTGTCTTCGACCAGATACTGGAAGCCGGCGCACGCCAGTCCAGCCTGGAAAGACTGTCCACCCTGACTTCGCAGGTCGACAGTCTGTTTTCCGACAGCGCCACTTCGCTGGCCGAGCCGCTGCGCAGCTTCTTTGAAGCCGCCGATGGTGTAGCCGCCCAGCCGCTGTCCAATGCCGCCCGCCAGGTCATGCTGGAAGAAGCCAACAGTCTGGTGGCCCGCGGCAACCTGCTCTACCAGCAACTGGGTGCACTGGATACCGAATCCAATCAACAAGTTACCCAACTCGCCCAGGATGCCAAAGATATCCTGCGTGAAATTGCTCAGCTCAACCGCGACATCGGCCTGGCGGAAGCCTCGGCCGCCGGCGCTCCCCCCAATGACCTGCTGGATGAACGCGACCGCCAACTGACGGCCCTGTCCGAACTGATGTCCATCAGTACGGTGGTACAGGACGACGGCGCCATCAACGTCTTCACCAGCAAGGGCCAACCTCTGGTCGTTGGCCAGCAGGCCAGCACCCTGACGGCGGTGGCCGACCCCTATGGCGGCGGCCGCATGAGTCTGGCTCTGCAAACACCCAGCGGCACCCAGACCCTGGGCGTGGAAGGTGGCGTGCTGGGCGGCATCATGGACTTCCGTGATGATGTACTGGACCCGGCCATCAGCCGCCTGGGCAAGGTCATGGCCGGCCTGGCCCTGGTGGCCAACGAACAACAGGCCCGGGGCATTGATCTGTATGGCAATGCCGGCTCGCCTCTGTTCAGCCTGCCCGGCTTCGAGGCGCAGGAATACAGTGGCAACACCGGCACAGCTGCACTCAACGCGACGTTCAGCGATGCCTCTGCCCTGGGCAGTGAAGCCTTTGAATTACGCTATGACGGCGCCAACTGGAGCGCCCGCGGCCTGAGCAGCGGCAGCACGCTGACGGTCACCGGCAGCGGCACAGCAGGTGATCCCCTGCTGGTGCAGGGCATGGCGGTTACCGTTTCTGGCGCCGCCAATGCAGGCGACCGTTTCCGGCTGAACCCGGGACGCCAGGCATTGAGCACAATGTCTGTATCCCTGAGCGACCCCTCGGGTATCGCCGCGGCCTCGCCGATCCGCACGGCCGCAAGCGTCAGTAACAACGGCAACGCCAGTATCAACGGCGGCAGCGTACTGGATATCAATGACCCGAATCTGGCCACGCCCACCACCATCCAGTTTGTCGATGCCAACAACTACACCGTTGGCGGCAACGGACCGTTTGCCTATACCGCCGGCAATCCGATCGACGCCAATGGCTGGCGTGTAGTGATTTCCGGCACGCCCGCCGCAGGTGACGAATTCACCGTCAGCCCCACGCCGGCCGGCAGCAGTGATAACCGCAATGCATTGAGCTTCGCCGGGCTGGACGACAGCAATCTGCTTGACGGCGGCACGGCTTCGCTGAGTGGCAGTCACAGCGCCCTGGTGTCCCGCATAGGTACCCAGGCCCGCAGTGCCGACATCCAGCTGGGCGCGCAGACCGCCGTACGTAACGAATTACAGAGCCGCCTGGAAGCGGTATCCGGCGTCAACCTCGACGAAGAGGCCGCCAATCTGATCAAGTTCCAGCAAAGCTACCAGGCTGCCGCACAGGTGATTGCCACCGCCGACACCCTGTTCCAGACCCTGCTGGCCGCGGTGCGGAGATAAGCCATGCGCATATCCACCGCGGAACTTTACCGCCAGGCCGTCAGCCAGATGCAACAGCAGCAGCTGGCGTTGTCGAAAATCCAGCAACAGATTTCCACCGGCCTGCGCCTGCGTACCGCGGCCGATGACCCGGCCGCGCATTCCCGCATACTCAACCTGGAAGCCGGTCTCGGTGATATTGACCGCATGGGTGAGAATGCCGGTTTTGTAAATCAACGCCTGGCCCTGCTCGATGACACCCTGGGTGAACTGAACAGCTACCTGATGCGCCTGCGTGAGCTGGCGGTACAGTCCAACAGCGGCACCCTGGACGCGACCCAGTTGAAACACATCCAGACGGAAGTGATGCAAGTGCAGGATGCCATCCTGCAGCTTTCCAACCGCCAGGATGGCGACGGCACCTATCTGTTTTCCGGCAACGACCAGGCGGCCTCGCCGCCTTTCAGCCGTGTCGGCCAGAACGTGGCCTACAGCGGTGACCAGGGCTTGCGCCAGCTGGAAGTCGCGCCGGGGCAGTTCATTACCGAGAACATTCCCGGCTCAGAGCTGTTTCAGCGTATCACCAGCGGCAGCGGCGGCTTTCGCGTGCGCGAAGTCGCCGGCGCCAGCGGCAGCGCCGTACTTACCGGCGCCAGCCTGACCAATGCCGGCACCTGGAATGGCGGACCCTATACCCTGTCATTTACCGACCCCGCCAACTACGAAATCCGTGATGCCGGCAATAATCTGGTGGCCGCGGGGGCTTACACCCCGGGCGAGAGTATTGATGTGCAGGGCATTCGCCTGACGCTTGAAGGCGCCCCTGCTGCCGGTGACAGTTTCGTGGTAGAGAGCGCCCACAAGCAGGATCTCTTCAGCACCGTTCAGCAGTTTTCCGATGCCCTGGTTGCCGGCGGCGACAGCGCCAGACTCTCCAACGCGATTTACGGCAGCCTGGAAGATCTCGACCAGGCCATCAATCATATTAATGATCAGCGCGCACTGGTTGGCAGCCGTCTGAATACCGCAGACGCAGCACAGTCCACACATGATGCCTTGAGCCTGCATTACAAAAACAGTCTTTCGCAGCTCAAGGATCTGGATTATGCCGAAGCCAGCGCCGAACTGGCCCAGCAGCTCACGGCGCTGCAGGCCGCCCAGGCCACCTTTACCCGCGTGCAGGGCCTGTCGCTGTTCAACTTCCTGAACTGATTTGCCCCCGTCAATCGCCGTCCGGCACGGCCTTAGAGATATAAGGGGCTGACCTAGCTTGCGCTGGTCTGTTTTTGAATAGCCTCGGCCACGAACTGATTCAGACTCTGACCTTTTGAGCCTGCGGCAATAACCACTGCCTCATGCAACCTCGGGTCAATCCGCACATTGAATTTCCCCGAAAAATGCCGGTAAGGCTCGCGGCCACTCTTTTCGCAAGCTTCAAGGTATACCCGCAAGGATATTTCTCCTTCGCGGTGCAACCCTTCAATGTCAGTCGCATAAAAATCGGCACCACCGGAAAGACCCAGAAATTCACCCCTGAACATATCGATTTCAGGGTCATAGGCAATGACTGCCTTTTGATCTGCAATAGTCATGATATTCATGGCTTCACTCCGTTCTGTTCGAGCCATTTTCGTAACGAAGCAACGGCACCCTTGTCGGTATTCGGGGAAGGATGCGGACGATGGAAAATCCGGTCCTGTCCGAATAAGTCCACATGAACACGAGAACCTTCACGCTCCTCAATACTTGCGCCCAGATCAAGCAACAGAGCTTCAATATCCGACCATCTGATATTGGCGCTGACCGGACGGCAAAATATCCGTTCCAGTGTCTTTATATTTTTCCTTTTCATATTCGAATAGTACTAATAGTTAGTACTACTATCAACTATCTGTATAGAGAGGAAAAGCAGTGCCCGCCCCCCATTAGGAAGCGCTTCAGAAATATGCCGAAATAGCCCTAAAGGTTTCCTGACAAGCCGCCGATATTAAGTTCAGCAGGACGCAATGTTTAGCGACACTGCAACGGACTTGAACCCAAAGGAGACCCGACAATGCCTCAGATTATCAACACCAACGTGATGTCGCTGAACGCGCAACGCAACCTGAACATGAGTCAGAACAGCTTGAGCGTATCCCTGCAGCGGCTTTCTTCCGGTCTGCGTATCAACAGCGCCAAAGACGACGCTGCGGGTATGGCCATTTCGGAACGTATGACCACCCAGATCCGCGGCCTGAACCAGGCGGCCCGTAATGCCAACGACGGCATTTCACTGGCCCAGACGGCCGAAGGCGCTCTGGTGGAAGTATCCAACAACCTGCAGCGTATTCGTGAACTGGCTGTGCAGTCCCGCAACGCTACCAATAGCGCCTCGGACCGTGTGGCCCTGAACGAAGAAGCGACGCAGCTGATTGCCGAAATCAACCGTGTGGCTTCCCAGACCTCGTTCAACGGCGTGAAGCTGCTGGACGGTTCCTTCAGCAACCAGGCCTTCCAGGTCGGCGCCAACCAGGGTGAAGTGATCTCGATCAGCTCGATCGCGAACGCCAACTCCACCGCTCTGGGCACCTACAGCCGCGCCAGTGTGACCACCATTGCCGCCACCACCTTCACGGCGGTAACGGCCGGTGACATCACCATCGAAGACGCGGATGGCGTGGCCGTCAATGTAGGCGGTATCGCCGCTGACTCCAGCGCCACCGAGCGCGCCGGCTCCCTGCGTGACGCGATCAACGCGATCGCTGACCAGACCGGTGTGTACGCGGTGAATGACACTGCCACCACGGTGACCCTGGTGTCCTCGCATGACGTGGTTGTCACCCTGGCGGGCACTGCCACCACGGCCACCACAGGCCTGACGGCTGGCACCACGGCTGCTGCCTCGCAGACCGGCTTCGACGCGCTGGACATCTCCAACGTGGCCGGTGCTGACACTGCGATGCAGTCCATGGACGCTGCTCTGGATGCGGTCAACTCAGCCCGCGCTGAACTGGGCGCCATCCAGAACCGCTTCAGCTCGGTAGTGGCCAGTCTGACCACGCAGAGCGAGAACCTGGAAGCTGCCCGCAGCCGCATCCGCGACGCGGACTTCGCCGCCGAAACCGCCAACCTGACTCGGGCACAGATCCTGCAGCAGGCTGGTACGGCGATGCTCGCCCAGGCGAATGCACTGCCTCAGAACGTACTGAGCCTCCTCCAGTAATGAGGAATCCCCGGGGTGGCAACACCCCGGGGTCTTTCTCTGGCAACACTGGAGACTGACGATGAAAATCTGGAATGCAATATCAAAACTCGGAAAGCACAAGACACCCGTACGGCCCAGGCCGCGGGTTTCCTGCGTTTCAGGATCTGGCAAACCCGAAAAGTCGTCTAAAAAAGCGCAGTTACGCGAACTGGCCAGGGACATCCTGACCATGAACAAACAAATGCGTGCGCAGAAACTGCCCTATCACCTGCAACTGGCTGACCGCGGGTACGGACCGGAAGTCATCCTGGTGGATGCCAAGACCGGCCGCCCCCTGCCCAACCCCGGTTACCAGCAGTTACATGATCTGGCCGATCTGCCGCGCGACGGTTAATTGACAGGATCGCTGTACTGACAGCGCTGTCGAGGAGGTCGCATGCCAACAATCAGTGCACTCGGCATCGGATCAGGACTGGATATCGCCAGTCTTGTGGAACAACTCGTTCAGGCCGAAACCTCCGCCAAACGCAGCAGCCTGATCCGGCGTGAAGCCAATACCCAGGCCAGGATTTCCGCCTTCGGCACCCTGCAGGGGGCCTTGTCTGCCCTGCAGTCCAAGGTCAACAGCCTAACGACCGGCGGCGCGCTGGAAACCCTCTCGGCCACCAGCAGCGACGAAGACATTTTCACCGCCATTGCCACCAGCAGCGCTAACGCTGGCAGCCATAGCGTTGAAGTCATTACCCTGGCCAAGGCGCATCGCCTGGCATCCGGCAGTTACGCTTCCGGCGATACGGTCATCGGCACCGGCGACCTGACGATCGAAGTCGGCAGCGAGTCCTTCAGCGTCAACATCGACAGCGAAGAAAACACCCTGGCCGGCATCATGAACGCCATCAACGATGCCGAGGACAACCCCGGCGTACAGGCCAGCCTGATCAATGCCGGTGGTGTCACCCGCCTGGTGCTGACCTCTACGGAAACCGGGACTGAACACAGTCTGCGTGTCACCCAGAGCGGCGGCGACGGTGGTCTGGCGGCGCTGGTCTACGACCCGGGCGTGGATGAACAACTCAGCGAAGTCACACCTGCTACTGACAGCCAGATACGGGTGGACGGCTTTCTGCATACCGCATCATCCAACAGCATCGACGATGTACTCGATGGTGTAACGCTGCAACTGAAGGCGGGTGACGAAGGCAATGTTCACCAACTGGCGATTGCCATCAATACCAGCACGCAGCGGGCCGCCATCGAAGGCTTCGTCCAGTCCTACAACGCCGCCATCGCCAGTATTGGCAGTGTGTCGCGTTATAACAGCGACACGCAGCAGGCCTCCGCGCTGACGGGGGATTCCACCGTTCGCCAGCTCGGCAACAGCCTGCGCTCGGCACTGAGCGCCATTTCCCCGGGCCTGGCCGCACAGATTGGCTCGTTGTCGGAAATCGGCATTGATATCCAGGTGGATGGCACGCTGAAAATAGACCAATCCAAGCTGGATGACGCGCTCGCCAATAACCCCGAGCGCGTGCGTGCGCTTTTAACCGGCGCATCGGGCATTGCCGTGCAGCTTTCCACCGTACTGAGCCAGTACCTGGGCAGCGGCGGACGCATCAGTACCGCCCTGGAACGGCTGGAAGGCCAGCTTGACGGCATCGAGGACGATAACCTGCGCCTGGACGATCGCGCCATTGCGCTTGAAGAGCGTTACCGCAGGCAGTTCACCGCCCTCGACGGCCTGATCGCACAGATGAACAGCACCAGCGAGTTCCTGACCAACCAGTTGGCCAATCTCAGCAGCTTTACCACCCGTCGCAATAACTGATAACAGACATCCACAAGGAGTGTGACATGCAGACGACACAGCGAATGAGTCGCTTCTACCAGCAAATGGGTCACTCGGCCCATGTCGCCAGTGCTGATCCGCATGAGCTGATCAGCCTGTTACTGAAACAGGCGCGCAGCAAGCTGGCCCTGGCTGTCAGCGCCACGCTTAACCATGATCTGGCAACCCGTGCGCAGAGCATTCACCGTGTCTGCGCCATCATCGATGCCCTGCGCCTGTCGCTGGATAGCGAAGCCGGTGGCGAGATCGCGCGTAACCTGGAAGATTTATACGACTACCTCTATCGCCGGCTCATGCAGGCCAGCGCCATGAATGACGAACAGGCGCTGCATGAAGCCGACAGGCTGCTGGCCATCCTGCAGGAAGGCTGGAACGGTATTGCCCAACAGGAGGAACCTGCCCTGGACGCAGGATAAGCCCGTGACTGAGCCACTTCCCCTCACAGATATGCTGCGGCAGATCACGGATCTCAATATCGAGTTCCGCGAGGCCGTAGGCGTAGGTGACTGGGAAGCCGCCACCGAACTGGAAACCCGCCGGCGCGCAGCCCTGCAACGGCTGTTCGAGCGGCCGCTGGAAGATGGCGCGCGCCAGAAAGTGCTCAACGCCCTGACCGAGCTGCTGCAATCCGATCAGGCCCTGGCCCGTAGCCTGGAAACCGCGCGTGACCACTGCAGCGAGCAAATAACCCGTATGCAACTGGGCCGCCACGCCACCAACAGCTATCGGGAAACCGGCATGATGGTCCCCGGACCCAAAATGATGCAGTAGCCATGAGTGACGACAATCACACACAAACCTCCCAGGTCAGTTGCGAACTGCTGATTCCCATGGCCTGGAACACCGACTACGGCGCTGCGCGTCCGGGTGAAGCCCTGCATATGCAGAATATCCAGCGCCTGCAGGCGATCGAGGCGCTGGAGTCCAGTGGCCACAAGAAAACCGAGCAACCGACCGGACCGGAAGCCGAAATCCAGCGCCTGGAAAGCAAACTGAATCTGGCCCTGGATCTGCTTGCCACTCTGGTAGAACAGGCGCATCCCCGGCCCCTGCCGCATACCGTGCAACTGGCGGGCAGCTGGGCTCGCTGGACCAGCCTGGATGCCGTCGAACACGACAGTCATGGACGGCTCGCACTGTACCTGCATCCCCTGCTGGCGCAACCCGTCATACTGCCGGCCCGCATGCAATGCGAACCGCAACCCCATGCGCCGGATGAATATCGGTTGCACTGCCATTTCGACCCCATGCCCGACGACGTGGCTGACGCCTTGCTGGCCTATGTCTTCCGGGGTCATCGCCGCGCAGTTGCCGAAAAACGACTACATTCAGAATAAGAATTTTCCTACAGCCTCCCCACGGCGGCTTCTGTAATCTAAACTCCTGAGATATAACGAGATGACGCTGGCAGGTGGAGAGACACTCAATGCGGATCCTGATCGCTGATGACCACATACTGATTCGGGCAGGGCTTAAACAGCTCATCGAATCCTTGGGGGATTATGAAGTGGTCGGCGAAGCATCCACCGGCAGCAGCACCGTTCGGCATATCGAAGACGACCTGCCCGACGTTCTGCTACTGGATATCTCCATGCCTGACGGCAACGGACTGGATATTCTCAAGGAAATCCGCCGCCGCTGGCCCGAACTCAAGATACTCATGCTTTCCATGCATTCGGACATGGCGCACGTCAAAACCGCCCTGGCCAACGGCGCCAACGGCTTCCTGGTAAAGGACTCGGCGCCGGCCGAGCTGGGACTGGCGCTGGACACCGTCATGCGGGACCAGACCTTCCTCTCGCCACGTGTGTCCGAATCGGTCGTGGGCGCCCTGGTCGGTCAAAACGGCCAGGACAGCGAATACGACAAACTTTCGCCACGCCAGCAGCAGATTCTGGACCTCATGGCCGAAGGCTATGCCACCAAGGAAATCGCCAACCACCTGGACCTGAGCGTCAAAACCGTGGAAACCCATCGCTCCCGCATGATGGAAACCCTCGGCCTGAATCGTGGACAGGAACTGCTGCGTTTTGCCCTCAAGCATCATCGCTCCACTGTCAGTTCCGGCCTCTGATCCCTTTCTGATCTCCTTGTCGATTCCGGCAAGACGGAATCCCGTCACATTCTGACCTTTGTGGGGATATACCCCACAGCCAGGCGTATTCCTCCTGACTGTTTTTCCGACACCTGATCGCCTTGAATATACCCAAGGCCGAAAAGAAAAGATCGGCCGGAAAATCAGCCGGAGGAAGACATGAAAACTGCACAGATACTTCAACAGAATCAGCAACTGGCAATGACGCCACAGCTGTTGCAACAGATACGTCTGCTGCAGCTTTCACGCCTGGAACTCGAACAGACCCTGCAACAGGCGCTGGAAACCAATGTCCTGCTGGAAGTCGAGGACGACTTGCAGGAGCTGGACAACGACGAAGTCGACACCAGCAACGAAGAACAGACTGACGAAATCCTCGAAGCCTACGAGGCTTGCTGGGACACACCCGCTGCCGCGGCCTCCAGCGATTACGACCCCATGGCCAACATGGCCGAGAGCGAAGGCGACATTTACAGCCGCCTGCAGGTCCAGATCATGGAAGAGTTCAGCGATGCCAACGATCAGGCCATCGCTATCTCGCTGGTCGATGCCTGTGACGAAAGCGGCTACCTGACTGAAGACTTCCCGGCCCTGGCCCGTCGCCTGAGTCAGGAATATGACAGCAGTCCGCGCCATGTTGAGTCAGTGTTGCTGCAGGTGCAGCAGCTCGACCCGGCCGGCTTTGCCTCCCGCTCCCTGTGCGAATGCCTGACCGCCCAGTTGAATGAATATCCGGATGGCACCCCCGGCAAGGCGCTGGCCCTGCGCATTGTGCAGGAAGACCTCAGCCGTCTGGCCCTGCACGATACTGCCGACCTGGCCGCACACTTTGAAGTTTCCGAAGAAGAAGCCCGTTACGCCGAGCAACTGATCCTGAGCCTGGACCCCAAACCCGGTGAAAGCATCAGCCCGGCTGCCCAGGCCATCTTTCCGGACGTTGTAGTACGCCGCGTCGGCGATCAATGGCGGGTGGATCTGGCCCGCGAACGTCTGCCCAGACTGCGGGTGAACAGCACCTATGAAAGAATGCTGTCCACCCACCAGCAAGCCGGCGGGCATCAGGCGCTGCGCGACCAGCTGACCGAAGCCCGCTGGATTGTACGCGGCCTGGAAATCCGCAATGACACGCTCAGCCGTGCGGCTGCCGTTATCTTCGAACGTCAGAAAAACTTCCTGGAACAGGGCATCGAAGGCCTGGCCCCGCTGACCTTGCGGGAAGTTGCCGATGCCATCGGCATGCATGAATCCACCGTGTGCCGCATCACCACCAACAAGTACGTACAGACGCCACGTGGTGTATTCGAACTCAAGACCTTCTTCTCGAGCCAGTTGAACCGCAAGGACGGCAGTGAGATTGCCGGCACCGCAGTCCGCGCCATGGTGCGCAAGATCATCGAGAGGGAAGACTTCGCCAAGCCACTGTCAGACGGCGTAATCGCCAAAATGCTGGCCCGCAAGGGCATCTGCATTGCGCGCCGCACCGTCGCCAAGTATCGCGAAGCCATGAATATCGCACCGGCCCGCCAACGCGGCCAGCAGTCAGCGGGCCGTATGGCCGAGGAGAGAACATCATGTCACGCATTAGCGTCCTGATTGTCGACGACCACGAAGGGTTCCTGGAATCCGCCGAGCGGTTCCTGAAAACCCTGCCCAATATCAAGGTGGCGGGCCGCGCCCGCAACGGCCGCGAAGCGGTGGAAATGGCGGAAAGCCTGGCCCCGGACGTGGTGCTGATGGACCTGGCCATGCCGGAGATGGGCGGCCTGCAGGCGACCCGCCTGATCAAGGCGCAAAGCTCCCCGCCCTGGGTGGTGGTGGTCAGCCACTACGACGATGCCCAACACCGCGAACACGCGGCCAAGGCCGGCGCTGACGCCTTTGTCAGCAAGCTCTGGTACGTCCATGAAATCCGCGAAGTTCTGCAAATTTTCGAAAAGAGGTGCGCTCATGTCTGAATCACGTGTACTCATACTGGAAGCCGACGCCGAGCGCGCCGACATGCTGGGCACGCTGGTGGATTTCCTGGATCTGCGCCCGCGGCTCTGCACTTCGGTCAAGGAGACCGTCAGCCAGGCGCCCTCCGATTACATCGCCGTCATGATTGGCAAGGCCGAGGCGGACGAGATCCGCCAGGTCACCCGGTGGCTGGCGCAGGATCCCCTGCACCCGCCGGTGCTGGTGCTGCCGCCCAACACCGCAGAATTTGCCGAGCGGCAGGGCCTGGAGCCGGAGACCTGCTGGAACCTGGAATATCCCCTGCGCTGCCCGCAACTGTCGGAAATCCTGCAGTCGGCCAGCGTCATGCGCATTGAACAGGAAGAGGCCATGAGCCGCATGGTGGGCCCCACCGGCCACTCGCCCAAGGCTGAAGCCCTGCGCAACATGATCAAGCAGGTGGCGGCCTATGACACCACCGTGCTGATCCTGGGTGAATCCGGCACCGGCAAGGAAGTCGTGGCGCGCGCCGTGCACGATGCCTCGCCACGCGCCAACAAGCCCTTCGTGGCCATCAACTGCGGCGCCATTCCCTCCGAATTGCTGGAAAGCGAACTGTTCGGCCATGAAAAAGGCGCCTTCACCGGCGCCATCAACTCGCGCGCCGGCCGCTTCGAACTGGCCGAGGGCGGCACCATATTCCTGGACGAAATCGGCGACATGAGCCTGCACATGCAGGTCAAACTGTTGCGCGTCATTCAGGAACGCGTATTCGAGCGTGTGGGCGGCAATCGCTCCATCGAATGCGATGTACGCATCATTGCCGCTACCCACCGTGACCTGGAGAGCCGCATTGCCGAAGGTGAGTTCCGCGAGGATCTGTTCTACCGACTGAATGTTTTCCCCATCGACATGCCCCCCCTGCGCGAGCGCCGCGAGGATATTCCGCAGCTGATCGAAGAGCTGTCTGCCAATCTGGCCCACTCCCCCGCGGGACGACGCCGCACCGGGCTGCAGTTCAGTGAGAAGGCACTACAGGCGCTGCGCCAGTACACATGGCCCGGCAATGTGCGCGAACTGGCCAACCTGATCGAACGCCTGTCGGTCATGAATCCCAAGGGCCGCATCGACTACAAGGATCTGCCCGAGCGTTATCGCGGCCCGGAGACCGATATCCAGGTCAGCGCAGAAGCGGAGGAACAAAACACCGGCGCACAAATCAGCGGGGAATCCGTCGAATCCCCGACCAGCAGTGACGATTTTCTGCCGGACGCCGGTATCAACCTGCGTCACCACATCGCGGATATCGAGAAAACCCTGATTACGCAGGCGCTGGACCGCACTGAAGGTGTGGTCGCACATGCCGCGCAATTACTGGGTTTGCGGCGCACCACCCTGGTGGAAAAGCTGCGCAAGTACGACATGCAGGCCGACCGGTCGGCAGCCTGAGCGAAATCTTTAGGCTGACGGGCACAGGACTTGCAGCGGGGCTGTGACTTACGGAGACAACCATGAGTTCAGTTGAAATCAATTCGGTTCTGAGTCAGCTGCGTGCTTTACAGGCGCGTTCGGCCGGCATGGAAACACCGGCCCAGGCGCCGGCGACCGAACGTACTGATTTTGGCGATCTCATGGGTAAAGCCGTTAACCGCGTCAGCGAAACCCAGACCCAGGCAGCCGACACCGCCCGCGCCTTCGAACTGGGACAGCCGGACGTGAGCCTGGCCGATGTCATGCTCGCATCCAATCGTTCCCAGGTGGAGTTCACCGCCCTGACCCAGGTACGCAACCGCATGGTGCGCGCCTATCAGGACATTATGAACATGCCGATCTGAGGGGCTCTGAATTATGGCTGACCTGGACGTAACACGCTGGCTGGACAAGATCGGGGTTCGTCCCCTGATGATGCTGGCCAGCATCATTGCCGGTATCGCTCTGGGCGTACAGATCTGGTTGTGGGTGAACAACTCCGACTACCAGCCGCTGTATACCGGCCTGAGCGACCGTGACGCCGCCCAGGTGGCAGATGCCCTGGACGCTTCCGGCATCCCCATGAAGCTGTCCGCCAGCGGCGCCATTGAAGTGCCGGCCGGCAAGGTGCGCGAAGCGCGTCTGGCCATGGCCGGGCAGGCTCTGCCCATGGGCAGCTCCGTAGGCATGGAAATGCTGCAACAGGAGCAGGGTTTTGGCACCAGTCAGTTCATTGAAACCGCCCGTTACCAGACTGCCCTGGAAACCGAACTGGCGCGCACCATTACTTCCATGCAGTCGGTCAAGGTCGCCCGTGTACATCTGGCCATGGCCAAGGAAAGCGCCTTTGCCCGCGACCACCGCGAAGCCAGTGCCTCGGTGCTGGTAGAACTCTACCCGGGCCGCCGTCTGGAAATGGCCCAGGTGGACGCCATTGTGCATCTGGTATCCGGCAGCGTGCCGAATCTGCCCTCCGGACGTGTCACCGTGGTGGACCAGAGCGGACGCCTGCTCAGCGACAACAACCGCGACCCGGCCCTGGCGGCCAGCGCCGCGCAGTTTGACCAGCGTCGCCAGCTGGAAACCGGCTATGTACAACGCATTGAACAACTGCTGACACCGATGATGGGTATCGGGCGTGTCAGCGCACAGGTGGCTGCCGACATGGACTTCTCGGTCACCGAAGAGGCCCGCGAGGTCTACAACCCCGACACGCGCGTGGTACGCAGCGAACAGGTCAGCGAAAACAGCAGCCGCGGCTCCAGCATTGGAACCGGCGGCATTCCCGGCGCCACCGCCAATCAGCCCATCAGTGCGGCTGCAGCCCGTGGCGAAGGCGGCAGCGCCGCTGACGTGAAAAACATGAGCCGTAACGAATCACGGCGCTATGAAGTGGACCGCACGGTCAGCCACACCCGCACCCCGTCCGGCACCATCAACCGGCTTTCCGTAGCCGTACTGGTCGACAACATCCCTACCCGCAAGGACGGTGGCGAAATCGAATACGTGCCACTGAGTGAAGCCCAGCTCAAGCAGGTGGAATCACTGGTCAAGGAAGCGGTCGGTTTCAATGCCGAACGCGGCGATACCGTGGCGGTGACCAATCAACCCTTCCTGCGTCCTGAAATCGAAGCCCTGCCCTCGGCGCCGCTGTGGGAGAAACCCTGGCTGCAGAACGCCCTGAAACAGATGCTGGGTGTACTGGTGCTGCTGGCCATCGGCTTCGGTGTCCTGCGCCCGGCCATGAAGAACATCATCCAGACCCAGGGCAACATCATCCGCAACCGGGCTGCCGGTGCGCTCAGCGGCGAAGTCGCGGGCACTGCACAACCTGCCCTGGCCGGCGCTGGCATGGCGCCCGCCCGCCCTGGTCTGGGCTATGACGACAAGCTGGCCGTGGCGCGCAGCGCCGTGGCCCAGGATCCGAAACAAGTGGCCCAGGTGGTCAAAGCATGGGTATCGAAAGATGGCTGAAGCAACACCAAGCATAACCGGCACCCAGAAAGCAGCCATTCTGCTGATGTCATTGGGTGAAAGTGAGGCGGCCCAGGTTCTGCAGCACATGGGCGCCAAGGATGTCCAGCGTGTGGGTCAGGCCATGGCTTCGGTCAGCGAAGTCACCAAGCAGCAGGCCGAAATCGTCATGGACGCCTTCGTGTCCGACATGGAAAACCAGACCTCGCTGGGCGTGGGCGCAGATGACTACGTACGCAAGGTGCTGGTGGAAGCCCTCGGTGAAGACAAGGCCGGCAGCATGATCGACCGCATCCTGCTGGGCCGTAACACCAAGGGTCTGGAGGCGCTCAAATGGATGGAGCCCCGCTCCATTGCCGAACTTATTCGCAACGAACACCCGCAGATTATCGCCATTGTGCTGTCCTACCTGGAAAGCGATCTGGCCGCCGATGTACTGGGCCAGCTGCCGGAGCGGGTACGGCCGGATGTGCTGATGCGTATCGCCACGCTGGACGGCATCCCGCCTTCTGCCCTGCATGAACTGGACGACATTATGGAACGCCAGTTTGCCGGCCAGAACAACCTCAAATCCTCCAATGTCGGCGGTATAAAAGTCGCCGCCAACATCATGAATTTCCTGGATTCTTCACAGGAACAGGAAATCATGGGCCAGATCGGCGAGAACGATGAAGGCCTGGCTACCCAGATCCAGGACCTGATGTTCGTATTCGACAACCTGGCCGAGGTCGAGGACCGCGACATGCAGACCCTGCTGCGCGACGTACCCAACGACAAGCTGGCCGTGGCCCTGAAGGGCGCCGACCCGAAAGTGGCCGAGAAGATCACCAGCAACATTTCCCAGCGCGCCGGGGAAATCCTCAAGGAAGACATCGAGGCGCTGGGCCCGGTGCGCCTGTCGGATGTCGAGGCAGCCCAGAAGGAAATTCTGGGCATAGCCCGCCGCCTGGCCGAGGAAGGCACCATCAGCCTCGGCGCCTCAAAGGGCGAAGAATATGTCTAGACCCGGCGAGAATATCGACAAGGAATCCGCCATCCGCTGGCAGATGCCCAACCTCAATGGCGTGGCGGGCAATCAGGGTGCCGGTTCCCTGCATACCGCACAGGAACTGGACAGTATTTCCGCGACTGCCCGCGAGGAAGGTTTCAACCAGGGATACCAGGAAGGCAAGGCCGCTGGCCTGGCCCATGCCGATGTACTTATTACCCGTATGCAGGGCGTGCTTGAAAACATGGGCCGCCCGCTGCATGCACTGGATGAGGAAATCCAGCACGAATTGCTGCAACTGTGCCTGCAGCTGTGCGAGCGCATTCTGCGCAAGGCCCTGCCGCAGGAACCCGAAGCCCTGGCAGGCTTTATTCGCGAGGGCATAGAACTGCTGCAACCCACCGACCGCGTGGTCAGCATTTATCTCTGCCCGGACGATGCCACGGCCCTGACTGAAATGCTGGGCAATAACGGCGAAGGCTGGCGCGTGCTGCACGACCGTGTGCTGCGCCCCGGCGATGTCCGTATCCAGACCGACAGCGGCGCCCTGGACGGCACCCTGCAGGCGCGTCTGGAAGCCATGCTCAACGACCTGATGGAAGGCAACTGATATGCCTCAGGCCGCCGCCGCACGCCCCGCCTGGCAACAAGCCCGTGATCAACGGCTGCTGCAACGCCTGCACGGCATGAGCGAGCGCCTGCCCCGTACCCGTGACTACCAGGTCGAAGGCCTGCTCAAGCGTGTAGTGGGCCTCACACTGGAAGCCAGCGGCTGCCATATACCCATTGGCGGCCGCTGCGCGGTGGAAACCGCCCATGGCGGTGAACTGGAAGCAGAGGTGGTCGGTTTTGCCGGCGACCGCAGCTATCTGATGGCCACCGGCGACATGCGCGGCCTGCTGCCGAATCTGCGGGTACGCCCGCTGTCGGAAGGCCTGCAGGTGCCCGTCGGCGACGCCCTGCTGGGCCGCGTGATTGACGATGAGGGCCGCCCGCTGGACAGCAAGCAGCCCCTGCGACTGACTGATCGCGTACCCCTGATTGCCGCCCCCCTGAATCCCATGGAACGCGCCGCCATCACCGAACCCCTGGACGTGGGTGTGCGCGCCATCAATTCCCTGCTTACCGTGGGCCGCGGCCAGCGCATCGGTCTGTTTGCCGGTTCCGGTGTAGGCAAAAGCACCCTGCTGGGCATGATGACCCGCTATACCTCGGCGGAAGTCATCGTGGTCGGCCTGATCGGTGAACGCGGCCGTGAAGTGCGTGACTTCATTGAACGTACGCTCGGCGCCGAAGGCATGCGCCGCGCCGTGGTGGTCGCCGCCCCGGCCGACCGTCCGCCGCTGGCGCGCATTCATGCCGCCTGGCGCGCCACCGCAATCGCCGAATATTTCCGCGATCGCGGCCGCCAGGTATTGCTGCTGATGGATTCACTGACCCGTTTTGCCCATGCGCAGCGTGAAATCGGCCTGGCCGTGGGCGAACCGCCGGCCACCCGCGGCTACACCCCATCCGTATTCGCCCGTCTGCCACAGCTGATTGAACGCGCCGGCAATGGCAAGGACAACGGCGGTTCGATCACCGGTTTCTACACCGTACTGGTGGAAGGCGATGACAACCAGGAACCCATAGCCGATGCCTCACGCGCGATTCTGGATGGCCATATTGTGCTGTCCCGCGATATTGCCGAGTCCGGCATGTATCCGGCCATTGACGTAGAAGCCTCTGTCAGCCGCGTGGCCAAGGACATTATTTCGACCGAACACCATCAATGGAGCCAGGTCATGCGCAGTCTGCTGGGTGCGCATCGCAGCCATCGCGACCTGATCAGCATCGGCGCCTACCAGTCGGGCAGCAATCCAACCGTCGATACTGCCATTGCCCTTTGGCCACGTATCGAAGCCCTGCTGAAACAGGACATCCATGAGGCTGCCGACTATGCCGGCAGCATCAACAAACTGGGCCAACTGATTCGCGCCGCCAAAAAACCCGATGCCCAGGCACAGACCGTACCGGGCATGGCTGAGGAGAGCAGATCATGAAATTCAACAGTTACCAGGAACCCGGCGCGCGCTACAGCACGCTGCTGATGCGAGCCAAACTGGTCGAACAGAAGGCCCTGCAGCAACTGTCCGACGCCCGTGACCGTGTTGACCTGGAGAGTGAAAAACTTCATCAACTTCAAAGTTATACACACACAAACCAGACGCCGGCCGCGAACCATATCAACGGCGCCCGCGCCAGCACGCTGGCCAACCGCCATGCCTTCATGTGCCGCCTGCAGCAGGCCATTCACATGCAGCAGCAGCAAATCAACAAGCTGCGACAACGGGCTGAGCAGGCGCGTCAGTCCTGGATCATGGCCAACAGCGAAACGCGGCGCTACGAACAACTGATTGAAAATGAAAGGCAGCGGGCACGCCGTCAGGCGGCTCATCGCGAACAGAAAGAACTGGACGAAATCGCCCAGCAGGCACACCGCATTCTGCATCACGGCAACGGAGGCTGATCCATGCCCAGCGCCACTCCCCCGGTACAGGCAACCAACCCGGCCAGTTCAGCAACAGGCGCCCAGCGATCGGCAAACCCCGAAGTCGCGGGTATCCCCGGCCTGTTTGCCCGTATCGCCGGACAAATGCAGGAAGAAGCCGGCGCCGAGTTGCCGGCCGAGAGTGAGGCGCTTGCCACCGAAGTCAGCGAAGAACTCGCCCAGAGCCTGGGGCAGAAGGACAGCGCAGCCGGCGCAGATACCCTGACCGGGCAGCCGCTAACAGAAAACACCGACCTTGCGGAAGAGACAGAAACAGCACAAGGCATCCACCACGCATTACATGTGTTAAGCCAATTACGGGAGGCCCGCACACAGATGGCGAACAGCCAGGGTAATGCCGATCCGCTGGCCACCGCCCTGCAGGCAGTCGGCCGGGCGGCGGAAGCCAGGCCCGCAACCGGCGGCAATACCCAGCCCCTGAACACAACGGCACAGACGCAACAGGCCCAGACCCAGGGCAACCTGCCCACTTTGAATCCCCAGCTTGAAGCATTGAAATCCGCTCAGACCGGCCAGGGCGGGAATATCACTCTTGCGGCCCGTTTTGAGGGGCTCAAGCCCCTGGAGTCGCTACAGCCTTCCACGGTCGCCAGTGGCCAGCATGCTGCATTGCTGCATCAACCCAGCGCGCCCCGTGGCGAGGCTGTACAGAACATTCCCCGCTTTGACGTGCCCGGCAATATCCAGCAGCCGGCCTGGCAACAGGCTCTGAGCGAGCGTGTCGTCATGCTCGGCCGCCAGGATATCAAGCAGGCCGAACTGCATCTTCACCCGGCTGAACTGGGCCCGGTCAATATACGCATTGAAACGGCCCGTGATCAGGCCGCCATACAGTTTGCCGCGGTCAATGCGGATACGCGCGAGGCCCTGGAAGCCGCGTTGCCCCGCCTGCGGGAATACTTCAATCAGCAGGGCATGAATCTGGTGCGCGCGGACATACAGCATCATTTCGGTGGACAGGGTCAGGATCCGAATCAATCCGGCGGCTCACTGTTTGCCCCGCAAACCTCCGTATCCACGGCAGAAGTTCAGGAATCCCTGCCGCAGACGACTGCCCGCGCCCCGAGCAGCGACAGCCTGCTGGATCTCTATGCCTGAAACGGGCGTCAAAGTCCTGACAGCGCTTTGACGGCAGGCTCGCCAATCTTCCGTCAATACTCTGTCGGGCTGTTTCCCGATCAGTCGCAATCTTAATATTTATCTTTAATTACAGTTAGTTAAAAGCACTGACTCTGTGGCACGGGCCTTGCACCCCGGAGGGAGCATTAACCCGAGCGGAGACAATCAGTGGCTGAATCGACAACTGCCAATGCCGAAGACCTCGATGTCGAGGCACAGGCCGAAGGCAACGAGGTACAGGAAACCGGAAAAGGCAGCCGTAAATGGCTGTGGATATTCCTGCTGTTGATCGTATTTGCCGGAGGCGGTGCCGCCGGCTGGTTCTTCTTCCTCAAGCCCGCGCCTGCCGTGGAAGGCGAAATCGCCGAACCGGTGGTCAGCAGCAAACCGCATTACCTGGAGCTGGACCCGGGCTTTGTCGTCAATCTCGATGACCCGGATCTGATGCGCTATCTGCAGCTCAACGTCCAGATCATGGCGCATGACAGCCAGGCGCTGGCCGAAGTTGAAACCTACATGCCGGAAATCCGCAACCGGCTGCTGTTGCTGTTTGCCCAGCAAAAATTCGCCCAGTTGATTCCCCGCAGCGGCAAGGAAAACCTGCAAGCGGCTGCACGCGACGAAATCAACGCCGTGCTGAAGGCGCACAGTGTCCAGACATCCATCGAAGCCGTGCTTTTCACCAGCTTCGTGATGCAGTGAGTCAGTCATGAGTAACGCTGATCTGCTTTCCCAGGACGAAATCGACGCACTGCTCGATGGTGTCGATAGCGGCGCCGTTGAGACAGAGGAACACGAGGCTGATCCGGGCGAGGTCAAATCCTTCGACTTTGCCTCCCAGGACCGCATTGTGCGCGGCCGCCTGCCGACTCTGGAGATGATCAACGAGCGTTTTGCCCGCCTCTACCGCATCAGCCTGTTCAACATGCTGCGCCGTTCGGCCGACCTCACGGTGAAGGGTGTGGAGATGCTCAAGTTTTCGGACTACATGCACACCATGTACGTCCCTACAAGCTTGAATCTTTATAAAATCAAGCCATTAAGAGGAACTGCTCTAGTTATTTTTGAACCCCGCCTGGTATTCACCGTGGTGGATAACTTCTTTGGTGGCGACGGCCGTTTCCCGGCCAAGATCGAGGGCCGCGAATTCACCCCGACCGAACTGCGTGTGATCCAGATGATGCTGCAGCAGTGCTTCAAGGATATGCAGGAAGCCTGGCAGGCCGTCATGCCACTGGAATTCGAGTTCATCAACCACGAGGTCAATCCTCATTTTGCCAACATCGTGTCGCCCTCCGAGCACGTGGTGGTCTCGCGTTTCGGCATTGAGCTGGAAGGTGGTAGTGGCGATCTGCATATCACCATGCCCTATTCCATGATCGAGCCGATCCGGGACCAGCTGGATGCCGGGGTGCAGTCCGACCGCATGGATCGCGACGAGCACTGGACCATGGCCCTGCGTGAGCAGATTCAGGACGCCCAGGTGGAACTCAGTTCCCAGTTGTCCACAGCGGAGATCCCGCTGCGCAATCTTTCCAAGCTTAAGGCCGGCGACATCATCCCCATCGATATCCCCAAGGCGGTTGATCTCTGCGTGGAGCAGATACCGGTTTTCCGTGGTCGTGTAGGCGTTTTCGAAGGCCACAACGCGATCAAGATCACTGAAGTCATCCGTCGTAACAACCCTGGCAAACGCCAGAGCAAGCCATGAGGTAAGCCATGAATACTGCCGAAGAAAACCCTCAGCAGGAAACCCCGACCAAGGGCGCCGAAGCCAAGGCAGCCGCAGCGGAACCTGCCACTTTCGAATCATTGAAGGAAGACCAGGGCAATGCCGCTGCACCGGCGACCACGCCGGCCGACAACGCCCCGAACGATGTCAATCTCGATGTGATTCTGGACGTCTCGGTCACCCTGTCGATGGAACTGGGGCGGGCCCGCGTGCCCATCCGCAATCTGCTGCAGCTCAACCAGGGCTCGGTGGTGGAACTGGAGCGCATGGCCGGCGAGCCCCTGGATGTCTATGTCAATAACACGCTGATCGCCCATGGCGAAGTCGTGGTGGTCAACGACCGCTTCGGTGTGCGCCTGACCGACGTGGTCAGCCCGGCTGAACGTATCCGGCGCCTGAAATAAGGCCCGTCACAGGAGATTGTCATGAGTTCTGCCGTTGCCTTCTCAATGCTCAAGACCCTGGTAGCGCTGGCCGTTGTGCTGGGACTGTTCCTGCTGTTGGCGCGCTTTCTGCAGCGCATGCAGCACGGTCCCCGCGGCAATCAGGGCCAGATGCAGATGCTGGGCGCCATGCCGGTAGGCAACCGCGAACGCGTCATGCTGATCCAGGCCCGTGGCAAGGTCGTCATGATCGGCGTCAGTCCGGGCCGGGTGTACCCCCTGCACGTATTCGACGCCGCCAACGACAGCTTCTCCAACGCCCTCGAACAGGCTGACAAGTCATGAAGCGCTGGACCTCACTGGCCGTTACGGCCACGGCATTGCTCTGCCTGCTGGCAGGCGGCGCCGCCTGGGCCGAACCGGGCGTACCCGCCCTGACCGTGGAACCCAATACCGGCGGCGGCGAAACCTGGAGCCTTTCGCTGCAGGCCCTGCTGCTGATGACCCTGCTGAGCATGCTGCCGGCGCTGTTGCTGACCACCACCGCTTTCACCCGCATCATCATCGTGCTCGGCCTGCTGCGCCAGGCACTGGGCACCGGCCAGACCCCCACCAACCAGGTACTGGTAGGCCTGGCGCTGTTTTTGACCATGTTCGTCATGATGCCGGTGTTCCAGAAGAGTTATGAAGCCGGCATTGAGCCTTATCTGAATGAGGAAATGGAGTTTCAGCAGGCCTGGACGGCGGCTTCCCTGCCACTGAAGGAATTCATGCTGTCGCAGACTCGCGACGCCGACCTGCTGATGTTCAGCCAGCTGTCCGAGTCCGGTCCTTTCGAAAGTACCGCCGATGTGCCTTTCCCGGTACTGGCGGCCGCGTTCCTGACCAGTGAACTGAAAACCGCCTTCCAGATCGGTTTCCTGCTGTTTGTGCCCTTCGTGGTCATCGACCTGGTGGTTTCCAGCGTGTTGATGTCGATGGGCATGATGATGTTGTCACCCATGCTCATTTCCCTGCCCTTCAAGATCATGCTGTTTGTGCTGGTCGATGGCTGGGTGCTGGTGATCGGCTCCCTGGCCGGCAGCTTCAGGGGACTGTGATGACGCCGGAAAGCATCCTCGATCTGGGCCGCGAAGCCCTGTGGGTCGCCGCCCTGATTTCCGCCCCGCTGCTGCTCACGGTACTGCTGGTCGGCGCCATCATCGGCATGCTGCAGGCCGCCACCCAGATCAACGAAATGACCCTGTCATTCATCCCCAAGCTCATTGCCCTGGCGGGCGTGCTGGTGGCCGCCGGCCCCTGGATGCTGCATTTGCTGATGGATTTCACCACCCGCCTGTTCGGCAGCATCACCGGCGTTCTCGGGTAAGGGCACCATCATGCCCGGCCTGGAATCCGCCGCCGCCGAATGGATCAGGTTCGCCGAGGGCTTTCTGTGGCCTTTTTTACGTATCGGCGGCCTGTTCATGGCCGCACCGGTGATCAGTTCCCAGTCCACCCCGACCCGGGTGCGGGTATTCATGGCTGCCCTGTTTGCCGTGGTGCTGCTGCCCCTGTTACCCGAGGCGCCACAGCTGGAAATACTTTCACCCGCCTGGTTTTTGGGCATCGTTCACGAAATCCTCATCGGCGTCATGCTCGGCTTCGCCCTGCAGGTGGTATTCGACGCCCTGCTCTACGCCGGCGAACTCTGCGCCCTGAGCATCGGCCTGGGCTTTGCCCAGCTCACCGATCCCATCCGTGGCGGCAGCACCCAGGTGGTCTCGCAGCTCTTCCTGATCATGGCCACGGTGCTGTTTGTCACCACCAATGCCCATCTGGCCCTGATCGAACTGCTGCACAGCAGTTTTCAGACCCTGCCGGTGGCTGGCCAGCACGTCACGGCCACGCGTGCCCATGACCTGGTGATGTTCAGCGCCGGTTTGCTGGAAAACGGCATCCGCCTGGCGCTGCCGGTGGTCATCGCCCTGCTGCTGGTCAATATGGCCTTCGGCGTGATCAGCCGCGCCTCACCTGCCCTCAACCTGTTTGCCCTGGGTTTCCCCATCACCCTGCTGTCCGGAATCCTGCTGCTGTGGCTGGTACTGCCGGCGCTGGGCGAACAATTCAGCACTGACACGCTGACCGCGCTGAAATTCCTGCGCGGGCTGATCGGCGCGGAATGATCGGCAAACAATCAGGAGGGCGCCATGTCAGAAGAACAAGACCAGCAAGACCGCACTGAACAACCCACGCCCAAACGGGTCCGTGAGGCCCGCGAGAAAGGTCAGGTTCCGCGTTCCCGCGACCTGCAGGGCGCTATCGTGGTCGGCGCGGCGGCGCTGGCTTTCAGCATGTTTGGCAGTTCTCTGGCCGAGGAAACCCTGCAATGGCTGCATGGCAGCCTGAACGAAGCGGTCAGCATGGGGGCACAGCTGGATGCCCAGAAACTGCCTGGTTTTTTCACCCGTGGACTGATTACCGCACTGCTGGTGATCTCCCCGGTACTGCTGGCCACCGTAGTGGGCGCCATCCTCGGCCCCATGCTCGTCGGCGGCTGGAACATCAGCCTCAAGGCCATGGCCCCGGATTTCAAGCGCATGGATCCGGTCAAGGGTATCGGCCGCATATTCTCGCTCAACAGCCTGGCCGAACTGGGCCGCTCACTGCTCAAGTTCTTCCTGATTGCCGGCATTGCCCTGATTGCCCTGTGGCAGATGGCGCCCGACCTGCTGGCCCTGGCCCGCACTATCGAAGGCACCGGCCTGCCCAGGGCGTTCTTCTCGGTGAGCTGGATTTTCATCGTGCTGACCCTGGCATTGCTGCTGGTAGGCGCCATTGATGCCCCCTACCAGATCTGGCAGAACCTGCGGAAGCTGCGCATGACGCGCCAGGAAGTACAGGACGAACTCAAGGAAACCGAAGGCCGGCCGGAAGTGAAATCCAAGCTGCGCAGCCTGCAGCAGAGCATTGCCCGCGGCCGCATGATGGAAGCGGTACCCGATGCCGATGTTGTCGTCGTGAACCCGACCCATTTCGCCGTGGCCATTTCCTACAAGCCCGGCCGCATGAACGCGCCGGTGGTGGTGGCCAAGGGTATGGACGAAGTGGCCGCCAAAATCCGCGAAATTGCTGCAGAGCACAAAGTCCCCATCCTCAGCGCGCCGCCGCTGGCCCGAGTCTTGTATAGGAGCGTTGACCTCGAACAGGAGGTGCCCGCGGGCCTGTATACCGCCGTGGCCCAGGTGCTGACCTGGGTCTACCAGCTCAAACGCTGGCGTCCCGGCACTGGCAGGCCTCCGGTACCGCCCACAGTGGATTTACCGGCGGATTGGCAACGCAAAGATGCCGAATGGCAGAAGCGCTGGCAATAAACCAGTAAAAACAACGGAGTAGGAGTGGATGAACACAGCGGCCGTTAACAACATGAGCTTCGGCGAGCGCCTGAAAATGGTCTGCACCTCGCACCTGGGCGCGCCCCTGCTGTTGTTGGCGATTCTGGCCATGGTGGTCATTCCGCTGCCACCGATGCTGCTGGATCTGTTGTTCAGCTTCAATATCGCCCTGTCCATCGTCATTTTATTGGCGGTGGTATACGTGGCCCGGCCGCTGGATTTCAGTGTTTTCCCCACCGTGCTGCTGCTCACCACCCTGCTGCGGCTGTCGCTGAACATTGCCTCCACCCGCGTGGTACTGCTCAACGGCCACAGCGGACCGGACGCAGCCGGCAAGGTTATCGAAGCATTTGGCGAATTCGTCATTGGCGGCAATTACTTCGTCGGTTTTGTCGTCTTCCTGATTCTGACCGTCATCAACTTCGTAGTGGTGACCAAGGGCGCCGGCCGTATTTCCGAAGTTTCCGCCCGCTTCATCCTGGATGCCATGCCCGGCCGCCAGATGGCTATCGACGCCGATCTGAACGGCGGTGTCATCAACCGCGAGGAAGCCAAGGCCAAACGCGAGGAAGTGCGTCACGAAGCCGACTTCTACGGTTCCATGGACGGCGCCAGCAAATTCGTACGTGGCGACGCCATTGCCGGCCTGCTGATCCTGTTCGTGAACGTCATCGGCGGTCTGGCCGTGGGTACCGTGCAGCACGATATGGCCATCGGTGATGCCGCCCGCGCCTATGTATTACTGACCATCGGCGACGGCCTGGTGGCCCAGCTGCCTGCCCTGCTGCTTTCCACCGGCGTGGCCATACTCGTCACCCGTATGTCGCAAGCCCAGGACATGGGCAAACAGGTGGCCGCCCAGATGTTTGGCCAGCCCAAGGCGCTGGCTGTGACGGCAGGCCTGCTCGGCGGGGTTGGCCTGATTCCGGGCATGCCCAACCTGGCCTTTCTGATTCTGGCCGGCATCTGTGGCTACGCTGCCTGGCGTCTTTACCAGCAAAAGGCCGCAGCGCCCCGGGAAGAGAAAAAACCCGAAGAAAGCAAACCGGTGGAATTGAGCTGGGATGATGTGACACCGGCCGATGCCCTGTCACTGGAAGTCGGCTATCGCATTGTGCCGCTGGTGGATGCGTCCCAGGGTGGCCAGCTGCTGGCCAAGGTCAAGGGCGTACGCAAGAAACTGACCCAGGAACTGGGTTTTCTGGTGCCTGCCGTGCATATCCGCGATAACCTGGAACTTCCCCCCACCGGCTACCGCATTCTGCTGCACGGCACACCGATTGCCGCCGGTGACGTCCAGCCGGAACGTGAACTGGCCATCAACCCGGGCCGCGTCTATGGCCATGTCGAGGGCCTTCCCACCAAGGACCCGACTTTCGGCCTTGAAGCGCTGTGGATCGAACCTGCGCTGCACAACCAGGCGCAATCCCAGGGTTATACCGTGGTTGACCCCTCCTCGGTGATCGCCACCCATGTCGCCCATATGGTGAAGCATCATGCCCAGGATCTGCTGGGCCACGACGAAGTCCAGCAAATGCTCAATGGTCTGGCGCGCACCTCGCCCAAGCTGGTCGAGGATTTGACGCCCAAGCTGCTGCCCCTGTCGGCCATCGTCCGCGTGCTGCAGAACCTGCTGACCGAGCAGGTACCCATCCGTAATCTCAAGCTGATCTGCGAAACCCTTGCAGAACATGGGGTTCACAGCCAGGAAAGCCACAATCTGACGGCCGCGGTACGCACTGCACTGGGCCGCGAGATCGTTCAGGAAATTGTCGGCCTGGCCCCCGAATTACCCGTCATAACTCTGACGCAGCCACTGGAACAGATGTTGCAGGATTCGGTTGCCAACGGCAGTTCAGTCGTGGAACCGGAGTTAGCAGAGCGTATGCACCAGTCGATCACCAAAAGCGTCCACCGACGTGAAGCCGCAGGCGAACCGCCGGTGCTGCTGGTGCCCGGCATCATTCGTCCGCTGCTGTCGAAACTGACACGGGCCAGCATTCCAGGACTGCATGTACTGGCTTATCACGAACTGCCGGAGGGTAAGAACCTGCGGCTGGTGGAAACCATCGGAGACTCTGCCGGTCAGCCCGCCTGACGGTCGCCGGCAGAACTGAGGACAAGGAGATGTCCGCATGAAGATCAAACGATTTACAGCACCGGATATGCGCGCCGCGATCCGCCTGGTCCGGGAGGAACAGGGCCCGGATGCCGTCATCCTCTCCAGCAACAAGGTTGCTGGCGGCGTGGAAATCATTGCGGCCACCGATTATGACGAGGCCCTGGTGCAACAGGCTGCGCGTGTAACGGGGACCGGTAACAACCAGGCCGAACGCCCACAGCGTCGTCAGGCGCCCGAACAACAGGCACAGGCGGCTCAACAGCCCCGTACCGCCATTGAGACCGCGGCGCCGGCACAGCCTCGTGAAAAACCGGCCAAGAAGATTGTCTGGGCCCAGGACCCCGCCATTGCCAAGCTGCAGCGTGATCTCAACAACCTGCGTTACAGCATCGAAGGCCAGCTGCGTAGCCTGAACTACGACCTGCAGGCGGCTACCCCCGAACACACGGAAGCTCTGCGCACCCTCACCGGCCTCGGTCTGGATGTGCAGGTAGCACGCACTCTGGTGTCCAGCATCGAGCGCAGCACACCGGCCAAACAGGTTCGATCCCAGGCGCTGGTTCGCCTGGCCCAGACCCTGCCGGTTTCGCTCAACGACAGCATTCTCAAGGGCGGACACATTGCCCTGATTGGTCCCACCGGCGTCGGCAAGACCACCACCATTGCCAAGCTGGCGGCCTACTACGCCATGAGCCGCAGCTCACGCGATATCGCCCTGGTGACGACGGATCATTACCGTATCGGCGCCCAGGAACAGCTGTTCATCTACGGCCGCATGCTCGGTGTACCCGTGCATGCCCTGCAGCCGCGCCAGTCACTTTCGGAACTGCTGGAGAAACTGAGCGACTACCACCTGGTGCTGATCGACACCGCCGGCATGTCGCCGCGCGATCCCCGCCTGTCGGAACAGCTGGCGGCGCTGAATCTGGGCGACAACATCAAGAACTACCTGGTGATGCCGGCCTCCGGGCAGGCCCAGGATCTCGAAGAAATGGCGGCGCGTTTTTCGGATGTGCCCCTGTCAGGCTGCATCCTCACCAAGCTGGATGAAACCACCCGTCTGGGCGGCGCCATGTCGGTCGCCATCCGGCGCAAGCTGAATATCGATTACCTCTGCGACGGCCAGCGGGTTCCCGAGGATCTGCACCGCTGCAAACCGAACGAACTGGTGGTGCGCGCCATGCGCGCCGCCGGAGGCGACCTGCCGCCGCGCCCGAGCGAACAGGCCCGGGGTCCGGACCAGGCGCAGTCTGCTCCACATCACAATCAAAACCCGTCGGAGACCCATCATGCTTATGTCTGATACCCATGACCATCAGGCTGCCGGACTGTCCAACCTTGGCGCCCCGATGCCGCGTATTCCCCGCGTGGTTGCCGTAAGCAGCGGCAAGGGTGGTGTCGGCAAGACCACGGTTTCCGTCAATCTGGCTTCAGCCCTGGCCGCGGCCGGCCAGCGCACCCTGCTGCTTGATGCCGACTTCGGCCTGGCCAATGTGGACGTCATGCTCGGCCTGACGCCCCACCGCAATCTGACGCATGTACTCAACGGCGAATGCAGCCTTGAGGACACCCTGCTGGAAGGCCCGCACGGACTCAAGATCGTACCTTCCGCTTCCGGCAAACAGTACATGTCGGAACTGAGCGCCGGGCAGCATGCCGGCATCATCCAGTCATTTTCCAGCCTGACCATGCCGTTGGACATGCTGGTGGTGGACACCGCCGCCGGCATTGCCGGCAATGTCACCACCTTCGCCCAGGCGGCGCAGGAAATCCTTATCGTGGCCTGTTCGGAACCGGCCTCGATTACCGATGCCTATGCCCTGATCAAGGTGTTGTCACGCGACTGCCACGTCAAACGTATTCACGTCCTGGCCAACCAGGTACGCACCCCGGCTGAAGGCCGCGAGATTTTCGATAACCTGGCCCGGGTCGCCGCCCGCTTTCTGGATGTAAATCTGGTCTACTTCGGCGCCGTGCCTTATGACGACTGGTTGCGCCGCGCCATCCGCCGCCAGCAACCCGTCATTGATCTTTATCCCAAGAGCGATTCCAGCCGCGCCTTCCGTGAAATGGCCAAGGAAATCATTCAATGGCAACCGCCGCGAACCACCCGTGGCAATCTGGAATTCTTTGTCGAGCGTCTCGCCGACCCTACAGCCCATAACCCGGGCCTGCAGGCCTGCGCGGGAGCAGCCCTATGAACGCCCAGGTGCGTGAGGCATATGGCAGCGTTGCCCAGCAGGGTGCGTCTGACTATGTCAGCCAGCATTATGATCTGGTAAAGCGCATCGCCTACCACCTGGCCGCCCGTTTGCCGGCCAGCATTGAGGTCGACGATCTCATCCAGACCGGCATGATCGGCCTTATCGAGGCGGCACAAAACTACGATGCCAGCCACGACGCCGGCGCCAGTTTTGTGACCTTTGCCACCCTGCGTATTCGCGGCGCCATGCTCGACGAGGTACGCCGCAACGGCTGGGCGCCACGATCGGTACAGAAGCACACACGGGATCTGTCCGAAGCCATCCGTAAAATCGAGCAACGCACCGGCCGCGCAGCCGATCCGGCAGAAATTGCTGAAGAAATGGGCGTTTCGATCGATAACTATTATGAGATGGCCGAACAAGCGGCCCGGTCACACGTGCTCGGCTTTGACGATATCGCCAATGACGAGGGTGAAATTGCGGGAGTTTGCGCTGACGGGATGGAACCTGAAGCGGAACTGGAAGCCGCGGATTTCGAAAATGACCTGGCCAGCGCCATCGACCGGTTACCGGAACGCGAAAGGATGGTCATGGCCCTGTACTACCAGGAAGAACTGAATCTCAAGGAAATCGGCGCCGTACTCGGCGTCAGCGAATCACGCGTCTGCCAGCTGCATGGCCAGGCACTGACGCGTCTGCGCTCTCGCCTGGGCGAGTGGATCAATGACCCGCCGGAACACCATTAAGGAATGATGGAGTAAATCATGAACAAGGACATGAAAATCCTGATCGTCGACGACTTTTCCACCATGCGGAGAATCGTCAAGAACCTGTTGCAGGATCTTGGTTTCAACAACACCGTGGAAGCCGATGATGGCAATACGGCCGTACCGGTACTCAAGGCCGGCGGCATCGACTTCGTCATCACCGACTGGAATATGCCGGGCATGACCGGCCTTGATCTGCTCAAGACCATTCGCGCCGATGCGGCACTCAAGGCCCTGCCAGTGCTGATGGTCACCGCCGAAGCCAAGAAGGAGCAGATTGTTGAAGCCGCCCAGAACGGGGTCAACGGCTACATCATCAAGCCATTCACCGCGGCCACGCTGAAAGAAAAGATGGATCGCATTTTCGAGCGTCTGCAGCAAAGTGCGGCCTGATCATGAACCCGCAGAACACCACCCCTGCGACCGACCGGGAAGCAGTGCTGCTGGAGGGCGTTACCCGCATTCATGAGCGGCTGCAGCAGTCGCTGCGCAGCCTGCAACTGGATGAACGCCTGGCCCGCACCACCGGCACGGAACTGCCAGATGCCGCCGAGCGTCTGGATCATGTCATCCGGCTGACCGAAGAGGCCGCGCACAGGACCCTGGATCTGGTCGATGAGGCACGCGCCGTCACCGGCCAGCTGTTGCGTGCGCCACAACCGGCGCTGCAACGCGAACAGACCACCGAGATCAACCGCCTGCTCTCGGAAATGGCGCTGGCGCAAAGCTATCAGGACCTGACCGGCCAGATTATTCGCCGGGTGGTCACCATGGTGCGTGGCACCGAAGACGCATTGCGCACCCTGCTCACCGCCGCCGGAGTCGAACCGCAGTCCCTGCCCGAGGAATGGGATGGCCGGGCCAATGGGCCGGCCATCACCAAACATGATGCCGGTGTCAGTCAGGACGACGCCGATGACCTGCTTTCCGGCCTGGGTCTCTAGGAGCTGCCATGCATGAGGAGATGCTGGGTGATTTCCTGGACGAAGCGGGCGAACTGCTGGAGAACCTGGGTCCCCAACTGGTGGAACTGGAACAGGAGCCGGATAACCCGGATCTTCTGAATGCCGTGTTTCGCGCCTTTCATACCGTGAAGGGCGGCGCCGGTTTCCTCAACCAGCAGCGTATCGTCGACCTCTGCCATCGGGCCGAGGACGTATTCAACATGGTGCGCAACGGTGAGCTGGCCGCCGAACCCCACATCATGGACCTGGCCCAGCGCAGCCTGGACGTGTTACTGGAACAGATGGCCGCCCTGCGTGAAGGCGAGGAACCGGAGTCAGCTCCGGCCGACCTGTTGCAGGCCTTGCAGGATGCACTCAAAGGTCAATCCCGGCCGGCCCCCAAACCCGTTGAGGTGGAAACCGCTTCACCGGACACGATTACCGATGACGAGTTCGAAGCCCTGCTGGACCAGTTGCATGGTGATGCACCGCCCGCCAGCGTCGGCGCCGAGCCCGTCAACGACAGCGAACATCAGGCTCCGGCCGTAAAGGCTGCGCCACCCGAAGCCGCCGCGGATCCGGAAAAGAAAGCCAGACCCAAGCGCGAGCCGATGGAAACCAGCGTACGCGTGGACACCAAACGGCTGGACTCACTGATGAACCTGGTCGGCGAGCTGGTACTGGTGCGCAATCGTCTCAAGACCCTGCGCGAGGAATACCAAGATCCGCCTTTTGAGCGTGCAGTGGGCGAACTCGACACTATTACCTATTCCCTGCAGTCGGCCGTGATGCGCACCCGCATGCAGCCTATTGGCAAGCTGTTTTCACGCTTTCCCAAACTGACCCGGGATCTGGCGCGCAGCCTCAACAAGGAAATCGAACTGGAACTGGCAGGTCAGGATGAAGACCTGGACAAGAACCTGGTGGAAGCACTGGCAGACCCCATGGTGCATCTGGTGCGTAACGCCATCGACCATGGCGTGGAAGCGCCGGATATCCGGGAAAAACGCGGCAAGCCGCGTGCCGGCAAACTGCGCCTCGCGGCCCAGCAGGAAGGTGACAGCATCCTGATTCATATCGAGGATGACGGCGCCGGCATGGATGCCGAAGTGCTGCGTGAAAAAGCCATCGACAAGGGGCTGATCAGCAAGGAAGCCGCTATCCACATGTCCGATGAGGACGCCTACCAACTGATCTTCATGGCCGGCTTCAGCACCAAGACCGAGGTTTCCGAAGTTTCCGGACGTGGCGTCGGCATGGATGTGGTGAAGTCCCGCATCAATGAACTCAATGGCCAGATTCACATCAGTTCGGAACTGGGCCACGGCTCGCGTTTCACCCTGCGCCTGCCACTGACGCTGGCCATCCTGCCCACCCTGATGACCCGCGTGCATGGCCGCGCTTTCGCCATGCCCCTGTCCACGGTTGAGGAAGTCTTCCTGCTGGACCCGGAAGACATACGCACCCTGGAAGGCCGCAAGGTAGTCTGGACACGCGGCAGCGCCCTGCCGCTTATTTCGCTGCGCCAGTGGGTTGACCCTGCAGCGGGCGACGCCTTTAACGGTCATGTGGTCGTGACCCAGATCGCCGGTAACCGTTTTGGTCTGGTGGTCGACAGCGTCACCGGCCGGGAAGAAGTCGTGATCAAGCCACTGGGCCGCCTGCTCAAGAAAGCCAGCGGCGTCGCCGGCGCCACAGTGACCGGCAAGGGTGGTATCGCCCTGATTCTGGACCTGGGCGCAATTGTCGCCAGCATGGCGCCGTCGCCGCTTGAGGGAGCCGCCTGATGGACCGCCTCTCGGTTATCGGTCTGGTGCTTGCCGTGGCGGCGCTCATTGGCGGCAGCATCCTGAAAGGCAGCGGCATTTCCTCGCTGTTGTCGCCAGCGGCTTTTGTCATTGTGCTGGTGGGCACGGTCGCCGCCATTTTCATCCAGACCCCGCCTGCCACTTTCAGCCGCGCCATGCGCATTGTGAAATGGGTCATCCGCCCGCCAGTCGCCGACCTGGAACAACTGATACAGCAGATACTGCAGTGGAGCCAGATTGCCCGTAAGGAAGGCCTGCTGGGCCTGGAGGCGCTGGTCGAACAGACCGAAGATACCTTCGCCCGCAAGGGGCTGCAGATGCTGGTAGACGGCACCGAGCCCGAAGCCATCCGCAGTGTGCTCGAAGTGGAACTGAGTACCAAGGAACATGGGGATATCGACGCCGCCAAGGTATTCGAGGGCATGGGTATTTATGCACCCACGCTCGGCATTATCGGTGCGGTACTGGGCCTCATGGCCGTCATGAAGAACCTGGCCGACCCGTCCAAGCTGGGTGCGGGTATCGCCGCCGCTTTCGTGGCCACCATCTACGGCATTGCTTCCGCCAATCTGTTTTTCCTGCCCATGGGCAACAAGCTCAAAAGCGTGATCAAGAAACAGGTGCAGGCCCGCGAAATCCTCATCGAAGGTTTCGTCTCCATCGCCAACGGCGAGAACCCGCGCAACATCGAAGCCAAGTTGCAGGGCTATCTCGAGAAAAAGGAATAGGCCGTGGCACGCAAGCAACCGCACGAAGAACACGTCAACCACGAAGCCTGGGCCATCCCTTACGGTGACCTGATCACCCTGCTGCTGGCCTTCTTCGTGGTGATGTACGCCGTGTCCTCGGTGAATGAAGGCAAATACCGTGTCATGGCCGAGGCGCTGGCCGAGGCCTTTGGCGGTCCACCGCGCTCTATCCAGCCGATCCAGATCGGCAAGATCCAGAAGGACGGCGATGACCGGCCACGCCCCGTGGTTCAGGCCCAGAATCGCGTCACGCCCGCCATGGGGGGTGGCATGCGCGCCCTGAATCGCGTTGATTTACCCGGCACCCCCGACAGCATGCGGCGCCAGCAGCAGGCAAACAACGAGGAAAGGCTGACCGGCCGCGCGGCCGCCCAGCTCAAGGCTATACGCGAAGAAATCGACAAAGCCCTGATTGAGTTGATTGAACAGGATCTGGTGGTGGTGCGCCGCACCGCCCTGACCCTGGAAATCGAAATCAAGGCCGATATTCTCTACCCCAGCGGTTCGGCGGCCCTGACATCCAATGCCAAGCCGGTTATCGAACAGCTCGCCACCATCCTGGCGCCGCATGACAACCCCATTCGAGTCGAAGGGCATACGGACAACGTGCCGATTTCCACCCTGGCATTCCCTTCCAACTGGGAGCTGTCCGCCGCTCGCGCGACCAGTGTCGTGCATCTGTTCATCGAACGGAATGTCGATCCCCGCCGTCTGTCCATTCAGGGCCATGGTGAGTTCAAGCCGGTAGCCCCTAATGACAGCGCCGAAAACCGCAACATGAATCGCCGGGTCGTGATTGTCATCATGCCCACGGCGGCTGCCGAGGATATCGCTGCCGAACTCGCCGACATTCAAGGCAACGGCGCAGCAGTCATTGAAGACAGCGAACCACCGGCGGAGAACGGGCCATGAAAATCTGGGCGGTAGCGAACCAGAAAGGCGGCGTGGGCAAAACCACCACAACGGCTACCCTGGCCTCTGAACTGGCCGCAACCGGCAAGCGTGTGCTGTGCCTGGATATCGACCCGCATGGCTCGCTGGCGCATTACCTGCGTATTGATCCGGATGATGAACAGGCGGCAAGCCTGGCCGACCTGTTCAGCGGTGAGGTCGATTCCCTGGCGCCATTGATTCACAACACACCCTGGCAAGGAGTATCACTGGCTACGGGCGGCGCCCGTCTGGCCACCCTGGACCGGCATGGCCGCCAGGGCCTGGGCCGCGTGCTCGGCCGGGTACTGGCCCGGCTGGCCGATGATTATGACTTCGTCCTCATCGATTGCCCGCCCACACTGGGCGTGCTGACCATTAATGCCCTGGCCGCCTGCGACCTGTTGCTGATTCCAACGCAGACCGAATTCCTTGCACTCAAGGGGCTGGAAGGCATGCTGCGCACCCGGGCCATGGTCGAACGTGCGCGTGGCCGGCCACTGGACTACCTGATCGTGCCCACCCTGTTCGATGGCCGCACCCGCGCCTGCCGGCAGGCCTTCGAAACACTGCAGCAGGCACATCCCGACCTGCTCTGGCCGCATCCCATTCCCACTGACACCAAGGTACGGGAGGCCGCGGCCCTGGGTGAAACCCTGAGTCAGCACGCTGCGGATTCAAGAGCCGCCAGCGCCTACCGGGACCTGATCAATCACCTGCTGCAAAACGGGCCTGCCCCCGCAGAAATGCCCGGAGAGGAGGTAGCCGCATGAGCCAACAACATGCCCCCCGTATAGACGACTATGTGAACGAACTGCTGGGCGAAGAAACGGCTGCAGACCAGGAAGCGCCTACGCAAACGGCCGATATGGCCGAACCGGCGCCTGCCCCGGAGACTGCGGTCAATCCTGAACTCGCTGACGCCGCGGAACAAGCAGACGTCCTGCCGGAGGAGCACTCCCCGGCTCCGGATGTCTCAGTTTCAATTGCCGCATCGCCGCCGGAACCCGAAGAGTCGCCTGACGTCACTGCGGTTCAACAAGCTCCCTCGGCCACAGCCGGGCTTGCGCCGCCGAGTCAGGCGATAACGGCACAGCCGCAGGTGCCGGACAACTTCCCGCTGGATCTGGAAAAATGGCTGGAACCGGTCACACGGGATAGCGATGAAAGTCCCACAGCGCCAGCCTTGCGCTGCGTGAGCTTCCGGCTCCAGGGACAATACTTTGCAGCTGAAGTCAAAAGTCTGCTCGAAGTACTCGCCCGCGCCGACATTGTGCCGGTTCCCAGCGCCCAGCCTCCGATACTGGGCATTCTCAATCTGCGTGGCAGCATCGTCACGGTACTCGACCCCGCCCAGCCCCTGGGCCTGAGCAGCGGGCATGAGGACGCCGGCCAGTTGATCATTGCCGACTTCGAGGGCGAGCCGGTTGCCCTGCGTGTAGACGCGGTTGGCGAGGTGGTGACCCTGGAAGAGGAAGAACTGCGCAATCCGCCCTCAGCCGCTGATCATGTCAGAGGACTGGCTTCCCTGGACGACGACATGCTGACCCTGCTGGACCTTCAGAAACTGCTCAGGAAAACCTTTCCATCGGTCTAACAGGCTGATTCTTCAGTTTTTTTGACGCGGATCATTATCCCGGCCCCGCCAGAATCCCGTCACCAACGGCCGGGAACGCTTCTTGCAGCCCAGGCTTGAATTGATTTGCCTGGAGTTATTCATGAGCGACAACGCCACATCAGCGGCTGCCAACACGCTGACCCTGCCCGAGGACCTTGGCATTGCCCAGGCAGCCTCGCTAAGGGCCGAACTGCTCAAGTATCTGGACAGTGATGCCGATATGTCTATTGAAGGCGGTGAAAATCCGCGACTGCATGCTGCCGGCCTGCAACTGATTGCCGCGCTGTTGCGTGACAGGCAGGCCACCGGCCGCAGTTGGCACTGGGATCAGTTATCACCTGCCTTGCGCGAGGCCGCAGCCAGTCTGGGATTGAACGAACTGCTGCAGATACCACCGGCACAGGAAGCCGGTGAAGAAGCGAAAACGGAATAGAGCAAAAGGAGTTGGTCGTAATGGCACATATTCTCGCTGTAGATGATTCGGCCTCCATGCGTCAGATGGTGGCGTTCACGCTGCAGGGCGCTGGCTACGAAGTGACCGAAGCTGAAGACGGCCAGGCAGCCCTGGACATTGCCCAGTCGAAGAAATTCGACGCCGTCGTGGCAGACGTCAACATGCCGCGCATGGACGGCATCACGCTCATCAAATCCCTGCGTGGCCTTGCCGACTACAAGTTCACCCCCCTCCTCATGCTGACCACGGAAGCGGGTATGGACAAAAAGCAGGAAGGCAAGGCTGCCGGTGCAACCGGCTGGATCGTCAAACCTTTCGAACCGGACCAGCTGGTGGCCACCCTGCAGCGCGTTCTGGGCTGATCGGCGCATGACGGGGGAAACAAGGAGCGCTCATGGGAATTGATTTCGAACGCCTGCACGCCATTTTCTTCGAAGAAAGCTTCGAAGGCCTGGACGCGCTTGAAGCCGGCCTGCTGAAGCTGGATGCCGGCGATCGCGACCCCGAAACCCTGAATGCCATTTTCCGCGCCGCGCACTCCATCAAGGGCGGCGCCGGCACCTTCGGTTTTTCAGATGTGGCGAATGTCACACATGCCCTGGAAACCCTGCTGGACCAGCTGCGCGACGGTGAGCGTGCAGTTACTCCGGAACTGATTACATCCCTGCTGGAATCGGTCGACGGCCTGCGCGAACTGCTCTCCATCGCCCGCGACGGCAACCAGGCCGATCCGGCCTTTGTCAGCGGCCTGCGCCAGGTATTCGAACGCTTGCTCGGCGAGGAACCTGCAGCGGCCGCGGAACAAACGGCTGCAAACGCGCCAACTCCTGAAACACCAGCACCCACTGGAGGCTGGCAAATCCATTTCCAGCCGCATGAGCATATGTTCATGACCGGCAATGATCCGCTGCGCATACTGCAGGAACTGCAACGGCTCGGCGATGCAGATATCACGGCCATTACCGGCAAACTGCCTCCCCTGTCCGAACTGGACCCGGAAAAAGCCTACCTGGGCTGGGATATCAAGTTGCAGGGTGAAATCTGCGAGGAGGCGGTACGCGACGTTTTCGCCTGGGTAGAGGATGACTGCGACCTGAGCATCCAGCCCCTGGAAAGCGCCGCCGAAACTGAAACCGCTGATGCAACACCCGCCGAAACCGCCCCGGCTGAACAGGCCCGGGCTGCAGCCCCGGCGACTGCGCCCGCTGCCAAGAAAGCCAAGACCAGCAGCGACAGCTCCATCCGTGTATCCGTCGACAAGGTCGACTCGCTGATCAACCTGGTCGGCGAGCTGGTGATTACCCAGGCCATGCTCAAGCAGATGTCCACCGGGCTCGACCCGACCGACCACGAGCAGATGATGGCCGGCCTGGAAACCCTGGAACGTAACACCCGGGAACTGCAGGAAGCGGTCATGTCCGTGCGCATGCTGCCCATGCAGTTTGTCTTCAGCCGCTTCCCGCGCGTGGTCCGCGACGCAGCCGGCAAGCTGAGCAAGAAGGTCAACCTGGTCACCGAAGGCGAAGGCACCGAACTGGACAAGGGCGTGATCGAAAAGATTACCGACCCGCTGACGCACATTGTGCGTAATGCAGTCGACCACGGCATCGAATCACCTGCCGAGCGCAAGGCGGCCGGCAAGTCCGAGACCGGCACCCTGACGCTGAAGGCCGCTCACCAGGGCGGACACATCGTGATCGAGGTTTCAGACGACGGCGGCGGCCTCAAGCGCGACAAGATCATTGCCTCGGCGCGAAAAAATGGCCTCGAAATCGATGACAACATCAGCGACGACGAAGCTTATCAGTTGATTTTCGCACCCGGCCTGTCAACCGCCGCAGAGGTCACCGACCTGTCCGGCCGAGGTGTCGGCATGGACGTGGTGCGCAAGAACATCCATGAACTGGGCGGCCAGGTGCATGTCACATCCGAACCCGGCAAGGGCACCAAGGTCTGTATCCGGCTGCCTCTGACGCTGGCCATCCTCGATGGCATGTCGGTGAAAGTGGGCGGAGAAATATTCATCGTACCGCTCAACTACATCATTGAATCGCTGCAACCGGTCGCGGAAAACATCAAGACCATTACCGGCAGCCAGCGCGTGATCCGCGTGCGCGGTGAGTATCTGCCGCTCATGTCCCTGCATGACATTTACAGCACCGCTGCCGCCAATGACGAAAACAGCCTGGTGGTTCTGCTGGAAAGCGACGGCCGCAAGCTGGCCGTGGAAGTCGACGAACTGCTCGGTCAGCAGCAGGTGGTTATCAAGAACCTGGAAAGCAATTACCGACGGGTACACGGCGTGGCCGGCGCAACCATCCTCGGGGATGGCCGCGTCGCGCTGATCGTGGATGTTCCCGCATTAACCGAGGTGGCGCCGAAAGCCGCCTGAATGGAGTGAAACATGGATATGGATGATCCAACAAACCTGCCGCAGGCAGCCGCAACCCACGCCATCGATGATGCCCAGAACACGGGTGACGAGCAGGAGTTCCTGACCTTCACCCTGGGCGACGAGGAATACGGCGTGGACATACTCAAGGTGCAGGAAATCCGCGGCTACGACACGGTCACGGCCCTGCCGGATGCGCCCGAGTTCATCAAGGGTGTGATCAACCTGCGCGGCACCATCGTGCCGATTCTGGACCTGCGTCTGAAGTTTCATCTGAGCAAGGCCGAGTACAACGACTTCACCGTCATGATCATCCTCAACGTGGCCGACCGGGTGGTGGGCATCGTTGTCGACGGTGTCTCGGACGTGATCGACCTGCCCGAAGAATCCATCCGCCCTGCCCCGGAAATCGGCGGCAGTGTGGACAGTCAGCACATTACAGGTATCGGCACGGTGGACAACCGCATGCTGATCCTGCTGGACATTGAAAAACTGATTACGAGTGCCGACATGGGGCTCGTTTCTGCAACTTCGCACTGATTTAACAAGGAGACACCCCATGGCCAAGTTATTCGACTACTTCCTGCACAGCGGCAACCAGGACAGTGACATCGCGGATCTGAAAGGTCAGATTACCGCCATCAACAAATCGCAGGCCGTCATCGAATTCAAACCTGACGGCACCATTATCAAGGCCAACGACAACTTCCTGAATGCCCTCGGTTACAAGCTTGAGGAAATTCAGGGTCAGCACCACCGCATGTTCGTTGATGCGACGGAACGCGAATCCGAGGAATACAAGCACTTCTGGGAGAAGCTCGGCCGTGGTGAATTCGATGCCGGGCAGTACAAGCGCATCACCAAGGACGGTAGTGAAATCTGGATTCAGGCTTCCTACAACCCGATCCTGGATGACGCCGGCAAGCCCTTCAAGGTGGTCAAATACGCAACCGACGTTACGGAGCAGGTGCTGGCCAAGTTGTCCATGGAAGAGGCCGAGAAGCAGCGCCAGGAAGAGGAGCGCAAGGTCGCTGGCGCCAACGCGCGTCTGAAAAACGCCCTGGATGTCGCCGCCACCAACATCATGGTGGCGGACGCCGAACTCAATATCGTCTATATCAACGAAGCCATCGACGAGATGCTGCACACGGCGGAAGCCGACCTGAAGAAGGACCTGCCCAGCTTCAATGCTGACAAGGTCATTGGCAGCAATATTGACGTCTTCCACAAAAACCCGGCCTACCAGCGTGACATGCTGGCCAAGATGAAAGATGCCCACGAAGCCGACCTTGAAGTCGGTGGCCGCAACTTCAACCTGATCATCAATCCAATCTTCGGTGACGAAGACGAGCGCCTGGGTTATGTGGTCGAGTGGAAAGACATGACCGCCCAACTGGCGGCCGAAAAAGCGGAAAAGGAACGTCAGGAAAAGGAACGCGTCATTGCCAGTGCCAACTCACGCGTAAAGAGTGCCCTGGATGTCGCCGCCACCAACATCATGGTCGCCGATGCCGAATTGAACATCGTCTACATCAACAAGGCGATCGACGAAATGCTGCACACCGCCGAAGCCGACCTGAGGAAGGATCTGCCCAAATTCAGTGCTGACACCGTTGTGGGCAGCAATATCGACATCTTCCACAAGAACCCGGCCTACCAGCGTGAAATGCTCGGCAAGATGACCAGCGCCCATGAAGCTGACCTGGAAGTCGGCGGTCGCAACTTCAACCTCATCATTAACCCGATCTTCGGAGAAAACGAGGAACGACTGGGCTATGTCGTCGAATGGAAAGACATGACCGCTCAACTGGCGGCCGAAAAGGCGGAAGCCGAGCGCCAGACAGAAGAGCGTCGTATTGCTTCTGAAAACCTGCGCATCAAGAACGCGCTGGACGGCGTATCCAGCAATGTGATGATCGCCAACAACGACCGCGACATCATCTACATGAACCAGGCAGTCAGCCAGATGCTGCAGACGGCGGAAGAAGATATTCGCAAGTCATTGCCCAACTTCGACGCGCGCAACCTGATCGGCAAGAAGATCGACGAGTTTCACAAGAATCCGGCACACCAGATCGGCCTGCTGGAAAAACTCAAGAGTACCTACCGCTCGGAAATCAAGATCAGTGGCCGCACCTTCGGCCTGATTGCCAGCCCGATTGTGGATGCCGACGGCGCGCGTATCGGCACCGTGGTGGAATGGAAGGACCGTACCGCCGAAGTAGCCGTGGAAGAGGAAGTAAGCACCATCGTCAGCGCCGCCGCCGATGGCGACTTCAGCCAGCGCGTCAGCCTGGAAGGCAAGGACGGCTTCTTTGAACAGCTGGCCCTGAACCTGAACAACCTGCTCGATACCACGACGGTGGGTATCGATGAAGTTGGCAGGGTCATGGCTTCACTGGCCAAGGGCGACCTGACCAACTCTATCGAAGCCGATCTGAAAGGCACCTTCGGCGAACTGAAGGGCCATGTGAACGGCACCATCGAGCAGCTCACCAGCATCGTCACCCAGATCAAGGGCGCGACCGACCTGATCAACACCGCCGCCAGCGAAATTGCCGCCGGCAACGCCGATCTGTCACAGCGTACCGAGGAACAGGCCGCCAGCCTGGAGGAAACCGCTTCCAGCATGGAAGAGCTGACCTCAACCGTGAAGCAGAACGCCGAGAACGCCAGTCAGGCCAACCAGCTGGCCATCGGCGCCAGCGACGTGGCGGTCAAGGGTGGCGACGTGGTCGGCAAGGTGGTCACCACCATGTCGGATATCAACGAGTCTTCCAAGAAGATCGTGGAAATCATCAGTGTCATCGACGGCATCGCCTTCCAGACCAACATCCTGGCGCTCAATGCGGCGGTGGAAGCCGCCCGTGCCGGCGAACAGGGCCGCGGCTTCGCGGTGGTCGCCAGCGAGGTTCGCTCCCTGGCGCAACGCTCGGCCAATGCCGCCAAGGAAATCAAGACCCTGATTTCCGACTCTGTTGACAAGGTGGAGAACGGCGCCCAGCTGGTGGAACAGGCAGGCAAGACCATGGAAGAGATCGTGTCTTCAGTGAAGCGCGTGACCGACATCATGGCCGACATCACCGCCGCTTCCCAGGAACAGAGCTCCGGCATCGAGCAGGTCAACCAGACCATCACGCAGATGGACCAGGTCACCCAGCAGAACGCCGCGCTGGTGGAAGAGGCCACCTCCTCCGCCAAGTCACTGGAACAGCAGGCCGAGGAACTCATGCAATCGGTTGCGCAGTTCGTCCTGGCCAAGCACCAGGAGCAGGCGTCTGCCAGGCCAAAAGCCGCAGAGAAAGCTTCTGCAGCAGACAAGCAAAGCTCCGTGGAAGAACTGAGTGTACCCGCCGCGGCACGTGGCCTGCTGCAGGGCAAACCGGTTCACAAAAACAACGGCGCCAATGGTCATCACCCCGTGGCCGGTAAACCACGGGACGATGAACACTGGAGCGAGTTCTGATTCCGGGTATGTCACAAGGAGCGTCAGCCATGTCACAGATTCACATGATGGGAATGATCCTGCTGTACTGGCTGGCGCTCTGGGGATTGTCACTCGAGGGATTGAGCAGTGAGAGCAACACCGCTGAAAACCGCCCTGCCGATACCAATGTGGATTAAAGCATGGAAAACATCGGCCATACCGAGTTCACTTTCAACAGTGAGGACTTCGAAAGAGTCCGCAAGCTGATCCACGCGCGGGCCGGCATTTCACTGGCGGATTCAAAACAGAACCTGGTTTACAGCCGGCTGTCCCGGCGCATTCGCAAACTCGGCATGCGGGGGTTTACCCAGTATCTCGATTTTCTGGAACGCAGCCACGGTGAGGAATGGACGGAATTCACCAACGCCCTGACCACCAACCTGACCTCGTTCTTCCGCGAAGCCCATCACTTCGACATCCTGCGTGAACACCTGTTGTCGCAGCCCGCGGGCAAGATCCGCCTCTGGTCTGCCGCCAGTTCCACGGGTGAAGAACCCTACAGCATGGCCATTACCGCCTGCGAAGCGTTCAACAGCGAATGCCCACCGGTCGAAATCATTGCTACCGACCTGGATACCCAGGTGCTGGAAAAAGCGGCGCGTGGTGTCTACAGCATTGACCGGATTGCCGGCCTGAGCAAGGAGCGCCAGAAAAAACATTTCATGAAAGGCGGCGGCCCGAATGCCGGACAATGTCGCGTCAAGGAACATCTGCGCAGGATGGTGACCTTCCGCCAGCTGAACCTGTTGGCACCCAGTTGGCATATAGAAGGACAGTTCAGCGCCATATTCTGCCGCAATGTCATGATCTACTTTGACAAGGACACACAATACCGTGTCATTGCCAAACTGGTTCGGCATCTGAATCCCGACGGGCTGCTGTTCGCAGGCCATTCAGAATCCTTCTTCCATGCTGCCGACCTGGTGCGCTCCTGCGGTAAAACGGTCTACCGGCCGGTGCAGAACATGAAGGAGGCCTCATGACCGGCATGCCGGAAACGACATTCCAGGCCGATTTCATTTCAGATAATGGGGCCAATTATTACCATGACCGCATTTTCGACCGGCAGGCCGTCATGCTGCTGCCCGGTCACTATGTGGTGAGCCAGGCCGGCCTGTTGCTGGTCACCGTACTCGGTTCCTGTATTGCCACCTGTCTGCGCGATCCGGTCAGCGGTGTATGTGGCATGAATCATTTCATGCTGCCCAGCGGTGAATTGACGCCCTTCGGCGCCCCCGCACGTTACGGCAGCAATGCCATGGAACTGTTGATCAACGAAATGCTGAAATCCGGCGCCAGCCGTCACCGGCTGGAGGCCAAGCTGTTTGGCGGCGGCCATATTCAGACCATGATCACATCCTCATCGGTCGGCCAACGCAACGCCAACTTTGCACGCCAGTATCTGGCGGCCGAAAACATCAAGATCCTGTCCGAGGATCTTTATGGTTTCAGTGCACGCAAGGTGTATTTCTTTACCGACACAGGTGTGGTCAAGGTCAAGCGCCTGGAACAGGACGACACGCTGGAAAACGAAAGCCGCTATCAGCGGGTCATGAATACCAAACGCGCCGGCGGCGGCTCGGTGGAGTTGTTCTGATGCCTCGGGTGCTGATCATTGATGACTCGGCCCTGGTACGCCAGGTGCTGACAGACATCCTGTCTGCCGACCCGGAGATTGAGGTGGTGGGTTCCGCCCCCGATCCGTTTATCGCCCGCAACAAGATCAAGCAGCTGCAGCCCGATGTGCTGACGCTGGATGTCGAAATGCCGCGCATGGATGGCCTCACCTTCCTGGAAAATCTCATGCGCCTGCATCCCCTGCCGGTCGTGATGGTGTCGTCGCTGACCGAAAAAGGCGCCGATGTCACCCTCTCCGCGCTGGAACTCGGGGCTATCGATTTCGTGACCAAGCCCAAGCTGGACGTCAAGGCGGGACTGAACGAATACGGCCAGGACCTGATCGCCAAACTGAAGATGGCGGCACGCGCCAATGTGCGGACGCGAACTGCTTCTTCAGCGCCCGAGCGTCATAGTGTTGACGCCGTCATCAAGACGGCGCCGAAGCCGCGTCAATTCAGCACTACGGACAAACTGATTGCCATCGGCGCCTCAACCGGAGGCACCGAAGCACTGCGTGACGTGCTGATGGACATGCCAGCCGACGCGCCAGCTGTGGTGATTACGCAACATATTCCAGCAGCGTTCAGCGGCCCTTTCGCACAGCGCATGGATCGCAATTCCGCCATGCACGTCAGCGAAGCACGCGATGGTCAGCAGATCATGCCGGGGCACGCCTACATTGCCCCAGGCGACCGGCACCTGATCGTGGAACGCAGCGGCGCACGCTGGATCTGCAAGTTGTCTGACGGACCGCCCGTGAACCGCCACCGCCCCAGCGTGGATGTGATGTTCCGTTCGGTGGCCCAGGCAGCCGGACGTAATGCCGTGGGTGTGATTCTCACCGGCATGGGCGACGACGGCGCACGCGGCCTGCTGGAGATGAAGGAATGCGGCGCCCAGACCCTGATTCAGGACGAAGCGTCCTCAGTCGTCTGGGGTATGCCCGGCGCTGCCTGGAAAATGGGCGCCACTCAGCATCAGTACCCGCTCAGGAACATTGCGGAACAGGTCTTGCAGAGGTGCCGTGACGACAAACCAGCCCCGACTCAAGGAAACAGCGGAACGGCCGATATAGAGCTTAGAGGAATGGGAACATGACATTGAAACCATCAAAAACCGATATAGAAGACGTGCTGCGCTGGCTGCCCCTGCCGGTCGTGCTGACACTTGTGCATGCGGGCAGCGAAGTCATGCAGGCTTCTGCGCCTTTCCGCTGGACAGCGCTCACCATCATGATCATGTCCTGGGGCTGGACACTGACCCTTACCCTGCGCCGCCTGCAGACCGCACGCCGCTACCAGTGCGTGGACGAAGGCATGGTGGCTGCCAAGGAAGCCGCCGCCAGCGACCTGCAGCTCAACATTGGCCGTGAAGTCGACGGCCTGGAGCATGAACTCGAACGCGCCAAGGATCTCGTACGCCAGGCGGTGGCGGACCTCTCCGGCAGCTTCCGCAAGATGGAAAACCAGTCCCGCACGCAAGGCGAAATCGTGACCACCCTGCTGGATACCTCCAGCGGCAAGGGCGACATTCACAGCTTCACCGGCAAGGCGGCCGGCCAGCTGGAAACGCTTGCCCATGCGCTGACCGAAGTCTGCGAGCAAAGCAACTCCACGGTATCCCATATCGACGAAATGGCCGAGCACCTGGATGGCATCTTCGACCTGCTCGAAGACGTCAAGTCCATTGCCGACCAGACCAACCTGCTGGCGCTGAACGCCGCCATTGAGGCGGCACGCGCCGGTGAAGCCGGTCGCGGTTTCGCGGTGGTTGCCGACGAAGTGCGTTCGCTGTCAGAACGCTCTACCAGCTTTAACGAACAAATACGCAAACTGGTATTCAGCGCCAAGGATTCCATCGACAAGGTGCGCAGCACGGTTGAAAACATGGCCACCCGCGACATGGACCGCAGCAAGGCCGCACAGGAAGAGGTGGGCAACCTGCTGAGCCAGGTCGAGGAAATGAACAACAGGATTGCCGACGGTATTCGCAAGGTCTCCAGCTGCAACAGCGATGTGCATCAGGCGGTAGGCGCCGCCGTGCGCTCCCTGCAATTCGAGGACATTACCAAGCAGGCGCTGGATGCGGCCTGCACCCATCTGGTCCGCCTCGGCGAATTAACCGGTCACGTGGTCGATCTCAGTCACAAGCCGGTGAAAGACAGTGCAGAACTCGACGCCAAGCTTGAGAAAGCCAAACAGGCCAAGCAAGCCACGGATCTGCCGCCGCACAAGCCTGTCACTCAGGTGTCCATGGATTCCGGCTCGGTGGAACTCTTCTAGACGCATCGCATAAAGCCAAACGTTTAGCTGTTTCCATTCCTCTGCCATACTGCAGGCAGGCATATGACTGAGCAACGGACCATAGACACTCGATCTTTACCCCCCTTGCCTGCCGATGGTGATATCGAGGCACGGCTCAAGGTCAGCGAGGAACGCGAACGCTGGCTGCTGGAGCATTTCCAGGCACTGTCCGAATACCTGCTGGTGGAACAGGAAGACGAGCGCCGGCAACTTTCCAGAATCCTGCATGACCGTATCGGCCAGTCACTGACGGCAGCCATCATCAATCTGCAGACGGCGCAGATGAGCGAAACGGGCATCGACAACGAAACGCTCGATCTGACCTGCCGCACACTTTCCGAATGCCTCAGCGAAGTCAGGGAAATGGAGCTTAACCTGCGACCTTCCCAGCTGGATGCGCTGGGCCTGAAGCTTGCTGTTGAAGCCTATTTGCAACGGGTGCTCACCGGCGGCGGAGAGAGCTATGAACTCTGCGCAGACAACCTCGACGACCGCCTGGACGCACAGGTGGAAACCACGGCCTTCCGCATCATTCAGGACCTCGTCAAACTCCTGCGCCGCCAGCCAAGCAGTTTCAGACTGAAGATAACCATGGGCAGAACTGGTCGCCAGTTACGGCTCAGACTCGACTATGAACTGACGCCCGGCGACCAGCAGATAGAAGGCATTGATGAAAAGCAGCTGCTCGGCATCCGCGAACGCATAGCACTCATCATGGGAGAATCCACTCTGGATATTGCACCTGCAAACGGCGCACTGGAGATACGCCTGCCCCTGCAAACCGGCAGCAATGGTTGACGCCGGAGAGGCTAAACAAGCAAATTGTGCGCAATCAGAGAATAAAACAGGTTCGCAATGAAATTTGAAAACGCCACCCTGTATCGACAGGTGCTGTCCCGTTCCGTCCCCTTCAATGGCGTAGACGCCAGTATTATCGATTCCCTGCTGGAACATGGTCTGGTCCTCAGCGCCAAGGAAGACGAACTGGTGTTCTACGAACATATGCGCGGCGGACTGGGGCTGTATGTCATTCTGGACGGTGAGATCGAAATCTACCGCACACAGAAATCGGATAACGGCGACGAACACAGTAGTGAAATGCATCTGGCCACGCTGACGCCCGGCCAATGCTTTGGTGAATACTCACTGCTGGATGGTCAAAACACCTCGGCGGCCGCCAAGGCGATGGTGGATTCAAAGCTGTTTCTACTGTCGCGCGGAGAGTTCGAGAAAGTCATCCAGCATGATGCCGAAGCCGCCAGAACCATCTATCGCAACCTCCTGCTATTCCTGATCGACCGGCTGCGCAAATACCCCTAACGCCTACATCGCCTGTTCGCTGAGTTCCCAGAGCCTGGCGGCCAGTGCCTCGTCACGGCTGATTCCGGAACCGGACTTGAGTTTTCGCCGCACGAAATATTCTCCCGAATAACGCCCGCCCTCAGCGGACGTGGCCAGCCACACGGCGGTATCTGCACCCTTGATCGCATCGATCAGAAAGAGACCGATGATCTTCTGGTGCCAACCCGGCATTTCGGCCCAGATGCCCGTCGTGACGGCACCGGGATGAAAGGCGTTAACAGTGACATTCGTGCCTGCCAGACGCCGCGCCAGTTCCCGGGTAAACAGCAGGTTCGCCAGTTTGGCCTGGGCATAACCGAAGAAGGGATGCCAGTGCATAGAGGGGTCTTTAAAGCTGCTTTCGTCAATCTTGCCGCCGTTATGCCCGACGGAACTGGTGACGACGATCCGGCCCTGAGAGGCTGCCTTGATCGCCCCCAGGATATGCCGGGTCAGGCGGAAGTGCCCAAAATGCATGATGCCAATCATCGCCTCGAAACCGTTGGGCAGTTTCCTGAGCGGGTTGGCATACAGGCCGGAGTTCATCATGAACACATCAATCACCGGCATTTTCGCCAGCAACTCGGGGGCAAAACGGTCGATGTCATCGAAATCACCCAGGTCCAGCGCCATGGCCTCGATCTCGGCAGTCGGCTGTATGGTCTTGATGTCATCCACTGCGGCCTGTGATTTCGCCAGGTCGCGGGAGGCAATAATCACCCGGTAGCCCTGCCCGGCCAGCGCCCGCGCCATTTCCTTGCCGATACCACTGTTGCCACCGGTGATGAATGCATTCCTAGTCATCTGCCACCTCGTCTTCAATCAGTATTCCCTGGGCCCGCGCACGTTTCTGCCAGCGCTCCCTGGCCCAGGCCTGCATGTCTTCGACCTTGTCCATCTCGTCAATGATCTCGGCGCCCAGCAGCGTCTCCAGAATATCTTCCATCGTCACCAGCCCTCTGGTGCCGCCATAGTCACCGCTGATAATGGCAATATGCTGACGCCTGTCGAGCATCTGTTCCAGCAACTGCGACAAGGGCGTATTGGCCGCCACCGAAATAATCGGTCTTCTTAATACTGCGAGCGTCTGCTCCCCCTGCTGCCTGGCGGCCGTCAACAGCAGATCGTCCTTCATCACAAAACCGGTAATATCGTCGGCGTCTTTCTCAAACACCGGCAACCGGGAAAACGGCTCCACGCTGGGACTGGTGAGTGCTTCATCTACCGTGAGATTCTGGGAAAGGGCGACCATGACGGTACGCGGTGTCATCACATCCCCGGCCACCAGCGACTTGAAGCGGAAAAGATTGCGGATAATTCGCGACTCATTGTCGTCGATCTGTCCCGCCCTTTTACCCACATCAGCCATCGCCACGAATTCATCACGGCTGAACACATGCGGCTTTTTGCCCCGGGCCACCAGCTTGGTCAATTGCTCGGTCACCAGAATCAACGGGTAGAGTGCAAAAATCAGCAGCCGTACAAATTGCGCGGTCAACCCGACCAGGTGCCGCCAGTACACCGCACCCAGCGTCTTGGGAATGATCTCCGACAGGAACAGGATCATCAGCGTCATCACCGCCGAGAACAGGCCGAACCAGGCGCTGCCGAAAACGACGGTGGCCTTGGCCCCGGAACCGATGGCGCCCACGGTATGGGCAATGGTGTTGAGGGTGAGAATCGCGGCCAGCGAGCGATCCACGTTGTCGATCTTAAGCTGCTTGACCAGGGCTGCACGCCGCGGACGCTTCTCCTGCAGCCCGGCGATATACGACGGCGTAATACTCAGCAGCACCGCCTCGGCAACGGAACAGAGAAAAGAGAACACCAGCGCCAGAGACACATAGGCAATCAGCAGAATGACATCCAACTGCGTGTAACCTGTTGCGCCAGTCTCGGCCGAAGGCAGGGCCACCGCGAAGGCAGGACTACAGATAGACAGTAATAACAGCCCGGCCGTCATCTCGACCGAACGCAGTGAGTGGAGAGATCTCATTGGCTTAGAGATTCCTCCAATCGCTCATTTCATTCGCTCCGTCGGAATGACAGCACTCATGCAGCCACAACAGGAATCTTGCCGATCTTGCCCTGCCACTGCTTCGGCCCGGTCTGATGCACCGACTCGCCGTTGGCATCCACGGCCACCGTCACCGGCATATCCTCCACCGTGAACTCATAGATGGCTTCCATGCCCAGGTCTTCAAAGCCCACCACTTTCGAGCCCTTGATGGCCTTGGACACCAGGTAGGCCGAACCACCGACGGCCATGAGGTAGGCCGACTTGTGTTTCCTGATCGCCTCGATAGCCGCCGGCCCACGTTCGGCCTTGCCGACCATGGCAATCAGGCCGGTCTGCTCCAGCATCATGTCGGTGAACTTGTCCATGCGCGTGGCCGTGGTCGGGCCGGCCGGACCCACCACTTCCTCGCGCACCGGATCGACCGGGCCCACGTAGTAGATCACGCGGTTCTTGAAATCCACCGGCAGAGGTTCGCCCTTGTCCAGCATATCCTTGATGCGCTTGTGCGCGGCATCGCGGCCGGTCAGCATCTTGCCGTTGAGCAGCAGCTTCTGACCCGGCGTCCAGGTGGCCACCTCTTCCGGCGTCAGGGTATCCAGATTCACGCGGGTCGCAGTGGCGGCATCGGCCTGCCAGGTCACGTCCGGCCAGTCTTCCAGACGCGGCGGCTTCAATTCCGCCGGGCCGGAACCGTCCAGCCAGAAATGGGCATGACGGGTGGCGGCACAGTTCGGAATCATCGCGACCGGCAGATTCGCCGCATGCGTGGGGTAGTCCAGAATCTTCACGTCCAGCACCGTGGTCAGGCCGCCCAGACCCTGGGCGCCGATACCCAGGGCGTTGACCTTGTCCATGATTTCCAGGCGCAGTTCTTCCACACGGTTCTGCGGCCCGCGGGCGCGCAGCTCATGGATATCAATCGGCGCCATAATGGATTCCTTGGCCAGCAACATGGCCTTTTCCGGCGTACCGCCAATACCGATACCCAGCATACCCGGCGGGCACCAGCCCGCGCCCATGGTCGGCACGGTTTTTATAACCCAGTCCACAATGGAATCGGAAGGGTTCAGCATGGCCATCTTGCTCTTGGCCTCCGAGCCACCACCCTTGGCCGCCACGATCACTTCCACCTTGTCGCCGGGCACGATTTCGTAATGCACCACCGCCGGTGTGTTGTCCTTGGTGTTGGTGCGCTTGCCGGCCGGGTCGGCCAGCACCGAGGCGCGCAGCACGTTGTCCGGATTCAGGTAGGCCTGGCGCACACCCTCGTTGATCATCTCCTGCACGGACATGGTCGCATCCCATTGCACATTCATGCCCACCTTCAGAAACACCAGGGCAATCCCCGTGTCCTGACAGATCGGCCGGTGCCCCTCGGCGCACATCCGCGAATTGGTCAGAATCTGGGCAATGGCGTCCTTGGCCGCCGGGCTTTCTTCCTTTTCATAGGCCTCGCCCAGCGCCTTGATGTAATCCAGCGGGTGGTAATAGCTGATGTACTGGAAGGCGTCGGCGATGGACTGGATGAGGTCGTCTTGCTTGATGATGGTCATGATGTATCGGTGCTGTGTATGCAGAGGCGCTATTTTCCCAGCAAGCCCCCGGCAATGCCAGTGACAGGTGGGTTGGAACGTCACCCCGGCTCCCCACTCACGTCACCCCGGACTCCGATCCGGGGTCTCAGCCAGAACCATGAGATGCCGCATCAAGTGCGGCATGACGGTAGTGAGAGATGCCGGATCAAGTCGGGCATGACAGTGGTGAGGATGCGGCATAACAGTGATACAAACGCAGACACAAGCCGCCACAGGCGCTACTCTTGGTAAAAACAAGTGCAGGGACTGCGCCAACCAATGACAACAGAATACACACTGCTCTTTATCGACGACCATCCCATCTATTGTGAAGGCATGGCGCTCGCATTGAGCCAGCAGGTGGACAATCTCTCGGTACACACCGCGGACAGCAGTGAAAGCGCGCTGGCACTGCTGGCCGGGCAGGATATCGATCTCGTACTCTGTGACTACCGGCTCAGGGACGAAGACGGCATCAGCTTGTTACGTGAGCTTTCCGCCAAATACCCTTACATGGCCGTGGGCATACTCAGTGCTGACCCCACACCACAGCTTGCCGCCCGGGCCGCCGAAGCAGGCGCGGTTGCTTATCTGTCCAAGGAACGCGATGCAGCGTCCATGGCTGCCGCACTTCGTCAACTCTTCCGCGGCGTGACAGTGTTTGATGTAGAGCCCGCCACGCTGGATGACATGGGCATTACCTCAAGGCGTATAGACGTTCTGCGCCTGGCAGCCCAGGGACATTCCAACCGCGAAATCGCAGAACAACTCAACATCGCCGAAAGCACTATCAAGGACCACTGGGCCGCAATCTATAAACGTCTTGGCACTAACAACCGCGTCGTCGCCATACGCAAGGCGCACGAACTCGGGCTCATAGAAGCACATGGCTGAAACACGTCCGGCAACCGCCGAGCAGGAACTCGTCGTTCTGGATGAATGCCTGAGCAAGCACCTGCAACTCAGTTACCTGGCCTCCGGCGGCGTCTGCTTCGTCAGTGTGTTGTTCGCCGTTCCCGCCTGGTTCATCGTACCGCAGCACATTGTCATTCAGATCGTGCTGGCCACCTTTCTTTACCAGGGTGTCATTCTGTCCATCAGCCAGTGGTATTTCCGCCAGCGCCGCTACACTTTCAGTTACCGCCACCGCTCCATCGCCGCCAGCCTCATCTATGGCTACAGCGGAGTGATGATCGCCATTGGCTGCATCGTCTACTATCACTACGGCGGCGCCGCCATGCTGTTGTACGTCATGGGCATCCAGTTGGGTCTGGCCGAAGGCAGCCTCGGCGTCTCGGCCTACCATGTGCCGGCCATGTACGCGTACCTGCTGACCTCCACGCCCATTTTTCTGATTTACCTGCTATTCGTGGAGCGGGATTTTCAGCTCAACGTGATACTGGTCGGCCTCACCTTCAACACCTTTTACTGCATAGGCGTCGGCCTGCAGCAGGCGCGTAACATCCGCACCGCCATCCGTCTGCAACACCGCAACGACGACCTGGTAAGTGAGTTACGCGAACAAACCGGCGTATTGCAGGAAGCCCGGGCCGAAGCCGAGCACAGCAACCAGGAACGCGCCCGCTTCTTTGCCAACGCCAGTCACGATCTGCGTCAGCCCGTGCATGCACTCAACGTTTACACCGCCTTGCTGCGTTCCAGCAAAACCCGCAGCGCGCGCGAAGACATCCTCGGACGCATAGAGGCCTGCGTGCACACCCTGGCCGATCTGTTCAAGGCCCTGCTTACCGTAGCCCGCCTGGAAAACCGCGACGAAGCACAGGAACCGGCCTATCCCGTACCGCTCCAGCCCTCCATCGATCGCGTCATCGCCCTGGTACAACCTACCGCCGAGCTGAGCGGTATCAACCTGCGTGTTGTACCCAGCAGTGCCTGGGTACAGGGCGAGCAGACCGCCATAGAGCGAATCCTCAGTAACCTGTTAAGCAACGCCATTCAGTTCACCAAGGGCGGCAAGGTTCTGATCGGCGTGCGCCGTCGCCCCGACCACATTGAACTGCAGGTACTGGATAACGGCATAGGCATCAGCGAAACCGAGCAGGCACGCATCTTCGGTGAGTTTTACCAGGTGGACAATCCCGGCCGTCATGCCGAAAAAGGCTATGGTCTGGGATTGGTCATCGTGCAACGCCTCAGCGCCAGCCTGGGCTATCAGGTCAAGGTACGTTCCAGACTGGGTGCGGGCAGTTGCTTCAGCATCATCATGCCACTGGCGAAACCCACAAAGGCCCAGCCGTCAGACGAACAGCGGTCACAGGCGCAATCACTTGATCCCGGCATCCGCGTACTGGTCGTCGACGATGATCCCGTAGTACGCGATGCCATGCAGCGCATACTCGAAGACTGGTCAGTCGCCGCCGACATACACGCCTCATCCGCCGAAGCACTGGAAGACCTGCCGGGTCATGGTGAGCAATGGACCTGTATGTTGCTCGACCAGCGACTGGCCGAATCCGTTACCGGTGTTGAACTCGCTCAGGCACTCAATGAAAAACTGGGCCGACCCATTCCCACAGCCATCATGACCGGTGAAAACGCCGGCACCTGGATGGCGCAGGCCCACGATCTGGACTACCTCATCCTTCCCAAACCGGTAAAACTGCTGCGCCTGCGCAGCTTTATTGCCGGGTCCGCGAAGCAGGTTAAGGCGAACGATTAGAGTTCATATTGTCCGAGCGTTCTATCAACGCTAAGCTAAACGCATGAGCAGTCTCACTATTGAAAACATGTCTACGGCCGAAAAACTTCAGGCCATGGAAGACTTGTGGGTGTCACTCAGTCAGAACGAAGCAGAACTGGACTCTCCGGCCTGGCATGCCAAGGCACTCAGTCAGACAGAGATGCGCTTCAATGCCGGCCAGGAACAACCTGTGGAATGGACCGACGCAAAAGAGAAACTTCGTCAATCTAATAAATGAAAATTCGAACTGTTGGCGAAACGTTTTCCTTTCGCCATCTATTACAAAATCGAAGACGACATATGCACCGTATGGCGTGTGCTCGACTGTCGCCAAAACCCTGTCGCTGCCAGCCAGGTGCTGTTATCCGAGCCTGATTAACGAGATGCCGCATCCGTCACCCCGGACACCGATCCGGGACCGGCATGACGCTAAAGATGAACCGTCATCCCGGAAAATGCGTCAGCATTTATCCGGGAACTCAGCCAGAACGATGAGATACCGGATAACGGCTGCGCCGTTTCCGGTATGACGCTGTTTGTGTTGACGTCACACCGGACTTGATCCGGTGTCTCATACATATCCGGCGCCCATCCACTAGCGCAACAAACCCCGTTTTCCCCGCTTTTTCGCCCCCCAAAAGCCACCCAACCCTATAAAGCAATAACATTCAAATACTTAACACACCCTCCGGTCGGAGGGTTGTGCGTTTTGGCGCCCTGGGCTATAGAAAGACGGTTAACCGTCGATCTGGACAGGGACGATGAACATAAATCAGGGATTCAAGGCATTCACAGGCGGGCTGTTGGCCCTGGGGTTGTTGGTGTCGGTGCTGCCGGCGCAGGCGGCGGATTTCACGGTCGATCAAAACGACAATGACTGCGGCGACTTGATCTGCGACCTGGTCAGCGCCATCGAAACCGCCAACACCAACGGCGAGGAAGACAGCATCGACCTGAACGGCAACACCATCCTGCTCACCGTGCCTTACGCCAACGGCGGTGACATGGATAGCGGCCTGCCGACCATCGGCTCGGACAACGGCGGCGGCGGCGGTACGGACAAGAGTCTCATCACCATCAAAAACGGCACCATCAAACGGGCCAAATGCCAGGATGGCTCGGACGCAAGCGACTGCTCAAGCGCAGGTGGCAATACCGGTGCATTCCGCCTTCTTGCCGTGAACTTCGATGCCCGTCTCACGCTGGACCACATCGCGCTGACAGGTGGCCAGGTATCTAGCGGTGGTGCTTTGTATGTCAATGGCGCGTCCAGCGTCATCAACATCATTCAGAGCAGCATCTCGAAAAATTCGGCTACAGGGGGCAACTACGGTGGCTACGGCGGTGCTGTTTACGTTGCAAACGGAAAAGTTGCTTTCTCCAACAGTGCGCTTTCGGACAATACGGTCGCCACTGCCTACGGTGACAAACTTGGCGGTGGCGTCTATGTGTCCGGAGGCACGGTTAGCTTTATCAATAGCACGCTCTCTGGGAATGCAGGCGTCGCAGGTGGACCTCAAAGTGGAGGTGGCGGCATATACGTGCATGGTGGAAGCGCAAGCTTTATTAACAGCACCGTGTCCAATAACGATGCAATCTATGGTGGTGGCATCGCCGTATACGGTAGTGCCAAGGTCAGCCTGCTTAATACCGTTATCGCAGAGCAAACCGCCGGCAGTGATTGCTATGCGACTGTTGGGGGCACCTTGATTTCACTTGGTCACAACCTTGATAGCGATAACAGCTGCAGTCTCAATGCTTCGGGCGATGTGTCGAACACCAACCCACAACTCGGCCCGCTCACCGATAACGGCGGCCCCACGCACACCCATGCACTGTGCACGGCCAGTAGCGTACCGGATGCAGCTTGCACCGGTGCCAGCCCGGCGCTAGACGCCGGGGATGAAACCCGCTGCCCGACCACCGACCAACGCGGCGAGCCGCGGCGGGGCCTGAGTTGCGACATCGGCGCGTTTGAAGCCACTCCGGCCAGCGTGCTTACGGTGAACAGCCTGGCCGATCCGGGCGACGGCACTTGCGATGCCACGGAATGCACCCTGCGCGAGGCGGTGACGGCGGCCAATGCCGATGCCGACAGCAGCCAGATCGAATTTGCGACCGGCCTCACCGGCACCATCCCCCTCAGCAACGGCTATCTGCCCGTGACCGCGCCGCTGGCGGTGAACGGCCCCGGCCGCGATCTGCTCGTTATCGACGCGCAAAACAACTCGCGCATTTTTGGTGACCGCAGCCCGGGCACCGCCAGCTACACGCTGCGTGGCCTCACCGTCACGCGCGGCAATGGCGGCGGCGGCAGCAGCACACGCGGCGGCGCGCTGGCCGGGTGGACCGGCACTACCCTCCGGCTCAACGACGTGCTGGTGAGTGATTCCCGTACGGACCGGGGCGGCGGTGTCTATACCGATGGCGACGCCTGGCTGCTGAACAGCCTGGTGCGCGGCAACTTCGCCTCGATATCCGGCGGCGGTATTGATGTAGGCGGCACCCTGTATCTGATCAACAGCGGCCTGGTGGCGAACACCGCAGAGTCGGCCACGACCGTGGGTGGCAGCGGTGGAGGGGGCAGAGCCGCCACCCTGTATGCCAGCAACTGCCTGATCCAGGACAACCAGGCGCTGGGCAACAGCAGTGGGGGTGGTGACAGTGGCGGATTCTCTCCCGGTATTGCAGAGATGACCGGCTGCACCCTGCGTGGCAACCGGGCCACCGATAAAGGTGGTGCTCTTACATTTTTACTTGGCGGCACCTCCACTATCCGCAACTCGACCTTTGTCGATAATGAGGCAGACGGGGCCGGCGGCGTCCTGTTTCTGTCAGCTAGCTCGCTTAATATCGTGCAGTGCACCCTGAGCAACAATGACGCGGGCAACCTGGCAGTCGCAGCGTTGCCATCTGGTGGCAGCTTAATCTTCGACCGCAGCCTGCTGGCCGGCAACAGCTCGGGCTGCAGTGGTAATGTCAGCGCCACCCATACCCTCAGCAGCGGCGAGGGCGGTTGCGGGGCCACCACGGCGACCACCCTGGCCGCCCTCAACCTCGGCCCGCTGGGCGATTACGGCGGCCCCACGCCCACCATCCCGCTGCTGCGCAGTAGCGACCCCAGCGGCAATGGCATGGACAGCGCCGCCCTCGACGCCGTGGGCTGCCTGAGCGACATCAACAAAGACCAGCGCGGCGTGAGCCGCCCGCAGGGCGGCAACTGCGACATCGGCGCCTTTGAACGCGAAGCCAGCGGCACGCTCGCCATCGACTTCGGCGATGCGCCGGATGCCAGCGTGAGCACCAGCAATCCCAAGGGCTACCCGGTGACGATTGCCGATAGCGGCGCCGGGCATCTGCTGGGCGGGCCTGCGCTTGGCGTGACCGACCCGGACGCCGAAGCCGATGGTCAGCCCAATGAAGCCGCCGATCTGGACGGCGCCGCCGAGGAAGACGGCCTGGGTACGCCGGTGAACCTCACAGTGGGCAACAGCGGCAGCATTCCGGTCACCGCCACGGGCGGCTACCTCAGCGCCTGGCTGGATATTAACCGCGATGGCGACTGGGACGACGACGGCGAACAGCTTGCCAACGGCCTGGACATGAGCGGCGGCAGCGCCACGCTCACGCCCGACCTCTTCACGGCCAGCGCCGGTGCGACTTACCTGCGCCTGCGCGTCTGCTCCGTCGCCGCGCAGTGCAATACGCCGCGCGATGTCGCCGCCGACGGCGAGGTGGAAGATCATCTCGTGGAACTTGAATCCGGCTCGGTGGACTTTGGCAGCGTGGTTACGGGCGACAGTAATGAACAAACCTACACCATCACCAACAACACGGATTCGGCGGTAACGCTGGAAGGCTTCATGGTCAGCGGCGCGGGCTACAGTTTCAGCACAGACTGCGGCGCCACACTGGCCGCTGGCGATAGCTGCGAGGTGACGATCACCTACAACCCAACCCAGAGCGGCACGGACAGCGGCACGCTGAGCTACACCGCCAATGGCGTTGCGCAAACGGTGGCACTGAGCGGCGTCGCAATTGACGCTCTGGTAACGCTGAGCCTGAGTGGCTCGCCGTTTGACGAAGACGGTGGGGTGGCGACGGTTACCGCCATGCTGTCTGATGCCAGCACGCAGGATGTGACCGTGAGCCTGGGCTTTGCCGGCAGCGCCACCAACGGCACAGACTACACTCCCAGCGGTACGCAGATCGTGATTCCGGCCGGTGCGCTGACTGCCAGTATTGATCTGCTGGGCAATGACGATGATCTGTTTGAAGGCAATGAAACCGTGATTGTGTCGATTACCTCTGTGACCAATGCCACGGAGAACGATGAGCAATCCGTCACTGCCGAAATCACAGAGGACGACAGTCTGCCCGAAATCACCCTGAAGAAAGCCTCGGGTGGCGTCACCTCAGCCAAAGTCGGCAACAAGAACGTGGTGATGCTGGCCGTGGATGTAAAAATCCCCACCTACCCCGAAGCCCTGAATGTGAGCAGCCTTGACCTCACCGCTGGCGGCTCCGGCCATGACCAGCGCGATGTTTCCAAAGTCCAGCTCTGGCTGGACGATGGCGATGGCAAGTTCAGTGCCAGCAAGGACACCGCGCTGGCCTCCGGCAGCTACAGCAAGGACAACGGCACCCTCAAACTGACCAAGGACGTCAGCCTGGCCGCAGGCAAGACCCATCGGCTGTTTGTGACCTACGACTTCGGCAGCAGCCTGGCCGCCCTGGCCCTGCCGATGATGGCTGGCCTGCCGCTGCTGGCCGGGCTGGGGTTGATTGGCTTCGGTGGCCAGAGGCGGCGTGCACTGGCGCTGTGCCTGATCCTGCTGTCACCCATCGCCCTCACCGGCTGCCCCGGCGCCCCGGAAGGCGCGGCCGCCTATGTGGCCTACAAGGAAATCACGGATGACGACGATGACGATGATGCGGTACAGACCGAAACCTTCCGCGTGGCGCCAAGCGCAGTCACCGCCAGTTTCCCGTCTGTAGAAAAACCCACCGTCACCGGCCTGCCGATTGTGGGAGACACGGTGACGGTGAGTGAGTGACGCACGTCACCCCGGACTACGATCCGGGGTCTCTGCCAGAACGATGAGATACCGGATAACGGCAGTGCCGTTTCCGGTATGACGCTGTTTGGAAAACGTGGTCTGACTCCGGTTTTCGCCTTGCGGTTTTTGCGCCGGTTTTATCCGGAGATCAGCTTGATCATATCAATCAACATGATCATAATGATTGGGTTGATGTGTCACGGAGTTACCCATGATCAGTGAAACCAGCGCAGTTAACTTTCGCCAGAAGCTGGGCGACATGCTCAGTCGCGTGCAATACCGCCACGACAGCATCGTGATTAATAAAGATGGCAAGCCGGTGGCCGCGCTGGTTGATGCGCGACTGTTTGAGCGTATTCGGCGCATGCAGGGGCGGTTCGACGCCCTGAGTGAGCGGATTGAAAAGGGGTTCTCGAGCATTCCCCAGGAACAGGGCCTTGCCGAAATCGATGCCGCCGTGGCCGACGACCGTCGCTCCGAAAAATAGCAGACGGCTTGAATGTCTGAGCTGAAAGTGGTGCTCGACACCAATATTTTACTATCTGGCATTGCTTATCCGGGCAGCCTGCCCGGCAAAATTCTGGCGGCATGGAGATCCGGGTCGGTTGAAGTGGTTCTTTCTGACTTCATCCTGGATGAGCTGCGACGTGTGCTTCCACGGCTTGAGCACCGACATGGCCTTTCGGCTTCGGAAATTGAAGATCTGGTGGATATCCTGTCCATTCAGGCTGAGCTTGTGGCGCCAAACGCCGCCAGTGAGGTGAAAATCCGGGATGAGCAGGACAGACCCGTTCTGGGCACCTTGCTGACGGCTCTGCAGGCCAGTGGCGCCCGGTACCTGATCACGGGTGACAAAGACCTGTTGGCGCTGGCCGCCCAGTATCCTGTGATTACAGCCGCTGATTTCTGGGCAGAACATGGAGGGCTGCTATAGCGGGCAGGATCAATAAAAACATATCCGGCGCCCATCCCCCCAGCGCAACAAACCCCGTTTTCCCCGCTTTTTCGGCCCCAAAATGCCGCCCGACCCTGTAAAGCAATAACATTCAAATACTTAACACACCCTCCGGTCAGAGGGTTGTGCGTTTTGATGCCCTGGGCTATAGAAAGAAGGTTAACCGTCGATCAGGACAGGGAAAATGACCATAAATCAGGGATTCAAGGCATTCACGGGCGGGCTGTTGGCCCTGGTGTTGCTGGTGTCGGCGTTGCCGGCGCAGGCGGCGGATTTCACGGTCAATCAGAGCGACAGTGATTGCAGCGACTTGGTCTGCGACCTGGTCAGCGCGATCGAAACCGCCAACGCCAGCGCCGAAGATGACGTGATCGACCTCGGCGATCAGACAATCACCCTGACATTAGCCTATGACAACGGCGGTGATATGAGTACCGGCCTGCCGACTATCGTCGACGCCGCGACTGCGGGCAGGCTCAGGGTACAGAACGGCAGCATCACGCGCAGCAGCGACGGCGGCACACCGCAGTTCCGCCTGCTCTATGTGGCTGAAAATGCCGATCTCAGTCTGGATCGGGTCACGCTGAGCAACGGCCACGCGCCAGACGGAGCGGACGGTGCCAATGGTTCGTCTTCTGGGGGGGCAGGCGATGAGGGCGCTTCTGGCGGCGCCATCTATAATCGCGGCAACCTGAACCTGGCTTATTGCCGTCTGGAAAACAATCAGGCGGGCGATGGCGGCGCCGGCGGCAGCGCTACTGCCAGTAATTCCGGCGGCGGTAGTCTCAGTGTTTCTGGGGGGGTAGGCAATGAGGGGGGGCATGGCGGTGCGATCTATTCCGCCGGCAGCGGCGATCTGCGCATCATGCACAGTACTTTCATCAATAACCGTGCGGGTGACGGCGGTAACGGCGGCGCGGCCACGGCCACCGGCACCGCTGGTGGCGATGTTCAAGCGACTGGTGGTGTCGCATCGCGCGGCGGGTACGGTGGTGCGATCTATTTTGATCAGGGTTCCCTGAGCATTCTTCACAGCAGTTTGACCGGCAATCGCAGCGGGAACAACGGTACCGGCGGCCAGGCCGAAGCAACTGTCAACGGCGGTACATCAGGTGCGACCGGGGGCGCAAGCGAAGGGACAGCACAGGGGGGCGGCGCAATCTATGCCAGGGCAGGCGACAAGGTGATTAGCCACAGCACCATTGCCGGCAATCTGGCGGGTAACGGCGGCGCCGGCGGTACGGCTACAGCTACCGGCGGCTCTTCTGCGCGAGCTGTCGGCGGGGCTGGCAGTGCTACCGGCGATGGCGGCGCCGTTTTCTCCGGCGGTGGTACTCTGCACATCACCAACAGCACCCTCACCGGTAATCGCGGTGGCAATGCCGGGGGCGGCGGCAACGCCACCGCCAGCACCACCAGCGGTGATAGCCAAGCTATTGGCGGCGCCGGGGGTACGGCGCATGATTCGGGCGGCGCGATTACTGCCAGCGGCACAGACTTCAGCCTGGTCAACAGCACCGTTACGGACAACCGGGCGGGCGATGGCGGCGCCGGGGGTACGGCCACCGCCACCGGCGGCACTTATGATTTTCCGGGCCATATTGTGGACGACTCTGGTGCTTTTGCAGGCGCCACCGGCGGCGTCGCTGGCCGGGGATACCGGGGCGGCGACGGTGGCCAGGCCGTTGCCGTTGCCGGCAATGCCGCCAGCGGCAGCAACGCTGATGGAGGCTTTGCCTCTGCGACTGGCGGCAAAGGCGGCGCCGGCCGCCAACCGGGTGCGGGGGGCATGGCCACAGCCACTGCCGGCAGTGGCGACGGGACGGGGGACAACGGCAATACTTTTGAGGATGATGGCGCGGACGGCAATCTTGAAGAAGTACCGGGCAGCCTCTATCTGGCGCAAGGTACTGCCGGTCTCAACAACAATATCCTCAGCGGCGATGCCGGTTTTTGTAAATTGAATTCTGTGACCCCCACCGGTACCAGCAACCTCGCCACGGACGATTCCTGCGGAACGGGCATTCTCGTCAACGGCACGCCAGTTGGCGACCCTGCCGATCTCATGCTTGATTCCGGTGGCCTGCAGTTCAACGGCGGCCCCACGCAGACCATCGCCCTGCTGCCCGGCAGTCCGGCCATTGATGCGGCTGGTGATTGCGCCAGCTTGATGCCGCCCATCACCACCGACCAGCGCGGCGTGCCGCGGCCGCAGGATGCTGCCTGCGACATCGGCGCTTTCGAGTTGATCACCACCCCCATCCTTGACTTTGGCGATGCGCCGGCGGGTTACCCGGTCACCCTGGCCGAGAATGGCGCGGCGCATGCCTTGGGTGGCCCGTCGCTGGGTGCTATCGGCCCGGATGCCGAGGCGGATGGCACGGCCTCACCCGACGCTGATGCTGACGATGTCAATGCGACGCCCGATGATGAAGACGCGGTGCCAATGATCCTGGCCGCAGGGGCTACCGTCAGCATCCCGGTGAGTAATGCCAGCGTGGGCACCGTCGGCAGCGCATGGTTGAATCTGAATGACGACGATGATGACGACACTGACTGGAAAGATGCTGGCGAAGTTCTGGTAAGCGATGCTTCTGCCGCAGGCGGCAGCTTCGATATCACCGTGCCGGCCAAACCGGGTGCACACATCATGCGGCTGCGCACCTGTAACAACACAGGCAATTGCAACCTGCCCACCGGCATCGCTCTGGATGGCGAGGTGGAAGACCATCTGGTCACGATCCAGCCCACCGTGACCCTGAATGTGGATATGAACACTATCAGTGAGGACGGTGGCGTGGCCATGGTGACGGCATCCCTGAATACCGCCAGGAAAAGCCGGGATGTCACTGTCACCCTGGGTATTGATGCTGCCTCCACGGCTGGCGCCTCGGATTACACACCCCCGGCCGATCTGACCCTGAGCATTCCTGCTGGAGAACTCATCAGCAACGCGCTCAGTTTCACGGCCCTGCCCGATGAAATTGATGAGCCGGATGAAACCCTGATCGTGAATATCGCCTCGGTAGACAATGCAGTTGAAGCTGTCGACCAGCAACAGACCATCACCATTGCCGACAACGACGGCCCGCCGGTGCTGACCGTTACCGGCAGCAGCGCCAGTGAAACCGACGGCACACTCAGTTTCACCGTGACCAAGGGCGGCGACAGCCCCACGCCCGTGACGGTGGACTATGCCACTGCGGATGGCAGTGCCACGGCCGGCAGTGACTACACCGCCAGCAACGGCAGCCTGAGCTTTGCGCCGGGCGAACTGATGCAAACGGTGTCCGTGCCGCTGACCAATGATGCGCTGTTTGAAGATAATGAAACCCTGACCCTGACACTTAGCAATGTGTCGGCCAATGCCAACATCGGCACGGCCAGTGCCACCGGTACCATTACCAGCGAGGATGCCCGGCCGGTGGTCACGATTACCAGCGCACCGGGCGCTGCTAGCACGGCGAAGGTTGGTGACAGCAACGTAGTGATGCTGGCGGTGGATGTGGCCGTGCAGGCCTATCCGGAGAAGCTGAATGTGACCCGACTGGAACTCACCGCAGCAGGCTCCGGCCATGACCGCAATGATGTCACCCGGGTACGTCTGTGGAAGGACAATGGCGATAACAGCTTCTCCACCGCGGATACCGAACTGCTTACGGGCGTGTTTGACGCTGACAACGGCAAGCTGACCTTTACCGGCAACGAGATGTTTGATGCGGGCAGTACCACCCGGCTGTATGTGACCTACGACTTCAATACCTCGCTGGCCGCCCTGGCCCTGCCGATGATGGCCGGCCTGCCGCTGCTGGCCGGACTGGGGTTGATGGGTCTGGGTGGGCGAAGAAGGCGTGCACTGGCGCTGTGCCTGATCCTGCTGTCACCCATCGCCCTCACCGGCTGCCCCGGCGCCCCGGAAGGCGCGGCCGCCTATGTGGCCTACAAGGAAATCACGGATGACGACGATGACGATGATGCGGTACAGACCGAAACCTTCCGCGTGGCGCCAAGCGCAGTCACCGCCAGTTTCCCGTCTGTAGAAAAACCCACCGTCACCGGCCTGCCGATTGTGGGGGATACGGTGACGGTGAGTGAGTGACGCGAATCGTCATGAGATGCCGGGTCAGGCCCGGCATGACGGGGTTTATGATGTGGAATGAGGTATGTCTTTTTAATCTCACCCCACTGAGTGGGAACTGTAGAGAATGAACACGGATGGCTACGATTCTTGCCCTCTTTGACAAGGCCCGCAGCCGGCACTACGACGCAGGCGCCTTATTTCTGCATGAAGGCGATGCCGGCGTTGCCATATATAATCTGCTTGCTGGCGGTCTGCCTGCCAGAACAATAGGGGGATAGCGGGAACTCATGAAAGTATTTGCTGAAAGCCTGGCATGTTTTCTTTTATTGCTTGTCAGTGCGCTGAACGAGCCGGCCTGGGCCGGCATGATAGATCCGGCGCCGGTGCCAGCCCCGGTTGCCGGCGCAGTCGGTCCCTGGGGCCTGCTTGCAGCCTGTGTGGTTTATGCGGGTTACCGTCTGGTCAGATATTTACGGCGGCGATAATCCAGCCATACGGACCGTTCATGCGGAATCTGGCAAAAGCGGCCTGGCTGCCCGGCATGTCGCGCAGGGAGCTGCTGTTCTGGCTGGCTGGCGGCGTGCTCGCGGTTCATTTTCTCAATACCCTGGATCTGACCTCACCGGCAACCCTTTTGCTGAGTCTGTTTTCTGCAAATCTTGTCTATTGCTTTGCCTGCTTTGCCGTGATTCAGCGGCTGCGGCAAAGCAACGCCGCGATAGCAGCCACCGCGCCGGAAACCGGGTTGACTCTGCTGGGCATGCTGGCCACCGTGGGAGTCAGTCTGTTTGCCAATGCCTATGCTATTGGCATCATGAGTACGCTGCTGTCCCTGGTGCTGATCTGCCATTACCGCAGTGACCCTTATCTGCGCACCGCCGGCATGATCCTTGCCGCCATTTCCGTGCATGTGCTCTGGGCGCCGTTGCTGTTTGTTCTGTTGCAGCCCATGTTGTTGGTAGCCGATGCCGCTGCGGTATCACTGTGGCTGTCGTTTCTGCGGCCCGATATCACACTGCAGGGGCAGACTTTCGCCGCACCCGGCGGACATGCCATTGCATTAATCGGCGCCTGCTCTTCGTTTCACAATATTTCAATTGCGATATTGGCTTATGTTTCCGTGGCCTTGTTGCTGCGCAAGCAGTGGCTGCCTGCCGATGTGCTGTGGCTGGCGGCCATTGTGGTCATCATGGTCATGTTCAATGTGTTGCGCATTGGGCTGGTGGCCTGGAGCAGGGAGGCGTATCTCTATTGGCATGATGGCAGTGGCAGTCAGTGGCTGGCGCTGTTGCAGACGCTGGTGCTGTTTGGCGTCAGCTTCTGGGGTGCCAACGCTGTCAGGCGTTCCGCTGCATGAGCCGTCTGTGGCTGCGGCTGTTTCTGGCGGCATGCCTGCTGGCTTCCATGCTGTTGCACGCGCGCGCCATGCGGGCTGAGCAGCAATTGATAGCTTCCTTTGACATCTATCAGGCGATAACCCGTGTCTTGAGTGCGCATGATGTCGAAATCCTGCGCAGTGGCTGGCCGCGGCAAACGGTTCAGCCAAGGACGGTGTACTTCCAGCGCAGGGGCTGCAGTGCGGCCTCGGTAGCGATGCCGTTTCATATTACGACCGATGCCTCTGCCAAAATTCTCAACATTGAGCTGGCTGACCGCAGGCAGACAATAAAGTATCTGGAAAAAAGCTGGCGCAAACAGCAGAGTTTTGAGCTCATCATGGACTGGACGTCCAATGCCATGCTCGCGGCTGCCGGGCGTTCGCCTTATGCCACAGTCCGTCAGGCGATTCTGCTGATCGAGCCTGCACAATGCAGCGCAGGGCCTGATCCGGTGGATTGGGCGCAGGTGTGGCGTTTGCCTGTCCCATTGGTGTCTCTGCTGTCAGGCGCAATGACATGATGCTCGACAGCTGGTGGTGGTTTTTTCTGTTCTGGGGCCTGCTGGCATTGCTGGCGAGTGCCGAGTGGCAGGCCGCAAGTCCGGCCCGGTCGCTGCTGCGCCGCGGACGCTGGCCAGCGAATCTGGGGCTGGGATTTGCCAACGGTCTGCTGGTGGCGTTGTTGCCAGTCAGTGTGCTTGCGATTGCGTTCTGGGCTGAGCAGAAGTCGCTGGGGTTGTTTAACATTCTGGAGCTGCCCGTTGTGCTGGTGGTGGCCGCAACGCTGGTGTTGCGCAGCTTTGCCCAGTATCTGCAGCACCGGCTGATGCATCGCGTGCCGCTGTTGTGGCGTGTGCATCGCGTGCATCATTGCGATCCGCGTTGCGACGTGACTACCGCATTGCGCTTTCATCCACTGGAATATGCCGTCGTTCTGCCCCTGCTGGGCGGCCTGACCCTGTTGGGTGGGCTCGACCCTTACACATTGGCCGTATACGAAATCGTCGAGTCGATTTTCGGTCTGGCGACGCACGCTTGTCTGCAGTTGCCCGGCAGGTTGGAACGCGTGCTGCGTCTGGTATTTGTTACGCCCGCCGTGCATCAGATTCATCATTCCATTGACCGCGATGAATCGGAAATGAACTATGCCGCCGTTTTTTCGTTGTGGGACCGGCTGTTTGGCAGCTTCCAGGCGTTACCCTCTGTGCCCATGGATGAACGCAGATTCGGCTGCGATCAGATAGCGCCGGCGCAGGCGTCCAGTTTTGACCAGCTGATGGATATGCCCTTCAGATCCCGGGCTTATACAGTCGGGCAGACAGCCGGACATTTGGGTGGAGACGGCGGCTAATAGCGCTAACGCTGCACCTGATGTGCACCGGCAGTGTGATTTCAGGCCCGCTTTTTGCGTGTTTTTGTTGCAGATTAAAAAGAGTGGGCCTCGTCACGACGAGCCCGGGTGGAGAGTGTGTAAATGACAGTAAAGACAGCGGGGATCACCTCGCCGATTACGGCCTATCTTGAAGAATTGCATGCCAGGTTCAAGAGCGAACGCGGCGGTGCAGTAGCGGACTATATTCCCGAACTTGCCAAGGTGGATGAAGATGGCTTCGGTATTGCCGTGGCGACCATTGACGGCCATGTGTATGAGGCCGGTGATTCGCAGCGTGAGTTCACCATCCAGTCGATGTCCAAGCCCTTTACTTATGGTCTGGCCATTGCCGACCAGGGGCTGGATACGGTGCTGTCCAGAATCGGAGTGGAGCCGACCGGCGATGCCTTCAATTCCATCAGCCTGGAAGCGGAAACCGGCCGCCCGCTGAATCCCATGATCAATGCCGGCGCCATTGCCGCCGCTTCCATGGTGGCGGGCCATTCCCAGGAGGACCGTAACCAGCGCCTGCTGGCCACCTATTCCATGTATGCCGGGCGCCCGCTGGCAGTGGATATGGCGGTATTCGAGTCGGAGTCTGAAACCGGCCACCGCAACCGCGCCATTGCGCACATGCTGCGCAACTTCGACATTCTGCAGGACCCGGACTCAGCACTGGATGTGTACTTCCGCCAGTGCTCGGTAAATGTGACCAGCCGCGACCTGAGCCTGATGGCGGCGACGCTGGCCAATAACGGCACACATCCGATTACCGGCGATTCGCCGATCAGCCCGACGCATGTGCAGCAGGTGTTGAGCGTGATGACCACCTGCGGCCTGTACGACGCGGCCGGCGACTGGTTCTTTCACGTGGGCCTGCCGGCCAAGAGCGGCGTGGGCGGCGGTATTTTCGCGGTGCTGCCCGGCCAGCTCGGCATCGGTGTGTATTCGCCGCGCCTGGATGAACACGGCAACAGCGTGCGCGGGCTGGCGGCGTGCAAGACGATGGCGTATGACCTGGGCTTGCATGTACTCAAGACCAGCAAGCCGGCCGCCTCCGCCGTGCGTTCCGCCTATAACGTGAGCCAGGTGCGTTCCAGGCGTGTACGCAACAATGCGGACCGGGACGTGCTCAAGGCGCATGGCCACAGCATCCGCGTGTTTGAACTGCAGGGCGATGTGTTCTTCGCCACCCTGGAGCCGCTGGTACGGCAGGTGGTGGAAATGGGCGCCGAGCTGGAAGTGGTGATTCTGGATCTGCGTCGTGTCAGCTCGATTGATCCGACGGCTTTTGCGCTGTTCAAATCCCTGATTCAACAGGTGGAAGGTTCGGGCAAACGCCTGCTGCTGTCCTCAGTGGGCGCGCATACGCGCCTTATGCGTTACCTGGAAGAACAACAGGCCAGCGATGAAATCTCCCGCAGCATGCTGTTCTGCCCCGATCTGGATGTGGCCCTGGAGCATGGCGAGGACATGCTGATCAGCCGCCAGGGTAAACGCAAGGTCGAAAAGGTTTCGGTCGCGGAGAATCTGCTCTGTCAGGGCCTGAGCGAGCACCAGGTCAGCGCACTGGAGGCCCTGCTGGAAGACGCGCACTTCAAGTCCGGTGAGTACATCGTGCACCAGGGCGATGCCGCCAATGCCCTGTTTCTGCTGCTGGAAGGCGAAGCTACCGTGGCCATCGGCGCCAATGGCGGCAAGCGCAAGCGCCTTTCCACCATCACCGCAGGCATGCACTTTGGCGACGTGGCGGTATACGCCGGCGGCGTGCGCTCGGCAGACGTGGTGGCCAATACGCCGCTGCACTGCAAGGCCCTGAGCCAGGAAGCCTTCGCCCGACTCAGCCAGACCCACCCGGACATCAGCATTGTCATTTTGCAGAACCTGCTGAAAACCTCCAGCCAGGTCATTGGGCGGCTGAACAAGGAGATGGCTGCCTACGTGGAGTAGTCAAAAACGAACGACTTATCGATTGTGAGGAATGCAGTCACGCTGAGTGCGTGATTACCAACGCCGGACTGATAACTCGCCGCCGTGAGCGAATCCAGCACAACGATACAGCTATCATCAGCCACAACAGCGGGTCGAATGACGCATGCCCGCCGGCCAGACTACAGCCGGAGATGTCATACCACTTGTCATCGTCGCTACTGCTGCCGCTGCTTGAGCCACCGCCTGAAGTGCCGGAGTCATCACCACTCTCACTATCGCTGTCAGAGTCTGTGTCTGTTTCCTCTGAGGCAACACCCGGACCGCCCGGGTCCACGATTACACCGTTGACCACACCGTCTGCATCGCCACGGCCACCGTCCACAAAATTCAGAACCACGGTGTTGCCGCTGATTTGCGCACCGGTGTTGTCCGCAGCGTTGAACAAAAATTCGTAGTAATGGTCGCTCGTGTTACCTGGCTCGGGGCCGAACTTGTACCAGGTTTCCGGATTGTCGCCAGCATGCAGCGTGACCGTGACCTGCACAGGTGTGGCACATACGCCGCCCGGGCAATTAATGCTGTAACTGAATAGCCCGCGTGAGAAGTTAACGTCATCGGGTCGACTGGGATCGTCAGGCGCGGTATTAACTGCCACGGAAACCAGGTCACCACCGTCACTGGCCATGGTCACGTAGTCATCGTTTTCATCCTGAAATGAAGCGACATTGGCCTGCTGGTTATCCGGCGTTCCGTCACCGTTGCCATCACCGGTACCGCCGCTGCCGTCTGCGTCAGGCACGCCGGATTCCTCGTCGTCCGCTATGCCGTCCGCATCACCACTGCTTGTGCCGTTGAGCGGTACGCTGAGATTGGGCGTATCCGGATCATCAGACTGAATATCCAGGCTGGCTGACTTGATACCGGTACCGGTGGGCGTAAAGGTGAGCATGGCGGTGCAATTACCGCCCTCGGCAGGCAAGGACGCACCGCAGTCATTGCTCTGACTGAAATCACTGGCATTACTGCCTGCCAGCGCTATACCTGACAGATTCAACGCCGCCGAACCCTGATTCGTGATCGTCACAGAGAGCGGCCCTGCTGTGTCGCCTTCAGTCACGTCGCCGAAATCAACCGAGGTCGGGTCAACCGTAACATCCGGTGTCGGTACCGCATCGCCCCGCCCGCTCAGAGGCACGCTGACATCCGATTCATCCGCGTCATTGGACTGAATGCTCAGTGTGGCCGATTTATCGCCGGAGCTCGACGGTGTGAAACTGACCTCGAAAATACAGTTGTCACCCGCGGATATTGTGGCGTTGTCACAGGCGCTGTTCTGCGAGAACTGGCCAGCGTCAGTACCCCCGATACCCGGGGCGCCAGAAATGGCGAGGTCGGCGGAACCCGTATTTGCCACGGTAATTTCCAGAGTCACCGCGTCACCCACCAAGGTCCCACCGAAATCCAGGCTGGTTGGCGCAACCTCGATTTCGGGCGCGATGCCGTTGACCTGCAGGGAAATGTTCAGCGGGTTCTCGTCCGGATCATTCGATGATATGACCAGGGTTGCCGTGCGCGCGCCGGTTGCCGAGGGCATGGCTTCGACCGTGACTTCACAATCAGCCCCCGACGCCAGGGAAGCAGGACAATCGTTAGTCTGACTGAAATCCCCGACATGAGCGCCACTCAGGGAGATTGAATTGAGCGCCAGCGGCCCGGTGCCCTCGTTGTCGAGCATCACGGTTTCACTGGCCGTGCCGGAGGTCGGGATATCGCCGAAATTCACCGCAGTGGGATCGGCTGCAATATCGGGCACGGTGCCGGTTCCCGACAGGTTGACCACGACACTGGACTCGTCCGCATCGTTGGAATTAATTGTCACTGTCGCGGTTTTGTTGCCGGTGGAGTCGGGTGTGAATGTCACATCGATCCCGCAGTTTTCCCCGGGAGCAACCGTGTCGCAATCCTCCGTGAGCCCGAACTGACCAGCATCCGTTCCACCCAGACTCACGGAAGCGATGAGCAGGTTCGCATTACCGGTATTGCTCACGGTCAGGGAAAGTGATGCATTGTCGTTCACGAGCACGTCATCGAAATCCAGGGAAGTCGGGCTGACTTCAATCTCCGGCGCAGGTGCAGGGTCCACGGTGGTGTTTTCTGTCGCTGAATCATTGGCCGCGTTTGTGTCACTGCTGCTGGTTGTTGCACTGGCCGTAAAACTCAGGGCACCGCTGGACTGGGGAATGACGGTGATACTGGCCATGCCACTGTCACCGTTTGCAATGTTGCCCAGGCTGCAGGTCACGGTACCCGCATTGTGGTTGCAGCCGGCCGACGCTGAATCGAAATTACTACCGGAAGGCACATTCGAGCTCAGCTCACTGGCGCCGGCCACATCCGGTCCGTTGTTTGTCACGGTTACGGTATAGGTTACATTCTGACCGACGAAGGCGGGATCAGGACTGTCGGTAACAGACACACTCAGGTCCGCAGAAGCGGTAACCGTCGTGGTTTCGCTGTCACTGTTATCCTGCGGCTGCGGATCAGGCTCGCTGGCGCTTACCGTTGCGCTGTTTGTGATCTCGCCCGCGGTTTCAGCCGTAACCACAATTTCGACCATGTCGGACCCACCACTGTCGATATTCGAGAGTGCGCATGTCACTACCCCGCCGGATTCGTTGCAGCCAGCGCTGGCGCTGTCGAACATGACGCCGCCCGGCAGAGTATCCACGACCTGCACCCCGGTCGCTGTCTCGGGTCCGGCATTGTCGACAATCAACTCATAGGTAATGCTGCCGCCTGTCGCCACGGGATCGGGCGAACCTGTCTTGGTCAGCGACAGATCCGCGGATGGCAATGAATAACGGGCGAAGTTTGTCGAAGGCAGGCTGCCAGACTGCGTAAACAGCCCATTGGCGCTGATGAAGTTGCCTGCCACGTAAAGCTCGGAGCCTACCAGGGCGATGTCGCTGCCGGAGTTTCCGCCAAGACCTGCGTCCAGGGCACTCCAGCTGCTGCCGTTCCACATGGCGACTTCACGTGCGGGACTTCCCCCGGCTGTAAGGAAGTTGCCGGTCACGAAGACCTTGTTGCCAAGCGTTGCAATGCCGTTCACGGTATTGCCGAAACTCTCACCGGCCAGGCCTGTACCAAGGCCCGACCAGTTGCCGCCATCCCAGCGCGCGATACGATTCTCCCCTGCACCACCCCCGGCGTTTGTGAAACTGCCGCCTGCGTAGACGTCGGCCCCGGAAGCCGCGAGGCTGTTTACCGGGCCGTTTGTGCCGGTGCCCAATACCGACCAGCTTGAATCACTGGTGTCGAAAAGTACGATGTTATTGGCCGTCATGCTGTTGGCCGTGTCGAATTCACCGCCGATGTAAAGCAGGTCGTCAACTGCAAGCAATGCATACACGCCGTTGAGGAAACTGCAGCCACCACAACTGATGCCCGAACCCACGGCATGCCACATGGCACCGTCCCAGCGTGCCAGATCCGTAGCCGCGACACCGCCGACCTCGGTGAAGTCGCCGCCGGCGTAAAGATTCGAACCCACAACAGCCAGGGCGCGAATATCAAAGCCACCGGTAAGCCCGCCGCCAACATCGGACCAGCTCTGGGTGTTGTTGTCCCAAACGGCGATGGACTGCGTGCCGGCCAGGCCAGCGGCATCGCTGAAGGTGCCTGCCACATAAACCAGGTCGCCCATCACGGCCACGTCGCTTACAGCACCGCTAACGCCCTCTCCCAGCGGACTCCAGGTGCCGGCGCTGGTATCGAATACACCAACGCCGCTAATAATCTCCCCGCCCGCCGCCAGTTTTTCGCTCGCGCCGATGTACAGCAGATTGCCGTCCTTCGTGATACTGGCCAGTCTGCCAAAGTTGCTGATCCCGGTACCATTGGCGGCGCCACCGTCCTGCAGAGCCTCCCAGCTACCGCTATTCAGGCGGGCAATACCCAAGGCGCCCGCATCATCGATGAAATTGAAAACACCGGCGGCGTACAAGCCGCTGGCCACCAGTACAAAATCAGTAACTGTACTGTTTCCGGTCTCGGTACCGCTGCCGGTCGCCGACCAGTTGCTGGTGGACGTATCCCATTGCGCGTACCCGTTGGTTGAGGTGGCACCCGCTACCGTGAAATTGCCGCCTACATGCAGTGTTGTTCCCTGCACCTGCAAAGCCCGCACACCATTGCTGAAGGCGCCGCATGTGACACCACTTCCGAGTGCAGACCAGCCTCCCGCACCCAGATCAAACTGCGCCACACAGTTCACGCCACTGCCGCCCGCACTGGTGAAATTGCCACCGGCAAACAGGGTGGTATCGGATATGGAAATATCATCCACGAAGAAGCCGCCGGTTGAATTCATGCCACTGCCCAGGGCCGACCAGTTGCTGCCATCCCATTTGGCAATATGGTTCACGGTGCTGCCACCGGCACTGAAGAAATGGCCTCCTACATAGATATCACTGCCATCACCGGTGATGATGCGCACTGTGGGACTAAAGGGCGAATGGGAGACGCTGACACCCGAACCCAGCGCAGAAAAACTGGAGCCGTTCCAGCTGGCAATGTTGTTGACACTGGCTGCACCAGCGCTTGAAAAACTGCCGCCTACGTACAGGGCGGTGCCGTCATGGTAGAGGGCGAACACATTGCCGTTTGTGCCACTGCCCAGCGCCGACCAGGTCTCGGTATTACTGTCCCAGACCGCGATATTGACGGCACTGATCCCGCCGGCACGGTCAAAATCACCGCCGACATAAACTTTGTCGCCATGTATGGCAATGGCATTAACCAGACCCGTACCGGCAATACCGCTTGTGTTGGTCACGCCGCCACCAAGGTCGGAGAAACTCTGGCTGGAAGGATCCCACCGAACAATATTGCTGACTTTCGCATGCCCGGCCATGGTGAACTCGCCACCCAGATAGATACTGCCATCCGGCGCTTCAGCGACCACATTCACGGCATGGGTAACTACATCTTCCACGCCCGGCACGCCGAATTCCTCCGACCAGCCCGCTGCCCATGATGCCGAACAGAGCAGCGACAGCGAGACCATCAGCACGGCCCTGGCTAAAACAATTCTTTTGCCTATGTAGCGCATTTTCCTGTCCCCGCTAGCCTGTTTTCTAATGACACTGGAAAGCTAGTCTTCGGAGACACCTAAAGCCATGAGCATCCCTACTCATTCGCATGAGTATCTGTACTCATGTGCCTGGTGTTGCCTCTGGGCGTAATCTCTTCTGCCACGAACTGGAGCAACGCGTTGGGACCGGCCAGCCCCAGCCTTTTACAGATGTGCGCCCTGTGGTTTTGCACAGTGCGGTGGCTCATGCCCAGTTCCGAGGCGATCTGACGACTGGTTTTGTACTCGGCAACTCTCTTGAGCACCGTTCTTTCAGTCGGCGTCAGAAGATTCAGGTGCTGTGAATACGAATGAGGCATGACGGTTTCTCGCAACGTTCCGCTTGAAGGTTAGGGAAAGCAGGAGATACCAGCTATAAGTATGACCACTCAATTGGTCATGGCTGTAAGTTTCAGTTATTCATCGTTCCCATGACACTCACAGGCACCACAATAATTACCTTGCATCCTTGGCCTGGTGCCGAATCCCACGTCAACCGCGTTTGAATATCGTCTGCACGCAACTGCATGGATTTCATGCCTTCACCCCCGGAGCGTTCACTTTCACCTGCCGGGTCAAAGCCCTTGCCATCGTCTTCAATGCAGAGTGTCAGGCCGGATTGAAGGTCGTAATTGCCGGACAGCGTCACTTGGCTGGCGTCACCGTGCTTGATGGCGTTGGAAACAATCTCACGCAGAATCCTGGAAAGGTTGATACGGGTGCGTGCATCAATACGTATATCGGGCAGAGACTCGGGCATTGACCACCGGTGCCCGATGCCGGCTGCCTTCAGGCGTTGATCGAATTCCTGTCGCCACTGTTCCACCGCCTGTTTCAGACTGCAGCCTTCGCCGGAAAGGGCAGAAATTACAGTTCTCAGGTCCTGCAGGGCGGATTTACCCAGATCCTTCGTTTCCTTTTCACGCGTGCTGTAAACCAGGGTCAACAGCTTGGCTCCCAGATCATCATGCAGGTCGCGCATGATGCGCTTGCGTTCCTGCAGGGCGCCCTGATTGCGCGCCTGCAGAGCGTTGCGCGCACGGTGCGCAAACTCCATCAGCACCCTGACCAGTTCCAGGTCCTGGGGACGAAACAACCTGGCACCGGCATCGGGATAACTGATGCTGATATGGCTGTCGCCGGCAATGCCGGGCACCAGCAAAGTCATGCCATCGTTAGAGACCTCGATATCTTCGAGCATGCCGGCATCGGTTTTCATTTCCAGCGGGGTGAAAACTTCACGAAGTATGCCCTCCCATTCGTACGCCACCTGCTCCAGGGAATTCACGGCAAAGAGACGGGAAGCGAAGCCCGGCAGAATGGATTCAACACGCCGCGCCGAACCGGGGTGCAAACGCTCCCATATCCTTTGCCTGATGGGAAAGTACAGCCAGCCTATTAAGGCCAATGCCACCGCAGCCGACACCGCCTGACGCAGGCCGAAGCCCACGAACAGGATCAAGTCGATTGCAATCACCGCCACCCCGCCGAAGAACCAGGCCCAGGCACGGAACCACCACTGCTCGAGTTCGAACAGGCGGTAGCGGGTGATCGCCAGCGCCAGACCCAGATGAAACACGCAGGCAGTGAGATACATCAGCCATTGCGGCGCCAGCGGTTGTCCACCGACGAGTACGGGAATGATGATGAAGGCGGTGAAGACCCCGCTGCTGACCAATACCAGAAGCACGAACCAGGAGATGGCGGCACGATCCGCCGGCCGGTTCCTGGCACGGCGACGCTGCACAAGTACAAATATCCAGGCCGCCGCCACCCCTACCGTCACCAGCGCATAAACCGCATGGTATGGCGCGGAAAGCACCTGCAATGCACTGAGCAGAATCACCAGCGTCGCGGCGGCGAACAGCATGGGCACCACGGGCAGCAGCGCAAGGCGCTGCGGATAAATCCAGAGCAATCCGGTAAAAGAAGCAATCATGTAACTGGCGCCGAGATGGTTGATGACCGATAACACCTGAAACCAGTTGCCATCAATCGCCAGTTCCCTGGCGCCATAGTAGCCGGCGACATGCAGCTGCAGGAACAGACAGGCGCCCACCGTTGCCAGCAAGCGTGCAGCGCCGGTTTGGTTGGAAAAGCCCCAAACACCAATACCTATCAACAGGGCCGCACTGCCAAACAACAGTTGAGACCAGTAGGGAAAACCCAGGGACAGCGGCGAACGTGCGGGCAGAGTCGCCAGATGGATTTCGCCACCTGAATCCGTGACCGCAGTCACGGGCGGATGCTTCAGCGCCTGGAACAGCGCCGTTTGCTGCTCGAAGAAACGATTAAAGGCCGCATAGCTCTCAAGAACATCAGGCTCCTCGATCAGGGTCTGGTCGCTCAAGGGCACGATCACGTCACCTGAAGTGCGAATGCCTGCGAACACGGTGTCCGGAGTGACAGTCTTGTGATTGGGATGCGCTTCATTCACCCCGGCCACCCGCAATCCGTGCTCGGCCGGCGCAAATTCAATGCCCAGCCAGGGAACCCGCAGCGTCATATAAATATTGACCGCCAAAGCCAGCAACACCACCAGCGTTGCACTGAGCAACATGGTTTGCGGGGCCAAGCGGAATGTGGCCATTATTCCTGCTGGGGAAATTGCTCCAGCGCAAAGCGCAGCAAGGCATGCGTGCCGTGCAGGCCCAGCTTGCGGGCAATGTTGTTTCTGTGATTTTCCACGGTGCGATGACTGATGGACAGCAAGTCACCGATCTCCCGGCTGGTTCGATGTTCGGCAATCAGTCTGAGAATACGGGTTTCCGCTGGCGTCAGGCTCGTCAGTGGGCCTGTGACCTGGGTTGCATTGCTGTCCTCGACCAGCTTCCAGGAAATGGCCGGACTCAGGTAGCGCTGCCCTCGGGAAATCTTCTCCAGACAGGTAATCAGTTCATCCTCGGCATTTTCCTTGAGCAGATAACCCAGGGCGCCGAGCTCGATGGCCTGGCGAAAATAGGCCTCTTCCTCGTATAAGGTGAGAATGACGAAGCGCGGTGCATCCTGCCAGCGGCTGGCCTGCGCCATCACATCCAGGCCATTGGCCCGGGGCATGGCGATATCCAGAATGGCGATATCCGGTTTGTGTGCACGAATCAGGCTAATGGCCGTGGCACCGTCGCCTGCTTCGGCCACCATTTCAAACCCGGGATGTGCCTCCACAACCTCGTGCAACCCCCGACGGAATATCGGGTGGTCGTCCGCGATCAGGACGGTTTCAGGCATCGCCCGGCAATGAAAACACCCGGCTGAAGTAGCTGCCCAGTTCCTCGACCAGCGCGTCCGGGTCGCCCTCGACCTCAAGCCCGGCCAGTACCCTGGCCAGACGCTTCTTGTATTCCAGCTGCATGGTGCGGCCGATTTCGATGCGCTGGGCCTGCGGGCTGCCGGCGCCGTGCATGGACTCGGTGAGGTAACCCACGGCATTGCGGCCCAGGGTCATGTTCTCGATCAGGCGCAGGATGCGCATGCGTTCTTCAGTGGTGAAGCTGTCGCTGCCCTTGAGGTATTTCCGGATCAGCTTGCCGATTTCCGGGTGATTCAGTTCCTGCTCGGAGGGCATGGTCACCACCAGGCCGCCGGCCAGGTCCTGGGCGATGCGGCCGATTTCGTAGGGCATCTTGGTCACATGATGCTTGCAGACATTGGCCAGCATGTCGTCGCAGATCCAGGCGCCGGACTTGGTGGCGTGGCCCTGGTAGCTGGCCGCGATGCCGGTGCCGTAGATGGTTTCGTTCAGGTGCGTCATTTCCACCAGCTTGTCTTTCACATGGCTGGCCCTGTCGACGCCGTTCATCTCGGCCACCTGGGCGGCGGCGCCGATCAACACGTCGCCCACACCGCTTTTGCAGACATAGCTGCGGCGATGATAGGTGGTGAAACGCTGCACCAGCATGGCGGCGTAGTCGGTTTCGCCGTCCATGAAGATCAGTTCATTGGGGATGAACACATCGTCGAAGATGACCATGGCTTCCTGGCCGCTGTAGTCGGCATTGCCCACATCCAGGTCGCCCTCCTCCATGCTGCGGCTGTCACAGGACTGACGACCGTAGATATAGGTGATGCCCTCGGCATCCACCGGGATGGCGCCGATGATGGCGAAGTCCTTGTCCTTCGACCCGAGGCGCAGGGTGGGCATGACGATCAGCCAGTGCGAGTTGATGCAGCCGGTCTGGTGCGCCTTGGCGCCGCGGATATACACGCCTTCATCGGTACGCTTGCTGATATGCACGAACATATCCGGATCGGACTGCTCATGCGGCGCCTTGCCGCGATCGCCCTTCACATCGGTCATGGCGCCGCCCACCACGTAGTTGTGGCGGTGCATCTCGGTAAGAAATTCCTTCATGCGCTGGTGATAGGACGTGCCATGGGCTTCGTCCATTTCCCAGGTCACCGAGTACAGCGAGTTGAAGGCATCCATGCCCACGCAGCGCTGGAAGCAGGTGCCTGTCAACTGGCCGAGGCGGCGCTGCATCTTGTTCTGCAGCACCAGATCGTTGACGTCGGTGCAGACATGCAGGAAGCGGCTGACCCGCTCGCCGGTGAACGGCGATACCACCGAGGCCAGCTCGGGATTGGATACGGCCAGATCGTAGGTTTTGGCCACGGCATTGATCGATGGCCGGATCATGGGGTGGTCGACCGGCTCGTCGACCTCCTCGCCAAACAGCCAGACCTTGAGCCCACGGCCACGCAGGCTGTCGATGTAATCCTCACCAGTGGTGATCTTCTCGGGACTGACGTCCTCTGATACTGCGGCATTCATGGCTCGCTCCGAAACGCGGGTTATTCCTGCATTATGGCAGGCAAGCGTGGGAACATCATGGCCTGCGGCGACATGTAGTTGGCTGGAGGCGCAACCCCTGTCATTTCGAGCGACCGCCAGGGAGTCGAGAAATCCCGACGTACAGACTCTCTCCACTCACGTAGCCTGCCCTGAGCTTGTCGCACGGGTTCGGCCGAGATGACGAAGTACGTCAGTCCTCACCGGTACGGAAGGCATTGCGCCAGTCCGCACCCGGCGGCCCGATCAAGGTCATGGTCTTGATGGATGCCGAGCGTTGCTCAGTACGACTTTCGTATATGCGTACCTTGAACATGGCATCTTCGCTGGGCCCGTCCGTACGAAATTCCATCTCCTCAACCACGTAGGAACCGAGCAGTTCCACCGATTTGATTTCCCAGCCATCGCCCAGTTCCTTGGTGCCGAATAGCTCGAACACATAGGAGCGCGGATTGCGGCTACCACTGGCGAACTGCTCCACCACCATGGTACCGGCATCGTAATGTGCCAGACCCAGGCGGGTCTTGTAGCCGTCGTTGGGCTCAGCGCTGAAACCGCCATCTGGCACGCACTTGGCGTCTTCCTGGCCATCAACGCAGTGCCCGTACTGGATGCGGAAGGTGAAACCGCTCTGTGAAGCGGCTTCCCAGGCCAGTGTGCCGGGCACCACGTATTCACGTTCCAGTTCGTGACCGGCCGAGGCCAGGCCACCAAGCAGGGCCAGGCTCAGCGCTATCCAGTGGAATCCGTAGTATTGACGTTTGTTCATGGTCTCCCCCATGCCGATCCCAGAGACTAAGCATAGAAGAGTTTGAAGCAAAGGGGGATTTTTACCAGTCGGTCTGTTCGCGGTTGGCGAAGAAGCCGCCATTGGGACCGCCGTCCTCCAGCGTAGCCAGCCACAGAATGGTATCGGCGCCCTGCTCCGGCGTGAGTTCGGCATTGTCGCCGCCCATGCGGGTTCTCACCCAGCCCGGAGAAGCAGCATTGACCAGGATGTTCGTGCCTTCCAGTTCCCTGCCAAGAAGCGCGGTCAGGGCATTCAGAGCCACCTTGGTCGCCCGGTAGGCCGGCCAGCCGGGCTGGATGCTGCTCAGGCGCGCCATACCGGTAGAGACATTCACGATACGGCCGTAATTCTGTTCGCGCATCATCGGCAAAACGCCGCGGATAATCGCCAGGGGTCCGTAAAAATGGGTCTCGAAGCCGAGCTCGAAGGCGGACCTTGCAGTGTCCACGATACTCACAGGCTCATCATGGCCGGTTTCATCAGGCACTACGCCGGCATTGTTAACCAGCACATCGAGACGACCATATTTACGGCGAATCCAGTCACCGATGAAATTGCCATCCACATTGGCGCCGTGCTTGATCTCCACCATATTCGGATCAGTCACATCCAGCATGATGGTGTCCACCTTCAAACCCTCCGCCGCCAGATCCACCTTGGCGTGACGCAGATTGGCTTCGTCACGCCCGGACATCACCACACGGTAACCCTGCCTTGCCAGGCCGCGGCAGACTTCCAGGCCAATACCGCGATTGCCACCCGTGACCAGGGCGACGCGCTCTTCAGTTTTCAAGCCAATACTCATTCGTGCCAAACCTTCTTGTCTTCTTCCGGACAACGAATGTCCGTAATTTCCAATTGTCTTTCCAGCAGCCCGGCGTGCATCTGCCGCCAGGCCTGCGCCGCCAGGCCGGGCAACCCGCGCACGCTCAGTTCTATAAAACGTCCAGTCTCACTGTCGGGAAGACTGGACAGACGCAGACCTTCGTAAGCCTCGAGAATGGCCTCCATCAGGTCCAGCAATTCGCTTTCGGGCACATTGTGCACCCGCATGCCGTATTCCACTGCAAATTCCTGTGGAAACAGCCGGGCGTAGTGATTATCCAGCACCCACTCGATCATCGGCCAGGCCATCTTGGGAAAGCCCGGCACAAAATGATGATGCCCAACGCTGAAGCCGGGCACGGCGCTGACCGGGTTGGGAATGAGACCCGCGCCCTCCGGCAATTCCGCCATGCGGATGCGATTGGGATACAACGCCTCGCCGAAACGCTCTTGCATGATGGCGACTGCTTCGGGATGCCGCAGCAGCGCCCTGCCTGCCGCCTTCGCGGCTGCCTGGCGAGTGCGGTCGTCCGGCGTGGCGCCAATACCGCCGCAGGAAAACACGAGGTCTTCTGTACCCAGGGTACGGCTGAACAGCTCTACAAGCTGCTCTTCCTCATCACCGACGATGTGGCACCAGGACAGTTCCAGACCGCGCCTTGCAAGCGCCTGCGTCATCCACGGGAAATGCTTGTCCTGGCGTTTGCCGGACAGCAGTTCATCGCCGATGAGGATGAGGCCGATTTTCATACAAGCCCGAAATCAGAAACCACAGATGGACACAGATTATTCCCATCCCTTCTCCCCCTGCTCAGGGGGAGAAGGGTATCGCGTTCCACAGCGCCTTTGCGCCTTGGCGTGAGAGTTACTCTGGCAGCCAGCCGAACTCTTCTACCGTCTGGAAGATATCGGTTTCGGTGACAATCCCGATGATCGCACCGTCTTCCTCGATCAGCAGGCGGCTGACGTTCTTGTCCGACAGCACGTCCGAGGCATCGTGCAGGCTGGTGCCCGGCTGCACTGCAATCACCGGCCGGCTGGCAATTTCGCCCACGGTGGTTTCAGTCGGCGACAGGTTGCCACGAATGATCTTGGTGACGATGTCGCGGCGGGTCATGATGCCCCACTGACCTTCGTTGTCGGCCTCCACCACGATGCAGGAGATGTCGTTCTTGCGCATCTCGTGCATGGCATCTTCCACCGATGAATCATTGGACACGGTGATCAGCGAACGGGTCATGATTTCGCCCACCGTGTGTGGCGTGCGGCCGGTGGCGATCATTTCCTCCATCGGTTCCAGCAGGCGGCGGATTTCGCGCTGTTTGCGTTCCTTCGCCAGCTGGGCCTGACGCTGGGCGCGCTTGGCTTCCAGGTCGATGCCACCCTGAATCTGCTCGATGATAGCGTCGCCGAACTGGCTGGTGCCGACTTCGGTAGCGCCGTCGATCTGGCGGGCGAAGTCGTAGGTCACGACCTTGTCCTTGATCACTTCCGGATAACTGTGGGTGATCAGGTCGGCCGCTTCCTGCCAGCCAATGTATTCCAGCATCATCACGCCGGAAAACAGCAGCGAGCCCGGATTGACCTTGTTCTGGTTGGCATACTTGGGTGCCGTACCATGCGTGGCCTCGAAGACCGCGATGTGGTCGGCGATGTTGGCGCCCGGCGCAATACCCACGCCACCCACTTCCGCAGCAATGGCATCGGACAGATAGTCGCCATTCAGGTTCATGGTAGCCAGCACGTCGAATTCATCCGGACGCAGCAGCATCAGCTGGAAGATGATGTCGGCAATGCGGTCCTTGATGACGATCTTGCCTTCCGGCTGTTTGCCGTTGTACTTGCTCCACAGCTCCTCTTCGGTAATGGTCACATCACCGAATTCCTCGCGCGCAACCTCATAACCCCAGTTACGGAAGGCGCCTTCCGTGAACTTCATGATGTTGCCCTTGTGGACCAGGGTCACGCTCTCACGGCCGTTGTCCACAGCGTACTGAATCGCCTTACGAATCAGTCGCTTGGAGCCGAAAGGTGAGATGGGTTTGATGCCCAAACCGGCATCATCAAAGAACCTGGCGCCCATTTCCTCGCGCAGGAACTTGGCCAGCTTCTTGTTCTCATCCGTGCCGGACTGCCATTCCAGACCGGCGTAGACGTCCTCGGTGTTCTCGCGGAAGATCACTACATCGACCTTGCCGGGTTCCTTCAGCGGTGAAGGCACGCCTGCATAGTGGCGCACCGGGCGTACACAGGCATAGAGGTCCAGATCCTGGCGCAGGGCCACGTTCAACGAACGGAAACCGCCGCCCACCGGTGTAGTCAGCGGCCCCTTGATGGCAACCGTCACTTCCTTGATGGCCTCAAGCGTTTCCTCGGGGAAATAATTGCCGTCGTACATGCCGGCGGCTTTCTCGCCCAGGAACAGTTCGCACCAGTTGATCTTGCGCTTGCCGCCGTAGGCTTTTTCAACCGCGGCATCCCACACACGCAGGCAGGCATTGGTAATATCCGGGCCAATACCATCACCTTCGACATAACCGAGAATGGGGTTATCCGGGACCACCAGTTTGCCGTCTTCAATGCGGATCTTCTCACCGGCTTCCGGTATCCGAATGTGCTTATACCCCATGCTTTACTCCTAAATTCCGGGTTCGTTCGTATCTCTGCCCAGCCGGGCAGGTTTCTGGTCTTTCATCAGGCCGCATAGTTTAGCACTGCGCCCGATGCTTCGAGGGCCTTTAAGGTACAATAAATATGCCAGTTTGCATCATTACTTCAGACTAATGTCTAACAGCGCTTCCACCAATCCTCTCAGCCTGGAAAACTACCAGCGCCCCACCGACCTCGCACCACCAGGGGGCGAAAAAAAGGTGCTGTTGCACTCCTGTTGTGCACCCTGCGCCGGTGAAGTGATTGAAGCGATGGCGGCATCCGGCCTGGATCTGACCATTTTCTTCTACAACCCTAACATTCATCCGCGTAAGGAATATGAAATCCGCAAGCAGGAAAACATCCGCCAGGCGGAACTGCTGGGGATCCACTTCGTGGACGCGGATTACGACACCGATAACTGGTTTGCCCGCACCAAGGGCATGGAATGGGAACCGGAAAAGGGCAAGCGCTGCACCGAATGTTTTGACATGCGGTTCGAGCGCACCGCCCTGTATGCCCATGAGCACGGCTTCCCCGTTTACACCAGTTCTCTGGGCATCTCGCGCTGGAAGGACATGAACCAGATCAACGGCAGTGGCGAGCGCAGCGCAGCGCGCTATGAAAACCTGACCTACTGGACCTACAACTGGCGCAAACAGGGCGGCGCCAACCGCATGCTGGAAATCTCCAAACGCGACGGCTACTACCAGCAGGAATACTGCGGCTGCGTCTATTCCCTGCGCGACACCAACCGCTGGCGCACCCTAAACGGCCGCGACAAGATCGAAATCGGCGTGAAGTTCTACGGTCAGGATGAAATCAGCAGCTGATAAGACTCATCCACAGATTACACAGATTGCACAGATTTAATAAAGAGAAAGTCATCAGATTGACGGAAACGAAAGCAGTTTTAAAAGGCTTAAAAGGCTTAAAAGGCACGGATGTACGAATGGCCTCCCGCCAAATCAAGTTAAGGAGGCAAGGGGTCGTCATTCCATACAAGACGCGAAGCGTCACGATACTGAATCCGAGTCTAAAGGTGTTTGTCGCACCCGGATTCCGAATAACCGCGCTGCGGTTTCCAGAATGACGAAAACCATTTTTTAATCTGTGAAATCTGTGAAATCTGTGTAATCTGTGGATAGATTCTTCACCTGATCCTCCAGGTCTCACCCAACCGAAACAGCCGCAGCTCACTCTTCTCCATCCGGTTCCAGGTTTCGTTATCAGTCAGCGGCTGGGTCGCCACTACCGTGACCACATCCTTGCGGGTGGTTTCCTGGGCAAAGTCCACCTGCATCTCGGAATCGATCAACTTGCTCTCGCCGAAGGGCGCCTGACGCGTAATCCAGCACATTTTGGTGCTGCAATGCGCATACAGCGACTGCGAATCGCTTAGCAGGAAGTTGGCCACTCCCAGCGCATCCAGTTCCCAGCCGAGCTCGGATATGTAGCCATGCAACCGCTTCGCGCTCCGGGGTGGTGTGGGGAACTGTTCGCGGATCCGGTCCAGCAACCAGCAGAAAGCATGTTCACTGTCGGTCGTTCCGACCGGCTGATAGAACTTCAATCCACGCTTCTTGATGCCTTTCAACTGACCGTTGTGTGCAAAACACCACATGCGGCCCCATAGTTCACGCACAAACGGGTGGGTGTTCTCCAGGCAGACCTTGCCGCGGTTGGCGCGGCGGATGTGGCTGATGACCGTGCGGCTCTTGATGGGATAGTGCTTGATGAACTGCGCCACCGGCGAGTCGATACTCGGCGCCGGATCGCGAAACAGGCGGCATCCCCGCCCCTCATAGAAGGCGATGCCCCAGCCGTCCCGGTGCGGGCCCGTGCGGCCGCCCCGTTCAATCAGCCCGGTAACGCTGAAAACGATATCCGTAGGGACGTTGGCACTCATGCCGAGCAGTTCGCACATAGCGCAACATTAGCGAAAAAAGCCGCCCCTCAAAAGCGCCGCGATCCCGATATGGGAAAAAGCGGGACACGCAGACAAAAAAATGCCCGCCACGGGGCGGGCATTTCCATTCCGGAAACGGTATCAGGCAGTACTGCCGACGGCCTCTTCCACCATTTTCTGTAATTCGCCCTGTTCGTAGAGGTCCAGCGTGATGTCACAACCGCCAATCAGTTCGCCCTTGATGAATACCTGGGGAAAGGTCGGCCAGTTGGAAAACTGTGGCAAGGCCCGATAAACGTCTTCGTTCTCATAGATATTGACGTAGGCGAAAGGTTTGCCGCAGGCCTTCAGGGCCTCACTGGTGCGGGCGGAAAAGCCGCATTGTGGAAAATCCGGGCTGCCCTTCATGAAAATCACGACAGGATTGTTCTCAACGGTTTCCTTGATGCTTTGTAAAGCGTCCATGTTGACCTCGATTCGTCGGGGGAAATACGCAGCCGCTGTGGGCGCGAACACAAACGGCTAATTATACCTTATTCGGCTTTTGCTTTGCCCCAGCCCCCTCCGCCGGGCGTTTCTATGCGTAGCCGGTCACCAGCCGCCAGCGAGACCGACTGCTTGCCTGCAAGCAGCTCCCCATTCAGGCTGTTATGGCCGCGTGAACCTGCTTCAGCGCCAGCCAGGCCCCAGGGCGCATGCTGGCGGCGCTCAGTCAGCAACGTCGCCTGGGCCGGCGCCAGAAATTCGTACTCGCGCACCAGTCCGTCGCCACCACGCCGGCGGCCGTGGCCGCCTGAATGCCGGCGAATACCGTAATGCGTGATGCGTAACGGGTAACTGCGCTCCAGCACCTCGACAGGTGTATTCAGCGTATTGGTCATATGGGTTTGCACTGCTGACAAGCCATCTGTGCGCGGTCCGGCGCCCATGCCACCGGCCAGCGTTTCATAGTAATCCCAGCCCTGTTCGCCCCGGGCGCCCATCGCCAGATTGTTCATACTGCCGTGACTGGCCGCAGGTATGCGGTCTGGCAGCGCCTGCGCCAAGGCCCCCAGCACTACGTCTACCACCCGGGTGCTGGTTTCCACATTGCCTGCCGCCGTCGCCGCAGGACGCTGCGCATTCAGCAAACAGCCTTCAGGCGCCAGCACGCGTATGGCGCGGAAACTGCCCGCACAGGCTGGCGTTTGCGGCGGCATAAGGCAGCGAAACACGTAATACACGGCCGCCGCGGTCACCGACAGGGGGCAATTGATATTGCCGGCGACCTGCTCCGTAGTACCCCGGAAATCGACGGTGACCTGCCCGCCGCTGACACTCACCCTGGCCTTGATTGGAATATCACGGTGTCCCAGGCCATCGTCGTCCATGAGGTCTTCAAAGTCATATTCACCTTGCGGAATCTGCCGCAGGGTTTCTGCGGCCAGACGTTCGGCGTAGTCGTTCAACGCCTGCAGGCGGCTGGCAAACATCTGCAGACCGTCTTTTTCAATCAAGGCCTGCAGGCGTTGGCCACCCAGCTGGTTGGCGCTGACCTGGGCTGCAAAATCGCCACGCATGATGACCGGGTGCGTGGTAGCCGCCAGCATTTGCTCCATCACGGCATCGACCATGCGGCCTTCCCGCATCAACCAGGTGGGCGGCAGCACCATGCCTTCTTCGTACATGCTGGAGGAGATGGGCATGGACCCTGGAGACTCGGCCCCGATATCCGCATGATGGGCACGATTAACAACGAAAGCCGCAAGACGGGACTGCAGGAACACGGGCGCGATAACCGTCACATCCGGCAGGTGCGTGCCCCCCAGGAAGGGGTCGTTCAACACCACCATGTCGCCAGCCCGCCATTCCAGACGGCTGACAATATCCCGCATGGCGTAGGCCATGCTGCCGAGATGCACCGGGATGTGGGCCGCCTGGGCACAAAGCTCGCCACCGGCATCAAATACCGCACAGGAAAAATCCAGACGATCCCGGATATTTGGTGAAAACGCCGCACGCTGCAGCAATGCCCCCATTTCCTCGCACACCGCATTGATACGGCTGGCGAACAGGCTCAGGCTCACTACATCCATTGCGCACCCCATGATTCAGCACTCGAATTCATAAGCTTATAAACAGTCATGCCTTTAAACCGCCGCCCTAAAGTGCCATCATATGCGCGCTGAATTACACCGCGCCTGCCTTTGGCGGGCGTCCAATGAACAACGGAGAGTTAAATGGCATTCTCATTACCCGATCTGCCTTACGCCAAGGGTGCTCTGGCCCCTCATATGTCCGAGGAAACCCTCGATTTCCATTATGGCAAACACCATAAGACCTATGTGGACAAGGCGAACGGCTTGGTCGAAGGTACCGATTTCGCCAACGCTTCGCTGGAAGAAGTCATCATGAATTCCGAAGGCGGCCTGTTCAACAACGTGGCCCAGATCTGGAACCATACCTTCTTCTGGAATTCGTTGACCCCGAACGGCGGTGCCCCGAGCGCCACCCTGCAAGGCGAACTGGAAAAGGCCTTCGGCTCGGTCGATGCCTTCAAGGAAAAGTTCACCAACACCGCTATCAACACCTTCGGCTCAGGCTGGGCCTGGCTGGTGAAAACCGCTGACGGCGGTCTCGACGTGGTCAGCACCAGCAACGCCGGCACGCCGATGACCTCCGGCCAGTCCGCGCTGCTCACCTGCGATGTATGGGAACACGCCTATTACATCGATTACCGAAACGCCCGACCCAAGTACCTGGAAGCGTTCTGGGCACTGGTCAACTGGGATTTCGTGGAGCAAAATCTGAACGCCTGATCCCTAGACCTAAACAGTTGTCCGGGGCGCCCTCGCGGCGCCCCTTTTCGTTTAGGATGGAAAAAACAATGAGCCACCTGTTCAAGAATTATCAGTCACTCGATGTCACCTTCAGTCACGGTGAAGGGGTATGGCTGTGGGACACCGAGGGCAAGCAATATCTGGATGCCCTCGGTGGTATTGCGGTTACCTCACTGGGGCATGCGCATCCGCGCCTGGTGAAAGCCGTGGCTGAACAGGCGGCTCGCTATCTGCACTGCTCCAATATCTACCGCATTCCCGAACAGGAAAAGCTGGCGGACCGGCTCTGCCGCCTCAGTGGCATGGAGCGGGCTTTCTTTTGCAATTCCGGTACCGAAGCCAACGAGGCCGCCATCAAGCTGGCAAGACTGCACGGTCACGCCAAGGGCATTGATGTGCCAACGGTCATTGTCACCGAAGGCGCCTTCCACGGACGCACACTGGCGGCGCTGGCGGCCACTGCCAATGCCAAGGCCAAGGTTGGCTTCGAACCGCTGCCCGAACGCTTCCTGCGGGTACCGTTCGGCGACTCAGAGGCAGTAGCCGAACTGGCATCGGACAGCCAGGTTTGCGCCGTACTGGTCGAACCCATCCAGGGTGAAGGCGGCATCAACATTCCGCCGGCCGGTTATTTACAGCAGCTGCGCAAGATCTGTGACGACAATGGCTGGCTGCTGATGCTGGATGAAATCCAGACCGGCGTGGCGCGCAGCGGCCGCTGGTTTGCCTGTCAGCATGAAGACGTGTTGCCGGATGTCATGACCCTGGCCAAGGGCCTGGGCGGTGGCGTACCAGTGGGCGCCGTGCTGGCCAGCGGCGTGGCGTCGGAGCTGTTCGGCCCCGGCAGCCATGGTTCAACTTTTGGCGGCAACCCGCTGGCCTGCACTGCCGCCATGACGGTGCTGGAAAGCATTGAAGGCGCGGGCCTGTGCAGCAATGCGGCTGCCATGGGCGAACATATGCTGAACGGTCTGAAAACGCAGCTGGGCGATTTGCCCGGCGTCGTTGACATCCGCGGTTGCGGCCTGCTGCTGGCGGTGGAACTCGACCGCGCCGCCGCGCCCCTGGTGAAGACGGCGCTGGAAGCCGGCCTGCTGATCAACGTCACCGCGGGCAACGTGGTGCGCCTGTTGCCGCCGCTGACCATCACTCGGGAAGAAGCAGACGAAGTACTGGCGCGCTTGTGTCCGCTGATCAACACCTTTCTGCAGGAGGAAGCCGCATGAGCACACGGCACTTTCTGACCCTCTTTGACGCCAGTCCGGCAGAACTGCGGGGCATACTTGAGCGTGCTATTGAGCTGAAAGGCATGACGGCGCGTGGCGAGATTTACGAGCCGCTCAAGAACCGCACATTGGCCATGCTGTTCGAAAAGTCCTCGACCCGCACCCGCGTTTCCTTCGAGGTCGGCATGGCGCAATTCGGCGGTCATGCCCTGTTCCTGTCGCCCAAGGACACCCAGATCGGGCGTGGTGAACCGGTGGAGGATACCGCCGTGGTGCTGTCGAGCATGGTCGACGTGATCATGGTGCGCAATCATTCGCATGCCATTCTGGAAGAAATGGCGGCGCATTCACGCGTGCCGGTCATCAACGGATTGACTGATCGTTTCCATCCCTGCCAGCTGTTGGCAGACATGCAGACCTGGTGGGAACACCGCGGCGACATTGCCGGCGCCACCGTGGCATGGATCGGCGACGGCAACAACATGTGTCATTCCTATATCAATGCCGCCCTGCAATTCGGCTTCAAGCTGAACATCGGCTGCCCGGCCGGTTACCTGCCTGATGCCGATGTACTGGAAAAAGGCGGCAGCTCGGTATCGGTTATGCACGACCCTCGTGATGCCGTATCCGGCGCCGACCTGATCGTAACCGATGTCTGGGCCAGCATGGGTGACGAAGCCGAGTACGACCAGCGTATGTCAGACTTCGCGGGCTTCATCGTGGACGAGGCGCTGATGAAACTGGCGCACAAGGATGCGCTGTTCATGCACTGCCTGCCCGCTCATCGTGGCGAGGAAGTGTCTGCGGAAATTATTGACGGACCGCAAAGCGTCGTCTGGGACGAAGCCGAGAACCGTCTGCATGCCCAGAAGGCGCTGCTGGAATTCCTGCTGGCTCCAAACCGTTAGGTCAACGGCGGTTCCTCTGACACCGAAGGCAGGGTTTCGGTCGCCGTCTGGAATTTTTCCACTGTTTCGGCAGCTTCATGCAAGTGTTCAACCCGGGCTATATGGAACAGCGCATCGCCTTCGTTGACCGGCGGCAGGCTGGTACGTCCAATGACCAGGCCCGGCTCAGGCGATACCAGCGGCATCTCCTCCTGGCCATAGGGGTCGGCAATCACCCCGAGCACCTGATTGGCCTTGACCCGCTCACCCAGGGCCACGGTAGTGCGCAGAATGCCGCTGGAGGGAGCACGTAACCAGAAGGTGGACTGGGCCACGACCGGGTCCATGAAATGCCGCGAACTTTTCCGGGGCGGCAGCATGCCGATTTCACGCATCACGTTCACCACGCCCCGCACACCGGCGCGGATGCAGAGTTCGTCATAGCGCAGCGCCTCACCCGACTCGTACAGCAACACAGGTATCTGCTTGTTGCTGGTGTATTCACGCAGGGAGCCGGGCCGTATCGGCGCATTCATCATCAAGGGTGCGCCAAAGACTTCCGCCAGGCGGCGGGTCTCGGCATGTGTGAGATCGGCGCGAATCTGTGGCAGGTTGGGCCGGTGCACGGCCCCGGTGTGCAGGTCTATACCGTAGTCCGCCCGCTCCACGATTTCCTTGAGAAAGGCATGCGCCATGCGCGCCGCCAGCGAGCCGGTTTCACTACCAGGAAAACTGCGATTTAGATCACGGCGATCAGGCAGATAACGCGACTGCATGAGGAACGCCTGCACGTTCACGATGGGCACCGCAATCAGGCAACCACGCAGGCTGCGCACATGCTTGAGACTGAGCAGACGGCGAATAATCTCCACGCCAATCAGTTCGTCGCCATGCAGGGCCGCACTGACGAACATGACCGGGCCGCCACGGCGCCCGCGCTGTACGCGCACCGGCATGGTCAACGGCGTGTGATAAAGCTGGGTGATCGGCAGATCTATGAAACGATGCTCACCGGGCGCGATGGACACGCCACCGATGCTGAACTCATCGTCGGACCTGAGCATTAACCCTGCCCACGCGTACGCGTCTTGCCGGGTTTGGCGTGCTTCTCGATGAAATGATAGATCATGCCCGCCACATCCTTGCCGGTCGCCTGCTCAATGCCCTCCAGGCCCGGAGAAGAATTCACTTCCATGACCACAGGTCCGTGATTGGATCTGAGGATATCCACGCCGGCGACATTCAGCCCCATGATACGCGCTGCCCTGACGGCCGTTGAGCGCTCCTCCGGAGTGATGCGAATAGTCGAGGCTGAGCCTCCACGATGCAGGTTGGAACGGAACTCGCCCTCCGGCGCCTGCCGCTGCATCGAGGCCACGACCCGCTCACCCACGACAAAGCAGCGGATATCCGCGCCGCCGGCTTCCTTGATGTATTCCTGCACCAGGATATGCGTCTTGAGGCCGAGGAAGGCCTCGATCACGCTCTCCGCCGCTTTCTGGGTTTCTGCCAGCACCACGCCAATACCCTGGGTGCCTTCCAGCAGCTTGATCACGACCGGCGGGCCGCCCACCATTTTGAGCAGATCCTGAATATCATCCGGCGAATGTGCGAAGCCGGTCACCGGTAACCCGATACCCTTGCGCGAAAGCAGTTGCAGGGAACGCAGCTTGTCCCGCGAACGGCTGATGGCCACCGATTCGTTCAGCGAGTAAACACCCATCATTTCGAACTGACGCACCACGGCGGTTCCGTAGAAAGTCACCGACGCACCAATACGCGGAATCACCGCATCGAAGTCCTCAAGCTGCTCACCCTTGTAGTGAATCTCCGGCTTGTGGGATGCGATGTTCATATAACTTCGCAGCACGTCCAGCACATGAACTTCATGCCCTCTCGCCTTGCCGGCCTCGACCAGGCGACGGGTGGAATACAGGGACTTGTTGCGCGAAAGGATGGCGATTTTCATGACTGCTCGTCGGCTCCGGGTTGCCGCCCGAGTAGGTAGGATGCCTGTGGATCAACTATCAGGCGGTCATGCATAGCGGTTCTTCCAAGTAACATACGAAAACGCATTGTCTCCCGGTTCGTCAAGGTCAACTCGATCGGCCAGCACTGGTCTGCCAGCGCCAACGTCGTGCGTATCACCGGGCGCAACTCCTTGTGGCCGCCTGAATCAGTGACGTAGCGCTCATCCTGAAGCGGCACACTGACCTGAACCACCTCATCACTCTTCTGCAGGGGGTGCAGCGCGAAACGCACCCAGCCCGCGCCGTCCTGCTCGTAGGTTTGCAGATCAAAGGTGTGCAGCGCCGAGGTTCTGGCGCCGGTATCCACCTTCGCCTTGATATGCGCCACTCCCAGGTCGGGCAGACTGACCCATTCCCGCCATCCCACCGTTTGCTTCGTCACAGCCTTGGTCACAATGATTCCCGACATCATTTCCGCGCATTTTATGCTGATTACCCGGCTGCGTGATAGCAAGCATGGATGATTCGTGCATCTGCCCTGCCTCATGACTTAAACTTGCACGCATCCTGGGAGGAACCATGCAAGAAGAGATCAAAAAAGATATTGAAAGCGTTGTGCGTTTTGCGCTGGCCGAGGATGTGGGCGATGGTGACCTGACCGCAGCGCTGGTTGCCGAAGATGAAACTTCTGATGCCCATATCATTGCGCGCGAATCTGCGGTGCTCTGCGGCCAGGCCTGGTTCGACGAAGTCTTCCGGCAGGTTGACGAACGTATTCGTATCGACTGGCAGGTCAAGGACGGCGATTATGTCGCCCCCAAACAGGTCCTGTGCCGACTGAGTGGCCCGTCCCGCGGCATCCTCACCGGCGAGCGTACGGCCCTTAATTTTCTGCAGACGCTATCCGGCACAGCTACGCAAACCCGGAAGTTCGTGGAACGGGTCAAAGGCACCAACACCCGCATTCTGGATACGCGCAAGACCCTGCCGGGATTGCGCTCGGCGCAGAAATACGCCGTGCGATGTGGCGGCGGTGTGAATCACCGCTTCGGACTTTTCGATGCCATCCTGATCAAGGAAAACCATATTGAGGCGATCGGTTCGATCAGTGCAGCCGTCAAGAGCGCCAGGGAATCCACTAGCGGCGTCAGGATTATTGTCGAGGTGGAAACCCTGCAGCAGGTCCAGAAAGCGCTGGAGGCCGGCGCCGACCAGCTGCTGATTGACAACCTGCCCACGCATATCCTCGCCCGCGCGGTCCAGATCGGCCAGCAGCATCGGCGCATGCATCGCGGCAGCGAGGTCAAGCTGGAAGCCTCCGGAAACATCGACATCAACAACGTACGTGATATTGCCGACACCGGGGTTGATTACATTTCCATCGGCGGTCTGACCAAGCATGTCACGGCCATCGATCTGTCGATGCGCTTTGGCGAAGAAGAAAGCTAGCGGGCGTTTCTGAGGCGTTCGAAACCGGCTTCCAGATCACCCAGCAGATCCGCAGGGGACTCCAGGCCAGCATGCACGCGCAGGCAAAGGCCGGACTGCCAGGCCGTGGCGGTACGCATACCCGCAGGCTGCGTCGGCAGGATCAGGCTTTCATAGCCACCCCAGCTATAGCCCATGCCGAACAATTGCATGCCGTCGAGCATGGCCGTCAGCGCTGCTTCGCTCACTGAGTCATCGAGCACTACTCCGAACAGGCCGCTTGCGCCGCTGAAGTCCCGTTGCCAGATTGAATAGCCGGGGTCGTTTTCCAGCGCCGGGTACAGAACCCTGACCACTTCGGGTTGCTGGCCGAACCAGTGACATAACTGGCTTGCATGCTCTGCATGCTGCACCAGCCGGGCCTGCAGGCTGCGCAGCCCGCGCAAGCCCAGATTGACATCATCCGGCCCGGCGCACTGCCCAAGCTCCACGGCAGTACGCTTGACGGCAGCATAGCTGTCTTCGGTACAGACCAAGGCGCCCAGCATGGCGTCGGCATGCCCCACGATGTACTTGGTGGCCGCGTGAATCACGATATCCACGCCATGATCGATGGCCTTGAAATACAGCGGCGTTGCCCAGGTGTTATCCATGATCACCATGAGTCCGCGGGCATGCGCGGCCGCGCTGATGGCCGGCACATCCTGCATTTCGAAGGTCAGCGAGCCTGGCGATTCCAGAAAAACAGCGCGCGTGTTGTCGCGGATCAGGGCCTCTATTCCGCTGCCAATCAGTGGATCGTAGTAAGTGGTCTCGATCCCCATGCGCTTGAGCATACCGTCACAGAATTTGCGCGTTGGCCCGTAAACCGTATCCGCTACCAGCACGTGATCGCCGGCCTGCAGACAACTGAGCAGGGCGATGCTTATCGCTGCCAGTCCCGAGCTGGCCGTCACCGCCCGGTAACCATGCTCCAGTTCGGACAGCGCCTGTTCGAAGGCAAAATGTGTAGGTGTGCCAAAGCGACCGTAGTACACGCCTTCAAACGGGTTCGCACTGGCCGCATGCAGCTTTTCCACGGTCGGGAAAAGCACCGTGGAAGCATGGTAAACCGGCGGATTCACCACCCCGTCAAAACGTTCGGGCTGACGCCCGGCGTGCACCAGGCGGGTCTTGTCGTCCTGCTTGCCCGTCATCAGCCCGCTTTATTGCGGCCCTGTCGCCCGATGCTGAGTGCCCGGCATATGCGAAACACCCGCGACATCCGGCACACACAGGCAGTGTGCATATACCGACCTGCGATCATTCAGCCAGGCCAGGCCCAGCGTTTCCAGGCTCAGATTATTTTCCAGCCAGCCGAGACCCTGTTGCAGCCAGCGTCCGTAGCCGCTTTGCATGTTGAGCTTGATCATGCCGGAGAAGCGATCCAGCAGGAGCATGCGCCAGTCCGTCGGCGACTGTACCGGCGCCAGCTTGTATTTCCCTACATCGAGCCCGGCCCGTTTGGCCGCCGCATCCGCGGCATCACGCAATCCGCCCAGCTGGTCGACCAGACCGAGGCGCTTGGCATCCGCGCCGCTCCAGACCCGGCCCTGGGCAACCCTTTCGGTAGACGCCAAACTCAGTTCGCGCGCCTCGGCTACACGGGAGACAAACGTCCGGTAATAGTTTTCTACCGAAGACTGGACGGCCGCTGCGACCTCGGGTGTAAGCGGACGATCCGGACGCATGGCGCCACTCATGCGGGTAGTGCCGACGCCGTCGGTATAAATACCCATTTTCTGCAGAGGTTGTTCGAACGTCGGAATCACACCGAATACCCCGATGGAACCGGTCACCGTCGAGGCCTGCGCCCAGATTTCGTCGGCATTCATGGCGATCCAGTAACCACCGGAAGCGGCCACGCTGGACATGGACACCACTACCGGCTTGCCATCCCGCTTTGCGAGTTCGATTTCGCGCCGCACGGTCTCCGAAGCCGTCACGCTGCCGCCGGGGCTGTCGATACGCAGAACGATCGCCCTGGTTTTTTCATCGCGCCGGGCCTCATCGATATGCCAGGCGAGGTCTTCGCCATTGACTGTACCGCTGCCGATACCTCCGTCCACCAGCGCGCCTTCGGCCACCACCAGGGCAACATGACCATCTACCACCGTATCCTGCTCACTGCGTTCCTCCGAGCGTACGGCCCAGAGGTAGCGACGGTGATCAATCTGACGGAAGCTGCCATGCTCCTTGTCACGACCCACTTCCTGACTCACGCGTGCACGCATTTCCTCGCGCGTCATCAGCTTGTCCACCAGGCCGGCATCCAGCGCCAGCCTGGCGGCATCGCCCTGCAGCTCAACCAGGCGTTCCGCAAAACGGTTGGCATAGCTGTCGATACTGTCCGCCGGCATATTGCGGTTGTCCGTAATGCCCTTCTGGTAAACAGACCACAGCGTAGACAGCCATTCGCGGTTGGCGGCACGCGCTTCGGCCGACATGTCATTACGCATGAAAGGTTCGACCGCGGACTTGTACTGGCCTACGCGAAATACGTGGATATCGACACCCAGCTTGTCCAGCGCCTCCTTGAAGTATTGCTGGTAAACGCCAAAGCCGTCGATCCATACGCCGCCCAGCGGATCCAGGAAAACCTCATCGGCCTGGGCCGCCAGAAAATACTGGCCCTGACTGTATTGCCCGGCATGCGTGAACACCGGCTTGCCGCTGAGCTTGAAGCGGCGGATAGCCGCTGCCAGTTCCTCCAGCTGCGCCATCCCCGCATAGTCGAGTTCATCAACCTTGAGAAACAGGGTCTTGATGCGTGGATCAGTGGCCGCCTTGTCCAGCGCCTCGACCAGATCACGCACCAGGGTGACGGGTTGCTGATCACCCAGTAACTCATCCCGCAGGGCCTGGTTGAAATCCAGCTGCGAACTTTCCACCAGAATGCCCTGTGGCGCCCATACCAAGGCTACGTCATTTTCCACATCAGGTTGTGGGCGCATTAACCACAGGCCGGCGAATAACAGCAGTGGCAGCAGAATAAAAACGGCCAGTACGACGCGTTGCAGAATAACCAGCAGCCGCCAGAAGCGTTGCCACAGGCCGGATGATTTCTTGTTACCGGAATTAGCCATGTATTGATCTTGGTCAGTCTTGAGGGGTAAACGATTCTATCCTAAGTGATTATCCGGCCTCGCCCAACAATCCGCTGCCGTGCCTCATATTTCGATTAATTTTATTAATCGTCCGTATATAAATAATTGCCTTGCGCTATGCCTTTTTGATTCCTACAATGCACATCGTTCCCTGACGGACTCGGTCATGAGGACGTCACCAACGACATGGAACTTTGATACCCCGAATCCTGTAAGGAGGAGTAAACATGAGCGTCTTAGTAGGCCGCGAAGCCCCCGATTTTAACGCTGCCGCCGTCATGGGCGATGGCAGCATCAAGGAAGATTTCAAACTCTCCGATTACCGCGGCAAGTACGTCGTGCTGTTCTTCTACCCCCTGGACTTCACCTTTGTCTGTCCTTCGGAAATCATTGCTCACGACCACCGTGCCGCCGCTTTCGAAGAGCGTAACGTACAGCTGGTCGGTGTATCGATCGACTCACAGTTCACCCATTTTGCCTGGCGCAACACCGATACCAAGAACGGTGGTATCGGGCCGGTGAAGTTCCCGCTGGTGGCCGACACCAAGCAGGAAATCATGAAGTCCTATGGTATTGATCATCCCGAAGCCGGCGTTGCCATGCGCGCTTCCTTCCTGATCGACAAGGACGGTGTGGTGCAGCATCAGGTCGTCAACAACCTGCCGCTGGGCCGCAACGTGGATGAAATGCTGCGTCTGGTCGACGCCCTGCAGTTCACCGAAGAACACGGCGAAGTCTGCCCGGCCGGCTGGCAAAAAGGCGAATCCGGTATGAAGCCGACCACCGAAGGTGTGGCCGACTACCTGGCCTCGAATGCCGACGCCCTCTAGGGCTTAGCAGCGAAAATAGCGGTCACCGCCCTCCCCGCCTGCGGGGAGGGCCTGGCCCGACTGAAACCACGAACACACTGGAACTGTCATGAGTGAAGCCTCGAACAACACCAGGCATCATCGCCTGATTATTCTCGGCTCCGGCCCGGCCGGATATACCGCTGCGGTGTATGCCGCGCGCGCCAACCTGAACCCGGTCATCATCACCGGCGTGGAACAGGGCGGGCAGCTCATGACCACTACCGATGTCGACAACTGGCCCGGCGACGTGGAAGGCCTGCAAGGCCCGGCGCTGATGGAGCGCATGCGCGAGCACGCCGAGCGTTTCGACACCGAAATTGTGAACGACCACATCAACAAGGTGGACTTCTCCGGGCGCCCGCTGCGCCTGTTCGGCGATCGCGGCGAGTACACCTGCGATGCCCTGATTATCGCCACCGGTGCATCTGCCCAGTACCTGGGCCTGGACTCCGAGGAAGCCTTCAAGGGCAAGGGCGTGTCCGCCTGCGCCACCTGCGACGGTTTCTTCTACCGCGGCAAGAAGGTGGCCGTGATTGGCGGCGGCAACACGGCGGTTGAAGAAGCGCTGTATCTGTCGAATATCGCCTCGCATGTCACCGTGGTGCATCGCCGTGATCAGTTCCGCTCGGAAAAGATCCTGGCGGACAAGCTGCTGGCCAAAACCGGTGACAGTGGCAACATCAGCGTGGAATGGTTCCACGAACTGGACGAAGTACTGGGCGACGACATGGGCGTGACCGGCATGCGCATACGCAATAACCAGAACGGCGAAGCCAGGGAACTGGAACTGGACGGCGTATTCATCGCCATTGGTCACAAACCCAATACGGGTATCTTCGAGGGCCAGCTGGACATGCAGGGCGGCTATATCGTGGTCAAGAGCGGCCGCGAAGGCGACGCCACAGCCGCGTCAGTACCCGGTGTATTCGCTGCCGGCGATGTCATGGACCATGTTTACCGCCAGGCAGTGACCTCGGCCGGCACTGGCTGCATGGCTGCACTCGATGCCGAGCGGTATCTGGACAATCTCGCCGCCGGCGAGGATCAGGAAAAGGCCGCATAAGCGGCCTTTTCTTTGCCTCAGGAGGCGTGCCGGCTAATTACCAGACTCTGAAGTCCCCGCCCGATTACAGCTTCCTCGTCCCGGAGTTCACTCACAGCCAGCCCAATGCCATCCGGCTGCGGCGTGGTGCCGGCATCCAGGCAGACCCACTCCCCCTGCGGGTAGCGGTGCAGGTAGACAGTGAGATCAGGATTCACGAAGCCGTATTCCCGGGGATTGAGCACCATGCTGATCCCGTTACCCGAATCGGCCGCAATCATTACCCGCTGCAACGGACTCGGTGTTTCTCCTGCCACCAGTGGAATACGCATGCGCATCCAGATGGCGCAGGGACCCTTGCCGAATTCACCTTCGGCGCGGGCCAGTTGCATGGCCCTGTGATAACCCTGCTCTCCGGTGAAGAAATTGAATTCAAAATCGGCACTATTGCCAGGACCCGCCAATGACCGACCCGGCGGTACGGACACGGCCGGCAGCTCCAGTGGATTTTCCCTGATCGCCAGACCCACAGCCTGCATAAGCAGTTTGCCTGACGCATCGTAAAGGCTGGCGCCGACATAGCGAACCGTGCGTCCCGAACGTGTGACCTCGGCTTTAAGTGCCAGGCGTGCAATGGGAACCGGCTTATAGATTTCAACAGTAACGCGGACGAAACGAAACCCGTCGCCCACTTCCTGCTCCATGGCCCGGGCCAACAATGCCGACGGCGGACCCGCATGCTGATGCCCAGTGCTCCAGGGTCCGCGGGTCATAACCGTGGCCAGCCAGTCCTGCCCATCTGCCACAAAGAAGCTGTCCTGCGCCTGCTCGTCGCTCATCATTTGTCACTCATCTAATTGCCACCGGGGTTTTTCAACGCAATTCGGCAGTCCATACTAATGCAGACCTAAAAGGGAGCCTATAAAGATGACAATCAGGATTTTCACCGCCACCGTTGCCGCCTTCATTTTTATTTTCGTGTTCGGCTGGGCCTTTCACGGCATTCTGCTGAAAGACATCTACGCCGGGCTACCGGCCGGACTGTACCGGCCCGAAGCCGGCATGCAGGACTTCATCCTGTGGCTGCTGGGCGGTCAATTCGTGGTCGCGATTGCTCTCACTCTGCTGATTTCAAGGGCCGCCAACAACCAGGGTCTCAAGACAGGCGCTTACTACGGTTTCATGATCGGCCTGCTGTCCGCCGGTTCGCAGATGGCCACCTACGCGCTGATGCCCATCCCCCTGGAACTGCTGGCCTGGTGGGTGGCGGGCAGCCTGGTCGAAATGACCCTGATTGGCATGTTGATCGCTGATCTGGTCAAACAGGAATAATTGCCGGCGATGACACTGGGCCGCGCTTATCTGTGGACGAGCGCCAGCCTGGCTGGCGGCGTCGCACTGAGCATCTACGAGCAGGACTGGGCGTGGTTTGCACGCAGCGGCTCACTGATCGTGATCATCGGCATCCTGCTGACCTCCGCGCTGATCATCGAAGAGTTGCAACACATGCGCCATCGCAGAACGCGCGGCGACCAGGAGAGCTGGTCCAGTCATGACTGGGCGGACGAGGCGGAAAATCATAAAAAGCTGAGGGCCGGAGAGGAAGAGTTCAGCGGACGCAGTCACGGGCTCTACCTGCTGGTGCTGGGCACCCTGGTCTGGGGTTTTGGCGATGTGCTGGGTCGCTTCTTCGTCTAGCGGCTCACCGGTAGTTGCACGCGGCGCCGCAAATCAGCGGCGGGCTCCTGCAACTCCGGCGAGGACAGCATTCGATGCCGCAGTTGCGCCGCATCCTCTCTCAGTCCCGAGCGCCACAAGGCTTCGTAGGCCAGTAACGCGAGGTCACTGGATTCAGCATCAGGCATTTCGGCCAGCTGCGACAGAGCCAGTTTGGCAGCCGGCAGAGGCTGATCCGTAGCCAGCAGTGAGCGCGCGGCATACTCGGCGCCCTGCTGGCGGATATCCTGATCCCCGCTGACCCTGGCCAGCTTGCCGCCGGCCAGCGCCACCGGCGCATGATAGCCCGCTGCCTGCATGTCTCGCAGCAGGACCAGTAAATCCTGCTGGCTGCTACGGAACCAGGCACTGAGATTGTCCAGGCCTTCGTTGAGGAAGCGGGTAGCGGCCGCTGGCTCGCCCAGCAACAGGCGTGCATGCACATCCAGTACGCCATTGGCCTGGTCTGCAAGCGGGTCGGCGACCGGACCACGGCGTTGCCGCAACTCGCCTACCCGCACCAGATCGGCAATGCGTAACGCTGCGCGCATGGCCGCGCGCTGCAAATCATCCGGCAAGTCCACAAAGCTGCGCTGCAGACGTTCACTTTCATTGAACAGCCACAGGGCCTGCTCCGCGCCACGACTTACCCGTGGCAAAGCCTCCAGCAGTGTCTTGCCCGCTTCATCCCGAGCCCTCGCAGAACGTCCGCCCAGCACCAGAACGCTGGCCAGCGCCACCTGCTGCCCGGCCGGCTGCGAGGTTTGCAGAGCGGCTACCCACTGATTTTCGTAGTTGGCATCCAGACCCGCTGCAACGCCGAGAGAATGCCCCCATTCCTCATACGCAGCCCAGAGATCGTCCGCGTTCAGGGTAAACAGGCTGTCCTGTTCACTCCGGTGCACCGGTATGGAAAGAGCGCCAACCAGGGCATCCACCCGCTGTGCGTATTGCTTCTTGCGGCCGGCGGCCCGCGCCAGGAGTATCAGCGCCCTGCGACGCTGCAGTGCGGAGGCGCCGTCGGTTTCCGCCAATTGCCGGGTGAGCGCATAAACCTCATCGACACTGCCCGTATTCACCAGCAACTGCCCGGCCGCATAGAGTAAACGTCCATCGATACTGCGCTCTTCAAGCAGTTCGCTGACCGCTTCGGCATAACGCTCACGACGCATCAAACTGCGGGCATGTGCACGTAATGCATTGGCCGACTCCTGTGCCAGCAGGCTGGATGAAGGCCCGCTACCCTGCGCCTCGTTCTGCAAGGCATCCTGTCGGAAACGCCGCCAGGCGATATCCACGGCTTCATCATCCTGGGTGGCTGCATAGATCTGGATCAGCATCACCCGCCAGAGCTGCAGGCTGTGCATATCCCCTTCGGCCCACAAGCGGCGCTGTGCCAGCTCAAGCGCCACCTCGGTTTTCCTCAGAGCAAGATAGGCATGGACTGCCTGTATTTCCGCCCATTGCCTGAATTGACCTTCGGCATTGGCGGGCAGTGCATTATGCCGGGTGAGAATTTCGTTCCATTGTTCCAGCGAGCTATAGAGCGAAAAGCGCTGGCGTTCGAGCCGTTCCCATTGCGGGTAATCGGCAGACGACGATGGTTGTATGCGTTCGAGTTCGGCCAGCGCCAGTTCGTAGGCGCCACCATGCTGCCATTGCCTTATCGCTTCTTCACCGTTGGCCCAGACAGCCGGCAGGAAAAGGGAAAAGACCAAAAAAAAGCGGACCTTCTTGCGAAGGCCCGCTCTTTTATTACGCATGGGAGCAGGAAACGCCTAGGACAGCTTTTCCTTGATGCGGGCAGCCTTGCCGGTGAGGCCGCGCAGGTAATACAGCTTGGCGCGACGCACATCGCCACGGCGCTTGACCTGGATTTCGGCAATCTGCGGGCTATGTGTCTGGAACACACGCTCCACGCCTTCGCCATGGGAAATCTTGCGAACGGTAAACGCCGAATTCAGGCCGCGGCTGCGCTTGGCAATCACGATACCTTCAAAGGCCTGCAGACGTTCACGGTCGCCTTCCTTCACCTTCACCTGCACGACAACGGTATCGCCCGGTCCGAATTCAGGTACTTCACTACGCAGCTGTTCTGCTTCCAGTTGTTCGATAACGTTAGTCATGATTCCGAACCTCGTTTTTCCGCCTGGTGCGAATCTTCCGATCCAACACACTCGTCCTGTAAATATTCCTCGATCATGGTCTTGAGCAAGGCATTCTGCTCATCATTCAAGGCCAGACCTTCCAATAACTCCGGGCGCCGCAACCAGGTGCGCCCCAGCGCCTGCTGCAATCGCCAGCGACGTATAGCCGCATGGTTACCCGACAGCAAGACTTCGGGCACCTCACCCAGTGCCGACTGCTCGGGCCGGGTGTAGTGCGGGCAGTCCAGCAGTCCTTGCGAAAAAGAATCCTGCTCTGCCGACTCTACTGCGCCCAGCACACCGGGCTGCAATCTCAGCACCGCATCCATCAGCACCATCACCGCCAGTTCACCGCCGCTCAGCACATAGTCACCGAGCGAAACTTCCATATCCACTTCAGCTTCTATGAGGCGTTCATCCACGCCTTCGTATCGGCCACTCAGCAACACCAGCCCCGGCAGTGCGGCCAGCTTTTCCACCAGCGGCTGCCTGAGCGGCTCGCCCTGTGGACTAAGATAGACCACCTTGCTGCCCTGTGGCGCGGCCTGGCGTGCATCTGCAATCGCTGCCTGCGTCGGCGCCGTTTGCATCACCATGCCCGGACCACCACCATAAGGGCGGTCGTCCACGGTACGATGCCGGTCCTGCGCATAATCACGCGGGTTCCAGCACCGCAGGTCGGTCAGCCCTTGCGCCATGGCGCGGCCAACGACCCCGTAATTCGTGACCTGCTCCACAAAATCGGGAAACAGGGTCACTACGTGAATCTGCATATTGGGTACCTGACTTCCTCAGAAATCCGGATCCCAGTCGACGGTTATTTCGGCCGTCGGCAAATCCACTTTCCTGATAACCTGGTCCATAACGAAGGGAATCAATCTCTCCCTGTCGCCGTCCACGACCAGCACATTATTGGCGCCGGTCTCCATCAGGCTCTTTACCTTCCCCAACGGCTGACCACTCTCGGTCAGCACGCTCAAGCCGATCAGGTCGGCCCAGTAGTACTCGCCTTCCGGCAAGGCTGGCAGTTCATGCCGCCATATGCCGATCTGGGCGTTGGTCAGACTGGCGGCCTGATCACGATCCGCGATGGCATTGCCCTGTACATCGGCCAGCTGCGCAATCAGGGCCTTGCCCTGAGGCCGTGCCTGCAAAACCTCGTAGGTTTGCCAACGGCCCTGCTGTTCAAGTTGCCACAGTTCATAATCCAGAATGTTGTCCATGGGACGGGTATCGGAATATATCCAGACCCAGCCCTTGACGCCGTATGGCGCCCCAACCCGCCCCATCAGGACGCGCTGGTCATCATTCTGCTGCATACCTTGTACTACGCGGCGACGCACAGCCTGGACTGTGGCCGCATCAGCGCGGTGTTATTCCGCGCTCTTGTCCTTGTCTTCGCCCTCGGCTGCATCATCGGCCGCGGGGGCTTCCTCGGCAACCGCCTCGGTTTCTTCGCCAGCAGCTGCTTGCTTGGTTTCTTCTTCGGCAGAGGCTTCCTCAGCAGCAGCCTCTTCAGCCGGAGCCTCAGCAGCGGCTTCTTCAGCCGGAGCTTCCTCGGCCTCGGCAGCGGCAGCCTCGGCAGCGGCAGCTTCCTCAGCCGCTTTTTCTTCTGCTTCCTTGGCAGCTGCTTCTTCGGCAGCGGCCTTCTCGGCGGCAGCGCGCGCAACCTTGCGTTTGGCAGCTGTGACTTCGGACTTTTCTTCAGCCGACTTCAGCTTCTCGCCCTTACGCAGCTTGCGCACCAGACCGGCGACACGCTCGCTGGGCTCGGCGCCGTTGGCTACCCAGTAATCAACCCGTTCCAGGTCCAGGCGCAGGATTTCTTCCTCGCCACGGGCCATGGGATTGAAGAACCCGATACGCTCGATATAGCGGCCATCACGGCGACGGCGCTCATCGGCAACAACGATCTGATAAAACGGGCGCTTCTTGGCGCCAGCGCGTGACAAACGGATTTTGACCATTGACTTCGGTCCACCTGTATTCGTTAAAAACCTGCGGAAAAGAACCCCGCAGCAGCCCAGGGCCCAGAAACAAACCGCGCATTGTACGGATTTTCCGGGAAAAGTGAAGGATTATCTGTGCTTTTTTGCCCGCGCCCCGGCTACTGCAATGGCGGCATTCCGGGCGGCATGCGTCCTTTCATGGCCCGCATCATCTTGGCCATGCCCCCCTTGGAGAATTTCTTCATCATTTTCTGCATCTGCCCGAACTGCTTGAGCAGACGATTGACATCCTGTACCTGGGTACCGGAACCGGCCGCAATGCGACGCTTGCGGGAGGCGCGAACCACATCCGGAAAGCGGCGTTCCTGGGGTGTCATGGAATTGATAATGGCCAGCATCTTCTTCATCTGGTCATCGCCAGCCTGCGATTGCATGGCATTGGGCATCTGCCCCATGCCGCCCATCATGCCCGGCAACTTGTCCATGATGCCGCCCAGACCGCCCATCGACTGCATCTGCTGAAGCTGGTCACGGAAATCGGCCAGATCAAAACCACGGCCCTTCTGCAGTTTTTTGGCCAGCTTTTCCGCTTTCTGGTGATCGATATTGCGCTCAGCCTCTTCAATCAAGCTCAGCACATCGCCCATACCCAGAATCCGGGAAGCAATACGTTCAGGATGGAACGGCTCCAGCGCGTCCAGTTTTTCGCCCATACCCATGAACTTGATCGGCTTCCCCGTAACCTGGCGCACGGAAAGCGCGGCGCCACCCCGGGCATCGCCATCAACCTTGGTCAGCACCACGCCGGTCAGCGGCAGGGCCGCTCCAAACGCAGCCGCGGTAGCGGCGGCATCCTGGCCGGTCATGCTGTCCACCACAAACAGGGTCTCCGCCGGATTCATCGCAGCATTGAGCGCCTTGATTTCGGCCATCATCGCTTCGTCGATAGCCAGACGACCGGCGGTATCCACGATCATCACGTCAAAAAAGCCCTTGCGCGCAGCATCCAGCGCCCGGCGGGCAATATCAACGGGCTTCTGATCGCCCGTACTGGGGAAAAATTCAACACCCACCTGCTCGGCCACGGTGCGTAACTGCTCAATTGCGGCCGGACGATAGACGTCGCAGCTCACCACCATGACCTGCTTGCCTTCACGTTCCTTGAGATAACGCGCCAGCTTGCCGGTGGTGGTGGTCTTGCCGGCGCCCTGCAGGCCGGCCATCAGCACAACTGCCGGCGGCTGTGCCTTGAGATCCAGCCCTTCTCCGGTTTGCCCGAGCAGCTTGACCATTTCCTGGTTAACAATGCCCACCAGCGCCTGCCCGGGTGTCAGGCTGTCGAGCACTTCCTTGCCCACGGCGCGTTCACGGATATCGTCAATGAACTGTTTGACCACGGGCAGAGCTACATCGGCCTCGAGCAGGGCCATGCGCACTTCACGCAGACTCTGTTTGATGTTGTCTTCAGTCAGCCGGCCCTGGCCGCGCAGGTGCTTGAGCGTTTGATTAAGACGTTCGCTGAGATTTTCGAACATGGATATTTCAGACGGGAATATTCAGCCGGCGATGGTAGCACGACCAGCCGGTTTACCGTTGACATACGCCACCTGAAAGCAGCTGCTTCTTGCCGATCCGCTCCGACCTGCCCATCATAGGCAGTCTGCTATGAATATCACGATTGAAACCCTACTGTCCGGCCTGGCATTTCTGCTCTACGCAGCGGGCCTGATACCCTTGCTGCGTGCCCTGCTGAGCGGTGGCACCTGGGGGGATTTGCCCCTGCTCAGCCGCTGGCTGACGGCGGCAGCCATTACCGTTCATGCCGCACTCCTGTACCTGTTGATTGCCCGCGAGCATGGCCCGCATATCGGTATTGCCGAGGCAGCCTCGCTATTCCTCTGGCAGTGCGCCCTGCTCATCTGGCTGAGCAGTTTCCGCTGGCCCCTGGGCTATCTGTTCCTGGCCATGATGCCGGCCACCGCCATTGCCAGCCTGGGCGCATTGGCCACGGAATCAAAGCCCGATCCGCACAGCCCGCTTACCTGGATTATCGTCCTGCATATTGTGTTGTCCATGCTCGCTTATGGCCTGCTGACGATCGCCGCGGTACAGGGGCTGGTGCTGGCTCTGCAAGACCGCTTGCTGCGCAACCATGAACCGCAGGACTGGCTGCGCCAATTGCCGCCGTTGCAGAGTATGGAAAGAATTCTTTTCCAGTTCATGGCCGGCGGCTTTTTCCTGCTCAGCCTGACCCTGCTGTCGGGATTCTTCTTTGTGGAAGACATCTTCGCCCAGCATCTGGCGCACAAAACCGCCCTGTCACTGTTTGCCTGGCTGGTGTTCGGCATCCTGCTCTGGGGACGTTGGCGTTTCGGCTGGCGCGGCAAGACTGCAATCCGCTGGACTTTGGGTGGCTATTGTTCCTTGTTACTCGCCTACTTCGGCAGTAAAGTGGTGCTGGAAGTGCTGCTCGGCACCGGATGGCAATAATGGATCACATGAGGCTGGCCGGCCCCTGTTACTTGACAGCGCCCGGCCCAACCCTTACTAAATAACTTCATTCTCAGAGACTTAAGACTCCTTGGACGATATCCCTTTACCGTACCTCTACGGACTTCTCGCTCTGTTGATCGTACTATCGGGCTTCTTCTCCGGCTCGGAAACCGGATTGATGACCCTGAATCGCTACCGCCTTAGACATTTGCAGCGCACGGGTCACCTGGGCGCCAAAAAAGCGAGCAAGCTGCTGGAACGTCCGGACCGTCTCATCGGCGTCATCCTTTTCGGCAACAACCTGGTCAACATCGCCGCGTCGGCCATTGTCACCCTGATCGGCTACCGCCTCTACGGCGATCTGGGCGTCGCCGTGGCCACTGTATTGCTTACCGTGGTTATCCTGCTGTTCTCGGAGGTCACTCCCAAGACCCTGGCGGCCATTCATCCGGAACGCATCGCCTTTCCCGCGGCCTTTGTCTACCAGCCGCTGCTGCGCGTGCTCTACCCGATTGTCTTCGTCATCAACCTGCTGGCCAATGGCATACTCAAATTGTTCGGTGTCACCCCGGAACAGGCGGCCGAACACAGCCTCAGTGGCGAAGAACTGAAAACCGTGGTGTCCGAGGCGGGCGCCATGATTCCGCGGCGCCACCAGAAGATGCTGCTGAGCATTCTGGATCTGGAAAAAGTCACCGTGGAAGACATCATGGTACCGCGCAATGAAATTGCCAGCATCGACATCGAGGACGATTGGGACGAAATTCTCCACGAACTTATTCAGAACCAGCACACACGCCTGCCTGTTTGCCGGGGCAGTATCGACAACCTGATCGGTATTGTGCATCTGCGGCGGGTGCTCAACCTGGTTGCCGACAATCAGTTGAACAAGGAAACCCTGTTGGCCCTGGCGCGCGAACCTTACTTCGTTCCGGAAGGCACGCCGCTGAACCAGCAGCTTGTAAACTTCCAGAACCAGCACCGCCGTATCGGCTTTGTGGTGGACGAATATGGCGATATCCAGGGTCTGGTCACACTGGAAGACATCCTTGAAGAGATCGTGGGTGAATTCACCTCCGAACCCTCCAATCGCACCAAGCACATCCTGCGTGAAAACGACGGCAACTTCCTGGTGGACTGCAGCCGCACGGTGCGCAGCCTGAACAAGGCCATGGGCTGGAAACTGCCGGTTTCCGACAGCGGACCCAAAACCATCAACGGCCTGATTCTGGAACATCTGGAAAACATCCCCGAGGCAGGCGCCACCATGCAGATTGGCGACTATTTGCTGGAGATTGCGGAAACCTCGGCCAACGCCGTCAAAACGGTGCGCGTCAAGCCTCTGGGCCGGCGCAAGGAAAGCGAAGCCAGAACCGCCTAAATCAGATCCAGCACCTCGGACAGCCGTCGTACCGGCTGGATCTCCACATCCTTGATCCCCTGCTTTGGCGCATTGGCCTGCGGCACGATTACGCGCTTGAATCCATGTTTGGCCGCTTCACGGATACGCTCTTCACCACCCTGCACCGGACGAATCTCGCCAGCCAGGCCGACTTCGCCGAATACCGCCAACTCGCGGGGCAACGGGCGGCTGCGAAAACTGGATAACAAGGCCAGCAACACCGCCAGATCGGCAGCGGTCTCATGTACGCGCATGCCGCCCACCACATTGACGAACACATCCTGATCCGCCATGGCAACACCACCATGACGGTGCAGCACCGCAAGCAACATGGCCAGACGGTTCGCATCGGGGCCCAGGGTGACGCGACGCGGATTACTCAGATGACTTTCATCCACCAGCGCCTGCACCTCCACCAGCAGCGGACGGCTGCCCTCCCGGGCCACCATGATCACACTGCCAGGCACGGCTTCTTCGTGTCGTGAAAGGAAAATGGCCGAAGGGTTGGCCACTTCCCTGAGACCAGCGTCGGTCATGGCGAAAACGCCCAGTTCATTGACAGCGCCAAAGCGATTCTTGGCCGCCCGGATCACACGAAAACGGCTGCCACGGTCCGCCTCGAAATAGAGCACGGTGTCGACCATATGCTCAAGGACGCGCGGGCCGGAGATCACCCCCTCCTTGGTGACGTGACCCACCAGGATGACGGTAGTGCCCGTCTGCTTGGCGAAACGCACCAGTGCTGCCGAGCTTTCGCGCAATTGCGAAACCGAACCGGGCGCCGAAGTCAGGGCCTCACTGAAAATGGTCTGCACGGAATCGACCACCATGATCTGGGGTTTTTCCGTGGCAGCCAGATCCAGAATACGTTCCACACAGGTTTCCGCCAGCAACGCAAGATCCGTATCCGGCAAGCCCAGGCGGCGGCTGCGCAAATGTACCTGCTCCAGCGATTCCTCACCCGTGATGTACAGCCCCCTGGCCCGGCTGCTGAGATGGCTGAGCACCTGCAACAGCAGGGTCGACTTGCCAATGCCGGGATCACCTCCGATCAGAATGACCGAGCCCGGCACCAGCCCGCCGCCAAGCACGCGGTCCATTTCCGCCAGACCACTGGCGGTTCTGGGCGTTTCGGCCAGATCAACATCCTTGAGCAGCCGGATCCGGGTTTCGCCGGCATAGCCTCCCGCACGCTGACGCTCGCGGGCTGTCGCTGTCGGCGGCGCGACCGCGGATTCCGTAAAACTGTTCCAGGCGCCGCAGTCCGGACACTGGCCGGTCCACTTGGGTTGCTGGCAACCACACTGTTCACAGGTATAAATCGTCTTGCTTTTGGCCTTGGTCATGTTCACGCAATCGGCATCAATCCAGAATAGGATGAAGTGTACATGCTTACTGTGCCGTCATTAGCCAGAATGAAAAACGGGGCGCTCCTGCGCCCCGTTCTCTGTGCGAAATTGGCGAATGCTAGAAGGCGTATTCCGCCTGCAGCCATAGACGCCGCGTGTCCACGCCGAAGGTATCCTTCGAATAGTCTGCGAACTTGGCCAGCAGCTTGAATTTCTCATTCACCGGGTAAACCGCCAGCAAGTCGATTTCGTCACCATAATCCGCGCCCCCGTTATCGGCGCTGAAATCGTGGTAAACCGCCTTGAGCAAGGTCTTGCCCAACTTGGTGCCGACAACGGCGTACAGATCCTGAACGCCGTCAGCCGGCGTTGCCAGGAACAGATCGGCCCAGCCCTGGAAAGCGTGGGCGGTGGCGAGCGGCGTCATGAAAGCATAGGTGCCATCACCACCCAGGGATTCATAACCCGCTCCGGCAACCACAACACCGATGGGCATGGAGAAGTCGATCAGGAAATAATCGGATTCCTGGCCATCAGGCGCATCCGCGTAATCATCTTGGCGGGCGTATTCCAGCGTGTAGCCGAGCTGACTGAAGGTACCGGCCGCTCGCAGACCGAGGGTGCGGCTGTCCGCCTCTGTCTCGAAATCGAGAAGATAGGCATAGCCGGTCAGGGTCAGGTTCTCAAAACCCGTGTACTGGGTATTGAACAGATGCGACGACATGTCGCGATCCTGGAAGAAAATACCATGCGCCTCATCGACATAGACGTAGGTCATCTTGGTGTCTTCGAACCAGGTGTTGCTCAGATTCAGGGCGTCGTAGGTCTGCTCGTTCTGACGCCAGCCAACATTACCGATAAAGCGGGCATTATCAAGAATGATTCTCTGACGACCCACGATTGCCGTTGCGTTTTCAATCCTGTATCTCAGGTAGGCCTGATTGAGCTCCTCACTGGTCGGATCCGCGATCGTGGCGAATGCCGTGTGGCCATTGGTGGCGTCCAGCGACGGAGGTCCGCTGTTATATTCCTCGTCGCCTCCGATTGCGAAAGTACCTTCAAACTCGACAAAGGCATCGAATCCCCTGTACTCGGCGGTGGCGTAACCCAGGCGTGCGCGCAGGGTCAATGCATCCGCATCCTCCTTGCCTTCCTGTTCTGCGGACTCGTAACGCAGGCGTGTATTAAGTGTCGGCTTGCCGCCGGTCATCGCTGATTCGAGTGTTCCGCTTTCTCCGGCAGCATGTAATGAAGGCGGCAAACACATTACGGCCAGCGCCGTAAGCGTGATCTTCCCAAAGTTTTTCAAAAGATTTCTCCCTGTGACCGGCAACTCGCGAACACCGCTCGCCTCTCCACACACAGGGATGGACGCCGTTGCCCTAGGACTACTATTCACTGCGACCCCGGCCCCCTTCTTTGGGTGCGGTGATTTTCAACCACCGCCGGTCAGGATCTCGGGCATACAAAAGCAATCGGCATGCCAATAAATATTCAATGCCGCAGAAAGAATACAACCCGTTGTTATATATAAAAAAAACCCCGGCTTTCGCCGGGGTCGGAATCAAGTACCTACTGCACTATTCCCAAGCAGCGATACCGTCCATGGCCTCAAAGACGGTCGCGAGAGAAACATCCTTATTGCCGGCAAGCCGGCCTCAGCTGACAACGACCTTGCCGCTCATACGGCTGCCGTGAATAGCGCATACGTAGTCATATTCACCCGGCGCGTCGAAGTTTCTGCTGTACGCCGCGCCATGACGCAGCCGTGCGCTTTTGGCATCGTCGAATTGCACAATGTGATTGGAACCACCATTGTTGGTCCAGACCACGGTCGTGCCGGCGTCAACTTCCAGAATGGCCGGTTCGAAAGCGTTATCTACAATCGATACCTGACTACCGCTGACTGCAGCCGGTGCCGCGGCCATTGCGGGCGCTGCCGGTGCGGGACTGGCGTGTGCATGATCCATGGGCGCTGCAGCCGCAGGTGCTGCACTCACCATGCCTGTGCCGAGAATGATCAGCTCGACGCGGCGATTCAGTGCGCGCCCGGCGTCAGTGTCGTTGTCCGACACCGGCACGCTTTCGCCATAACCCTTCATACTCATGCGTGTCGCCGGCACCCCTTGCAGCGTCAGATACTTCACTACGCTGGCCACTCGGCGGGCAGACAGTGACTGATTGTATTCAGCGGAACCGACACTGTCGGTGTGCCCCGCCACTTCAAAGGTAATGCCCGGCGCCTGCAACAGGGCAGCAGCCACCAGATCCAGCAACGCCTTGTCTTCCGGCGTCAGCGTCGAAGAGTTAAATGCGAAATGCAGTCCCTGCAGGACTATCTTGTCGCCTGTCTTGCAACCTTTCAGATTCGCGGATTGACCGCTTAGCGTTGGCAACACGCAAGGTGTTTTCGCCACGGGTGCGGGCGCCGGCGCCGGCTCGGGAATCTTGTCATAGACCTCGCTGGTCGCGCGCCATGCCAGTTTCGGATCACCCGGCGGTCGCAGCCCGGTGGTCGACAGCGTACAGCCAGTGACCTGGACGGCGACGGCCGCCAACACCACTGCCTTGAACATCGAAAAACGTTTCATAAGCTTCTACTCCCTAACTATTAATGTGTATTCCCCAGTCCCGGGATTCACGTCACTACCCGATCAGCAGTGACACAAATTCGATTGACCCCTGGTATGCACAGCCTGTTAATGGGCGGTTGCGGGTTTGGATTGACTTGCCTCGGGCACCTTGTCATAGACCTCGCTCGTTGCCCGTGTCGCCAGACTGTGATCAGTAGGGGCGCGCAGTCCCGTCGTGGACAATGTGCAGGCAATACCCGGGACCGAAATAGCCACCAGCAGCATGACCTTGAGCATCAATGAACCTTTCATAAGCAGTACTCCCTGAGTTTGTTGAGTGGATTCTCCAGTCAGTTGTTAAAAGCGCCGGCACAATGGCCCGCGTCATAAACGTAGGTAATCGAGTTCTGGCCGCCGCAGTAGCCCTGCAAAGGCTGCAGGCCCACTGCTGACAACGTGCTGCATCCCGTCCCGGCGCAGATGAGCAGGACCAGACCCGCCAGGTAAATTTTCCGAATGTCTTGCATCTTCCCTACTCCCCGAGGCTCCCGGCCTCTTTCTGCGGACGGACATCACAGGCTGGGTACCAGATCGCTGACGATCGCCACCGTCCCGAGCAACATCAGCCCGGCCCAGCCCAGCATTCCGAGCATCAGCAGTCCGGCCATACGCAAACTGCCGCCCATATCCGTAGTCATTGCCTGATTCGCCCTGTTCATCGCTTGATCTCCCTGTATGGCTGTCCGTTTTCAGGCATTGGCTGCCTGACGACGACGACGGCTGCTACGCCACAGCATCCAGATACCACTGATGCTCAGCACCAGTGCCGCTACGCCAACCATGTTGATGACCCATGGCCCGACAGAACCGAACAAGCGGCCGCTGTGAGCGTCGATAAGCACCTGTTCAATGGCAATGCTGGGGCGTGCATGGGGCAGGACTTTCTCCTGCTCAGGCGCCGGCAGGGCCTGTGCTTTCGACCAGCTGACCTCCATACCCGGAGGTAACGGCACCCAGTCAAGTCCATCCCGGGTGACGAAAATATCCAGATCCTGCACAGCAACCAGACTGCCGTTATCCTCATTCACGAGACCGATACGGCGAATACTGGCGACCGGCAGGGTGTAGTCACTGAGCTGGTCCACCACACTGCCATCGGCATTCAGGATGACCAGGCGGTCCGCCGCCGCCACATAGAGCAGTTCCTGCCCACCCAGTTGCTGGCTGACAAAGCCCAGAGGGGCGGGAATCGCCTGATCCAGCGGCTGGCCATCCAGCACCGTGTTCTCGACCGTAGCGGCCAGCCAGTGACTATTGGCGCTGAAACCGCTCTTGGGCGCTTCGGCATGCAATCCATACATGGCTATCAACCAGGGCCAGTCGATCCGGTCGGCATCCAGCCCGAGGCTGACGCTCTGATTCAGGAGAATGCCGCTGGTGCCCAACCAGCCCATGAAAATGAAGGCAAATAACCCGGCCCGTTTGTGCCACTCACGCAGAGTGACCTGCAGATTCCTGGCACGTGTCTTCGAGGCCAGACGCCGCAGCCTGACCGGACGTATATGGATGACCTGCAACCGCCACGCGGTCACCCGGGATGAGAACCGGCGATTGCCGGGCTGATCAATCAGGACTTCCTGATTCTGCACTCTTGCCAGCTGTTCAGACATTTCGCTCACCTGCTTGCCAGTTGGTCAAAGGTCAGTGCCGTACGCGCCATACGCTCCATCATCTTCACGGAGAGTGTTGCGCCGGAAATATTGTCGACCTCACGGTCCAGCGCATTTCCTGCCGCACGGGCGCCCTCGAGTTGGTGCAGGAAAGCCGGCTCGGCCACCTGTTCACCCCGCGACTCGCGGTAGATCAGCACGCGGGCCACTTCCACCATCCCGTTGTTGACGACAAAACCGCAGGTGGTCGGCACATAGCCTTCCTTGCCGATGTCGTCGAAAATCCAGGCGGTTCTGTCGCCGGCCCGCCAGTAACGCAGGCGTGCCTGTGGAAAGGATCGGCCAAATACCTGGCTCACCTCGGACTGTTTGCCGCCATCCAGGTTGAGCACTTCGGGTGCCGGCGGATTGGTGCCAAATACTTCGGCCAGAAAGGCCTCAGGTGTCTGAAACGTCTTGTAGAGCTCAAAGGCCATGGCACTACCCAGACTCAACACCATCATTAATACAAAAATCGCTGCTTTCATGATTTCACTGTTATTGCTTTAAAGGGCCCCATTGGGCACAAGGCCCAATGGGGAACCACGGGTTGCTGAACAAGGAGGGGCAGAGTCACGGGAGGAGAGAGTTCCCATTCCTGATTTGTCCAGCAACGACACGACTTACCTCGTCACGATGACGCGTTCGAAGGGTGCGAGCGCCGCAATCAGCTGATTGCATACCGAATAGGGGGTATTCACCCGCTCGCAGGCGTTGTAGGCCGCTTCCACCACGGCATTGAACTCGGTGAGTGTGATGCCCAGATCGGCATGCGCCGCCTCCATGCTGGCGCCCTGATACTCGACGTTACCGCCAAGCACCATCTGCTCCAGCTGGGTGTTCAGGAATATCTGGCGATCAACGTTGCCGAATTCCCGGAAGATGTGATTGATGCGCGTGTCCAGCATGATGTAGTGGAACAACGCCTCAACCCAGGCGTGCACGCCGGCTTCACCACCGAATTCTTCCAGTGCATCGGCACTGAGACCCGGATAGGTCGGCATCTGCCCATGGGGCATGGCGTTTTTGTCAGCTGCCTGCACCTGCATGGAAATAACCATCAGCAGGGTTGCGGAAAACAGCATCAGATACGAACGTAGATTTAACAGTTTCATAAGACTCTCCTAATCTTCAGGTGAGTAAATTCCATTCAGACCAGCTTAGAAATCAGCCTGAAGCGAGATGTAGTAGCCGTGCTGTTCCGGCGTAATCGTGATGTCGCCGAGCATGGCGTAGGCCATAGTGATGGACAGGTTCTTGCTCGGGAAAAACGCCACGAATACGTCGTACCAGTCGCTTTCCTTCTGTTCGAGGGTGCGGCCCAGTGCCGGCGTCAGGCCGGTACCGCCCAGGCTCGAGGCCGTCTGGTTGCCCAGATAGATATCCTTCAGGTTCTCGCCGTGCTCCTGGTACTCGAAGCCGATGGCCGTACCCTTGTTCAACAGGTAGGCAATCGAGCCCTCAAGACGCAGCTCCTTGTCGTTGCCGTCGGGCCCACCGAAACCGGTCAGACCGGTCTGGTTGGCCGAGGTGTAACGGGCCGTGACATTGACCAGGGTGTTGATGGGGAAGAAGATCTTGGTGGCCGCCACATAGGCTTCCCAGTCTTCCGATTCCGCGGCGCCGAGCGTTCTCAGCAATTCCTCGTTCTCGTTCTTCTTCCAGAAACCACCGATGGCTACCTGCGGAATCAGATTATCCGAATCGTAGATGGCCTCACCGAAGAGCCTCAGCTTGACGCCGAAGGACTCCATGGTGATGGTGGTGTTGAAGGGGTCGATACCCTGATTGCCGCCACCGCCGACCAGACCGCCAGTGGCATCGGATACTAGCCCATTCAGGTCAAGCGTATCTCCCAGACCCGTAGGCAGTGAGCCATTGCCGGACAGCGCATTGGTCAGATCCGTCAGCTCCAGGCCTTGCCCACCCAGTGCATCGGTCAAACCACTAAGCGCATCCGGGTTGGAGCCGCTCAGGCCACCCAGGACACTCCCTACAATATCGCCCACCGAACCCGTGGCGTTGCTCGGGTCATTGAGCAGACCGTTGACCGAAACACCCCCCAGGGTGTCAGTCAGCAGACCCACAGTGTTGAAGGTACTGCCGGTGGTCAGATTGGACCGGGCATAGGAAATTTCCAGACGGTCGTAGAAACCGACACGACCCGCCAGAGTGTTCAGGTGATAGTTGGCCAGATCCACATAGGTATACGACAGGTTGCCGTTGATACCGTCGCGGGTTTCATAGCCCGAAATAGTGGCCCAGGGTGTGATACCGCCACCGCCGGCGCCATCCACCATACCGACACCGCCGGTGGCCAGTACCTTGCCGTTGTTGTACCAGCTCGATGCAGCCATGGCATTACCGCTGGAAAACATGGCGCAGGCTGCGGCCACACCCAGCAGTCGCATAGCTCCAGACCTGTAGTTTCTTGATCGTTTCATCATTTGCTCCCTTGATGGATCTCCAAAAAAAAACGCCACACCCGCGATTTGCGGATGCGGCGCCATTGCCTTAAATACCGTTCTTAATGTCTGAAATGAAAACGCCCCGCTCACTGCTTTCGCTCATGAGAAGGGCGTCGTTGCCTTACCAATGTTGTACCGATTGCAACCCGACTCCGTCATTGGAGGTCTGCCACCGCATGGCAACAGATGGGTTATTGACCAGTCAGCTTCACTCTAGCAAGCTGCGTGCCAACTCCTTTTTTGCCTGCTAGGACAAGCTCTTGAGCAGCTTGTCCTTGCCCGCTCCACCCTTGCGCACATGCGCTGCCAGAATGGCCTTGCTGACATCGACGATGCGCTGACTGCGATTCATGGCCGTTGTGCGCAGACTGCTGTAGGCCGCCTGTTCACTCATGCCCTGCTCTTCCATGAGCAGGCATTTGGCCTGCTCGATGTAACGATGATCGGACAGTTCCTGCTGAACATTCTCCAGCTCATCCTGCAACAATCGCTGATTGATGAAGTACATCGACGCCACTTCGATCAGCGAATGCAGCAACAGCGGCGTCAGGGCCTCGACCACATGCAGGATGACCCCGGATTGCATGGCTGAAATCACCATCTCGTCGCTGCCGCGGCGCGTGAACATCACCACCGGACAACGCCGGGAAATATCTATATCAGACAGCGTTGCCAATAACTCCGGTGTGGGTTCATCAGCTTCAATCACCACGATTTCCGGATTCAGGAATTTCATCCTGTCTTTCAACGCACCGGTTACCGGCACGACTTCCAGCAATGTGTAGCCCGCTGCTGCCAGCCCCGTCTCCAGACGGGTCCAGTCATCATGACAAGCCTGCACTACAAGCACACGCTTCACTGTCGATTCCCTCCCCATTACTCTGCGACTGTCCTTGTGCACGGCTGTTGTTCAAAAAAAAACGCCTCCCCCATGCCATGCACGGAAGAGGCGTCATTGCCTATGCACAATAAAAAACGCCCTGCTCACGGCCAGGCCGTTGAGTAGGGCGTCGTTGCCAGATCACCTGTATGCGGTTATTGCATACCCGACTTTGGGTGGCGATGGCCCGGGCCACCGCACTCAGTCATAACCGCAATCTCTTGGATTCCGTCATGAGTACAGCAAAGCGCATGCCAACTCTTCGAAGGTTGGCACCCAGGGAATACATTAGCTCTTTGATTTTTAAATGATTAATTTAAATATAATCACTTTGATCGGGCAGCCAGCAGGGCGCGCGAAACATCCACCAACCGCTGGCTACGATGCATGGCCGTGCTGCGTAACGAGGCATATGCCTCGTTTTCGCTCAGCCCCTCTTCCTCCATCAGAAAGTACTTGGCCTGCTCGATGTATCGCTGCTCAACCAGCTTGTTCTGCAACGTTTCCAGTTCATCCTGCAGCAGATGCTGGTTAAGGTAATACAGGGCGGCGACTTCGATCAGCGAGTGCAGCAAAAGCGGCGTCAGGGCCTCGACCACGTGCAGAACCACACCCAGCTGCATGGCCGTCATCACCATGCGGTCGCTGCCCCTGCGGGTAAACAACACAACCGGACAGCCACTGGCATGTTCGACCTGGGCCAGCTGTTCCAGAACCTGCATTCGCGGCTCATCAGCCTCGGCCACCAGCATATCCGGCTGCAAAAGCTTCACCCGATCCTCGATGCGGGCCGTCGCAGGCAAAATATCCAGCAGACTGTAACCGGCTTCCACCAAACCGCTTTCCAGCCGCGTCCAGTCATCATGGCAAGCCTGCACCATCAGCACACGCTTAACTCCCGCCCTGTATAGCATTTCGAACTCCGTTGATGGGTTTCGTTGCCTTTTATTTATTGCAGCGCAATATACGTGCCGGGTTTTGTTTCATAGAGAGAAAAGCTGCAATCCGGGGGGACTGCACCATTATTACGCTGCAATGCACAATTTGCGTGCTGGCAGGCTCAATTGTGACTGAGCTTCAGACCCACAACCCCGATAATAATCAGGCCCATGAAGGCCAGTCGCGGATAAGTGAAGGCATCTCCAAACCAGATCATGCCGCAAATGGCGATGCCGACCGCGCCCAGCCCGGTCCAGACGGCATAGGCCGTGCCCACGGGAATGCCCCGCATGGCATAGGAAAGCAACAGGACATTGATAACGGTCAGTACTGCACAGGCGGCGATCGGCCAGGGAGAAGCGTGCATATAGATCAGCTTCAGGCTCAAGGCCCAGGCAATTTCCACCCCGACCGCAATAAACAGAACCATCCAGTAGATGCTCATGACCTGACCGGCCTCACCCGGGACAACACCAGTGCACCAGCCACGAAAAGCAGCAATATCGAAAGTATGGCCATGCGTGAATTTCCGGTCATGGCCGCTGTCCAGGCCACCAGCAGCGGGCCGAGGATGGCGGCAAACTTGCCCATCATGTTGTAGAAGCCAAAGAACTCGGCAGCCTTGTCGACCGGGATGATGCGCGCATAGTAAGCGCGTGAAAGCGACTGAATGCCGCCCTGCACCAGGCCGATAACTGCCGCCATGACATAGAACTGCCACTCTGTCTGCAGCCAGTAGCCCCAGCAGGTCACGCCCATGTACACAAACAGGGCCAGGAAAATGCCCCGCAGAGTCCCCCAGCGCTCACCGATATAACCGAAGGCCACCGCCGCCGGGAAGCCAATGAACTGGGTCAACAGCAAGGCGGTAATCAGCGACTCGGAGCGAAAGCCCAGCGCTGCCCCGTAATCCACCGCCATGTGAATAATGGTGTCCACGCCGTCGATATACAGCCAGTAGGCCAGCAGGAATACGAATACTTCACGGTAACGCCGTACCTCGTGAAAAGTGTCCCGCAACTGTTTAAATCCCTGCCGCACGGCCTGCGCCAATGGCAAACTGCCTGCCTTGCGGGTCTCGCGCACGCCGAACATCAGCGGCATGGCAAACACCAGCCACCACATGGCCACCATCAGGAACGCGACTCGTACCGCCTGGGCCTGATCCGTCAACCCGAACCAGCTAGGCTGCAGCGTCATGCCGACATTGACGGCAAACAGCAGCCCGCCGCCCAGATAACCCAGGCCATAGCCCAGGGCAGATACCCGGTCGCTGCGCTCGGCCGGTGCTACATCCAGAATCAGGGAGTCATAGAATACATTGCCGCCAAAGAACCCCAGCACACCCAGAAAATAGGCCAACAGCGCCCAGAACCAGCCGCCCTGGGGCACGAAATACAGCCCGGCCGTAGCCACCACGCCAATCAGCATGAAGCCGGCCAGATAGCGTTTGCGCCCTCCGGAACGGTCGGCAATGGCGCCCAGCACCGGCGCCAGCAGCATGATCATGACGCTGGCCGCCGCCACGGTATTACCCAGGTACCAGGTGCTTTTGGTGGGCGCCAGATCCGCTGCCCAGTAGTTCTTCAGGAACAGGGGGAAAAACCCTGCGATGACCGTTGTGGCAAAGGCGGAATTGGCCCAGTCGTAGAAAGCCCAGGCCAGCACCTGGCGGCGGTTATATTCCATGCTTATTAAGTTCTGCCTTCGAAATCAGAGCAACAGTGCCAGCAGAATGGCATCTTCTCGCCCTTGTGCCGCAGGATAGTACCCCCGACGCTCACCGATACGGCTGAAGCCGGCCGATTCATAGAGGGCGACCGCCGCGGGATTGGATGGCCGTACCTCCAGGTAAATGGCCGACAGGCGCTGCTGGCGTGCGAGTGCGATCAGCTGACCCAGCATATAGCGCCCAAGACCATTGCGCTGACGCATGGGTGATACACAGAGATTCAGCAGATGCGCCTCCCCCGCTCCACAGGACATCAGAGCATAGCCCTGCACGCGGTCCTCGGCATCCAGTGCAACGCGGCAGGTGTAACGCATGCGCAGGCAATCACGAAACACGCCCTCGCTCCAAGGGAACTGATAGGCCTGTTGTTCGATAAGCATCACCTCAGGCAGATCCTCTGCCTGCATGGCGCGGTCGCGCCAGCAAAAAAGCATTTCCTGCGGCTGGGCGCTCACCGGCTCTCCGCAAGCAGACTGCGCGCGCGTTTGAGATCCTCCCAGGCCTTGCGCTTGTCCTGCGGACTACGCAACAGATAGGCAGGATGGTAGGTCACCAGCACAGGAAAAGACTGGCCGCCCTCGGGTAGCTGATACGCATGCATACCGGTGCGCAGGCGCCCCAGGGGTTCATCACTGCCGAGCAGATTCTGCGCAGCTACCCTGCCTACCGCCATAATGAGCCTTGGCTGCACCAGGGCAATCTGGCGTTCGAGATAAGGCCGGCAAGCCTGCGATTCTTCGGGCTTGGGATCACGGTTCTTCGGTGGCCGGCACTTCACCACATTGGCGATATACGTACCCTGCTCGCCCCCCCTGGGCGCGCGCGAATGATTGATGGCCGCCAGCATGGCATCCAGCAACTTGCCGGCTGGCCCCACGAAGGGATAGCCCTGGCGATCTTCTTCGGCGCCCGGCCCTTCACCGATCACCATGAGGCCTGCCGTCTGCACACCCACACCGAACACTGCCTGCTTGCGCTCTTCGCAAAGCCCGCACTGCCTGCAATTCTTCACACTGAGTTCCAGCTCGGCCCAGTCCATGCCGGAGACGCCCGCAGGTTCTGGCACAGGAGATGTCTGCGCTTTCCTTTCCGGGCTTGTCACCGGAAAATCGGGTGCCGGCTCGGCGATGGCGCGCTCCAGGGCGCTGTCCAGAGGATCATGCTCTTTCGGGGATAAGTGTTCCGGCGCAGCTGCCGGAACTGATTGCATCGCGGATTGTGCAGCCGCGCCGCGCCGCTGCCACAGGGAAATACCCATGGCATCAAGATAGCGGAGTCGAGTAGCAGCATCCATGCGCATAGCCTATGAGCAAATGGTGAAAAACGAAAGGCCGTTTATCGCCTCACGCAAAGGCGCAAAGGCGCAAAGAAAACTGTCATTTGAAGCCACCTCCAATTTAGGAAGATGGCTTGGACCACTACCCTCGCAATAACAGTGGCCTGAACCACGCCTGCATTACTCTCTTTGCGAGCTTTGCGCCCTTGCGCGAGTCCAACAATCTACACCGCGTCCATCTGCGGATGCTTGCGCTCCGAAGGTGTCTCCAAACGATTCAGGGCATTCAGATAAGCCTTGGCGGAAGCAATCACTATGTCGGTATCCGCACCCTGGCCGTTGACGATGCGTCCGCCCTTGTTCAGGCGTACAGTTACCTCGCCCTGGGCATCGATACCCTTGGTGACATTGTTGACCGAGTACAACAGCAACTCGGCGCCGCTACCCACGATCTGCTCGATCGCGGCATAGGCCGCATCCACCGGCCCGCCGCCTTCGACACTGGCGGTGAACTCCTCGCCGTCCACGCTGATGGTGACATCCGCTACCGGCTTCACACCGGACTCACAGGTCACTTTCAGATGATGCAGCTGGATTCTTTCATCCACCTGGGCATGCGCCGCCTCAGTCATCAAGGCCTGGATATCTTCATCGAAGACTTCCTTCTTGCGATCGGCTAGCTCCTTGAAACGCTGGAAGGCGTCATTCATCTCGGCTTCCGAGGTGATCTCGATGCCCAGTACCGCCAGGCGTTGCTTGAAGGCTGCGCGTCCGGAATGCTTGCCCAGCACCATGCGATTGGCTGCCCAGCCCACATCTTCGGCACGCATGATTTCGTAGGTCTCACGGCTCTTGATTACACCGTCCTGATGAATGCCGGATTCATGTGCGAAGGCATTGGCACCGACAATGGCCTTGTTCGGCTGCACCGGAAAACCGGTGATATTCGAGACCAGGCGGGAACAGGTCATGATTTCCCGCGTATTAATGCGGGTATCGCAGGAGAATTCATCCTGGCGGGTGCGGACCGCCATGACGATCTCCTCCAGGGAGGCATTACCGGCACGCTCACCCAGGCCGTTGATGGTGCACTCTACCTGGCGTGCGCCGTTTAGAACGGCCGACAGTGAATTGGCCACGGCCAGGCCCAGGTCGTTATGGCAATGCACGGAAAACACCGCCTTGTCCGAGTTGGGCACACGTTCACGCAAGTCGCGAATCAAGGCTCCGAACATATGCGGCAAGGTGTAACCAACCGTGTCAGGAATATTCACCGTAGTGGCGCCGGCATCGATGACGGCCTCCAGCACCCGACACAGAAAATCCGGTTCCGAGCGGCCTGCATCTTCAGGCGAGAACTCCACGTCGTCGGTGAAGTTGCGCGCCAGCTTGACGGCCGCTACTGCTGTCTTCAGCACCTCATCCGGATGCATACGCAACTTGTCACGCATATGAATGGGTGAGGTGGCGATAAAGGTATGTATACGGGCGCGGTTGGCCGGCTTCAGGGCCTCAGCCGCGCGTTCGATGTCACCCGGATTGGCGCGCGCCAGGCTGCAGACGGTGCTGTTGCGCACTTCTTTGGCCACCGCCTTCACGCCCTCAAAGTCGCCAGGACTGGCAATGGCGAAACCGGCTTCAATAACATCCACCTGCAGACGGTCCAAAGCACGGGCAATGCGGACTTTTTCGTCCTTGGTCATGGACGCGCCGGGGCTCTGTTCACCATCACGCAGGGTGGTGTCGAAAATGATCAAATGATCTTTGGAAGTTTGGGTACTCATTGTGCTCTCACTCAATGGCGCTGCCTTGGCAACGCTAACTATATCTATGGGTTATAGCGGATTCACCCCCGCCCGGGTATCGGGTACTTGCTGCCTTACGGCAGAAGTCGCCCGCCGAGGAGCGAGAGAAGGAGCAGAAAAGGACGGGCACAGGCCAATGCGGCAGCCGTTGCGGTTGCCGGATGAACGTTTGTTGATAACTGCCTGCTCGTCATAGTGGCGCAACTATAGCCCAAAGCGCGGGCTAATCCAACAGCAAGACACTGAAATGTCTGCAGGAATCGGCTTACAGGGGGTTATGATTTGCCGCGCAGCAGATTGCGTACGTAAAGCACCGGGCCGGCCACCACGTACACCATGAACACCGCAAACAGTACCCGCGGTGGATCGAACCAGATCAGCAGACAGACCAACACCATCACCAGCACATAGGTAAAGGGCACGCGCTCGCTGAACTTGATTTCCTTGAAGTTGGGATACTTGATCATATCCGCCACCATCAAGGCGCCGGCCGCCAGCGTAACGGCCAGAGACAGCAACGCCATATATCCGGTGCCCGGCACACCAAAGTCATGCGCCACCCAGACAAAACCCATGGTCATGGCCGCCGCCGAAGGACTGGGCAGGCCGAAGAAATAGCCTTTCTCGTTCTTGTCGGGTTCCAGCACATTAAAGCGCGCAAGGCGCAAGGCGGCCATAGCGGCATAGAAGAAGGCTGCGGTCCAGGCCAGCTGCTTGCCGAAACGGCCATAATCGATCAGGTCGTGCAGACTCCACTGGTACATCACCAGCGCCGGCGCCAGACCGAAGGTGACCATATCCGCCAGACTGTCGAACTCGCGGCCGAAGTCGCTCTGGGTATTGGTCAGACGCGCCACACGGCCGTCCAGCGCATCCGTGAGCATCCCCAGGAATATTGCGATGGCGGCGTAGAGAAAGTTGCCTTCGACTGCCGACAACACCGCATAGAAACCGGCGAACAAGGTGCCTGTGGTAAACAGATTTGGCAACAGATAAATGCCCCTACGGCGCTTTTCGTAGGAATGTTCCTGCTGCTCTTCTCCGAACTCGTCGCTCACGGCCGGCCCCCGCTTGATTGGTTTAATCCGCATGGTAGTCCTGATTATCAGGCCCCGGTAGTGTTGCACGACAAAGCCCCGGCCGCGAGACCGGGGCTTTGCTTTATTGGCGATTGCAGCTTCTAGTTCTTGGTCTTGTCGACCAGCTTGTTCTTGCTGATCCAGGGCATCATGCTGCGCAGCTTGGCGCCGACCTGCTCGATCTGATGCTCCTGGGCATGACGGCGGGCTGCCTTGAGTACCGGCTGGCCGGCCTGGTTCTCGGCAATGAACTCACGGGCAAACTTGCCTTCCTGAATATCTTTCAGCACGCGCTTCATTTCCGCCTTGGTTTCTTCGGTGATGATGCGCGGCCCGGTGCTGATATCACCGTACTCCGCGGTGTTGGAGATGGAGTAACGCATGTTGGCGATACCGCCCTCGTACATCAGGTCCACGATCAGTTTCAGTTCATGCAGACACTCGAAGTAGGCCATTTCCGGCGCATAGCCGGCTTCGGTCAGGGTTTCGAAACCGGCCTGCACCAGCGCAGAAGCGCCACCGCAAAGCACGGCCTGCTCACCGAACAGATCGGTTTCGGTTTCTTCGCGGAAGTTGGTTTCGATCACACCGGCGCGGCCACCGCCGTTAGCGGAAGCGTAAGACAGCGCAATATCGCGCGCTTGGCCGGAAGCGTCCTGATGCACCGCGATCAGGCTGGGCACACCGCCGCCCTGGGTGTAGGTGGAACGCACCAGATGGCCGGGACCCTTGGGCGCCACCATGATGACGTCCAGGTCGGCACGTGGCTGGATGAGCTCGAAGTGAATATTGAAGCCATGCGCGAAAGCCAGCGCGGCGCCCTGCTTGATGTTTGGCTCGACCACTTCGCCGTACAGCTTTACCTGGTGCTCGTCCGGCGCCAGGATCATGACCACATCGGCACTGGCCACGGCGTCGGCCACTTCGGCCACTGCCAGGCCGGCTTCTTCGGCCTTCTTCCAGGAAGCCGAACCCTTACGCAGGCCAACGACAACATCCACACCGGAATCCTTGAGGTTGTTGGCATGGGCATGACCCTGCGAACCGTAGCCGATGATCGCGACCTTCTTGCCCTGGATCAGGGACAGGTCGGCGTCTTTGTCGTAGTAAATGTTCAAGCTCACTTTAATCTCCGTGGAATCATGGTCCGCCCTTGCAGACCGTAAAGTACTCAGTTGCTCAGTTTCAGAACCTGCGGACCGTTTGCAATTGCGGCTGCGCCACTGCGCACGACCTCCAGAATATTCGCCAGGGCAGAGACTTCCCTGATGAAGTCCTCCACTTCCAGACCGGTCCCCGTCAGTTGCAGGGTATAACTGTCGGCACGCTCATCCAGTACCTCGGCGCCATAACGTTGCACACAGGCCGACAGTTCATCGCGGATAACGTCATCCAGCGCCAGCTTGATGAACAGCAGTTCGCGCTCGATGTGATCACCGCGGGTCATATCCGCAAGATCCACCACATCCACCACCTTGGCCAGCTGCTTGTTGATCTGGCTGATAATTTCGTCCGATCCGGTCGTGACCATGGTCAGGCGTGACACCGTAGGGTCTTCGGTCGGCGCGACGCACAGCGATTCAATGTTGTAGCCACGGGACGAAAACAGGCCGGCGACACGCACCAGTGCACCCGCTTCGTTAGCCATCAGAATCGAAATGATATGCCGCATCGGTAGATTTGCTTGCCGGCGGAACGCCGCAACACCCCTGAAGTGCCGAAAATAGCGCGCCAAGGTAATGTTTTCGCCCCAGAAAATCAACTAGAATCAGGCTAAAAGGATGCATCACAGCTGTTGGGTGGGATAAACTACGCGGCTATTTTTAGCGCTCCCTACCCGATATCTGGATTAAAGATGACCGAAGATCACGCACAAGATTACTCCCACCCGTTGGCGGGCACCACGATGACCGGCTCCGATGTCATCGTACAGGTCCTTGCTGATGAGGGTGTGGATGTCATCTTCGGTTATTCCGGCGGCGCCATCCTTCCGACTTATGATGCGGTGTTCCGTTACAACAAGGAACATAACGACGCCATTCCGCTGATCGTGCCCGCCAACGAACAAGGCGCCGGCTTCATGGCCGCGGGCTATGCCCGTGCCTCCGGCAAGGTGGGTGTGTGTATGGTGACCTCAGGCCCCGGCGCCACCAATACGGTGACCCCGGTACGCGATTGCATGGCGGACTCCACACCGATCGTGGTGATCTGCGGCCAGGTGCCCACTGCCGCTATCGGCTCGGACGGCTTCCAGGAAGCGCCCGTGTCCAACATCATGGCCTCTGCCGCCAAGCATGTGCTGCTGGTGACTGATCCCAGCAAGCTGGAAGCCACTGTGCGCACTGCCTTCGAGATTGCCCGTACCGGCCGGCCCGGCCCGGTAGTGGTGGATGTGCCCAAGGACGTGCAGAACTGGGAAGGCACCTTCCATGGCGCCGGCAAGCTGCCCGTGCCTGGATATCGCCAACGCATGGCCAATATCGGCAAGAACAAACTGAGCGATGAAAAATGCCAGCATTTCTTCCGTATGCTGGCCGAAGCCGAGCGTCCGCTGATCTATGCCGGTGGCGGCGTGATCAACGGCAATGCCTCCAACGAGCTGCGCGATCTGGCCCACGCTTTCCAGATTCCCGTGGTGACCACACTGATGGGTATCGGCGCATACGACACCACCGAGCCGCTGTCCCTGCACATGCTGGGCATGCATGGCACGGCCTTTGCCAACTACGCGGTGGACGACTGCGATTTCCTGATCGCGGTGGGTGCCCGCTTTGACGACCGAGTGGCCGGCGTGCCGGACAAGTTTGCCCCGCATGCCCGGCATATTGCGCATCTGGACATCGACGCCTCCGAGATCAACAAGGTCAAGGCGGTGCAGTGGTCGCATGTGGGTCTGCTGGAAGATGCGCTGAAGAAACTGCTGTCTCACGGGCGCAAGCAGGAATTCAGCAAGGACTACAGCGGCTGGCATCAACATATTGCCGAGCTGAAACAGACCTATGCCATGAACTACGACCGCGACAGCGCGCTGATTCAGCCCTATGCCGTGATTGAGGAAATCAACAAGCACACCAAGGGCGCGGCCATCGTGTCGACCGGCGTGGGGCAGCATCAGATGTGGGCGGCCCAGTACTTCGACTTCAAGGATCCGCGTCAGTGGCTGACCTCGGGCAGCATGGGCACCATGGGTTTTGGTCTGCCGGCCGCCATCGGCGCGCAATTCGCCGCGCCCAAGAAAATGGTGATCAACATCGATGGCGACGCCTCCATCCGCATGAACCTGGGTGAGCTGGAAACCGTGACCACCTATGGCCTGCCGGTGAAAACCGTGGTGCTGAACAACTACGGCGACGGCATGGTGAAGCAGTGGCAGAAGCTGTTCTTCCAGGGCCGCCTGTCCGCTTCGGACAAGTCGCTGCACAAAAAGGATTTCATCAAGGCTGCCGAAGCCGACGGCTTCGAGTTCGCCGCGCGCCTGGACAACAAGGAAGACCTGCCCCGCATCGTCAAGGAATTCGTGGATTTCCCCGGCCCGGCGTTCCTGGAAGTGATTATCGACCCGGACGCCGGCGTGTACCCCATGGTAGGCCCGGGCATGACCTATGCCGAAATGATCACGGGCGATTTCATCCCCAACCGCTATGAAAATGGCAACGGCAAGGACCAGGGGCCGAGCAGTTCAGAAATGTTCTAGGGCCTTACTCACGGACGCCAGGGCGCAGTGCAGCCGGCAGGATATCCTTCGCATTCATCATATGCGCAGCCATAACTTCCGAGGTAATTGTCGCCATTCCTTCCGTCCTGCACGCTGAATGCAGGTTCGAGAAGACGATATGCGATGACGACCCAGGAACTGCAACTTGTTACCGGTGACGGCCAGACCCTGACCGCTACCTCCTTTGTTCCCGACAGCGCGCCATCCGCTTCTGTCGTGATTGCCAGTGCCCTGGGCGTACCCCGCAGGGTCTATGGCCGCTTCGCCGCCTGGCTGGCCGAAAACGGACTGGCCGCCCTGACCTTTGATTACCGCGGTATCAGTGATTCGGAACTTGAGGGTATCAAGGGATCGGAAGTGCGTTTTGCCGATTGGGGCGAGCAGGATATCCAGGCCGCCTTCACCTGGGCACTGGATACTCATCCTGATGCTCCGCTATTCCTGGTCGGCAACAGTTGTGGCGGCCAGCTGTTCGGCCTGGCGCCTGGCAGCAAACACCTGGCAGGCGCGGTGTTCGTGGCCGCGCAAACGGCCTACTGGAAAAACTGGCCCCTGCCCGGCCGCCTCAACATGGGACTGATGTTCAACGCCGTGATTCCATTACTGAGCATGGGCAACACCTTTCCTGCCCGGCGTATCGGCATGTCATCGGTGGATGCACCGGCCGGCGTTACCCGGCAATGGGCGCGCTGGGGGCGGCTGCCGCGTTATCTGTTCGACCCGAAAAGCGGCATCGACGCCGGTCTCTATCGCAGCCTCTGCTTACCGGTGCTGGCCTACGGTTTCGACGATGACAGTTTTGCGCCTGCCGAGGCTATCGAGGCGCTGTGCCGTGAACTGCCCGCCGCAAAAATCGAGCGCCGCCAGATCAGCCCCGCCGAGGCAGGCGGTGCGATCGGCCATTTCGGGTTTTTCCGGGATAAATATCGCGCGTCGCTGTGGCAACCCACGCTCGACTGGCTGCGGGATATTCAGGCCCTGAACGTGGACAGCAGAAAACTCATGGCAGCCCGGTAACGGCCATAGCTGCGCAGGATGCCCTTTTTGTAGAACAGGGGCAGATAGACCAGGGTGCGGAAGAAATACTTGACGGCCTCACGCACTGCCATTTTGCGTGCCGCGCTCATGCCCCGGTACTTCTGCTCCATATACAAACGCGACGTCATCACATAACGCGTTTTCTTCAGCACGATCTCGGCCGTCGGCGGCGTGGATGTGCCCGGCGCATGAGTCACCGAGGCATCCGGCGTCACGATCAGGGACTTACCCGCCAGTCGCGTGCGCATGCAGAGATCATCGTCCTCGTAGGTAAAGAAGAAATTCTCGTCGAAGAAACCGATTTCGCGGATGTCGGCCATGCGCCACAGCATGACCGCGCCGGAAAAGAATTCCACGCACAGATCGCCTGAGGGTTCGATGTAGTTTTTGGGATAACGGTCGCGGTCAAAGACATTCAGACGATAGGAGGTCTGCTGTTCACCGTCCGGATGAAACAGCACCGGGGATATGATCGCCGCATCGGGATAGGCATCGGCCTTGGCCACCAGCGTTTCCACCGTACCGGGATCCATGCGCGCATCCGGATTCAACAGCAGCACGAACTCGGTGTCCACCTGACGGGCGCCCATATTGACTGCCGCCCCGAAACCCAGATTGTCGGGGTTAATAATGATCTGCGCATCCGGTCGCAACTGCCGCACCAACTCCAGGGTGTTGTCCCGCGAGTCGTTATCGACCAAACACAGCTTCACACCCGGCGGTACCGCCGCCAGACATTCGCCGATTACCCGCGCACTGTTGAAAGTCACGATGACAATCGTCACCCTGGCCTGTAATGCGTCCCCGTTCCCCATACCTGAAACCGTCAACCCCGGAAAAAGCGCACTTTATCAGCTTTGCATGCAGCGGGGTCAGCGTTCCAGGTCAGGATCGGGTATCTGGGTAAAGGCGATACGCATCGGCGCCTCGTCCAGGGCACCGTGGGCGGCACCGAAATAGGCCGCCTGTTTGCCGAAACGGCTGTTGAGCTGATCCACCACCTCGGTCAGCCGGTCCCGGTTGCGGCTCTGCAGCTTGCCGAATAACGGCAATGTCGCCTGCTGGTGTTCCACCAGCCGGGTTAGCGCCACCCCCACCGCCATCGGTTCCAGAGCAGGCCTCTGCCTCCACAACGCAATCAAGGCATGCTCAAGCTCCACTGTGTCCTGCGTCGCGGTAAATCTGGTCTGACGCGACCAGCCGGCACGTCCCCGGTGCCGCACATAGAGTTGCATACCGCCCGCGTGATAGCCCATATCACGCAAACGCAGTGCCGCCTTCTGCAACATACGGTGCAGCACCTTGAGCGCATCCGCGTCATTACGCCGCGCGGGCGGCAAAACATGGGAATGCCCCACACTGCCCCGCTCAGTCGGCGCCTCGTAGAGGTCCTCTCCGCGCAGGCGGCGATACATGCGCTCACCTTCCACGCCGTTCCAGAGTTTACGCATGAGATGAACATCGGCCGCGCAAAGATCGGCGACCGTACGGATGCCGAAACCCTGCAGACGCTGCTCCATACGTCGGCCAATACCGGTAATGTCCCGCAACTGACGGGGATGAAGTGCTTGCGGCAAATCCCCTTCCCGGATCAGCTTCAGACCATTCGGCTTATTCATGGCCGAGGCCTGCTTGGCAATAAAGCGGTTGGGTCCGATACCAATGGAACAACGCACATATTCCCCTGCCCCTTCGGCAATCACCCGCTTGATGTTGCGGGCAATCTGTTCAGCGCGGGCGGGGCTCTGCCAACTGCCTGTGAGAGCGCACCACATTTCATCAATGGAGCGCACCGCCGACACCGGGATCTGACTCTCCACCAGTTCGACCAGGCGGTGGTGATAGCGAATATAAACCTCATGTCTGGCATGCACGCAGACCAGTTCGGGACATTTCTGCCTGGCCTCGCCCACGCCAGTGCCGGTTTTGATGCCGAAGGCCTTGGCCTCATAACTGGCGGCAATACAGCAGGTGGAATCCGTCATCACAGGCACTACCGCTACTGGTCGCCCCCGTAATTCAGGCTGTTCCTGCTGCTCTACAGAGGCGAAATAACTGTCGAAATCTACGTAAAGCGCCCGTAAGGTCATGTTTTTCCTGCCTTTAAAAACCCAACAAACAAATACTTGACGTATGCTGTTATTTCTTACAGTATAGTGTAAACCTTTACAGGAGCAAGGGTGATGAGCCAGTTCGAAAAAGATCCGCTGACCAAGCGCCAGGCGCAGGTACTGGCCTGGATTGAAGAGTCCGTGAGTGAGCGCGGCATCGCCCCCAGCATCCCCGAGCTGATGCAGCTGCTGGGCTCCACCTCGCCGACCGCCGCAGCCGACCATCTCAAGGCACTGGAACGCAAGGGTTATATCGAGCGCCTGCCCGGCACGGCGCGCGGCCTGCGCGTGCTCAGCGAGGCCGCAGCCAGCAATGATGACTGGAACCTGCCTTTGATCGGCAAGGTGGCGGCCGGCAGTCCCATCAGTGCCATTGAAAATGTCGAGCGTGAAATCTCCATCCCCCCCGACTTGTTCAACAAGCGCCCCGACTATCTTCTGCGGGTACAGGGGGACAGCATGATTGATGCCGGTATTCTGGATGGCGACCTCATCGCCGTGAAGAAGAGCCAGACCGCGGATCGCGGCCAGATCGTGGTAGCAAGGCTCGAGGATGAAGTTACCGTGAAGGAGCTGCGTATCGAAGACGGTGAAATCGTGCTTCAGCCCTATAACCCGGCTTATAAGCCGATTCGCATTCCACCGGACCAGGTCTTTATCGAAGGCATTTATGTCGGCCTGATCCGCAACTGAAGACAACCCTCTAACAACGCCTCAAAGCAGGAGGAACTCATGCTTAGCATTACCGCGAAATCCCTGAAAAAAAGTCATCTGGATACTTTCCTGGAAATATTTGCCGCAGACGGTCGCAAGGCCGTCAAGATCTGGGACAGCAAGAAACTCATGCCCGGCAGCCGTGCGCACAGCCTGCGCGGCGACAGTAACCGGCTTTACGTCAAGCTGGGGCGTCTCAATGCCCGGGAAATCACAAGACTGGCCGCACGCATCAGTGAAATGGATGCCAGCAGCGACCAGCACCTCTGTGTGTTGCGTTAGCCTCCACTAACCCACCTCACGCAACACCAGCAAGGCCCGCGTTACGCGGGCCTTGTTCTTTGTACGACCTAACCCAGAGGGTGTTTCAGAATGATCGTATCGGCCCGGTCGGGGCCGGTAGAAATGATGTCCACCGGCACTTCGGCCACTTCCTCGATTCGCTTGAGATAGGCACGCGCATTCTCCGGCAAGTCGGCATAAGCACGCACGCCTACAGTCGATTCCTTCCAGCCCGGATAGTCCTCATAGATCGGTGTACAGGCCTGCAGCGCCTCTGCACCGATGGGCGGCATATCCAGTCGCTTGCCATGGGCTTCATAACCCACACAGATACGAATCGTGTCCAGGCCATCCAGTACATCCAGCTTGGTAATACAGAGACCGGACATGCTGTTATTGAACACTGAGCGGCGCAGAGCCACGGCATCAAACCAGCCGCAACGGCGTGCGCGGCCGGTAGTCGCCCCGAATTCGGCGCCCCGGCTCGCCAGGTGCTCACCCATTTCATCGAACAGCTCGGTCGGGAACGGCCCGGAGCCCACGCGCGTGGTATAGGCCTTCACGATACCCAGCACATAATCCATGTATCCCGGACCCACGCCGGTACCGGTAGCAGCACCGCCAGCAGTGGTATTCGAGGATGTCACGAAGGGATAGGTGCCGTGATCGATATCCAGCAAGGCGCCCTGCGCACCTTCGTAGAGAATGCTGTCGCCGGCAATCCTCGTCTGGCGCAGGGTTTCGGTAACATCGGCCACCAGCGGCGCCAGGCGTTCCGCCTGCTGTAAGGCTTCCTCAAGGGTTTGCTGAAAATCTACCGGCGCTTCCTTGAAGTAGTTCTGCAGAACAAAGTTGTGGTAATCAAGTACCTCGCCCAGCATGGCGGCAAAGCGTTCACGGTGGAACAGATCATCCACCCGCAGACCGCGGCGGCTCACCTTGTCTTCGTAAGCCGGGCCGATACCCCGGCCTGTAGTGCCGATCTTGGCCGCGCCACGCGCCTTCTCACGGGCCAGATCAAGGCGCACATGATAGGGCAGAATCAGCGGACAGGCCGGACTGATCCGCAGGCGTTCTGCCACGGGCACGCCCTTGGCAATGAGTTCATCCATTTCGTGGAGCAAGGCTTCCGGCGAAAGAACAACGCCATTGCCGATAAGACACTGCACAGCTTCACGGAGGATGCCTGAAGGAATCAGATGCAGGACAGTCTTTTCACCGTCGATAACCAGCGTATGACCCGCGTTATGCCCGCCCTGGAAACGCACAACGGCAGCGCAGCGATCTGTCAGAAGATCAACGATCTTGCCCTTGCCTTCGTCACCCCACTGGCTGCCAATGACGACAACGTTCTTGCCCATCCTGCCCTTTAACCTCTATGTAGCAACTCGACTTGCAATAACCGGGAATCAGTCTCTCAACAGCGACTGTCGTTCCCAATCCTTACCCTGCCGCACCAGTATCTCTGTGCAGCCCATCTGCTGTGCCTGCTCACGCAGATCACGCTCACACAATGCCGACACTACCCGGCAACCATCAGCCCTGAGGCGTCCAATCATTTCTGCCAAGGCAGCATCTTCCACGGCAGGTGCGAGAATCCGGATTTCTTCACTGCGGGAATTTGCGCACAGATCAACCAACAGATTCAGATCTGCACTGAACCCCGTAGCCGGACGACCACGCCCGAAACTGGCGCCTACACCATCGTAGCGCCCACCACGCGCCACTTCCCGACCCCGGCCGGGTACAAAGGCGGCGAATACGACGCCGGTCTTGTAACGATAGCCACGCAACTCGGCCAGATCGATATGAATCGGCAAATCCGGAAAAAGCCCACGCAGACGCCGGGCAATGGCAGATAGATCCGACAGTGCGGCCTGCACCCGCTCTCCTGCAGCACTGAGCCGCTGTACGGCCGTATCCAGCACGTCCAGATCTCCGTTCAGCTCGATCAATGCTGTGAAACTGCCCATCAGGCTCTCCGACAACTGGCATTGACGGGCGAAAAGGCGAAGATCCGGCAAAGACTTTCTCTGCAGAATATCGAACAGTTCCGCACTGGTCTGAGTATCCAGTCCGGCGGATTCTTCAAATGCCCGATAGATACCGACATGCCCCAGATCCAGAGATACCTCATTCAGACCCATGGCCTCGAGGCTGGCCAGCATGAGGCGCAGAATTTCCAGGTCCGCATTCACACTGCTGCTACCGAATAGCTCCGCGCCTACCTGCAACGGGGTGCGGCTGCCCCCCATACCATCCGGACGGGTACGCAGGACACTACCGATATAGCAATAACGGGCATTGCCCTCTTCGCGGATACTATGCGCATCAATGCGTGCAGCCTGGGTCGTCATATCCGAGCGCACACCCATCATGCGGCCGCTTAGCTGGTCGGTTAGCTTGAAGGTTTCGAGTTCCAGGTCATGACCGGCGCCGGTCAACAGGGAATCCAGATATTCAATCAGCGGCGGCCTTACCAGGTCGTAGCCCCAGCTACGATACAAGTCGAGCAGGCGCCTGCGAGCCTCCTCCAGGCGCCAGGCCTCAGGCGGCAGACTCTCTTCAACGCCTTCCGGCAGTAGCCAGCGTTCCATGGTTCAATTCAGGGGTATTAGATGATCAGTGACGCAGGAATTGTAACAGGAACAGGCCACTGATCAGCACCCCGCCTGCCACAACTCTCAAGAAGCGTGGGTCAGTTTGACTGACCTGCAGCAGTGTGCGGCGCCATTTGTTTGGAGCAAGAAAGGGGAAAAGCCCTTCAAGCACCATCACAAGCGCCAACGCACGCCACAGGTCCTGCCACTCCACGATCTAGCGACTGGAAGGGTTGAAGTATTTGAAAAGCTCCCCTTCCGGCTCGAGCACCAGCAAGTCGCTACTTTCTCCCATGGCCTTTCTGTAAACCTCAAGACTCCGGTAGAAGCTGTAGAACTCGCTGTTCTGGCCATAGGCCCTGGCGTAGATATCCGTCGCCTTGGCATCACCCTGACCGCGAATCTGCTCGGCTTCGCTATAGGCCTTCGCCTGAATTACTTCACGCTGACGATCAGCATCTGCGCGAATTTTCTCGGCTTCCTCGGCCCCTTTCGCGCGAAAATCCGCAGCCACGCGCTTACGCTCGGAACGCATGCGGTTATATACCGACTCGCTCACGTCATCAGGCAGATCGATACGCTGTACGCGCACGTCAACCACCTCGATGCCCAGCTCGTCCACCTGCTTGTTGGCCATGGTGGAAAGCGTTTGCATGATTTCGCTGCGCTCGCCGGAAACGGCTTCCTGAATGGTGCGCTTGCCAAACTCGGAGCGCAGACCCTTGCGGATAATGTCCGACAGGCGATCTTTGGCTACCACTTCCTCACCACGCGTTGCGCGGTAGAAAGTGGTCACGTCCTTGATACGCCACTTCACGTAGAAATCGACAATGACGTTCTTTTTTTCCAGGGTAAGGAAACGCTCGGGGTCGTTATCCAGGGTTAGCAGGCGGCGGTCAAAACGCCGTACGTTTTGCACGAAAGGCGTTTTCCATTGCAGACCCGGCTCATAGTCGGCACGCTTGATTTCACCAAACTGGAACAGGGCGGCGTACTGGCGTTCATCCACGACAAAAACCGAGCCCGAAACCACCATCAGGCCGGCGAGAGCAATAATCAGAATCGTTAGTTGACGGCCAGACATCAGTTTCTCCTCCGGCTGCGCAAATCCTGCACGCGACTGGAAGGCGTGCGGCTATCCGAGGTTCCACTGCTCGAGCCCGAACCGGAAGTCACACCCGATGACAGCCCCTCTGTCATACCACGCTGCTTCATCAACTGATCCAGCGGCAGGTACAGCATCTGGTTACCGGCCTCACTGTCAACAACCACTTTGCTGCTGTTGGCCAACACTGACTCCATGGTTTCCAGATAAAGTCGTTTGCGTGTCACTTGCGGGGCGCGTTCGTATTCCTTGAGCAATAGATTGAAGCGGGCTGCTTCACCTTCCGCCTGCGCGACTACGCGCTCGCGGTAACCTTCAGCCTCAGCCACCTGACGGGCAGCGTTACCACCCGCTTTCGGGATGATGTCATTGGAATAGGCTTCAGCCTCGTTAATCAGTCGCTGGAAGTCTTCGCGAGCGCGTATCGCATCGGCAAAGGCATCCTGTACAGGCTCAGGCGGCTGCGCATCCTTCAGGTTGACCTCGGTCACGATCAGCCCCGAGGCGTAGCTGTCCAGCGCCTCCTGCAACAGATCGCGTGTACGCAACTCTACCTCGGCACGGCCTTCGGTCAGTATGAAGTCCATTTTCTCCTTGCCCACCACTTCACGTACGGCACTGCGCAGGGCCTGACGCAAGGTATCATCCGGCTCGCGCAACTTGAACAGAAAGTCCTCCGGCGAGTTCACCTTGTACTGGACGGCGATATCCAGGTCGATGATGTTTTCGTCCTGAGTGAGCATCTTTGCCCTGTCGGCCACGTTCCGAATGGCGTCGACATTGACGATTTCAACAGACTGTACCGGCGAAGGGATACGCCAGTGCAGACCCGCACCCATCGTTGAATGGTATTTACCGAACTGCAACACGACCGCCCGTTCAGCATCATCGACAGTGTAGAAGCCGGAGAAACCCCAGACCGCCACTGCAGCAAGAATAATCAGGAACACACCGCGTGAACCCATTCCAGGGCCACCCTGACCGCCGCCTCCACCGCCGCCGCGTCCAAAGCGCTGACGGAACTGTTTCCAGACTTCGTCCAGATCAGGGGGGCCATCGCCTTTCTGCGGGCCGCCACCCCATGGGTCTTGACCCTTACCGGGCTCATTCCAGGCCATACCTAGCTGACTCCTTAACGTTCAGGATTTTTTCAAGAATTGATTGATAACTAGCGGGAGTTTATCCCGCGCCCACAGGCAAGTCGACCTTGACACCTATGAAAGTTGCCCTGATCTGCCCGGTAGTTCTATATCAGCGTGATTTCACCCTCGGTGGCCATCAACCTGTCCAGTCTGGAACGCGGCAAGGCAACACGCATGATATGACTGCCATCGTCATCATTGCGCTCTGCTTTGACGGCGCCCAACTGAAACAGTTCAGCGCGCAGGCGCCCCGCACCAGGGGCCAGACGGATTTCTCTTTCCACCCAGTCGGGATACAGCGTGTCCGCCAGCGCCGAGCGCAGCAGCTCCAGGCCTTTGCCCTCCAGCGCGGAAACATAAACACGCAATACCCGACCCTGGGGATCACGCTCCACGCGGGGTTGCATCCCTTCGCAGGCATCGATCTTGTTGATGACCTCAATCTGCGGCACCTGATCCGCGCCCACATCTTCCAGCACAGTCTGTACCTGGCGGATGCGCTCCAGCCGTTCGGGGTCTGAGGCATCGATAACGTGCAACAGCAGATGCGCCTGACGCGTTTCTTCCAGCGTCGCATTGAATGCCGCCACCAGATCATGCGGCAGATCCCGTACAAAGCCCACTGTATCTGCCAGTACCACAGGCTCGCCGATACCCAGGTCATATCGGCGGATAGTGGTGTCCAGCGTCGCAAACAACTGGTCTTCGGCATAGGCCGAAGCACCCGTCAGGGCATTGAACAGGGTGGACTTGCCGGCATTGGTGTATCCCACCAGTGCGACCAGTGGCACCTCGGCCTTGCGCCGCGCCTGGCGCCCCTGTTCGCGCTGTGCACGCACCTTCTCCAGCTTGCGCTTGAGACTCTTGATACGCACCGCCAACAATCGGCGGTCAGTTTCCAACTGGGTTTCACCCGGCCCTCTTAGGCCTATACCGCCTTTCTGGCGCTCCAGATGAGACCACCCACGCACCAGTCGTGTAGACAGGTGTTGAAGTTGCGCCAGTTCTACCTGCAGCTTGCCTTCATGCGAACGCGCCCGCTGCGCAAATATATCCAGAATCAAACCGGTGCGGTCAAGCACACGACACTTGAACAAGCGCTCAAGATTGCGTTCCTGGCTGGGACTGAGTTCATGGTTGAAAACGACCAGGTCGGCCTCTTGCGCTGAGACAGCCTCGGCGATTTCCTGGGCCTTGCCGGAGCCGGCAAAGTACTTGGGATCGGGAGATACCCGGCTGCCTCTGATCAAATCCAGAATCTGAGCACCCGCAGACCTGGCAAGGTCGACAAACTCAGTACGCGCAGCATCATCGGCGCCCCGCTCAGTGGGGGCGCCGATTTCCAGATGAACCAGTATGCTTCGGCTACCGAGTTGTGGACGTTCGAACAAAGCGCCCTATCTCGGCTTATTCGTTGCCGACGTTTTCCTCGTCATCCTGATCATCCTCAGCGCCGCCCAGAGAGACATTGCGAGCCGGAACGATCGTTGAGATGGCATGCTTGTATACCATCTGGCTGACATTGTTTTTCAGCAGAACCACAAACTGATCGAAGGATTCGATCTGACCCTGCAGCTTGATGCCATTGACGAGGTAAATGAAGACGGGCACACGCTCTCGACGCAAAGCGTTCAGGAACGGCTCTTGTAAGGTCTGGCCTTTAGACATTTTGGGTGTGCTCCTTTTTTATTTAAAGGAAAGAGTTAGAGTGAGTAAGTTCGCAAAAAAAGACAGCGAACCTGCAGAAAAGTTTAGCACAGGGTTTAGAAAATCCCGTCGATATTTTTTCCCAAACCTGCTGAGCGCAGGGCTTGCAAGGCTTTCGGCAGCAAATCCGGCGCTTCCGGGTCAAGCCATTCCTGGCGCGGCACGGAGCCCGGCCCGTTCCGCAACCAGGTCAACTGACGCTTGGCCAGCTGGCGTGTCGCGGCAATTCCACGCTGTACCGCCTCATCCAGAGAGTAGTCGCCATCCAGGTGTCGCCAGAGCTGCCGGTAACCCACGCAGCGCATGGACGGCTTGCCCGGATCAAGGCCGGGGTGAGCATGCAACCGGGCTACTTCCTCCAGAAAACCGGCCTTCATCATGAGGTGAAAACGCTGCTCAATGCGGCGATGCAACTCTGCCCTGTCTGGAGGATTGATCACCAACCTGACACCGGGCCAGGGAAACTCAGCCTCCGGCAATTCATAGGCACTGGGGCCACGACCGGTGATCTCGAGGATTTCCAGCGCACGCTGGATTCGCTGGGCGTCATTGGGATGAATACGTTCGGCCGTCTGCCTGTCTGCCTGCGCCAGGCGGGCATGCAAGGCCGGCCAGCCGCTCTGCTCGGCTTCGCGATCGATAAGCGCGCGCACCTCGGGGTCGGCATCGGGCAAATCACTGAGCCCGTGGAACAGCGCGCTGAAATACAGCATGGTGCCACCGACCAGCAGCGGGATGCGCCGCCGGGCGTGAATATCCTCAATTTCCCTGCGCGCGTCCGCGGCAAACCGGGCCGCCGAATAGCGCTCTGCCGGGTCGAGAAAATCGATCAACCTGTGAGGTGCGCGGGCCAGCAGCTCAGTATCGGGCTTGGCGGTGCCGATATCCATTCCGCGATACACCATGGCTGAATCCACGCTCACGATATCAACCGGCAGCTTCTCGACCAGGTCTACCGCCAGACCCGTTTTGCCCGAAGCCGTCGGTCCCATGAGAAAAATCACGGGCAGAGGTGCGTTGTCAGGCATGGCCAATACGGAAAACTATTGCCCGCGCAGGAAAAGCCGGTCCAACTCACCCAACTCCAGTTTCACCCAGGTCGGCCGGCCGTGGTTACACATGCCGGCACGTTCGGTGTGTTCCATATCACGCAACAGGGCATTCATTTCAGGCAGGGTCAGTTGACGATGCGCCTTGATCGCGCCCCGGCACGCAACGGTTGCCAGCACATGCTCCATGGCATGGCGCAGACGTGCGCTGCCTGTGTCTTCGTTATTCGCATCATCTTCATGTTCGGCGAGATCACTGAGCACATCCTGTATCAGCTGTTCCACGTTGATCTGCGAAGGCAGTAATACCGGAATGCTGCGGATTACAATCGCCTCCGGCCCACTTCGGCTGATCTCCATACCCATGCGTAAAAGCATCTCGGCATGCCGCTCGGCAAGATCCGCCTCACTTTCGCTGAGCCTGAGACTCACCGGTACCAGCAAAGGCTGATTGGGCACCCGGCCGGCCTCCAGTCGGTTTTTCAAACCTTCATAGATGATGCGCTCATGCGCCGCGTGCATATCCACCAGCACCAGACCCTCGGCATTCTGGGCCAGGATGTAGATGCCGTGCAGTTGTCCCAGCGCATAACCCAGCGCTGATGCTGATTCCATCTCTGCGGCTGGTCGCTGATCGCGTTCTGGCGAAACGGCAGTAGACGAGAGCACGGCTGGATCCGGCACGGGCTGTTTTGCCACCTCGTAGACAGGCTGAACCTCGCTCACCCGTAAGTGCAGCGCATTCTGCTGTGGCTGTCGATGGTCATCAGACCGGGGCTGAACGCCCGGCGGCAACAGCGTGACGCGGTGCGCATCGCCGGCATCCGCAGGACGCTCATCGGCAATGGCCCGGTGAACCGCGTGAAACAGAAAATCGAACACCAGCCGGCTGTCACGGAAACGGACCTCCTGCTTGGCCGGGTGCGCGTTGACATCCACCTGCGCCGGATCGAGTTCCAGAAACAGCACATAGGCAGGAAAACGCTGATTATGCAGAACATCGTGATAGGCGCGACGCAGCGCGGATTGCACCAGCTTGTCGCGCACCTGGCGACCGTTGACGTAAAAGAATTGCAGATCCGCCTGACTACGGGAGAAGCTGGGTTGGGCGATCCAGCCGTGCAGGCGCATCCCGGCCGCCTCGTGATCAAGGCTCAGGGCATGCTCGATAAACCCGGTACTGCACAACCTGGCAACCCGCTGAGTCTGCTCCAGTTCATCAGATGCGGCGCCCGCCTGCAAAATCTGGCTGCCGTTATGGCGCAACTCAAAACCCACATCAGGGCGGCTTAGCGCCAGGCGGCGGAACAATTGCTCGATATGGCGGAATTCGGTGCGTTCCGTCTTGAGAAACTTACGGCGCGCAGGAATGGCGTGAAAAAGATCGCGCACTTCCACCGTCGTCCCCGGAGGGTGTGCGGCCGGCCGTGGAGTATCCTGCCAGTCGCTGCCATCGCCACGCACGCTATAGCCCTGTTCAGCCCCGGCAGTGCGCGAGGTCAGTGACAGGCGCGCCACAGCGGCGATGCTGGGCAAGGCCTCCCCGCGAAAGCCAAGGCTGGCGACCTTTTCCAGGTCATCCAGACTGCTGATCTTGCTGGTGGCATGACGCGCCAGCGCCAAGGGCAGCTCTTCCCGGGCTATGCCAAAACCATCATCGCGCACCCGTATCAGTCGCAGACCACCCTGCTCGACTTCCAGCAGAATATGCCGGGCGCCCGCATCCAGGCTGTTTTCCACCAGTTCCTTGACTACGGATGCGGGGCGTTCCACCACCTCCCCGGCGGCAATCTGGCTGATTAACTGGGGTTCCAGCTGGCGAATTGGCATGCGTCAAATAAAAACCGGGCTGTTTCGAAGCCCGGTAGTGTAACGCGACTGGGAGAAAAGCTTCAGCTGTCGGTCGGAATGGTCAATACCTGCCCCACCCGCACCACGTCACCGCGAATGTTGTTCGCGGCACGCAGGTCGTTCAGGCGCACGCGATATTGCTGGGCGATTTCCGAAAGCGTTTCGCCCTGGCGAATCTTGTGCGTGGTGAAAGCGCCCGCACTGGCCACGGTTTCTCCCGCGGGTCGGTAAGTCGAGAAGTACCCGTGTACACCGTCAAAAATCGCAGCAGCCATTTTCTTCTGATAATGCGAGGAACGCAGTTTCTGCTCTTCACCCGGATTGGAGATAAAGGCTGTTTCGACCAGAACGGAGGGAATATCCGGTGATTTCAGTACCATGAAACCCGCCTGCTGGACGGTTTTCTTGTGCAGATGCCCCAGCTTGCCCATCTGGCTCAGAATGCGTCCACCCACATCAAAACTGGCCTCCAGACTGGCGCTCTGGGTGAGATCAAGCATTACCGATGCCAAGGTATTGTCCTTGCCCTTCAGGCTGACACCACCGACCAGATCGGACGCGTTTTCACGCCGCGCCAGCCAGCGTGCATATTCACTGCTGGCGCCACGGCTTGACAGAACATACACCGAGCCACCGCGCGCCGAGCTGCGGCGAAAAGCATCGGCATGTATGGATACAAAAAGATCCGCGTCGTACTTGCGGGCCCGGTCCATGCGTTCACGCAGACCAATATAGTAATCACCATCGCGAATCAATACGCCCTTCATACCCGGCTGCGCATTAATCAGCTTGGCCAGTTCGCGCGATATTGCCAGGGCAACGTGCTTTTCCTTGGTGCCTTTTGGTCCGCGCGCGCCATGGTCTTCACCGCCGTGCCCCGCATCAATTGCGACGACTCGCAGCGAAGGGGTATATTTCTGCGTACCGTCGGGCACCTGTGGCTCGGCGATGGTTATTTCCGGTTCATCGTCAACGATCTGGGGTTGCTGGCCGACCGGTTTCAGATCCACCACCAGCCGATGGCTGTACTGGTCATTGGGGTCAAGAGCAAAACTCTCATGCTCGATCTGGCCTTGCACATCCAGCACCACGCGGATGTCATGGCCGTTGCGCACACCGGTACGCACCGACTTGATCAGACCCTTGCCATCAATATTCTGATAGCTGCCCTTCTCGCCATAGGCATTGCGAATATCAATAACAACGCGATTGGGGTTTTCGAGCGTGAACAGTTTGTAATGAACACGCCCACCCAGGTCGAACACTATGCGGGTATGGTCGGGTGCGGCCCAGATGCGCACATCTTGCAAGGCCACCTTGGCCCAGGCATTACTCGACGCCCCCAGCATTAGTACGGCCAGTACGGCTGAATAGACGAATTTAGAGACGTTATCCCGGAACATGGGCAACACCCTCCACTAAATCCCTGGGCAGATAGTCGCCCAAAGACTAGCCCCCCAATTTTAAAAATGCAAGTTTTTCTTTATAAACAGCAGACAACGCCAGCTTGTTTATCCAGCGCAAGAGAAACTACCGCTATCCCACTGACTCGTCGTCAGCGACGAGATTCTCCAGCCACTGTTGGCCACGCGCAGTGCCCGCCCGGCATGCAAGACGCCGACCCGGTGGCGCATCCTGAAACTGCAGACAGAGATCCGCGGCCGGTAACCAGCCCCGCCCGTGTTCGGGCCATTCCACCAGCAACAGGTCGGCTCCCGGATCAAAGTCCCGGACACCCAGATATTCCAGCTCCTCAGGATCACTGAGACGATATAAATCCATATGGAAGATACGCAGCGGGCCGGCATTATACGGTTCTACCAGGGTATAGCTAGGACTCACGACGCGCCCCTCGACACCCAGGGCCCGCAAACAGGCTCTGGCCAGCGTGGTTTTCCCCGCCCCCAGGTCCCCCTGCAGAAGAATGACCCCACACGGTGTATCCAGGCTTTTCGCCAGGCGCCGCGCAAACGCAGCGGTCGCTGCCTCGTCAGGCAGGTCGAAGAATACGCTCACGCTTCAATCCGGTCCGACCGATGGGTTCACCAGGCTGCGTAGATGCGGTAACAGATCACTGGGTAACAGACCCCTCTCGCCATCTTTTGCCGCCAGATCACCGGCCCGTGCATGCACATCGACTGCCAGCCGCGCGGCATCGTATAAACCCAGGCCCTGCGCCAGCAACGCCACAATCACGCCGCCCAGCAAATCACCCATACCGCCCACCGCCATACCCGGATTACCCGCTGTGCATAACGTGACCGGCTGATTCTCAACCGCCACCAGGGTGCCCGCCCCTTTCAAGACTGCTACACCCCCATAGCGGGTTACCAGGCCCTGCACGGCACCCAAACGATCCGCCTGTATGTCAGCGTTGGAAGCTTCAAGAAGCCGCGCTGCCTCACCCGGATGTGGTGTAAGCACCCAGTTTGTCCGTTGCCCAGGATTGGCCGCCAAAAGATTCAACCCATCGGCATCCACCACCAGCGGTAACCGGCTGTCAATGACCTTGGCCCAGAGCACCCGCCCCCAGTCACCCTGACCCAGGCCCGGCCCGAGTAATACGGCATCCGTCGACGACAGCAGGGAATCCAGGTCTTCGGGCGACTCCACACCCCGGCACATCAGTTCGGGGCGCGCCTGACTCATGGCGACAGCAGCCTCGGGGCGGGTAGCTACCGATACCAGGCCGGCGCCACTGCGCAAGGCCGCTTCCGCAGCAAGGCGAATGGCGCCGGCAGTACCATAATCACCGCCAATGCAAAGCACGTGGCCGTGCCGATTCTTATGCGCATCCCGTTTGCGTGGCGGCAGGCAACGCTGATACTCCTGCGGACCGATGCGGACAACGGCCGGCGGCAATTCGTCATAAACGCGGGCCGGCACTGCAAGATCATCGAAAACCAGTTCCCCGGCGCAAGCGGGGCCGCTACCAATCAACAAACCCACTTTCATGCCGATAAAGGTCACCGTTGTATCCGCACGAACAGCTGCGCCCAGCACTTGCCCGGTGTCTGCGTGCAGACCCGAGGGAATATCCACACCCAGCACGCCTGCGCCCGCCTGCGCGGCCGCATTGATTCGCTGCACTGCATCCAGAAACGCCCCTTCGACTGCGCGATCGGTTCCGGTACCCAGCAGGGCATCGACCACTACATCGGCCTGCACCGGCGGCGCGGACATCACCGCAGGATAACCGCCGGCTTGCTTATAGGCCTGCAGGGCGCGCAGAGCATCGCCTTTAAGCCGCCCGGGATCACAAAGCAGTTCGAGCGTCACATCAAGCCCTTCTGCCAGAGCAAGCATGCCGATGACGCAACCATCGCCTCCATTGTTGCCCGGCCCGCACACAATATGCAGATGCCGGGCATCAGGCCAGCGCTTGCGTAAAACGCCATAAGCCGCAGCGGCAGCACGTTGCATAAGGTCAAAACCGGGAATGCCATGCTCTTCAATGGCACGGCGGTCCAGTTCTCGCACCTGCTCGGCACGATATAGCGTATTGGGTAAGGCGCTCATGTCGCCATTATAGAAAAGCAGCGGAAAAAAACCTGGTTTGTCTATCGCTGCCTGAGATAGCGCTGCAGCAACATGCGGGTCGATGGGTCATGTTCGTCAGGATTGCCCGCTTCGATGTCCTGTAATAGACGTCTGGCCAGGCGCTTGCCCTCCTCAACCCCCCATTGATCGAAGGCATTGATATACCAGATAACGGATTGCACGAAGACCTTGTGTTCATAAAGCGCCAGCAGCGCACCCAGGCAATAAGGCGACAGATCATCGAGCAGAATCATTGTGCTCGGCCGGTTACCCGGCAGGACCCGGTGTTCAGCCAGAGAGGCTCCATCTGCCTGCAGACTGTCGGCGCTGCGCCCTTCCATCAAAGCCTGCGCCTGGGCCAGGCAGTTGGCTACCAATGCATCCTGTTGCGACGGATAAGGCTGATTCACCTTGAGCGGCAGAATGAAATCCACCGGCACAATCTGCGGCCCCTGGTGTAAACGTTGCATGAAGGCATGCTGGGCATTGGTACCGACCTCACCCCATAAAGCAGGCGCAGTGGCATAACTGACCGGCTTTCCATCGCGGTCCACCGACTTGCCGTTGCTTTCCATTTCCAGTTGCTGCAAATAGCCTGGCAACCAGAGAAGATAATTACTGTACGGCAACACCACATGCTGGTTGACGCGCAGAAAATTGGTATGCCAGATACCCAGCAGTCCCATCACTACCGGCAAATTCTGCTGCAATGGCGCATGCCGAAAATGCGCATCCATCGCACGCGCACCTTCCAGCAGCGCTTCAAACGCAGGCAGGCCGATGGCAATGGCCAATGCTGTACCCACGGTCGACCAGACGGAAAAGCGTCCGCCGACCCAGTCCCAGAAAGGCAACACCAGGCCGGCCCCGAAAGCCTCGGCGCGCTGGCTCCGGGCACTGATGGCAACAAAATGCTGACTGACACCTTCCGCCGGCACAGCGGCTTTTATCCATTCGCGCGCCAGCTCTGCGTTGGCCAGGGTTTCCGTCGTCGTAAAGCTCTTGGAGACCACGAGAAACAGCGTGGTTTCAGGGTCAAGCCCGCGCAGGGTTTCATGCAGCTCACTGCCATCTCCATTGCCGACGAAGTGCACACGCGGCCGCCCGTCGCAATACGGCGTCAGGGCTGTCGCCAACATGCGCGGGCCCAGGTCAGAACCGCCGATGCCCAGATTCACCACATCAGTAACCGTCTGGCCCGTACCACATTGCCAATGCCCGCTGCGCACGGACTCGCAAAATTCCGCCATGCGCGCATAACCCTGTCGCACTGCAGGCATGACATTGAATTCTTCAGAAGGAAAAACAGCCGAGTGTTCCTGGCGTAGCGCCATATGCAGCACCGGCCGGTCCTCGGTGTGATTGATATGCTCGCCAGTGAAAAGACGCTCGATCCAGGCTGGCAATTCGGCCTGTTCGGCCAGCCCTGTCAGGGCCTGGAGAATGCTGTCATCAACAGGTTGCTTGGAATAGTCCACAAACAGACCGGCCACCTGCGCGGAATAACGCTGAGCACGGGCCGGGTCGGTGGCAAAAGATTCGGATATGCGTGGCGCCGGACCGGCAGCCAGAACCTGCAGTTCCCGCCAGGCAGGCAGCGAATCAGGTCGCGGCATCGCCCACCCCGGGGTCACTGCGGCCGATGCGCGGCATGCCGGACGCTATCGCCTGCTCAGGCGGCCTGCGCCGGAATGGTGTTTCGCGTATGGGTGATGTTGTTATCGACGTCGAGGTAGACCAGACGCGGCTGGTAGCGCTTGGCCTCACCCTGGCTCATGCGAGCATAGGTGCAGATAATCAGACGATCACCAGGACTGGCCTTGTGCGCAGCTGCGCCATTGACGGAAATCACCCTTGAGCCACGTTCGGCAAGAATTGCATAGGTCGTGAACCGCTCACCGTTGGTGACGTTGTAGATCTCGATCTGCTCGTATTCCAGGATACCGGCAGCCTCGAGCAGTTCCTCGTCTATGGCACAGGAACCCTCATAGTCCAACTCTGCGTGAGTAACACAGGCCCTATGGAGCTTGGATTTTAGCAACGTTAATTCCATGGCAGGCTCTCTTGTAGCTTCACCAGGTCGTTGAGCGGTGTGAGTTTTATTGGATAGCGAGCAGTGCGTCTACCCGTCATCCCCCCGTCATGGCAGTCATTCGTTGCCTACAGCCTTAGCGTATCAGCTGCATACAGGCACTTTATACACTTACCTCAATATTATCTATAAGTCGGGCAGAACCCAACCTGGCTGCCACCAGAAGCGCGAAATGGTGCATCGCAGTATCGGGTGCTGTCAAGTCCGGTGACGCGATCGTCATATATTCAGTTTTGAAGCCCCGGGCATCCAGCGTCTGCCGCGCCTCGTTTTCCAGGGCGGTGAAATCCCGTTCACCTGCGCGCAAACGCTCGGCGGTAGCGCATAACTGGGCATATAAGGCCGGCGCCAATGCGCGCTCCCCTGCGGTCAGATACTGGTTGCGTGAACTCATGGCCAGACCGTCGTCTTCGCGCACTGTGGGCTCGCCGATAATTTCAATCGGCAGATGCAATGCGCGCGCTAAGCGCCGGATCACCGCGAGCTGCTGATAGTCCTTCTGCCCGAACACTGCCACATCCGGCTGCACCTGGTTGAACAGCACGGTGACCACGGTGGCCACGCCGGTGAAATGCCCCGGCCGGTGCGCCCCGCAGAGAATACTGTCCAGGCCCGGTACCTGCACCTCCACCGCCCCCGGCCCCAGCGGGTACATGGTGTCGACGTCGGGATGGAAAATCAGGTCGGCGCCGATGGCTTCCAGCGCCTGACTGTCGGCTTCCAGGGTGCGTGGATAACGGTCCAGATCTTCGTTGACGCCAAACTGGGTGGGATTGACGAAAATGCTCACCACTACACGGTCGGCATGCTTCTGCGCGCTTTTCACCAGCTGCAAATGGCCGGCATGCAGATTGCCCATGGTCGGCGCCAGGGCAATGCGCTGGCCCGCAGCCCGCCATTCGGCGAGCTGCGCACGCAGCGCGGAGAGGTCGGAAACGAGTTGCATCGCCGTGCTCAGAAGCAGTGTTCCGGCGCCGGATAACTGCCGCCCTTGACCGCTTCGACATAGGCGCCCAGTGCTGCCTGAACGTTTTCCGCGCCCTGCATGAAGTTCTGCACGAAACGCGGCTTGCGGCCGCGGGTGATGTCGAGAATGTCGTAACTGACCAGAATCTGGCCGTCGGTGTCCGGCCCGGCGCCGATACCGATGACCGGCACACTGGCCTGCCCGGCAATGCGCTTGCCCAGGTCGGCCGGCACGCACTCCACCAGCAACATATCCGCGCCCGCATCTTCCAGCGCCTTGGCATCCTTGAGCATGGCCTCGGCCGCATCCGCTTCACGACCCTGCACACGGAACCCGCCCAGCTTGTGAATCAGCTGCGGCTGCAGGCCGATGTGGCCGCAGACCGGAATGCCGCGAGCCGTGAGGTAGTCAACGATATCCGCCTCGATTTCGCCGCCTTCCAGCTTGATCATCTTGGCGCCGCCTTCCTGCATCAGGCGCGAGGCGCTGTCCAGGGCACGGTCACGGGTGGCATAGCTCATGAACGGCATGTCGCCCATCAGGAAGGCACGCTGCAATCCGCGCGCCACCGCGCGGCAATGGTAGATGAGGTCATCGACGGTGACCGGCACGGTACTGTCATGTCCCTGCAACACCATGCCCAGTGAATCACCGACCAGCACCAGATCCACACCTGCAGCATCTTCCAGTGCTGCGAAACTCGCGTCATAGGCTGTGAGGCAGGCGATCTTCTCGCCTGTCTCGCGCATCTTGCGAAAGTCGGTCAGGGTAAGGGGTTTGGCGTCTTCTAAACCTTTTCCGGCATACATTTTTGCTACTCCAGAACAACGAGCGGTGTAGTCCTGAGCGGTTTTAAAACCCCGGCGCCAGAACCGGGGGACAGTGACTATAACGTAATCAACGATTGCGGGGTGCTCAACGCCTCCAGCAGAGCCTTGTAATCCTCACGACTGGAAACCAGATCATGGCTGTCGGCGTTTACGACAATCAACTGGGTTTCGCGGTACTGGCTGAAATAGGCCTGATAGGTCTGCGACACCTGCAGCATGTAGTCCTCCGTCAGATTGAGTTCTTCATGCCGGTTGCGCTTGCGCACACGCTGCATGAGCACTTCCACGGGCGCATGCAGGTAAATCACACAATCGGGCCTGGGCGCCTGCCAGGCCATGCGCCGGAAAATATCGTCGTAGAGATCCATTTCCGCGCCCTGCAGATTGAGCCGCGCAAACAACCGGTCCTTGTCGAAAAGAAAGTCGGCCACACAGCGGTTGGCAAACAGGTCACCCTGACGTAACTGATCCACCTGCTGGGCACGCTGCACCAGAAACGATAACTGGGCAGCCAGCGCATAACGCCGGGGCTCGTTATAGAACTTCTCCAGAAACGGATTTTCCTGGGGCTTTTCGAGGAAAACCTCGGCCGACAGGGTCTCGCCCAACCGGTGCGCCAGAGTGGTCTTGCCCACACCGATGGGACCTTCAATGGCAATGTAGCGCAGCTGATTCATGCCGGGCGCCCTATTCCGCTTCCGCCCATGGCGCCAGCCCCTGGCCACCCAGCACCCGGGCCAGTTCCGCGGCTGCCCCCAGGCCCGGAATTGCGACATCGGGCGCAATATCAGCCAGAGGACGCATGACAAAATTACGTTTATGCATTTCCGGATGCGGCACGGTGAGACGCTCGCTGTTAATCACATAACCCCCGTAGAGCAAGAGGTCCAGATCCAGGGTCCGCGGCCCCCAGCGTTGAGTCGCATTGCGCTCACGGCCTTGCTGCTTCTCGATAGACTGCAGGCAGTCCAGCAGCTGCAGAGCTTCAAGGTCGGTAAAGACTTCCACCACGGCGTTACAGTAGTCCGGCTGACCTGCAACGCCCAGAGGTGCTGATCGGTAAACAGGCGAAACGGCCCCCAGGGACAAATCACTGGTCGCGCGCAGGGCCGACAGGGCTGTCTGCAATTGCTGCCGGGGCGCCTGCAGATTGCTGCCCATACCGAGGAAACAGCGAACACCGTGTTCAGGCATAGATAAGTTAATGCTGCGCCGGTTTGCGTCGACCCTGGCTACCTTGGCCGCCCTGGCCACCCTTGCGCCGTCGACGCCGGCGGCGCCCCTGCCCCCCGCCGGCCTCACCTGGTGCTGTGGCGGTCATTTCAGCACGCCGTTCCGCATTGGCTTCCTGCAATTCGGTCCACCAGTCCGCCAGTTCCTGCTCAACCTCACCGGCAGCAGCGCGCAGCAAGAGGAAATCATAGGCGGCCCTGAACCGCGGATGCTCGAGCAACCGCAAGGGTCGCTTGCCACGGCGCTGGAACAAGCGGCGCTGCAAATGCCATATGTCCTGCATCGGCGTTGAAAACCGCCTGGGCAGGGAGACGCGATCCAGCAGCTTGCGGATGACCTCTTCGGACGCGCGCTGCAAGGCTTCCACCTCGGGTAACCCGTCGGTTTCCAGTGCATTCTTGCGCATCAAGGTTGGCGGCCAAAGCAATGCAGCAAAGAGGAACGCGGGCGTGACCGGCTTGTCCTGTTCAATGCGCTTCGCCGTCCCGGCAAGCGCCTGGCGAATCAAGGCAAGACTGGCTCCGGAATCATCCCGTCCCAACGCCTCTTCGGTTGCCTCGAATAATTTGCCCAAAAGCCCATAGCGTCGTAGCTGCTCGAACACCTCAGGCCCCTGCACTGCCATCAGCATCTTGAGCACTTCATCGAACAGGCGTGCCGGCGGCACTTCGTGCAGCAGGTCGCCCAGTGCGAATAGCGGCTTCTCGGTTGCCTCGTCAATGGTCAGATCCAGTTTTGCGGCAATCCGCACTGCGCGCAGCATGCGCACCGGATCTTCACGATAGCGATCTTCGGGGTCACCGATCAGTCTCAGGCGCCGGGCGGCAACATCTTCCAGCGCACCCACATAATCGCGCACCGAAAAATCGGTCACGTCGTAATAAAGAGCATTAATAGTGAAGTCGCGCCGATGGGCGTCCTGCTCGACATTGCCGTAGACGTTATCGCGCAGGATGCGGCCGCTTTCGTCGCAACGTTCACCCAGGCCCTCGGTCTCGGCTTCCTGATGTCCGGCGCGGAATGTCGCTACTTCGATAATCTCCCGGCCGAACCGTACATGCGCCAGCCGGAAGCGCCGACCAATCAGGCGGCATTGCCGGCCGAAAAGATCCTTGACCTCTTCCGGCGTGGCCGCCGTGGCGATGTCGAAGTCCTTGGGCTGCACACCCAGCAGCAGGTCGCGTATTCCACCGCCGACCAGGTACGCCTCAACGCCCGCCTCCTTGAAGCGGTAAAGCGTCTTCAAAGCGCCGGGTGAAATGTTGGAGCGTGAAATCGAATGCTCCGAACGCGGAAGAATCCTGAGCTCGGTAATCGTTCTAAACCATTGGTTGTCGGGATAATCTTGGATGCGGCGGCATTCATGCCACAGCGGCGGCTATGATAACCGGCTTCAAAACTTTACGCACTGAGTGCTGTTCGACTACTCGCACGGCAAGCGGTTTCTGTCTATGCACTGCTCTCATGCCCGCATCGTCAAGTAATCCGGGATGCCGCCCTCTCACGGCGAAAACCGGGGTTGATACGGGCCGTCCATGGCCCGGACGCTACGCGCGGCGTGGCCGTCCGAATCGGCTATCCTGACGATTCGTCGAGTCCGGGTACTCTCACCCCGGCCGTGATTCTGTATAATGCGCTGCCCTCACGCTCCCATCGTCTAGTGGCCTAGGACGTCGCCCTCTCACGGCGAAAACCGGGGTTCGAGTCCCCGTGGGAGCGCCATCTCCATGATCCAGATTCAATCCTGTCATATATTGTTCCCTATGGGTCGCAAGGGGTCATAGCGCGACAGTCACTCGCCGCCTACATTGACGCTACACTGCTATCAGAAACATGAAATCAATGTGGAGAGAGACATGTCGGCGAATCAGCCCGTCCAGCATTTTGACGTCGTTATCGTAGGCGCCGGCCTGTCCGGTATAGCGGCCGCCTATCATTTACAGGACAAGTGCCCGGACCGCAGTTACGCCATACTGGAAGCGCGCGACGCCATCGGCGGCACCTGGGATCTGTTCCGCTACCCCGGCGTGCGCTCCGATTCGGACATGTATACCCTGGGTTACTCCTTCCGCCCATGGACGGATGGCAAGGCCATCGCTGACGGCCCCTCGATTCGCCAGTACGTGCGTGACACCGCCCGCGACAATGACATTGAAAAAAACATCCGTTTTCACCACCGGGTCAAAAAGGCTGCCTGGAGTAGCGAAAAGGCCTGCTGGACGGTAGAAACCGAAACCGGTCATGACAATCAAAGTGTCCGCTTCACATGCAACTTCCTGTTCATGTGCAGCGGCTATTACAACTACGAACAGGGTTATACTCCCGACTTCGCCGGCCTTGAGGACTTCCAGGGACAACTCATTCATCCGCAGAAATGGCCGGATGACCTGGACTACAGCGGCAAGCAAGTGGTCATCATTGGCAGCGGCGCCACGGCCGTGACTCTGGTGCCCTCCATGGCGGACAAGGCGGCGCATGTCACCATGCTGCAGCGTTCACCCAGCTACTTTCTCTCTCTGCCTTATCAGGATGTCATCGCCAATGCCCTGCGCCGCCTGCTGCCTGACCGGGTTGCCTATGCTCTGACGCGATGGAAGAACGTACTGCTGACCATGTATTTCTACCAGATGTGCAAACGCCGTCCCGAGTTCATAAAGAAATGGCTACGCAAACGCATTCGCAAGGAACTGGGGGCCGGCTACGATCTGGACACCCATTTCACACCCGACTACAACCCCTGGGACCAACGCCTGTGCTTTGTTCCCGACAACGACATGTTCGCCGCCATTCGTGAAGGTCACGCCTCCGTGGTCACCGATCATATCGAGCGCTTCACGGCTGACGGCATCCGCCTCAAATCCGGCCGCGAACTGCAGGCCGATATCGTCGTCACAGCGACCGGCCTGAACCTGCTTGCGCTGGGCGGCATGCAGCTGGCGGTGGACGGGCGCGAAATCGAACTATCCGACACTATGGGATACAAGGGCATGATGCTCAGCGACGTACCCAACATGGCCGTCGCTCTGGGTTACACCAATGCCTCCTGGACGCTCAAGTGTGATCTCACCTGCGAATATGTCTGCCGGCTACTCAATCACATGGCGGCTCACGGCTACCAGCAGGTCACGCCGCGCGTGAATGATCCCGATCTCAGCCCGGAACCCTTCATCGACCTGAAATCCGGTTACGTGCAGCGCTCCATCGATCAGTTCCCGAGCCAGGGCTCGAAAGCGCCGTGGCGGCTCTACCAGAATTACCTGCTGGATATTTTTACGTTGCGCCTGGGCAAACTGGAGGATGGGGCCCTGGAATTCGCCCGTCCGCAGAATTCGGCCACGGTGGCGGAGAACCCCGCCAATTAGCGTAGCTGCTTCTCCGCAACTACCTTCTCGTACAACGCCAGATGCTGGCGCGTATTACTGCTCCAGTCATGCGGCCGTGCCGCCTCGGCGCAAAGGGCAGCGTGTGACAGCCGCAGTTCAGCGGATTGCAGCAGTTGCTGCAGTGTATCCGACAATGCATCCGCATCGGCCCGTGCCATCAGACCAGCCTGCATATCCCCGGTAAACAGCTCCCCGGCGCCCACCTTGCCCCGCGTGGTAATGCAGGGCACGCCGCAGGCCATGGCTTCCAGCAGCGACATGCCAAAGGTTTCGATGCGCGCTGGATTGATGTAAATGTCCAGCGCGTTGTACAGGGCATCCACATCCTGACGCGGTGCCAAAAAGCGAACGCTGTCACCCAGACCGGCTTCCGCCACCTGACGTTGATAAGGCTCTAGATTGTCCTTGGCCACAATCACTGTGAGCATGCGCCGGCGCAATTCATCCGGCAGACCGGCAATGGCCGGAATCAGCAGATCGGCGCCACGTTGTATCAGCTTGCCCGAGGTCACCAGACCCACCAACACCCGGTCTCCCACACCCAGCTGGTCGCGCAGCGCAATACTGGCCGGGTTGTCGCGCCGTGGGTAAAAACGCTCGGGATCATAGCCCGGATACACCACGGTGATGCGCTCCGGGTCTGCGTTGTAGCGGGTGATCAGATCATCGCGCATGAGGTGGGAGTTGGCCACCAGCAGACGATAACGCTGCTCGGCCACCTGCTGCGCCTGGATGTCTGCAGTGACCTTGGCGCCGGGTATCAACGTCTTGCCGTAGATATGCTCGTATTCCAGATGGCGCGAATTGTGGATATGCAGCACGTCCTGAAACAGCGTTTCGCCATGCCCCACCACCAGGTCGTAGCGCCCGCTGCGCGCCAGACGTTCATGTTTGTCCAGAAACCGCTGCAAACGCCGCGGCTTGCTGAACAGCTTGTTCCAGACACTGAAGGGTTGGGCGCCCATACTTTCGATCATGGCCTTGTCGATCTTTTCGGCGAATACAGACACGTCCCAGCCAGCCGCCACCAGGGCCTTGATGTTGTAATTGAGAAGAATCACCTTGCCGCTGAGACCGCGCATGATGCGGGTGGAAATGAGAATACGGCGCTGTGAGCTTGTGGGCATGGTGAATGATATCTGCCGGTTAAAAATCTTAGCCCGGCAATGCATGTGAGATTGCCGTCTAGCGCAGCACTATAGGCCACGAACAGATTGTCGTAAAACCTGCCTCAGCAAATATTATTCAGCCACAGCGGCAGACGCCGTACGCAACACCTGCCAGTAACCCGGCGTAACGGGCAAGGCTGCACGCTCTACCAGTAGTTTGTGCAGCAGGGGCAGACGGTAGTACGGCACCGAAGCCATGAGGTGGTGCTCGGCGTGGTAGTTCACTTTCATGGGCGCGACAGTAAGCCGCGCCAACCAGCCGGCCCGGGTGGTGCGCGTGTTGCGCAGAATATCCGGCCCCGGCTCCATACAGGCATGCTCGGCAATGGAACGGACCCGGATAAAAACACTGAAGGTGGTGAGATGGGCCAGTACCCACGCGCCGTACAACCAGAAAGCACCGGCCAATGCCAACAGACCAGCCAATATCAGATTGGCCGCAGCCATCGGCCACATGTTGTGTACGCCTTCGCGCAGATAATCCTGAAACTGCCGCCCGTTACGTGGCCGCCGCACAGGATCGGCAGATACCGTGAACTCAAACACCCCGATGTCCATCAGCACGAGACCCACGATACGGCGCAGGCCGCTCAGGCCGCTGATATCGCGCAGCAATTTACGTAGCAGACCGCCGCGCGTTGTCGGGAAAGGAGCCACCAGACTCTTGTCCGGATCACGCTCGGTACCGGTGTGCGCATGATGGCGCATGTGATGCTCCCGATACCGGTACACATCCAGCCAGATCGGCCGGGCACATAACCAGTCGGAGACAGCATCATTCAGGGACCGGGTTTTGAATAATGTGCGATGCGAAGCCTCATGCGTCAGCACCGCCAACGCCAGTTGCAGGCTGCCGAGCATAATGATGGCGAGGATGAAGGTCAGGGGATTGGGCCACAGGGCAAGCGCGGCAAAGGTGAGTCCGATTGAAATCCAGACACGCAATATGCCCCACCAGCCACGCAGGTCCGAACGCATGGTCAACGCCTGGATTTCTTCCCGACTCAAGATGCCTCTCACCGAAACACTCATGCTCAGCCTCGCATATTGAACATTTCAAAAACAAACGTTAATTGAACTGACAAGTAATATTGCATATATTCCTGCATCTGTCATTACTGGTGGTAATGCATAGTTCACGAAGGAAAAGCATGACGATGGACTCTCTCAAGACCATGACCTACGAGCGCACCGGCCGCATCGCCAGGATCACCCTGAACCGGCCTCAACGCGGTAATGGCATCACCATGGATCTGCCGCGCGAACTCTCTGCATGCGTGGAAAGAGCCAATCTTGATCCGGAGGTGCATGTCATCGCCCTGGCGGGCAATGGTAGTGGCTTCTGTGGTGGTTACGACCTGGTCGACAGTGCCGAAAAAATGCAGATTGGCGAGCCTGATCCCTGCCGTCCGGAAGGTTCACCCCTCGATCCGAAAGTCCAGGTCGTCAACCACTTACCGGACAGCACCTGGGATCCCACTATTGATTACGCCATGATGAGCCGCAACGTAAAGGGGTTCATGAGCCTGTTTCATTCCGACAAACCGGTGGTCTGCAAGGTGCACGGTTTCTGCGTGGCCGGCGGTACGGATATGGCGCTCTGTTCCGACCTGCTGGTCATCGCCGATGATGCCAAGATCGGTTATCCACCGGCACGCGTCTGGGGCTCACCCACCACTTCCATCTGGGCTTATCGAATGGGCATAGAAAAAGCCAAGCGCCTGCTGTTTACCGGCGACTGCCTGTCCGGCAAGGAAGCCGTGGAATGGGGCCTGGCTATCGAATCGGCGCCGGTCGATCAGCTCGATGAACGCTTCGAAATCCTGCTCGAACGCATTGCGCGCATGCCGGTGAACCAGCTGATCATGATGAAGCTGCTACTCAACCAGACCATCATGGCGCAGGGGCTGCACAGCACCCAGATACTCGGCACGTTTTTCGACGGCATCACGCGTCATACCCGGGAGGGCTACGACTTCCAGCAAACCGCCATGCAGAAAGGTTTCAAGGAAGCTGTACGGCAACGCGACGAGCCCTTCGGAGATTTCGGGCTCTCCACGTTCAAGGGCTAGGCCTAGGCCAATTCCCGCACCAGGGCCTTGTTAAATGCCTTGTATGCGCCCGGCAACTGCTTGCCCAGCAGCTTCCAGGAAGCATTGAAAAGCAGGCCGCTGAACTCTTCACCATGCGTCAGCAGCGTACGGTCGTCGGGCAGTGCTTCCAGCCTGAGGTAATGACTGCCGTAGCCCAGTTTCTGCAAACCGCCATGCCAGCGCAGTTCGCACTCGGGTTCAACCACATCAAAGCGCACGGGCAACGGCGTTACTGCCGGACCCACGCGAGCCCAGAGGATTCCGCGTCCGCCGGGTTTCAGATTCGCATGCGTGAAGTTGAAGATACGATTCCAGGACTTGTAGTGCTCAATGTCCTGCAACAGGGCCCAGACGCGCGATACCGGCGCATCTATTTCAATTTCGGTCTTGACCTCATTTGCCATGAGTATTCCTTGGATAAAGCAGAATGGCGGCAGTGTACTGCATCAGAACAGTCCGGTCAGGCCAGCCAGTCGCCTACCAGGGGCCAGATCTCCCGGGCGGCCGACTTGCTGACCACAATACCGGGATGATCGTAATCAACCGCAAAACCCTCAGCCCTGGCCGCCAGGCGGAACTCACGGTGCGGACCCGACATGTGACGGATGAAACGTTCGCAGCCGGCCGGTGGATCCACCTTGTCGGCGCCACCTGCCAGAGCCAGTACCCGGCAATTGACCGCCGCCAGCTCAGCCTGCAGATCCAAACTGCTCTGCGCCCGGGTGGTCCAGCGACAGGCGTCATCCATGGCCGCCGCAGGTTCGTCCTCAGGCCCCAGGCCGAAACGGCGGGCCGGGAAACGGCCAGTGATTCTGGACACCCCCTGAGTAAATAGTCGGCCCGGCCAGCGCAACATGGGCTTGTCCACCTCGAACTGCGAGGCGATGAGTACCAGTCCGCCAATCAGATCCGGATCCAGATGACGGGCTGCCGACAACGCAATGCTGACACCGCCAAAGGAATGCCCGATCCAGTAAGCCGGACGGTCTACAACCCGGGCTACCGCCCGCTGCACCATAGGCAAGTCATGTTGCACGGCTTCTTCCAGTCCGGCGCGGGCCGGTTGCCGCCGGGGTGATTGCCCGGTACCACGCCGCTCGACCAGCCAGCAGCTGTGCCCCTGTTCCGCAAGATAACCCGCCAGACCGACGCCCTTTGGCGAAATCCAGAAATGCCGGTTGCTGAACATGCCCGGCAGAAAGATCACCGGCGCCTTGTTTGCGGACCTGCCAGGAGAAACACAGGTCAACGCAAAGCTGGCGCCGTCCTCAGCCTGTAACTGCCAGGTCTGTGCGCGGTGAAGACCCCACCAGGCTTCGTGGCCCTGCTGCTCGTCAAGAATGTAATCAGTCATATCAGGAGTAAGTGGAAGCGATCCGAAGGTTCAGGCTATGCTTGATATGGGCGGATCATAACGCGGTAATGAATACCTCGCTGCTTCTGCAGGCAACGCGGCAAAAACAGAATAACCGCAAAACATACAACGTGCCCTTAAGGTTGGAGAGAACAATGCAATTTTCATGGCAGGTCCTTACCCGCGCCGCATCCCTGGTGCTGGCAGCGTCCCTGATCAGCGCCTGTGGCGGCGGCAGTGACAATGACGACAACGGCGGCGACTTTACCTACGATGCCCAGGTACGCCGCACTTCATTTGGCATCCCCCATATCAAGGCCGCGGATTACGGCAGCATGGGCTACGCCTACGGTTATGTGCACGCAGAAGACAATCTGTGCGTGCTGGCGGAAGACCTCCTGACGATACGCGGAGAACGCGCCCGGCACTTTGGCCGCGACGGCAGCTACACCATTATCCCGAATGGCTCTACGGCCGGTAACGTGGATTCCGACTTCTTCTGGAAATTCGTCGCTACCGATGAAGCCATTGCGCCCATGAAAAACAATAGTGACCAGGAAGCGCTGGATGCCAGTCGCGGGTTCGTGGCCGGCTATAACCGTTATGTACGTGAACTGAAGGCTGGTCAGCACCCCGGACGTCACGCCGCTTGCCGCGACGAAGACTGGATTGCCGAAATTACGGAAGACGATGTCTACCGCCGTTATTTCCGCCTGGCCCTGCTCGCATCATCCTCGGTATTCGTGGAAGGCGTGGCCACAGCCGCACCGCCGGGCCCGGATAACCTGCCACTGCCGGTGAGTATCGACGATATCCTGGCGCTGGATCCCTCCGCCCTGCCCTTCGCCAGCGAACTGCCGTTCGCCAGCAATATGTATGCGCTGGGTCCGGATGCAATCTCTGAGGAATCATTGCTGCTGGGCAACCCACACTTCCCGTGGAGTGGTACCGAACGGCTGTATCTTACCCATCTGCAATTGCCGGATGCGGAGATCATGGGCGCGGGTCTCTATGGCGTACCTGCAGCACTGATCGGCTTTAACGAGCATTTCGCCTGGAGCCATACCGTTTCCACGGCCTTCCGCTTCACCTTCTATGAGCTCACCCTGAATCCGCTGGACCCTACCCAGTACATCTACAACGGTGAAATCCGCGACATGGAAGCGACCGATGTCTCGGTAGAGATTCTGGAAGACGATAGCAGCACTTCAACTGAAACACGCACCATGTATCGCTCGCATTTCGGCCCCATGCTGGAATTTGCCGTTTCTGGCGTACCGGTCCTGGAGTGGACCCTTGCCAAGGGCTACACCCTGCGTGACGCCAATGCGGAGAATGACCGCCTGATGAACCAGTTCTTCCGCTGGAACCGGGCACAGAGTTTCGAGGAATTCGTGGAGCTGCATGGCAGCGTGCTTGGCACACCCTGGGTCAACACCGCCGCCACCGGCCCCGGCAAACCGGCCTATTATGGCGATGTCACCGTGGTGCCCAACGTGCCGGACAGCAAGGTGCAGACCTGCGGCGCCATTCCACTGCAAACCGTCCTCGACCAGTTGATGCCGGGTTTGCCGATACTGGACGGCTCAAGAGCGGAATGCGAGTGGGATACCGACGAAGACGCCCCGGCGCCGGGTATTTTTGGGCGCTCCAACCTGCCCAAGATCACGCGCAACGACTGGGTGCATAACTGCAATGACAGCTACTGGCTCAGCAACCCCGCAGAACCACTGACCGGCTTTGCCGGCATCATCGGCAATGAGGATTCAGCACGCAGCCTGCGTACCCGGCTGTGCATGCTGCAGGTTATCCGTCGCCTGGATGGCACGGACGGACGGCCTGGCAACAGCTTCAATCTGGACACGCTGCAGGAAGTCGCACTGGACAGCGCCGTACTCAGCGCCGAGCTGGGCAAACAGGCCATACTCGACAGTTACTGCCTGCTGCCCACCGCGCTGGGCAGCAGTGGGCCGGTGGATATCGCCGAAGCCTGTACAGTGCTGGAAAGCTGGGACGGCAAGAACAACCTGGTCTCGGTGGGTGGTCATATCTGGCGGGAATTCTGGCGCCGCCTGGGAGGGCCCCTGCCCGTCGCCACGCCACTCAATGACCTGATCTGGACGACGCCATTCTCCGCCGGCGATCCCGTCAACACCCCCAGCGGCCTGAATGTACTCAACCCGATTGTGGAGCAGGCATTTGCTGATGGTGTACAGGCAGTACTGGATTCGCCCTTTGACCTGGACACACCCATGGGCCAGATCCAGCATTCCGGCATCCACGAAGACTTCATTCCGATCGTGGGTGGCGAAGGTTTTGAAGGCTCCTTCACGATTGCCAGTTCCGGGCCGCTGACCGAAGACGGCTACAACGTGCGATACGGCAACAGCTATATCCAGACAGTGACCTGGGACAACAACGGCAACCCGGTGGCGGAGGGGTTCATCACCTACTCACAGTCTACCGATCCGGCCTCGCCGTATTACCAGGACATGACCGAAGCCTATTCGGCGAAGCAGTGGATTCATTTCCCCTGGACAGAGGCCCAGATTGCCGCCGACACCGAGGTGACGCTGCGCCTGCAGGGAGACTGATCAGGCGGCGTCGATCACCGAAGGGGTTTCGACCCTGGCCGGAAGTGCGGGATCGTTGATCGCCAGTTGGGTGACTATGCGGTCCCGCGCTTCGCGCGCCAGGCGCTTGCGGTCATAACCGGCCGCGGCAATCGGTTCGCAGGCAATCAGGTGCGCCCGCACCCTGGGCTGGCGCATGATGGCCAGCAGGTTTTCCATGAAGCCGACATCGTCGATGTAAGGCACCACATTGTAATCACCACCAGGCACCTCATAACGAATAGCCAGCGGCTGCACGCAGGACTCGGTGGCTATTGCGGCCTCGAACAAACGCGCGTGAAACTGGCGTATGTGGCGTCCGTCCGTAGTCGTCCCTTCCGGGAAAAACAACACGTTCTCGCCTTTCAGCAGGCGTTCCTGCATGGTCTGTGAGGCGGCCTGGGTTTGCCAGGCGCCTCGTTCAATAAACACGGTATCCACGGCACGGGTCAGACGGCCGATCATCGGCCAGCTGGCCACCTCGGACTTGGAAACGAATCCACGGCAGCCGGCAGCCATCATCACCAGCACATCGATCCAGGTGATGTGATTGGCGACCTGCAGGCAGCCCGGCTCGATGCGCCCCTCAACCACTACCTCTATGCCCAGAATCTCCAGCGCCTTGCGGCACCAGTGGCGGGCCAGTTGCGGACGCTGGTAGCGTCGCTTCTGCGGCGCGCTGACACCCAGCAAAACGAAACCCCAGCCGAGGTGAAGGCTCGCCCGTGAAATTCGCATGATCAATGAACCCTTAGCCGCCGCCATTAATGCGCTGTCAGCCCCCTTGAGCCTCGCTTGAGGAAATGCCGTGCATAACGCGGAGACATATCCGACACATTCAGCAGCATGAACACGTCGGCCACACCAAAGTCCTCATCCCAGCAGGGCTCGCCGGCCGCACGGGCGCCGATGCTCAGATAAGCCTTGATCAGCGGAGGAATGTTCGGCTGCACCGACGACTGCATGCCGACAGGCAGGGGCAGCCGATGTCTCGGTTCAACACGAACATAGGATGGCGTCATGTATTTCTCCTGCAGCCGCTGCATGATGGCATGGGCGTTCAGACCGCCGTCACGCGCATCGATGCTTGCACAGCCGATGAGGTAATCATAGCCGTTGTCGAGAATGAATTCCGCCACCCGTGACCATAGCAGTGCGATGACTGCACCGTTACGATAGTCGGGATGCACACAGGTACGACCCAGTTCCATGAAACGACCAGGCAGGGCCAGCACCGGGTCAAGTCTGAATTCGCTGGATGAATAGAAACCGCCGGCACGCTCGGCATGCTCCTGGGTCAGTACCCGGGTGCAAGCCACTATCTTGCCCGTATAGGTATCACGAATCAGCAAGTGACGGCAGAAACTGTCATATCGGTCACGATCCAGCCTGAAAAAGCGACCCGACAACTTGGCGCCCATTTCCTTGCCGAATACCAGATAGCGCAGCCGCTGACTGGCCAGAACTTCACGCTGACTTACCGCAAAACTGGCACGGAATCGGGCCGGGTTACTGACAGCTTCCGGCGTACCCTGTCGTGCAATAACCGCTTGATTGAGCATGACATTCATCCCTTGTTACCTGATTGCGGCGCAGATTAAGACGCCCAGGTTTCGGCGGGATGACGCGGGCATGACGGTTGCATGACATTCAGGGTTCATGCCGCCCGTCAGCGGCATCAGGTTGCCAGAATATTCCTACAACGCGGCACGCGGATTACCGATGCACAGATTTTTGCGGATGGTTAACACTAGAGTCGTTCCTGGCACTAGGACGACCTCATGGATGAAAGACAAGGGCTCATGGATGAGCCCGCCCCTCAAAGGATTCCCTTCGGTGAATACCTTGAAGTATGCAGGAAACTGCTGCTGCTGAGCCTGGTCTCGGCAGCCATCCTGCTACCTCTGCACTTCTTCACCGGCGCTGGTACAGCCTTCAACGTCATGGGCCTGCTGACCTTTTCCCTGTTCGGCTTCAGCGGCCTGTTACTGACGGATCTGATCCCCGCCAACCGCGAGAAACACAGTCCCCGGGAACATCTGCACCATTAACATAACGTTCATCTGATTCGGGCAATATAAACTGTCCGGACTGTGCAGCGGCTGCCCGCTCGCCTACACTCAGGGCATAACCGAATTTTCTCCGCTGACAGCTATAAGCAATATGAACGATACCGTCGCCACCGTCGACCTGGGCTCCAACAGCTTTCACATGATTGTGGCCAGGTTAAGTGGCAGCGGCGACTTGCAGATCATCGACCGCCTGCGCGAAGCCGTGCGCCTGGCCGAAGGCCTGGAAGCCAGTAAAACCCTTCAACCCGAAGCGATGGAGCGCGCCCTGGCCTGCCTGGAACGCTTTGGTCAGCGCCTGGCCAGCCTGCCGCCGGACTGTGTACGTATTGTCGGCACCAATACCCTGCGCCGTGCCAGGGATGCAGGCGCCTTTCTCGATCGGGTGGAAAAAGCCCTTGGACATAGTGTCGACATCATCTCCGGGGCCGAGGAAGCGCGCCTGATCTATGCCGGCGTGGCGCCCGACGTCGACCCCAATCTGAAACGACGGCTGGTTATCGACATAGGCGGTGGCAGCACCGAAATTATTGCTGGCCAGGGGTTGGAACCCCGTCGCCTGGAAAGCATGGGACTGGGCTGCGTCAGTCATACCCAGCGTTACTTTCCGGACGGCGCATTAACACGCAAGGCCTGGAACACAGCCGTTACCGCGGCCAGCCTTGAGTTGGAACCTCACATCCGCGCTTTTCAGCGACAGGGTTGGGATACCGCGGTCGGCACCTCGGGCACTATCAAGGCCACTCACGCTGTATTGCAGGCCCAGGGCTGGCTGAAGGACGGCATGACGCTGAAAGCGCTTAAACAGTTTCGCAAGGCGCTGCTGGCTGCCGGTCATATTGATGCGCTCGCCCTGGAGGGCTTGAGTAGCAGCCGCCGCCCGGTGATTGCCGGCGGCCTCGCCATTCTCTGGGCGATTTTCGAGGGCTTGCAGATTGAACGCATGGAGATTTCCGAACGGGCGCTCAGAGACGGCCTGCTCTACGACCTGGTTGGACGCCTGCATGACCAGGACGTGCGCAGCCGCAGTGTCGCCGCCATGGCGGCCCGTTATGAAGTGGATGTGGAGCATGCCGAACGCCTGGCCACGACTGCCTGCGAACTGCTTGAACAGGTCAGCGTCGACTGGTCATTACCGCGCCATACCTCGAGACAGTTGCTGCGCTGGGCGGCCTACCTGCATGAAATCGGTCTGGTCATTACACACACGAAATACAACCGCCACAGCGCCTACCTGGTGGAGAATTCCGATCTCGAGGGTTTCTCGCAGAATCAGCAGCGCATCCTTTCCGCCATGGTGTATCTGCACCGGGGCAAGTTTGATGCGACGCAATTTTCTGACCTGGCGACACGTGATGTGCAGATGACCACTCGGCTCAGCATGTTGCTGCGGATGGCGTTTCTGTTTTTACGCAGCCGCGACCCTGCCCCCTTGCCGGCACTACGTGCGAGTGCCAGCGACAAGACCCTGACTCTGTACCTGCCGGATGACTGGCTGGATGATCACGCGCTGACACGCGCGGACCTGGAACGCGAGCAGCGCTATGTACGCAACACGGGTTTAAAACTGCTCATCAAACGCGAGGCCCTGAACAAGGCCGCAGCCGCGACAGACTAGTGCGAATCCAGCAAGCGCTCCTGGGCGCGCAGCGGTTTTGCACCGTCCTGCGGCTGGCAATGTACATAACTGCCGTCGCTCTGTAGCTCCCAGGCCTGGGAGTTGTCTTCCAGATACCACTGCAGATCCTGCATCACCTGCTCACGAAGTTCGGGTGAACGGATGGGAAAGCAGGTTTCCACACGACGGAAGAAATTGCGCTCCATCCAGTCGGCGCTGGCCATATAGAGTTCGTACTCACCGCCGTTGCCGAAACAATAGACCCGCGTGTGCTCCAGAAACCGTCCCACGATCGAGCGCACGCGGATATTCTCGGACACATCCTCGACCCCGGGACGCAGACAGCACATGCCGCGAATGATCAGATCGACCTGCACCCCGGCCCGGGACGCTGCATACAACGCCTTGATCACCTCGGGTTCCACCAGCGAATTCATCTTGGCGATGACGCGACCGCCCTGGCCGCTGTTCGCGAATTCGATTTCCTTCTGGATTTTCTCGATCACGCGCGCATGCAGATTGAATGGCGCATCCACAACCGATTGCAACTGACTGGCCTTGCCCAGGCTGGTCAGCTGCAGGAAGAGTTTGTGCACATCGGCGCCCACGGTCGGGTCCGCCGTCAGATAACCATAGTCGGTATACAGTCGCGCAGTACGCGCATGGTAGTTGCCGGTTCCCAGATGTACGTAGTGACGCAGCCCGCCATTCTCACGGCGCACAATCAGGATCATCTTGGCGTGCGTCTTGTACCCAACCACGCCGTATACCACATGCGCCCCCACCTCCTGCAGGCGATTAGCCAGCTCAATATTCTCGGCCTCATCAAAACGGGCGCGCAGCTCCACCACCACCGTCACTTCCTTGCCCGCCTTGGCGGCCTTCACCAGGGCATCCACCACCGCCGATTGCGGCCCGGTACGGTACAGCGTCTGCTTGATCGCCAGCACATTGGGATCAGCAGCAGCCTGCCTTAACAGGTCGATTACCGGCATGAAGCTGTCAAAGGGGTGATGCATGAGGATGTCGCCTTCACGCAACACCTCCATGATGTCCTGCTGTGCCGACAGGCGCTGCGGCACGCGCGGGGTAAAGCTGGGATATTTGAGATCCGGACGATCAACCATGTCAGGCACGGCCAGCAAGCGGTTCAGATTGACCGGGCCATTTACTGTGTACAGGGCCGATTCATCCAGCTCGAAACGGCGCAGGAGATAGCTGATCAATGACTTGGGGCAGTTATGCGCCACTTCCAGACGCACGGCGTCACCGTAGCGCCGCGCCGGCAATTCACCTTCCAGCGCACGCAGCAGATTGTCCACTTCTTCTTCATCGACAAACAGGTTGCTATTGCGCGTCACCCGGAACTGGTAACAGCCCAGCACTTCCATGCCGGGAAACAAGGTATCGACATTGGCGTGAATAATGGACGACAGGAAGACGAAGGACTGCACGCCATCCTCTGATTCACTTTCAGGCAGCTGCACAATGCGCGGCAGTGATCGTGGCGCCTGAACCACGGCATAACCACTATCGCGACCGAAGGCATCACGCCCACGCAAACGCACAATAAAATTCAGGCTCTTGTTCAGGATGCGTGGAAACGGATGAGCCGGATCCAGTCCGATAGGGCTCAGCACCGGCAGCAACTCCGAATCGAAGTAGGATTGCAGCCATGCCGACTGGCGCCGGGTCCACTGTGCCCGGCGCAGAAAACGCACGCCCGTTTCCTGCAGCTCAGGCGTGAGCACTTCATTAAGCACCCGGTACTGTTCATCCACCAGCTCATGCGCACGTTCACTGACCTGCTGCAACAGGTCGGCGGGGGAAATATTGTCAGCATCCGTCTGCACCGAACCGGCCTCGACCTTTTCGATCAACGCGGCCACGCGTACTTCGAAAAACTCATCCAGGTTGGAAGAGGAAATACAAAGAAACTTGAGACGCTCCAGCAGTGGTACAGAAGTGTCCTTGGCCTGCTCCAGAACCCGCCTGTTGAATTCAAGCAGACTCAATTCACGGTTGATGAACAGTTCAGGCCGGCTTACATCGGCCTGCCCGGCCGTGCTGACCCCGTTCACTTCCTCGATGTTCGCTACCATGGTAAACTCATCGCTATCCTGAACAATTCTCCATTACACGCTGGCTTTGTTTCAGCAAAATGACAGTGCCGGATGCCCATTGCCCGGCCAGTTTCAATATAATGCAGGCGATTTTGAAAAACGATGACCTGTGTCAAGCCATTCCCTACCCTATCACCCTGCCACACTGCTGCGCCGCCTGGCCGCAGCTCTCTACGACAGCCTGCTGCTTGTGGCGCTGTGGATGCTCGGCACGTTTCTGATTCTGCCCTTCTATCACGGCGAAGCGGTACCGTCCGGAAGCTGGTGGTATCCCCTGTATCTGATCAGCATTACCGGCCTGTTCCATGCCTGGTTCTGGTCGCACGGTGGTCAGACTCTGGGAATGCGCGCCTGGCGTTTATGGGTCACGGACGAAACGGGAGAAATACCCTCTTTCAGACTCGGGCTGTGGCGCTACGCCTGCTCCCTGCTGGCCTGGTTCAGTCTGCTGGGTCTGTTATGGTGTGCTATCGAACCCAGGGGCCGCGCCTGGCATGACCTGATCAGCCATACCCGTATCACGCACATCCCCAAATCCTGAGTCTGCCGGCTGCTCAGCTGAAACGTCGCAACCAGACCAGTGCGGCAGTGAATGCCACAGCAGTTGGCAGCAGGGCGGTCACGAACGGAGGCAAACCGTAGACCTGCCCGGAGCTGGCCACGATTTCGTTGAGCAAAAAGAAACCTACGCCCAGCAAGATACCCACAAACAGGCGCTGGCCGGCGCCACCGCTGCGCCTCGACCCGCTGACGAAAGGCACCGCCACAAGGCTCATGACCACTACCGTGATCGGCATGGCCAGCTTGCGCCACCAGGCCGTCCAGTAATCGGCTGCATCCAGTCCGTTATTGGACAGATAACTGGCATAGCGCCACAGCCCGGCGGTCGTCAGGGATGCCGGGCGCACCACGGACAGGCGCAGAATTTCCGGGCTAACCGTCACCAGCCAGTCCATCTGCGGATGCACAGACACATGCACCTGTTCGTCTTCCACTGTACTCATGCGCACAGATTCAAGCTGCCAGCGCTCGTCATCAAACTTGGCGCGTTCCGCCGCCAGAGCGCCGGTCAGACGATAACGGTCATCGAATCCGTATATGTGCACCTTACCCAGCCGTTCCTCCGAGAAGATTTCCTGGATGAAAATATAGCGATTGTCTTCACGAAACCAGGCGCCGCCCTCCCCGAAACGCGTTCCGCCATAACGCGCCTCGGAACGCAGGTCGAAAGACATCTGGTGGGTTTTCGGCACCAACCAGTCACCCATGGCAAACACCGCAACGGCAAACATCAGGCCACTGAGCGCCGCCGCCATGGCCAGACGCAACTGCGACATGCCGGCGGCACGCATGACAATCAGTTCGCTGCTGCTGGCCAGTGCACCCAGCCCCAGCAAGGCCCCGATCAGCATGATCGTCGGTGACAACTCGTAGATACTATTAGGCAGTTTTAATGCCACGAACTGCAAGGCAACACCGGCACCGTAACCCCCGCGTTCTGCGGTCTGCAACTCATCCACCAGCTCCATGATACTGCTGACAGCAAGTAAGGCGAATGCCACCAGCAGCGTCGGAGCGGCAATGCTCCTGAGTATGTACAGGCTCAGTATTTTCACGCCCGTGCCCTAATCATGCCCCAGCCCTCACGGCGGGCTACGAGACTAAATACGATGAACATCAGCGCTGCATGAATTGACCAGATACCGATCATGGGTGATATGCCCGTTTCTTCGACCCACAGGCGGCCCGCAGTCAGCAGATTCGAATACAGCATATAGATCAGCAACGCCACCACCAGCTGGGCATAGCGCCCCTGGCGCGGACGAACGTAAGCCAGGGGAACAGCAAGCAGGCCCAGCAGAATCACACTCACCGGCACAGAGAAGCGCCAATGTAGCTCCACATGGTCCTTCCAGTCAGAGGAGCCAATGAGGGCTTCCAGCGGCTTGGCATTAACGTCCAGACTGGCTTCGACATTCCTCAGCTCAATGCGTACGCCATGTTCCCGAAATGCCGTGATGCGGTAATCCGCCCGGCCAGGCTCGCCTTCATAGCGGTAACCGTCCTTGAGAATCAATATGTTTTCCTGGGTATCCGGATCGACCGCCTGCTCACCGTAATCAGCCAGGATCACCACGGTTTCGTCACCCATCTTGGCGCGCAGAAACACATGCCGGAAATCTCCCGTCTTCCGGTCGTATTCCTCGGTATAAAAAACACCGGCACCGCCCATCACTGTACGGAATTTACCCGGCTCAAAAGCAGTCAGATCCACCGACTGGGCCTTGCCGATATCACGCAAGCGATTTACTTCACCGCTGGCCCAGGGACTCAGATCCAGACTCAGCCAGGCTGTCAGTGCTGCTACCAACGCAATCAACCATATATAAGGCCTATAGAAATGCAGCAAACCAATACCGGCCGCACCCAAGGCCGCCATTTCGTTATCTCGGTAATGTCGGCCCAGTGCAAGCATGATGGCCAGCAGAATGGAAATGGGGACAATAATGACCAGGTACTCGAGACTGGACAGACTGACCAGCTTAAGCACCAGTTCCTGAGGCAGCTTACCGGCCGCAGCGCGACCCAGAAAGCGCGCAAAACCGCTGCCCATCATCAGCACCAGCAGCACCAATGTGACCGCAAACCATGAAAGAGCCGCTTCTCTGATGAGATAACGGTCAATGATACCGACACGGGTCCGCACCTTCATTCCGGTCCGCCGAAATACCAACAATGATGGAACGGGTGATTTTTCTTAAAATTCACGTAAAATACGCCTCACTTGGCGGATTACTGATTTCTCTAGCGTTTTCACGAATGACGCCAAGCCACCTGTATGGAGCATAATGCTGCTGCAAAGTTCGGCTGCGATGGCCCGGTATGCACCGCACATCGGCAGCTTCCAAACGTAACAATATATAGCATGCCAGATTCCCCATAGGAGTGTGCAATGGAGTTTTTCGTCAAGAGCGGCAACCCTGAAAAGCAGCGGGTTGGCTGCGTCATCGTCGGCGTTTTCGAACGCCGCAGTCCTTCAACCGCCGCACAGTCCGTGGATGACCACACCGATGGCCTGGTCAGCAGCGTCATGCGCCGTGGCGACATGGACGGCCGCCTGGGCCAGACCCTGCTACTGCAACGCCCAAATGGTATTTTTGCAGACCGGGTACTGCTGGTAGGTTGCGGTCGGGAACGCCAGTTTGACGATGCCGCATTCCTCTATGCCAATGCCGCTGCCGCCCGCGTTCTTGATGAAATCGGGGCAATAGAGGCAATCACCTACCTGACAGAACTGCGCGTCAAGGGTCGCGAGACCCCCTGGAAGGTCAAACAGGCGCTGGTAAGCAGTCGCGACATCTTCTATCGTTTTGAAGATTGTCTTGGAAAAGGCGCGAAAAACCACCAAAAAAACAAAAAAGCCCTGCAACGCCTGACTTTTGCCGTCAGCAGCCGCATTGAACTGCCGGATGCCGAACAGGCATTACTGGAAGCCGTCGCCATCGCCGACGGCGTGGATCTGGCCAAGACACTGGGTAATCTGCCCGGCAACATCTGCACACCCAGCTACCTGGCTGAGCAGGCGCAGAAACTGGCCAAGACCCACAGCAAGATCAAGACCCGGGTACTGGAAGAAGCCGACATGGAAAAGCTGGGCATGGGCGCCCTGTTGTCCGTGTCGCGCGGCAGCCGCCAACCGGCCAAGCTGATGATCATGGAATACATGGCCGGCGCCAAGGGCAGCAAACCGATCGTCCTGGTCGGCAAGGGCCTGACCTTCGATGCCGGCGGCATCAGCCTCAAGCCGGCGCCCGCCATGGACGAAATGAAATACGACATGTGCGGCGGCGCAGCGGTATTCGGCGCCATGCAAACAATCGCTTCGCTGGGACTGCCCGTGAACGTGGTCGGCGTGGTGCCCAGTTCCGAGAACCTGCCGGACGGCGATGCCAACAAACCGGGGGACATTGTCACCAGCATGGCCGGCATCACCATTGAAATCCTCAATACCGATGCCGAAGGCCGCCTGATCCTCTGTGATGCCCTGACCTATGTGGAACAGAACTACGACGCCGAAGCCGTCATCGACATGGCCACGCTGACCGGTGCCTGTGTGATCGCCCTGGGTAATCACGCCACCGGCCTGTTCAGCAACAACGACAAATTGGCCAGGGAACTACTCGCCGCCGGCGACAACAGCTTTGATCGCGCCTGGCAGCTGCCGCTTTGGCCCGAGTATGACCAGCAGTTGAAGAGTCCCTTCGCAGATGTCGCCAATGTAGGCGGACGCGAAGCCGGCGCCATCACTGCCGCCAGTTTCCTGCACCGTTTCACGAAGAAGCTGCGCTGGGCGCATCTTGATATTGCCGGCACGGCCTGGAAGAGCGGCAAGGATAAGGGTGCCACCGGTCGTCCGGTCGCCCTGCTCTCTGAATACCTGATCGGCAAGAGCCGTCAAGGCTGAAGGCCGGGAGCGGTACGCTGACCCGAGTCAGTTTCTATGTTTTGCCTGCGGACGGCCACGACCCTCTGCACTTCGCCTGCCGCCTGACGGAAAAGGCGTTGAGCTCCGGAGAAACCGTGTACCTGTACACAGCGGACGAAGAACGCGCCCGGCAACTGGATAATCAGCTCTGGACTTTCAGCCAGGGCAGCTTCGTAGCACATGAACTCTGGCTGGGTCAGGGCGACAGCAGCCAGGCACCGGCACTGATCGGTGCCGTCGAACCGCCGGAAGACCATCATGCCGTGCTGATCAACCTGGCCGAGGACGTGCCAGCCTTTTTCAGCCGCTACGAACGGGTACTGGAACTGGTGGACGGCAGCAATCCCTTGCCAGGGCGCAAACGCTACCAGTTCTACAAGGACCGCGGTTATCCGCTCGACACGCATAAAATAGGCAGCCGCTGAGCCGCCCCGTCACACGGAACCTGAAACAACTTCATGGAAAAGACATTCGAACCCCACAGCATTGAGCAGCGCTGGTATCAGCATTGGGAAGAACAGGGTTATTTCAACGCCGGCGACGCTGAATCTGCTGCGGCCTACTCAATCATGCTGCCGCCGCCGAATGTTACCGGCAGCCTGCACATGGGGCATGCATTCCAGCACACGATCATGGATGCGCTGACCCGTTATCACCGCATGCGCGGCGACAACACGCTGTGGCAGCCCGGCACCGACCATGCCGGTATTGCCACGCAGATGGTGGTGGAACGCCGTCTGGCCGCCGAAGACAAGACGCGCCACGATCTGGGCCGCGAAACCTTCATCGAGAAAGTCTGGGAATGGAAGGGCGAATCCGGCGGCAACATCACCCGCCAGATGCGGCGCCTCGGCACCTCGGTCGACTGGTCGCGCGAACGCTTCACCATGGACGAAGGCCTGTCGAAGGCCGTCACCGAAGTCTTCGTGCGCCTCTACGAAGAAGACCTGATTTACCGCGGCAAGCGGCTGGTCAACTGGGATCCGGTGCTGCATACCGCCGTCTCCGACCTGGAAGTCATCTCCGAAGAAGAAAACGGCCATCTCTGGCATCTCCGTTATCCGGTGGTGGGCGAAGACAGCCACCTGATCGTGGCCACCACCCGTCCGGAAACCATGCTTGGCGACACCGCCGTAGCCGTGCACCCGGAAGACGAACGTTACCGGCACCTGATCGGCAAGCAGGTGGAACTGCCGCTGACCGGCCGTACCATCCCCGTCATCGCCGACGACTACGTGGACCCGGAATTCGGCAGCGGCTGCGTGAAAATCACACCGGCCCATGACTTCAACGACCATGAAGTCGGCAAGCGCCACGACCTGCCGCAGATCAATATCTTCACCGTGGATGCGGCCATTAACGACAACGGTCCGGAAGCCTATCAGGGTCTGGACCGTTACGAGGCACGCAAACGCATCGTCGCCGATCTGGAGGTCGCCGGTCTGCTGGAACGCATCGACGACCACAAGCTGATGGTACCGCGCGGCGACCGCTCCGGCGCTGTGGTGGAGCCCTACCTCACCGACCAATGGTTCGTGAAAGCCGGCCCGCTGGCCGCACCGGCCATCAAGGTGGTGGAAGACGGCCGCCTGCGCTTCGTGCCGGAGAACTGGTCCAAGACCTATTTCGAGTGGATGCGCAATATCCAGGACTGGTGCATCTCGCGCCAGATCTGGTGGGGCCATCGCATCCCGGCCTGGTATGACGCTGACGGAAACTTTTACGTTGGCCGCAGCGAAGCCGAAGTACGCGAGAAACACGGCCTGGATGATGGCATCACGCTGCAGCAGGACGACGATGTACTCGACACCTGGTTCTCCTCCGCGCTGTGGCCCTTCTCGACCCTGGGCTGGCCCGAGCGGACACCTGAACTGGCGCGCTACTACCCGACCAGCGTGCTGGTCACCGGTTTTGACATCATCTTCTTCTGGGTCGCCCGCATGGTCATGATGGGCCTCAAGTTCATGGACGACGTGCCGTTCCACGAGGTCTACATCACCGGCCTGATCCGCGACGCGGAAGGCCAGAAAATGTCCAAGTCCAAGGGCAATGTGCTGGACCCCATCGACCTGATCGACGGCATCGAACTGGAAGACCTGGTGGCCAAGCGCACCTATGGCCTGATGCAGCCGCAGATGGCCAGGCGCATTGAAAAGGCCACGCGCAAGGACTTCCCGGACGGCATTCCCGCATTCGGCACCGACGCCCTGCGCTTTACCTTCGCCGCCCTGGCCTCCACCGGCCGCGACATCCGTTTCGACCTGGGCCGCGTGGCCGGCTACCGCAACTTCTGCAACAAGCTGTGGAACGCGGCGCGCTATGTGCTGATGAACACCGAGGGCGAAGACACCGGCCTGAACCCGGACGACCCGGTGGAACTGTCGGTGGTGGACCGCTGGATCGTGTCACGCCTGCAGGAGGTTGAAGCCACGGTCACCGGCCACTTCGACCACTACCGTTTCGACCTGGCCGCCAAGGCCATCTATGAATTCATCTGGTACGAGTACTGTGACTGGTATCTGGAACTGTCGAAACCGGTACTGACCGGTAATGCCGGCGAAGCCGCACAACGTGGCACGCGACGCACACTGGTGCGCGTGCTGGAAACCACCCTGCGTCTGCTGCATCCGCTGATGCCTTTCATTACCGAGGAAATCTGGCAGCGGGCTGCGCCACTGGCGGGTGCGCAAGGCGAAACCATCATGCTGCGCCCCTACCCGCAGGCCGACGACAGCCGGCGCGACGCCGAGGCCGAATCCGAAGTCGAGTGGATCAAGGGTTTTGTACTGGGTCTGCGCCAGATTCGCGGCGAAATGGACATCTCACCAGGCAAGCCGTTACCGGTGTTGCTGGTGGATGCCAGCGAAAATGATCTGCAGTGCCTGACCACCCATCGCAGCCTGCTGGATTTCCTGGCGCGCATTGAGGATGTGACAGTACTGAAAAGCGCTGCCGACGCACCCGAATCTGCCACGGCGTTGCTGGGCAAGATGAAAATCCTGGTACCGATGGCCGGCCTGATCGACAAGGATGCCGAACTGGCACGCCTGGAGAAGCTCATGGGCCAGCGCGAAGACCAGATCAAACGCTCGCAGGCCAAGCTGGCGAACAAGAGTTTTGTAGACCGTGCGCCTGCCGAAGTAGTAGAGAAAGAACGCAATCAGCTGGCCGAACATGAAGCGGCGCTGACTGAACTCACCACCCAGTTCGAGAAAATCAACGCGTTGTAGGCATTAAAGCAGGGCGCCAAAAATAACAGGAATATCTCTCGCAAAGGACGCAAAGAGCGCAGAGAAGAATGAAACCCCCCGGATACGGGGATTTCATTATTTTATTCTGTTTTTCTTTGCGCCTTAGCGCCTTTGCGTGACGCCAGTATGTTCTCTTCGCAGCCTTTGCGTGTCTTGCGAGAAGGACGCCGTCAGCTATTCGCCGCCTCCGACATCACATCCGGCGACATGCTCAACAGCCCCTTGTCTTCCGCCCGTAGTTTCAGGCGTTCAAGGCAGGCCGAGAATGTGCGGCTGATGCGTGTATGACAGCGAATCATTGCCACCTGCGGCCAGGTAGCCCGTTCGCCTTCGGCGATCAGGCTTTCCACCATGGCAGGGGTCGGGTTGCTGAACAGACCGACGTAATCCCGCATGCGCAGCGGCGGCACAATGGTTACGTTACCGCGGTAGTCCTGCTCCAGTACCGAGTGCAAATTATGCAGTGGCTTGCGTACGGCCGGCACCGGAATCATGCGGCCCAGCAAATCGGCGGTAGCGCCAATCTGGTACTTGGCCGTGGTCTTGGCGAAGTCACGCGCGGCCGCCACCAGCGTATTGTGCTTGCGGCGTGCGTCCTGCACGAAGGGCACGATATGCGGATTGGTCTGGCTGACAATGTAGTGATTCACATTGTGTAAACGCCGCAGACGCAAATGCGGCAAATCGCTCTTCAACGTGCCGTCCACCCACTTCAATGAAGGCATGAAAGGCTCTTTCTGGCCGCTGGAATTACGCGTCATCAGGGTCGTCGGCGGAAACAGGAAGGGCAGCGCACAGGAGGCCATGACCGCATCAAGCACATAGAGATGCGGGAAAGTCAGGTGATTGACCAGCCGCGGAATCTGGTTGCTGTGTACCGGCGACACAGTAATGTTGATCGAGCGGCCGCTGCGCTGGAAACTCTGGTCAAAGGTCATGTCTCCCAGAATCCCTTCCAGACAGCCACGCAACTTGGCCGGCTCCATCACAGCGCGCTGACGCAGGACATCGTCAAACTTCATGCGCTGCAGGAATTCCATATAAATGAACTCCGGCGAAAACAGCTCCAGGTAACGGTTCTGCGGCCGCGTTCCCAGACCCGAGGCCACAATAGAGCCGGCGCTGGAGCCGGACAGCACATCCGGGATCAGGTCCTGTTCCCACAGCGCCTTGACTACACCGAGATGAAACATGCCCAGTGTTGCGCCACCTGACAACATCAGCGCCGAGCGGCCGAAACTCTGCGCAGCTTCGCGGAATAACTGCAGCTTGGCCTCGAACTTTAGATTGGGAAAATCCGTATCGCAGAGATAATCCAGGGTGTTGGCAATCTCCTCGACATATTCCTCGATCAGCAATTTGGTGCCAATACGAGAGCGCTGGTACAGCAGCGGATTCCCGATATTGCCCTGATTCCAGTGCAGACCCTGACGCAGGTGATATACCAGCGTATCGATACGGCCCTGGCGGCGCAGACGGCGGAACTCCGCCAGGCGGCTGCGCAACAGGGCGTAGTCGTAATCCGGTGATTCGTCCGCCTCGCGCCATTCGACCGTCCCGTCGAGACGCTCCAGTTCCTGGCATACCTCGAACCAGGTGTCGTAGTCACCCGCCGCCCTGATTGCGCGTTGCAGTTCTCTGGTTTTCATTTTTGCGGCCATATCCAAGTCTCACTGTGTTGGCGTTATTGTGCTCCATCAAAGCAAATCCGGCACAAGCTTGTCCAACCCCCTGCCCTGCCGTATGTTCTGTGCTTTGGATGACACCGCAACATTCAGCCCTTAAGTCCTTTCAACGCCTATGAATTCATCCCTGCAAGAGGTCCTGGACCAGGCCAACCAGATTATCCTGGGTAAGGAAAAAGCCATTCGGCTCGCGCTGTGCTGTCTGCTGGCACGTGGCCACCTGCTGATCGAGGATATACCGGGCGTCGGCAAAACCACCCTGGCGCACACGCTGGCCAGGGTACTGGGCCTGGAATTTCAGCGCATACAGTTCACCAGTGATCTTTTACCCGGAGACATTCTGGGTGTCTCGGTGTACGAACAACAGGGTCAGCAAGGACGCTTCGTCTTTCATCAGGGGCCGATATTCGCGCACCTGGTGCTGGCCGACGAAGTCAATCGCGCCAGTCCCAAAACCCAGAGCGCCTTGCTGGAGGCCATGGAAGAGCGGCAGATCACGTCAGACGGCGTCACCCGCCCCCTGCCCGATCCCTTCTTTGTGATCGCCACGCAGAATCCGCAATACCAGATTGGTACCTTCCCGCTGCCGGAATCGCAGCTCGATCGCTTTCTCATGCGCATCGAAATCGGCTATCCACCCGAAGATGCCGAACGCGCCCTGCTCGGCGCCCGCGCACGCCGTGATGTACTCAAGGAGATTCAGCCCTGCATGAATGCCGGGCAACTCATGGCGGTACAAAAGCAGGTGGAAAACATCACCTGCAGTAGTGCCCTGCTCGACTACATCCTGGCTATCATTCGCCATACGCGTGAAAGCGGCCACTTCAGCGAGGGCCTGTCACCACGTGCCGGGCTTGCCCTGCGTCATGCGGCCCAGGCCTGGGCCTTGCTGAACGACCGCAGCATGGCACTACCCGAAGATGTACAGGCCATACTCCCGGCCGTAGTGAATCACCGTCTGCAACCTGCGGATCATGACAGCCCCGACACCCATGCCATGGCCGACCAGTTACTGCGCGCGGTTGCCATCCCCTGACCACCGATCCGCACCTTGTCCGCGAACGCCTCTGTAACCATGGAAACGCCGCGCTGGTGGCAGTTCCGGCGGCGTGCGGAACTGCGTATATACAAATGGTCCACGCGACGGCGTCCGCGCGAAGCCGGTCCCGTCCTTATTCATCGGCGGCGTATCTATATCGTACCGACGCGCATGGGCTTCATATTCGGTTTTCTCGTCTTCGTCATGCTCATGGGTTCGATGAACTACATGAACAGTCTGGCATTCGTACTCACCTTTCTGCTCACCGGTCTCGGCCTGGTGACCATGCACCACACTCACCGCAATCTGCTGAATCTGCGTATTGCCGCCGGCCCGCAGGAACCGGTTTTCGCCGGACAGACCGCCAGCTTCCGCGTATTAATCGATAACGCCAGCAACCAGGACCGCTACAGCCTCGCCCTGCACTGGTACGGCGATGACCCCATCACATATCACGATGTCGCGGCCGGCCAGAAAACCCTGGTAGAGCTGAATCTGCCGGCACCGCAGCGCGGCCGCTTGCCGGCACCCCGCTTTACGGTGCACACCACTTTTCCACTGGGCCTGTTCTATGCCTGGTGTTATGTGGAACTGGATATGCACTGCCTGGTTTATCCCGCGCCTGCTGATAACCGGCTGCAGGCGCCCCCCAGCCGCGGCAAGCATGGCGGGCGCCACAGTCAGCATAGCGGCCGCGAGGATTTCGCCGGCCTGCGTGATTATCAGCGCAATGATCCGCCCCGGCTGATTCACTGGAAAGCATATCCGCGCAACCGCCAGCTGGTCGTCAAACAGTTTGCAGATCCGCAGTCCGATACGCTCTGGCTGGACTGGGCCACGCTTACAGGCCTGGATACCGAAGCCCGCCTCAGCCAGCTGTGCCGCTGGATCCTGGATGCACACCGCGGCGGTTTGCAATATGGTCTGCGCTTGCCCGATGTGGAACTGCCTCCGGCCAGTGATGAAAACCATCGTCACCGCTGTCTGGAACAACTGGCCCTGTTCGAGGCTTAGGTCGCCGGCATGAACATGCTGCAACGCCGGCCTGCCCCGGCCATCACACTCCAGCTGCTGGCCTGCCTGGTCATGGTGGTCCTGCCCCACACGCCGCACCTGCACCCCTGGATCTGGTTCTGTTTCGGCGCACTGACCTGCTGGCGCGCCATGGCCGCGCTCAGACACTGGAGCATGCCCGCACGCTGGCTGCGATTGCTGTTGGCCCTGCTGGTTTTTGTTGGCGTCTATGTCACCTACGGCCGCATCAACGGGCAGCAGGGGGGCATAGCGCTGCTGGTTGCCCTGCTCGCTATCAAGCTCACGGAAACCGATACCCTGCGCGACCATATCGTGGCTGCCCTGCTCGCCTACTTTGTGTTGATCAGCCAGTTTCTTTTTTCCCAGGAACTGATCATGGTGCTGTGGCTGGCGGCCGGCGCCTGGCTGGTAACCGCCACGCTCCTTTCCTTAAGCCACCCGCAGTCCGCGCTGCCATATAAAGTCAGCATCCGGCATTCCGCCATGCTGCTGCTGCAGGCTGCACCCCTGATGCTGGTTTTCTTCATTCTGTTTCCCCGCATCCCCGGCCCCCTCTGGGGCCTGCCCTCCGACAGCGGAGCCGCACGTAGCGGGCTGACCGACAGCATGTCGCCAGGTGATATCGGACATCTCGTAACGACAGATGAAATCGCCTTTCGCGTGACCTATGCAGGCAATGCGCCACCCCCCGATCGCAGTTACTGGCGTGGCCCGGTATTCGAGAGTTTCGACGGGCGAACCTGGCGCCAGAGCGCGGACTACGTCACCGGCAACGTAGCGGGACTGTCTTCCCGGGCGCTGGAACCGATGGGCACCGGCGTTGAATACGAAGTCACACTGGAACCCAACCGGCAAAAATGGCTCTTTACCCTCGATATGCCGGTCCAGGTGCCTGCCGATGCGCGTATCAGCCGTGCGGGCTTCGTACTGGCGAAAAAGGAAGTCACCGAGCGCCGTCTGTATGCCGCCAGCTCGGTGCTGAACTACCGTTTGCAAAGCGCCCTGCCGGAATCAGAAAGGCAAAGAAACCTGCAATTGCCGGCGCAACGCAACCCCCGTACACGCAATCAGGCGCAGGCCTGGCGCTCACAGGGGCTGACCGACCAGCAAATCGTCAACAAGGCGCTGCAACGTTTCCGGCAGGAACCCTTCACCTATACCCTGCAACCTCCCACGCTGGGCATCGATTCAATCGACGAATTTCTTTTCGATACGCAGCGCGGATTCTGCGAACACTTCGCCAGCAGTTTTGCTTACCAGATGCGGGCGGCGGGCATTCCGGCCCGCATAGTGACCGGCTATCAGGGCGGTGAATTCAATGAACTGGGCGGCTACTACATCCTGCGCCAGTCCGACGCGCATGCCTGGACCGAAGTCTGGTTGCAGGGACAGGGCTGGCTGCGCATCGACCCAACCGCCGCTGTGGCCCCGGACCGCATAGAACTGGGTCTCTCGGCGGCCCTGCCGCTGGGAGAATCCATGGCGACCGCGCTGGCTCGCCGCACACAGGAAGGCCTGTGGCGCTCGCTGCGGCTACGCTGGGACTGGGTCAACAACAGTTGGTATCGATGGGTACTGGCCTATGGGCCGGAACTGCAGGAAGAGATACTGGGCCGCTTCGGCATTCGCGGCTGGGGCAACATGATCCTGGCGCTGACCATTATGGGTTCCGCATTTCTGGGCGCCCTCGGCCTGGTGTTGATCTGGCGACTGCAAAGGTCGCGCGTTAACGATCCGGTGCAGAATCTATGGCTGCTGTTTTGCCGCAAAATGCAACGCCAGGGCCTGGCAAGAGCGCCCCATGAAGGCCCGCTGGATTATGCGGAGCGACTGAGCGCTCACCTGCCCGCAAAAGCCCGCACTATTCGTCGTATTGCACGGCTCTATATACGCCTGCGCTATGGCCATGCCACGACTGACCCGGATGAACGGGCCTTGCGGGAATTCAGGCAGGCGGTACGCGCTTTCAGTGCTGGCTAAACCTTTTCCTGCAGCCAGAGACAGCGGCCCTCACTGTCCTTGTCGATGGTGGCCAGACGACTCTGGTGCGCATTCAATTCGGCATCCGTAGGCAAGATCACTTTAGGACGCTTACCCAGGCGTTGCAGAAGCTCGGCCACATTTTCCCCCTGGCTGACGCCATGCCCGCCACTGGTTTCCAGCTGCATGTCGGTCTGACCGCCCGTCATCAGCAGATAGACTTCCGCCAATAGCTCGGCGTCCAGTAGCGCGCCGTGCAAATCGCGTTGCGAATTGTCGATTTCGTAACGTTTGCACAGAGCGTCGAGACTGTTGCGCTGCCCCGGGTGCATGCTACGGGCCACCAACAGCGTATCGATAACGGAGTGGTGATCCTCCAGGAGGATCCGCTCCGGTTGCAGCCGGCGGAATTCCATGTTCATGAAGCCAAGGTCAAAAGGGGCGTTGTGTATGACCAGCTCGGCTTCGCCCAGGTAGGTCTGCAGTTCCTCAGCCACGTCCGCAAACCTGGCTTTGTCCGCCAGAAAGCTGTTGCTGAGACCATGCACCTGTTCGGCGCCGGCTTCCACATCCCGTTCCGGATTCAGATAAACATGATAGTTGTTGCCGGTCAGCCGCCGGTTCACCAGTTCCACGCAACCGATTTCGATAATGCGGTGCTCGGACGGCTCCAGGCCGGTCGTTTCGGTATCAAGTACGATCTGACGCATATATTCCCTACATCGCCTGTGTCAGGAGCATTTCATCAATGGCCTCATTGGCGAGCTGATCCGCGGCCTCGTTACCCGGATCGCCACTGTGCCCCTTGACCCAGTGCCATTCCACTTCATGTCTATGGGTAGCCGCTTCCAGTTCCCGCCACAGATCAGCATTCTTCACCGGCTTCTTGTCCGCCGTGCGCCAGTTGCGTTGCTTCCAGTTGGGCAACCATTCGGTCATGCCCTGACGCACATACTTGGAATCGGTATACAAGGCGACCCGGCAAGGTTGCTTGAGCGCGGTCAATGCACGTATTGCGGCCGTGATTTCCATGCGGTTATTGGTGGTTTCAGCCTCGGCGCCTTTCAGCGTCTTGATATTGCCCTGGTATTGCATCTGCACCCCCCAGCCACCGGGTCCGGGGTTGCCGCGGCAAGCACCATCGGTATGTATGACGACTTCTTTCACTGCTTTGCTTATTGCTCTGGTGTCGGTTCATTGCCCCGCAGATAGGTCACCCTGGAAACCCGCGCCTCAGGCATGGCTACCGGACCCAACTGCGGCCGTTCGCGCCAACGCTGCCTGACCGGTGTCAACGGTACGACCCTTTTACGGGCAAAAATCAGATAACCCTGCCCCAGGCCCTCAAACATTTGTGCCCACTGGGCCCAGGGACGCCCGGCTTCCCGTGCATCGGTTTTGCCATCACGGCCCCACCACGGAAAGCCGAGTCCATAGTAACGCACCTGCTCGATTTCGTAATCGAGCAGTCCCAGCCAGTCGTGGGTACGGGCAACGGTATAGAGACGGTGAAACGCCGGATACATGGGTCTGCGAGAAGGCCAGCGACGCAAGAGTACGGCAGGATGCAGCGGGTTGAAACCCAACAGAATGATCTGCCCACGCTCACACAACACCCGGTCTGCCTCACGCAACAGGCGGTGAGGATGTGCCGTCCCCTCCAGTGCGTGAGGCAGCAGCACAGCGTCCACGCTGCGACTGGCCACCGGCAACTGACTGGTGTCGACCACCGCTGACACCCCCGGTCCCGGTTCGGTATCCAGAATCCAGTGACGCAGGATGGCACTGCCGCCGGCTGCATCGGCGGACAGGCCCCAACGGCCAACCTGCAGCATGCGATAGCCCAGCACCGATGGCATCACGGCTTTGAGCTGGCGTCTCTCACGCTGCAGGAAAAGACGGCCGCGCGCAGTCTCCAGCCAGTGGCTGGCGCGCATTCCCCTGTTTCCGGGCAGCCATCTATTCATAAACGAAACCTCATTGACGTCCCTGCGAAGCGCTGACACCATCTGCGAATGCCATACACCTCAGTCTGGGCCATTCCGGCATTTCATGATAACTATATCTGGGTCGTGCAACGTGCGTCAGCCGTTGTCATTGTTGATCCGGGCGATGCCGAACCGGTCCTGTCAGCGCTGCAATCGCAGTCACTGGATCTGTGCGCCATATTGATTACCCATCATCACTGGGATCACGTAGGTGGCTTGCAGCGTATCCTGCAGTCCTGCCCGGTTCCGGTCTACGGCCCGGCCGTGGACCAGGCACGCATTCCGCAAATCAGTCACGGACTCGCCGAAGGTGATCATATAGAGTTGAGCGAAGTCGGACTAAGCCTGGATGTACTTGAGGTGCCGGGCCATACACTTGACCACATCGCCTATTACGGTCGCTGTGATGAGCAACCCGTGATTTTTTGTGGCGACACATTGTTCAGCGCCGGTTGCGGACGTCTTTTCGAAGGGGATGCGGCAACTTTGCATGCATCGCTGCTACGCCTGGCGCATTTGCCGGCTGCAACCACCGTTTACTGCACGCATGAATACACCGAAGCCAATCTCCGGTTTGCCCTGGCGGTCGAACCGGATAACCCGCAACTGCAACAGCATCGTGATAAAGTCCGGGAGCTGAGAAGTCATAACAAACCGAGTCTACCAACATCGGTGGGGCTGGAACTGGAGATCAATCCTTTCATGCGTTGCGATCAACCGACCGTGCGCCAGGCAGCGCAGACCTATCAACAACAGCGGCAACTTGAGAGTAGCGCCGAGGTTTTCGCCGCCATTCGCGAGTGGAAGGACCACTTCTGATGACGCCCGCCCGGGTTTCATCCACATTGCGGCTGTCGATTGCTGTTCCGGCACTGGTCTGGCTCAGTGGTTGCGTCAGTTTCCTGCCCAACGGTGGTGGCCTGGAAGCGACAATGACCCAGTTCAAGCCGCCCTCCAACATGTATCCGGTGGCTGACCTGCCCGGCATTGAGGCCCTGTCCAGCAACGTTTTTCCGCCTGGAATTGATGCGCAAAAACCGCTCCCGGACACCGCGGCCGGCGCCGCTGAACAGCAACCCGCGGAATCGCGGGAAGCGCTGGCTGTAGCCCTGCTGGATGCCGCGGAGACGCCAGTTCCGCAAACCACTGCAGCCATGCCCGAAAGCCAGCCCGAGGTGCGCAAACCGGCGCCCGGGCTCATTCAGGAAAAAGGCAAAATCACGGTTATTCCCGCCCGCCCGGGCCGTCAACATAACTCCCTGTGGGAACGGCTGGTGGACGGCTTCGACCTGGACGACAAGTCAAACCAGCGGGGGCGCGCTGAACTGGAACAGTTTCAACGACATCCGCGCAGTACCCGCAAATTGCTGAACCAGGGCCGTACTTATCTGTGGGAAATCACTGAAGCCGTTGAATTGCGTGACCTGCCACGTGAACTGGCGCTGTTACCGGCGATAGAAAGCCGCTTCAATCCCATGGCACGCTCGCACCGCCGGGCTCTGGGACTCTGGCAGTTCATGCCCGGCACGGCCGATCATCTTGGACTGGAGCAGAACTGGTGGTTCGACGCCCGACTGGATGTCACCGAGTCCACCCAGGCTGCGCTGGATTATCTGGAATACCTGTATGCCCGCTTCCAGGACTGGCAATTGGCGCTGGCTGCCTATAATTGCGGCGAAGCCCGTCTGCAGCGCGCCATTGATGCGGCCGGTGGTAATACCGATTTCTGGGCTCTGGGCCTGCCTGAGGAAACCCGCCGCTATGTGCCCAAGCTGCTGGCTCTGTCCGTCCTGGTCGAAGACCCGGACGACTATGGGCTGCAGTTGCCCGACCTACCCGACCAGCAAACCACCGACACCGTGGTATTCGACCGTCAGGTGAATCTGGCCCTGGCTGCCCGGCATGCCGACATCGACCTCAATACCCTGCAGTATCTCAACCCGGGTCTGCTGCGTTGGGCCACACCTCCGAACGGCCCTCATCGCCTGCGTGTTCCGGCAGGAAAATCCAAGCAATTACAAGCCTCTATGCCCGATGTCCCGGCCCCGCGATGGGCCGACTGGCAGACTTACCTGGTACGTGAGGGCGACAGCCTCAGTGAAATCGCCCAGCGTTTCGGCATTCAGACGGCCGACCTGAAAAGCATCAACGGCCTCAAGGGTAATCTGATTCGCTCGGGACAAAGCCTGATGCTGCCCGGTAGCGTCTACCTGGCTTCCGCGGGTAACGCGCGTTCCGCTCAGGGCACAGTGCCTGAAGATGCCGTCCGCATCGAATATCTGGTGAAATCCGGCGATACCTTGTGGGAAATCGCGCGCAACTTCAGCGTCAGTATTGAAGCACTCAGCAGCTGGAATGGATTGCACGCAGGGAGCATACTACGCCCCGGCAAAAAGCTGGTGGTCTGGGTGAATAACGCACAGCAAATCCCGGCCGAACAGCTCGCCAAGGGATAACTCGACAAGGGATAAAATGCCCGCATCAACGGGTCATCAGTGGATCACCGGATTTTCCTAAGGAGTCAACATGGGTTTTTTGCATGGCAAGAAAGCGCTGATTACAGGCGTTGCCAGTAACCGGTCCATCGCCTGGGGCATCGCCCAGGCCATGCATCGTGAAGGCGCTGAACTCGCCTTTACCTATCAGGGCGACAAGCTCAAGGGGCGCGTCGAAGAAATGGCGGCGCAACTGGGCTCGAATATCGTCCTGCCCTGTGATGTAACCAGCGACAGTGAAATCGACAGCCTGTTCGCGGGCCTGCGCAAACACTGGGATAGTCTCGATATTCTCGTACACTCCATAGGCTTTGCCCCGCGCGAACTGCTGCAGGGTGGCTATCTCGAGAGCGTCACCCGTGAAGGTTTCGGCATTGCACACGACATCAGTGCCTACAGCTTTGCAGCACTGTCCAAGGCCGCCTTGCCGATGATGGAAGGCCGGCAGGCTTCCCTGTTGACCATGACGTATCTGGGCGCCGAACGCGCCGTGCCCATGTATAACGTGATGGGGCCCGCCAAAGCCTCGCTGGAAGCGAATGTGCGCTTCATGGCGGCAGACCTCGGCCCGCAGGGTATTCGCGTGAACGGCATCTCCGCCGGCCCGATCAAGACGCTGGCAGCCGCCGGTATCAAGGGCTTCCGCAGCATGCTGGGCAGTGCCGAACAGATTGCTCCGCTACGCCGCAATGTAACCATTGAAGAAGTGGGTAATGTGGCCGCCTTCCTCTGCTCGGACCTGGCGTCAGGCATTACCGGCGAAATCACTTATGTCGACGCAGGTTACAACGTAATGGGCATGGCAGCGGCGGAATAACCGCCCTGGCATCAGCCATGCGGGTAGCATTGGGTAAATGGCTCGGGCGGCTCGAACAGCCGGTCGCACCCTACTCGCTCGCTTTCTTCCGCATCAGCTTTGGCCTGCTGATGATATGGGAAGTGCTGCGCTATTTCCTCGGCGGCTGGATCGGCCGTTATTATCTGGAACCAGTTTTCCTGTTCAAGTACTACGGCTTTGCCTGGCTACACCCCTGGCCGGGAGATGGCCTGTACTGGCATTTTGCAGCCCTGGGCGTTCTTGCTGTACTGATCACCCTGGGCCTCTTCTATCGCCTGGCCATCTGGCTGTTTCTGTTCGGCTTCAGTTACATCTTCCTGCTCGATCAGGCCCGCTACCTGAATCATTTCTATCTGGTCATCCTGATCACCTTCGTGCTTTGCCTGACACCGGCGCAAAGCGCCTGGTCACTGGATGCATTGCGTGCTGGCGCGGCGCGCAGCATTCCGCGCTGGGCCGTGCTCAGTCTTATGGGGCTGTTCGAGATCGTGCTGCTCTACGCCGGTATCGTCAAAATCAACCCGGACTGGCTCGCAGGCTATCCTCTGAGCCTGTGGTTCAGCGACCGCGGCGAAATACCCCTGATCGGCCCGTTTATCAGCGGTGACTGGGCCATCTATGCCGCTTCCTATGGCTCCATCGCCCTGCATCTGCTGGGCGCCCCACTATTGCTCTGGCGCAGAACACGACTGATCGTGTTTCTCTGCTATCTGGGATTTCATATCACCAACGCCGTGGTATTCAATATCGGCATCTTCCCCTGGATGACCATAGCCGGCACCCTGATGTTCTTCGCTCCCGACTGGCCGCTGCTTTGGGTACGGCGCTTGAAGCTGCCGCCACAGCCCGTCGAGCTGGGCGAGCCTGCCGCCACCCCCACTTCTCTCTACGCTATTCTGGGGCTGTTTCTGCTCTTCCAGTTACTTTTCCCGCTGCGGCACTATGCTTACCCGGGTGATGTCGCCTGGACCGAAGAAGGCCACCGTTTTGCCTGGCGCATGAAACTGCGCAGCAAACACGGCTTTGCCAAGTTCCATGTCACCGATCCTCACAGCGGCCGCCGCTGGACGGTTGACCCCAGGGACAGCCTGAGCAGCCGCCAGGCACGCTACCTGGTGGGACGCCCGGACATGATCCTGCAGTTCGCACATTTCATTGAAGAAGTATGGAAAGCCGAGTACGGACTGGAAGACGTGGAAGTCCGCGCTTCCGTCTGGTGCTCACTGAATGGCAAGAAACACCGGCTACTGGTAGACCCGGCCGTGGATCTCAGTGAAATAGAGCGCAATCTGCAAGCCGCAGACTGGATTCTGGCTCACTACTGATCGGCGGGTTTCCCGGACGGACCCTGCAGAATACCCTGCTCGCCCTGCAGGCGCCCGATGATCACGGCGCCACAGGAATCGCTGAAAACATTCACAGTCGTCCGGCACATGTCCAGAACCCGATCAACGACCAAAACAAGACCGATACCCTCCAGCGGCAATCCGACGGCCCCCAGAATGACTGCGATAGCCACCAGACTGGCAGAAGGAATACCCGCCACACCAATCGAGGTCACCAGAGCGGTTATCACAACCAGCACCTGCTGGGCGAATGACAGGTCCAGGCCATAGGCCTGGGCAATAAACATCACGACAGCGCACTCATACAGGGCCGTGCCATCCATGTTGATAGTCGCACCCAACGGCAATACGAAGCTGCTGGTTTGCGGCGATACGCCGGCACGCCGCTGCACGCAATCCAGTGTAAGCGGCAAGGTCGCCGACGACGAGCTGGTGGAGAAGGCCGTCAGCAAGGCCGGCGCCATGGCCTGGTAGTGCCGCCAGGGCGATACCCGCCCAACCAGCTTCAACAGGAGCGGCAAGGTCACCAGAAAATGAATGCCCAGCGCAGCCAGAACGGCGGCAAAGAATATGAGCACGGCCTGGATACTCTCCCAGCCTGTTTGCGAGACCACCTTGGCAACCAGGGCAAATACACCGACAGGCGCGAAACGAATCACCCACTCGGTAATCACGATCATGGTTTCGTAAGCGCCATTCCAGAAACGCCTCTGCACATCCGCCAGGTCCGACGACAGGCGAGTTGTTGCAAAACCGAACAACAGGGCAAAGACGATCAGCCCTAGCATCTGGCCTTCAGCAGCCGCTTGCACAATATTGGGGGGCAGCATGCGCAGAAAAATGGCGACGATATCGCCCGTTCTGCCCTCGACATTACTGACAACAGTCTGCGTGGCGGCATCTAGCCCCAGCCGGTCGGCTGCCGGTTCACCGTCTATATGCCCCGGCACAACCAGATTCAACACAGCCAGACCGGTGATGACGGCGAAAAAGGTCGTAGTGAGATAGTAAGTCAGCGTCTTCAGGCCCAGCTGGCCAAGAGCACCACCGCTGAGATTGGCAGTGCCGGCAATAATGGCCGCCAGGATCAGGGGCACCACCAGCATCTTAAGAGCATTCAGGAATAGCGTGCCGATAAAGTCCAGCACTTCGACAACAGTACTGTCTGCCGGCACCGTCATTCCCGCAACAGCGGCTGCAATCAGCGCAGCCAGTATCTGCCAGTGCAGATAGCGTGGCATCAGAAAACGGCGTAGCAAGTGCATTTCATCTCCCCCAGGCGATTAGCATACCCTGCCGCGAGAGAGAGCCGGGCGCAAGCACCCGGCAGTCATCGTTATTGCAGACGCTCTTCGTAAATAGTGACATCCATGCTATCGCGTACGGCTGTTTCGTAAACACGGAATTCCATGTTGGCGCTACGCGCCGCCAGTCGCCGCTGAATTTCTTCGCGTTCCTCGGCCGTCAGCTTCGCAGGATCGCCGTCCTGTACGGCACTGAGTATCACCACAGCCTGATTACCGCTCGACAGCACACCGTGCCCAACAGAGGCTTCCCCCCCCTTGGGACGGGGCAGGCCGAAAATCGTATTCAACAACCGTGCATCGAGCCGCTCGTCTTCACGTTCAACCCAACCGGGCACCTCCAGGCGTATACCCAGGGCCGCTGCAACTGCAGCTGCGTTTTCACCGTCGCGCAAACGCTTCACTGCTTGCTCAGCAAGCTCCCTGGCGCGGGACTGACCCTGCTGAAGGCGCAGCTCATCCTCGATATCGTCGCTCACTTCATTCAGCGGGCGCTGACGTGCTTCTTCATAAGCGTCCACACGGATCACCACGATCCGCTCATCGTTAAGTTTGAGCAAGCCGCTATTTTCCCGATCCTGCAATACCGCAGGGGAAAAGGCCGCTTCGATCACGGCAGGATGCTGACCAAGACCGTCACCACCCTCGCGGTTCAGCCAATCCGTCACCTTGATATCAAGATTCAGGGCGTCTTCGGCCGGTTCCAGACTGTCCGGATTATCGAAGCTGAGATCATCCAGGCGCTTACTCATCTGCTGGAATCGCTCGGCCAGTTCCTTCTCACGGTAGAGGCGCAAAAGCACCTCCTGAACCTCATCGTTTTTGAACGGCTGCACCTGTCTGGGTCGCAGTTCGTCAACGCGAATCAGATGCCAGCCGAACGGCGATTTCACCGGCTCGCTCACCTTGTTTTCGGGCAGTGCGAACAGAGCCTGCTCGAACTCAGGCACCATGACGCCACGACCTATCCAGCCGAGGTCGCCTCCATCATCACGTGAACCCGTGTCTTCTGAAAGTTCCTTGGCTAGCGCTTCAAAACTGGCGCCCTGTTTCAGCTGGGCTGCGATCTTTTCGATCTTGGCCTTGGCGGCTTCAGCCTCGTTATCCTGGGTCTGGATCAGGATATGACGGGCCTTGCGCTGCTCAGCCGTTGTAAAGCGTGATTGCTTTTCAGCCTCATACATAGCCTGCAGTACGGCCTCATCCGGCCGGTCGGCGGGTTTGAGGGTGCTCTTGTCGATTTCCAGATATTCCAGACGCACCCGCTCCGGCGTACTGAAGCGTGCTGGCTGAGCCTCGTAGTAGGCTTGAATATCCTCATCACTGATATCGGCCTGCCGCGAATATTGTTCGAGGTTGAATTCCAGGTACTGTATGCGGCGCTGCTGCTGCTCCAGGCGAGCCGCGGCATTCACATCCGTTTCGGTAACGAATGCGCTGGAGGTCAGTCCCTGCTGCAACTGGTCCATGGCCAGCGCGTTGCGCAGGCGGGCTTCGTAGGCAGCCGGTGTGTATCCGTTACGTGACAGGACTTCACGATAGCGCTCCGCAGAGAAACTGCCCCCTTCCTGAAAGGCTGTCTGTTCGCGGAGTGTGTTCGCCAGACTGACATCGCTCACGCGATAACCTGAATCACGCACGTACTGTGTCAGCACTTCCTCGCGAATCAGGTTGTCCAGCACGCCCCGGCGTAGTTGTGCGTTATTGATGCTGTCCGGGTCGAAGTTGTCGCCCATGAGCTGTTGCAGCCGCTGGTAGTGCTGATCATAGGCACGTTGCAGCTGGGTCTGGCTGATTTCGGCATCACCCACTTCTGCGACTTCGGGATTACCCGGACCCTGCAGGTAGGAATCTATGCCCCAAAAGGCAAAGGGAATTGTAATTAGGCCGACTATGCCCCAGGCAATGGGGCCCGTGGCGCGATCGCGAATGCTCTGCAACATGACGCTTGACCGTTCTCCTCGACAGCACCTTTTTGTGCTACCTGTTCAGATAAAGAAAAGGCGCCCGTGGGCGCCTTTCGTTTTCCGTTAGGATGGCGGAGCGGACGGGACTCGAACCCGCGACCCCCGGCGTGACAGGCCGGTATTCTAACCAACTGAACTACCGCTCCGCGATTCTGGTGGGTGCTGACGGGATCGAACCGCCGACATTCGCCTTGTAAGGGCGACGCTCTACCAGCTGAGCTAAGCACCCTGATAGGGCTGAAGTCAGGCGATTTTTATGCCGCCCACCCTCAGAAGGCGCGCTAGTTTACGGCATCCTTGAGTGCTTTACCAGCCTTGAATGCCGGCGACTTACCAGCCGCAATCTTGATGGTCTCGCCGGTCTTCGGGTTGCGGCCCTGACGTGCTGCACGGGCACGCACCAGGAAGGTACCAAAGCCAACCAGGGAAACCTTGCCACCCTTCTTCAGGGCGCCGGTAATGCTGTCGAGCACGGCGTCAACGGCACGGCCGGCATCGGCTTTCGACAGGCCGGTTGCATCGGCGACGGCATCAATAAGATCAGTCTTGTTCATAATGAACGAATCTCCTCAGAAAAATTGGATTAAAAAAGTGGCCATCATTGGCTACTAAAACCTGGTCCGTGGCAAAACGGCCGGTGGCTCCCCACGCCACGCGACGGTTGAAACCGATACGTGAATACTGGAGTGCTGGGATTTATAGCAAGCGCTTCAAAGCGACGTCAACCACCCTGAAAAGACTTGACAAACCCACATGAAATATGGGTTTGCGGCGGCCTCTCTCCTGCTAGTGCGGACGCCTCATCCTGCTGTCGTCATTTTGCTCGCCCGACTGCCCCTTGATGGACATGGCGGGATCGGGCAGTGATTCGGGCAGACGCTCCAGGGCAACTTCCAGAACTTCATCTATACGTCTTACTGGACGTATCTCCAGTTTGTTCTTGATGTTGTTGGGAATTTCGGCCAGATCCTTGACGTTCTCCTGAGGGATGACAACCACCTGAATACCCCCTCTGTGGGCAGCCAGCAGCTTCTCCTTCAGGCCGCCGATTGGCAGCACATCACCCCGCAAAGTGATCTCTCCGGTCATGGCCACTTCGGCCTTTACGGGGATTTCCGTGAGCGCTGAAACAAGCGCAGTACACATGGCAATACCCGCACTCGGGCCATCTTTTGGCGTTGCCCCCTCGGGCACATGCACATGAATATCGAATTTTTGCGTAAAGTCTTCGCCGATTCCCAGCCGTGCTGCACGGCTGCGCACCACTGTCAGGGCTGCCTGAATGGACTCCTGCATCACGTCACCGAGGCTGCCGGTATGGGTCAGCTTGCCCTTGCCGGACACCACCGCCGACTCAATCGTCAGCAGATCGCCACCGACCTCGGTCCAGGCCAGTCCGGTCACCTGGCCGATGCGGTTTTCCTGCTCGGCCTTGCCGTAACGATAGCGTGGCACGCCCAGAAACTTCTCCAGGTTACGTGCCGTGATATGCACGGACTTGTCTTTCTTGTTGGTGATCAGATCCTTGACCACCTTGCGACACAGCTTGCTGATATCGCGTTCGAGGTTACGCACACCGGCCTCACGCGTGTAATGGCGGATAACATCACGTATCGCGCCTTCAGACACGTTGAGCTCGCTTTCCTTGAGGCCGTTATCCTTGATTTTCTTGGGCAGCAGGTATTGCTGGGCAATATTGACCTTCTCGTCCTCCGTGTAGCCCGGCAAACGAATCACTTCCATACGATCCAGTAACGGAGGCGGAATGTTCAGCGTATTGGCCGTACAAACAAACATCACGTCCGACAGGTCGAAATCAACCTCCAGGTAATGATCGTTGAAGCTGTTGTTCTGCTCCGGATCCAGCACTTCCAGCAGCGCCGAAGCGGGATCACCACGAAAGTCCATCGACATCTTGTCGATTTCATCCAGCAGGAACAACGGGTTACGCACACCCACCTTGCTCATGTTCTGCAGAATCTTGCCGGGCATGGAACCGATGTAGGTACGCCGGTGGCCGCGGATTTCGGCCTCGTCACGCATGCCACCCAGCGACATGCGCACGAACTCGCGATTCACGGCACGCGCAATGGAGCGCCCCAGTGAAGTCTTGCCGACACCAGGCGGCCCCACCAGACAGAGGATCGGCCCACGCAGCTTCTTGACACGCTGCTGAACGGCCAGATTCTCGATAATGCGTTCCTTGACCTGCTCCAGACCATAGTGATCCTCGTTGAGGATCTTTTCGGCCTTTTCCAGTTCGATACGGCTTTTGGTCTTCTTCTTCCAGGGCACGCCCACCAGCCAGTCGATGTAGTTGCGCACCACAGTGGCCTCGGCCGACATGGGTGACATCATCTTCAGCTTGTTGAACTCGGCCTGCGCCTTGGCCTTGACCTCCTTGGGCATGCCGGCCTTTTCAATTTTCTCACCCAGTTCTTCCAGCTCGTTGGGCGCATCCTCACTTTCGCCGAGTTCCTTCTGAATGGCCTTCATCTGCTCATTCAGATAGTACTCGCGCTGGCTTTTCTCCATCTGCTGCTTGACGCGTGAACGGATGCGTTTTTCGATCTGCAGGACTTCGATTTCACCTTCGATCTGACGCAGCACGTGTTCCAGGCGCACCTTCACATCGTGCATTTCCAGCACTTCCTGCTTTTCATCCAGGCGTAGATTGAGATGTGCCGCAATGGTGTCCGCCAGACGACCGGCGGAATCCATGCTGGACAGGGAAGGCAGCAATTCAGCCGGCACTTTCTTGTTCAGCTTCACATATTGCTCAAAGACCGAGAGGATGGAACGCATCAGGGCATCGAGTTCTGCCTCGTCATCGCCCTCCAGTTCCTGCAGCGCTTCGCATTCGGCGCTGAGATAACCCTCATCCTCGTCCATCTGGTAGATACGGGCACGTTCTGCGCCTTCTACCAGCACCTTGACGGTACCGTCCGGAAGTTTGAGCAGCTGCAGAATGCTGGCCAGCGTACCAATGCTGTAGACGTCCTCGGTACCGGGGTCATCCGTCTCGGCCGTTTTCTGCGCCACCAGCAGGATGCGCTTGTCATGCTGCATCGCCACTTCCAGGGCCCGGATGGACTTGGCCCGCCCGACAAAAAGCGGAATAGCCATATGCGGATAAACGACGACATCGCGCAGAGGCAATACCGGCGCGCGATTTTCACTCAGCCGGGTGACTTTGGGGGTATCTTCGGAATATATGTCTGAATCAGACATCTGCATTACCTCGTGCGTACCCGGCGTTGGCGCATGCGCCGGGTGAAGTGTGGTTAACCTGTATTCTACCTACTTGGGCGCTTCCGGGGTGATTTTCAAGGCTTAATCACAAAAAAACCGCGTTTTCCGGCAAGAAAACGCGGTTGAACACGAAAATCAGCCTGCTCAGTCGCATTACCTGCGTTTCTGGCTAGGCATCTCCCACAGCTCTGGGCGTGTCACTGGTTTCATAAACGATGTACGGCCGGGCATCGCCTTTAACCACCGCGTCATCCACCACCACCTTGGCCACATTCTCCATGGAAGGCAGGTCATACATGACATCCAGCAGAATGTTTTCCACGATGGTGCGCAGACCGCGTGCACCCGTTTTACGATCCTTGGCCTTTTTGGCAATGGCCAGCAGGGCATCTTCGCGCAAGTCCAGATCACAGCCTTCCATTTCGAACAGGCGGGCGTACTGCTTGGCTATGGCGTTCTTGGGCTCGGTGAGAATAGATACCAGCGCCTGCTCGTCGAGTTCCTCCAGTGTCGCCACTACCGGCAAACGACCGACAAACTCGGGAATCAGTCCATACTTGATCAAATCTTCCGGCTCGACGTCGGCAATGATCTCGCCCAGCTCACGCACCTCGTCATGGCTCTTGACCTCGGCCTTGAAGCCAATGCCGGCCTGGCCGGAACGGCTGCTGATAATCTTTTCCAGCCCGGCGAAAGCACCGCCACAGATGAAGAGAATGCCCTTGGTATCGACCTGCAGAAACTCCTGCTGGGGGTGCTTGCGGCCACCCTGGGGCGGCACCGAAGCCACGGTACCCTCGATCAGCTTGAGCAGTGCCTGCTGCACACCCTCACCCGACACATCGCGGGTAATCGAAGGGTTTTCACTCTTGCGGGAGATCTTGTCGATTTCGTCAATATAGACAATACCGCGCTGGGCCTTGTCCACGTCGTAATCACATTTCTGCAGCAGCTTCTGAATGATGTTTTCGACGTCCTCACCCACGTAACCGGCTTCGGTCAGCGTGGTGGCGTCGGCAATGGCGAATGGCACATCCAGCAACCGGGCGAGCGTTTCCGCCAGCAGCGTCTTGCCGGAGCCCGTCGGCCCGATCAGCAGGATATTGCTCTTGGACAGTTCTACTTCACTGTCCTTGGCCGCCGCATTCAGGCGCTTGTAATGGTTATATACCGCCACCGCCAGTACTTTCTTGGCCGATTCCTGGCCGATGACGTAATCGTCCAGTACCGATTTGATCTCCTGCGGCTTGGGCAAGCCCTTGTTGGCGGGCTTGGCCTGCAATTCCTCGCGGATGATGTCATTGCAGAGCTCTACGCATTCGTCGCAGATATATACAGAGGGACCGGCAATCAGTTTGCGTACTTCGTGTTCACTCTTGCCACAGAAGGAGCAGTAAAGCACTTTGCCGCCGTTGCTGGATGTTTCGTTACTCATGTACCTGTCCCGAAGAAGGGCCTAATTCAAGCTATGCAACATGTATACCACGCCAGGCGCGTGACGAAAACACGTCACCGGATGATTTTTAGGCCATCCGGTGACGATTGAGTTCCCGGGGGGATGTCTGACAGGTTTTTGACGCTCAGGTCGGCTGGATCTTGCGGCTGGTCAGCACTTCGTCAACCAGACCGTAGGAAACCGCTTCCTCGCCGCTCATGAAGAAGTCACGGTCGGTATCCTGACGGATCTTGTCCATGGTCTGGCCGGTGTGACGCACCAGCACTTCGTTGAGCCGTTCGCGGATTTGCAGAATTTCCTTGGCGTGAATCTCGATGTCTGTCGCCTGGCCCTGAAAACCACCCAGAGGCTGGTGCACCATGACGCGCGAATGCGGCAGACAGAAACGCTTGCCCTTGGTGCCGGCCGTTAACAGGACAGCGCCCATGCTGGCTGCCTGGCCGACGCAGATAGTGGAGACATCGGACTTGATGAACTGCATGGTGTCGTAGATAGACATACCTGCCGTCACCACGCCGCCAGGCGAGTTGATATACAGATGGATATCCTTGTCCGGATTCTCCGACTCCAGAAACAGCAGTTGCGCCACAATCAGATTGGCCATGTGGTCTTCCACCTGGCCGGTGATGAACACAACGCGTTCCTTGAGCAGACGCGAATAGATATCAAAAGCCCGTTCGCCTCTCGGTGTCTGTTCGACCACCATCGGCACCAGATGCTGGGCGCGGGTTACGTACTGCTCGATTGCGCGTTCGTCCATAGTCTCCTGATCCTTTAACTGTCGCGGTTTAGGCCTGGCTCCCCTGCTGCTGTGACTGCATGAGTTCTTCATAACCCATCGCCACGGTTTTCACCCTGGCGGTCTCCAGCAACGAGTCTACCACCTGCTCCTCCATGGCCATGGCCTGGATACCCTGCATGATCTGCGGGTTGGAACGGTAGTAGGTTGCCACTTCTTCGGTCTTTTCGTAACCCTGCGACAAATCGGCGATCACCGCGTCTACCCGGGCATCGTCCAGTTCGATGTTGCGATCGCGAATCACTTCGGCGATCAGCAAACCCAGGGCGACACGGCGTTCGGCACCTTCCTTGAAGATTTCATCGGGCATAAGTTGCCTGATTTTCTCGGCATCCTGGCGCATCTGCTCGGGCAGGCGCTGGGCCGCTTCGCGGCGCATGTTATCCATCTCCTGCGCCACCAGCCCCCTTGGGCATTCCACCTCGTTGGCCTTGAGCAGTTCGTCCATTATCTGCTGCTTGACGCTGTTCTTGACTGCTTTTTCCTTCTCACGGGCAAGTCCTTCGCGCACTTTCTCACGCAAGGCATCAATACCGCCTTCGGCCACACCCACTGTCTTGGCGAATTCGTCATCAAGCTCCGGCAATACCGCTTCGGCCACCTTGTTCAGTGTCACGGTGAACTGCGCGGTTTTGCCCTTCAGGTCTTCAGAGGGATAGTCCTCGGGGAAATCCACGTCCACTTCAAAGGTTTCACCAGGCGCGTGGCCGACGATGCCCTTTTCCATGGTCTCCAGCAAACGGCCGGCACCGAGTACGACATCAAAATCCTCGCCCTTGCCGCCTTCGAAAGCCTCACCGTCCAGCTTGCCTTCGAAGTTGATATTGACCTCATCACCTTCCTGGGCAGGACGCTCCACGGCGTCGAAACGCTTGTGCTGCTCGCGGAAAGAATCCAGTGTCTTGTCGACATCAGCATCCGTGATTTCGGTTTCCGGCTGCTCTACCTTCAACTTGTCCAGACCCTTGATTGCGATTTCCGGGTAAACGTCGAAAACGGCGGTGTATTCCAGGGCCTGACCCGGCAAAGGCAGCTGCCCCACTTCGATATTCGGCTGACCGGCCGGCTTGAGTTCAGACTGCTGCAGCGCTTCACCGTAGGTACTCTGAATAATATCGCTCACCGCTTCCTGACGCGCCTGGTCACCGTAACGTTGAATAAGCACCTTCATCGGCGCCTTACCCGGGCGGAAACCCGGCACCTTGGCATGCTTTCCGGCGCGCTTTACACGCGCTTCAACAGCTTCATCCACGCGCTCTGCGGGAACCTGAACTTTCAAACGACGCTCGAGGCCGCCGGGCGTCTCGACTGATACTTGCATGGTATACCTCTGAATTCGAATATGGAGCTGGCCACTATGCCCGTGGCAGCCCTTCAACCGGCATTGCCCGGCAATCCGGACAACACACCCCGCCGGCCGGGGGCGAAAAGCCGGGCATTATACAACGTAGACAGCAATTCTCGCAGTCAGCCAGGCTTCATGCGGAGTGCACTTCGATATGCGACTTGTGTGGCTGTAAGGCCGGCAGTTAGAAATTTGTCATCTTATTTGCCCACAGGCAGGCGGACATTATCCTCCCCCTGCAGATGCAACTCTGTCTCGTCCTGCGGGTCCCAGGCGGGCGGCATGACAAAGTACAGTAACTTGTTCTTCCAATGCCTGGCTGCGGACACATGCTGAAACAGAGCCGCCCATTCGTGGAATGCGATCCATAACGGATTGCGGCTTGTGAATTCCTTGCGCAGTCCGTAGACCACTTTCGCGTTTTCAGGCTCAAAGGTGCCGAACAAACGATCCCAGATAATGAAAATACCTGCGTAGTTGCGGTCAACGTACTCGTCATTGGCGCCATGATGCACACGGTGGTGCGAAGGTGTATTCATCACAGCCTCGAACCAGCGCGGCATTTTGCCCACCATCTCGGTATGCACCCAGAATTGGTAAAGCAGATTGGCTGCGTGGGCCAGAACAATAGTCAAAGGCTCGAAACCCAGCAGCACGAGAGGTATCAGAAACCAGGTATGAAAGAAAGGACTGGTCCAGGATTGCCGCAATGCAGTTGAATAATTGAAATAGACACTGGAGTGGTGATTTACATGCGCTGCCCAGCCCATGCGGGTGCGATGGCCAAAGCGATGAAACCAGTAATAGGTAAAATCCTCGGCAATCACCAGCAGCAACCAGTACCACCAGGCCGTCACATCCAGCTCGAACAGATGGAACGAGTAGAAAAGGTAGAGAATGCCCAGGGACAGGGTTTTCCAGCCTGCGGTCACCACCAGATTGCCGATACCCATGCTCAGGCTGGCGGCAGCATCGCTGCGTTCATAACCCATGAAGTCCTGCCGGCCGGCACGGCGCCGCAGGTGCATCATTCCCAGTTCCAGCAATATGAAACTCAGAAAAATCGGAATCGCCCAGTAGATGATGCCCGGCATAGCGTTCTCCCGCCCGCTGTTTCAGCCAAGTCTATGCTGTTACCCAGGCAACACAAGCAGCGCGCATCTTCAGCCTGAAGGTATTTTCAGCACCTGGCCGACGCGAATATTGGAACCACGCAGCCCGTTAGCGGCCTGAATGGCGCTGACTGAACTGCCGTAACTGCGCGCTATCGAACTCAACGTCTGTCCCGAGCGAACCCGGTGGGAAACATACCCTCTGCTGCCGCTGGGGATACGCAGCTGCTGACCAACGCGCAGACTCCGCACATTCTGAATATTATTCGCCTGCTTCAACGCCGTAACGCTGGTGCCATGACGTCTGGCAATGGAGGACAGTGTGTCTCCACGCTGGACTTCATAGCGTCCGGAGGACGAAGTACTCCGCGACTGAGAGGGCGCCGACTTGCTGCTTGTCGCTACCATACTGGCGCTGCCGCCGCCCTTGGGTGGCACTTTCAGCACCTGGCCAATACGAATGCGGCTGTTACGCAAACCGTTGGCGCTCATAACCGCGCTTGTACTGCTGCCATAGCGGCTGGCTATGGTACTGACCGTTTCACCCCGGCGTACGCGATGGTGTATGTAGTAATGTCGCTGGCTGCGATGCAGATCGTTACTACCCAGTGAGGCGTACTTGCGTTCGAAATAGGCCTTGCGTCCGGCTGGCACGCGAATCGCGTATTGCGGCGGCACTCGCATCTTGCCTTCGCGCACCGGCGTCAAAAAAGCCGGGTTGAGTTCGGCGAACTGGGTCGTATTCAGGCCCGAGAGACGCGCCAGGGTGGAAAAGGCCACATAGTGACGCGGTCTGACGATTTCAAACTTGAGGGGCGCCTCACGTTGCAGCGTACCGAAATATTTACGCTGATTGGCTTCCACATCCACCGCACCCATGAAAGAGGTGTAGAAATTCCGTGAGGCAAAACCAAAGCGTTTGCCATTGTAGCGTTTGACGATTTTATCAATACCGCCGCCCCCAACGCTCTGTACAGCACGTCTCATGCCATTACGGCCGTGGTTGTAGGCTGTTACTGCCAACCCCCAGTCCTGCAACATGGCGTAATCATCTTTCAGATGCCGTGCGGCCGCGCGTGTCGCCAGCCAGGGATCGCGCCGGTCGTCAACGATCTCGTTATTACGCAGGCCATAGATTCGCGCAGATGACGGCATGAACTGCCATATGCCCGCAGCGGCGACCTTGGAATAGGCTTCGAGATTGAAACTGGACTCCACGAAAGGCAGGCGGGTCAACTGGGTGGGCATACCCTCCTGGCGGAAAATCTCTTCCATATGCGGCAGATAACGGCCGGAAATGACGATGGCCTTGGCCATGCGCTCCTTCAGCCCGCCCTGCCCCCGCATACGGCTGGCGGCGTTACGAAACTTGTTGGGACTGCGGAAATTCGCATACAGGCCACGCAGGCGCAATTCGTCACGCGAAAGACCCGAGGTATTGCCGCCGGCACGATGCAGTTTCTCCAGCATGACGCGAACCTGCGCCTTGCCCTTGTTCTCCAGCGCCCGCTTTTCGCGATAAAACTGCGCATCACTCATACCCTGACGCTTGAGCGGGCGCGCATCCACCACCATGAAAATCTTGTAGGGATAACGCGCATCGTGCAACACGACCTGATCTTCGGAATACTGCCCGAAAATCTTGGCCCAGAATTGAATCTGCGGCTCCAGAGACGCCGGGCGCGGAAAGTTCGCTGCCTGCGCCTTGGTTGCCGAAGTCGCTGAATAGAAGAGAATGAAAAAGACGAATAATCGCTTCAAAACCCGAATCCTTGATCTCCAAGACCCCGCCGCAATCCGAGCTTCGCGGCTTAGTATCGTTTAGCGAGCGATGCTACTGAACTGCCTGACATTGGGCAATGCATGTCAGACAGCTAGGCTGCAAAAAGAAAACTTTCCCATGCCGAACAAGCCACTACGGGGCATATTAAAAGTGAGTGACGGACCAGACACCCAACCGCATGCGCGAATTGCGCGGACCTGCAGGCAGCGGACAGACGGCCAAAAAAAGAGGCCCCGCCGAAGCGGGGCCTCTTGTTCTAACGCCCTTCTCTTAGAGAGAGAGTGGGGGCAGGAATGCCCCGCCGGTAGAACTGGCTGCCGGGCATTCCGTACCCGCAAGCCCACCTACCAGTACTGGTCCCAGAACCGGGATAGAGCACAGTGCGCCGGGGTCAAGCGGCAGATCACCGCCACCACCACCGCCGTCATCACAGCTACTACCGGCGGCACCAACCAACACCGGACCAAGAGTCGGGATAGCGCACAATGCCGCTGGATCCAGCGGACTTCCTCCACCGCCACCGCCTCCATCGCAACTACCACCGGCAGCCGTGACCAACTGCTCACCAAGCACCGGAATAACACAAAGCTGAGCCGGATCCAGGAAATCAGCAGGGTTCGGGGCACCGCCACCACCACCGGAACAGGCGCCACCGGCACCCTCCACGATAGCAGCACCCAGCACCGGAATAGCACACAACTGCGCCAGCTGATCTGTAGGTAGCGGACTACCGCCACCGCCACCACCGCCGCAGTCGGCACCGGCACCTTCAGCAAGCAATGGCCCTAACACAGGCACCGCGCAAAGCTGTTCAACAGGCAAAGGTGATCCACCCATACCGCCATCGCCTGTACAACTGCCACCTGCTGCGCCTACTACTGCCTCACCCAGAACCGGAATGACGCAAAGCGCGGTGGGATCCAGGGCGGTGCCACCACCGCCGCCACCGCCACCGCCGCCACCGCCAGTACAGGCCGCAATCGCGTCCTGGTCACCGGAGAGCGCCAGCAAGGCGTTAGGTACGTTCTCGCCCAGGGACGTCAAGCCATCGGCCAGAGCACCGGCAGCCTCTTCGAACGTCGCCGGATCGAATTCCTGCGACTGCAAGGCATCGAGCAGGGCCTGAACCAGCGTATCCGGACCATCCAGCACGTCATTCAGGGTCGGGTCCAGACACTGAACCAGACCTTCCAGCGGCGTACCGGCCAGCACGTCACCCAGCTCATCCACCAGGTCTGTAACCGTACACTGCGCACCGTCCAATACCTGTCCTTCCGGACAATCGCCGTCACCGTCACCGTCGCCGTCACCAATCACGTTGCCGTTGCCGTCAACGCTGTTGGTGTCCGTCGAACAGCCGGCCAGCCCCAGGCTAAACGCCACCAGGCCAATCAGAATCAATCTCTTGAACAATTCCATGTCTCACCTCCTGCCAGTTACTGAGACAGAATCCGGAATTCGACGCGGCGATTCAGCTCGCGCCCTTCCGGCGTATCGTTAGTCGCAATCGGCTGACTTTCGCCGTATCCCACAGCGGTCAGGTTGTCACCGTTCGCACCATTCTCAACGAGATAGTCACGCACGGAGTTCATGCGACGCTCGGACAAGCCCTGGTTGTAAGCTTCCGGGCCGGTGCTGTCGGTATGACCGGCCAGTTCCACCTTCATGCTCGGCTGACCTTTCAGGGTCTCCAGTGCAGCATCCAGGATTCTACGGGCATTGGCATCCAGCTCAGCCTTGTCGAACTCGAAGTTCACGCCCTTGAGTTCGAAAGTCTGCTTGATGGCGCAACCCACCTTGTCCACCTTGAGGCCCTTGATGGTTCCCGGGCACTCGTCAATGCCATCAACCACACCGTCACCATCGCTATCGGCAGGAGGCGCGGGCGGCGGCGGTGGCGGTGGCGGTAACTCCACCGGCTTCGCGGTCAATGGGGTCTGGAAGCCCAGGGCAACACGCCAGTCGCCGGGGCTGTCATTACCGTTGTTATCGTCGTTGTGATACAGGTAGCGGGCTTCGGTGCGGAACGCCGTGCCATGCTCATTGAGCACTTTCAGCAAACCGACACCAGCGTTGACGGTCAGATGAATATGATCGTCGGGCTCGCGTTCCTCGTTGGTGGCGCCCAGGCCCAGCAGGCCAAACGGCGACCAGCCATCACGGTCGAGGAACCACAACCAGTCGTAACCCAGGGTCAACTGCCAGTCATGTGCGTTCTGCACACCGGCCCGGTCACCCTCGAGTACTGAATAGGTCAGAGAGAACTCAGTGTTCACGCGCTCGGATTTCTGCGAACCCAGCAGCAACATGACACTGTAGCCATCGTCATACTGATAGGCTGGCGCACGACCGTCTTCGTCAGCACCGATATAACCGCCAAGCACACCCATATAGGTGCGGTCGTCGATCTCGCCCTCTCCCTCTTCTGCAAACGCCACCGGCGCTTGCGCCATCATGGCCGCCATTCCTAGCGCCACAAACAGATGTCGTGTCGTCTTCATGCCATTTCCCTTGTTATCCCTCTGGGCTCAATAGACCACTGCCCCGCGAGCGGCCTGAACGTACATATTCGAAAGTCCAGAGCCAGATGTCAATCCTATTTGTAAGATATTTCTGCATTTTTTTACTGCATTCATGACCCACAAGAGCCACAAGGTGTGTGGAAAGGGGTGCCAAGCCACTGACACCGGCAGACCGAGACCCGGATTCCCAGCCCGATTTCTGCAGGTGGACAGCGACACAGACAGGCCATAGAAAGAAAAATGCAAAAAACGCTTGAGCCCTTGGACGGGCCTCTCTATAATGCGCGCCTCCTGTGGGGCTATAGCTCAGCTGGGAGAGCGCTTGCATGGCATGCAAGAGGTCGGCGGTTCGATCCCGCCTAGCTCCACC